>CAYTLW010000061.1:0-43272 GCA_964438735.1 uncultured Enterobacteriaceae bacterium | reverse complement strand
ACGTTGAACCGGAAGTTACAAACGTCCCCATCCACCACCAGGTACTCCTTACCCTCCAACCGCATCTTGCCGGCCGACTTCAACTTCGCCTCGGTGCCGTACTCCAGCAGATCCTCCCAGCGATAGACCTCCGCCCGGATGAAGCCGCGCTCGATGTCGCTGTGAATCCGCCCACCCGCCTTCCTGGCGTTCATGCCCCGGCGGATGGTCCACGCCCGGCACTCATCCGGACCGACGGTCAGGAAGGAGACCAGGTCCAGCAGCCGATAGGCGGTGCGGATGAACTCGTCGCGGGCGGGCTCTCCGATGCCCAGCCCTTCGAGGAACTCGGCCTGCTCTTCGGGCTCCAGGTCGACGATCTCGGCTTCGAGGCCGGCGCAGATGGCCATGGTCAGGCTGTCGTCGTCGCGGGTGCCGGGGGCGCGCAGGTGGGCCAGGTCGGGGTCGGCCCAGGCGTCTTCGGACAGGTTGTACAGGGTGATCAGCGGGGTCAGTGAGAGCAGCTGGAGGCCGCCCAGGGCGAGCACGTCAGCGGGCTCCAGGCCCAGGGAGCGCAGGGGCTTGCCGGCTTCGAGCCAGGCCAGGCTGCGGTCGACCACTTCCACCTCGGCGCCCTTTCGCTGCTCACGGCGCCAGCGATCGGCGATGCGTTCGAGCATGTCCTGGTCGAGCAGGATCAGCTCCTCGTCGAAGCGGGTCTCGTCGCGGGCCGGGTCGGCGTCGTCGGCGACCATGGGGTTGTCGAAGCCGCGCACCACGTGGGCCAGCACGTCGGCGTTGCGCATGGCCTGCACCACGGCCGGTGGGAAGGCGCCTGCGCGACCGCCGGCGCCGCCCACATCCATGAACTGGATCTCGGTGTAGGTGGTCTTCTTGGGCGAGAAGATGTCGGCCATGGCGTCGACGCGCTTGTCGGGCACCTTGATGCTGCCCCAGGCGATGCCGGCCTTGGCGTCGCTGGCGCCGGGGGCCAGGGCGGCGAAGACCGTCGATTTGCCGGAGCCCGGATAGCCGCAGATGCCGACCCGCATGTTCACCTCGTCGCTGTTGTGGTCGCAGCGCAACAGAGCGCGCCGCGGGGGGCGCACCGTCTAGCGCATTCGTCGCCTGCAGTCGAGCAGATTTCGGAGGTCCCGGGGTGTAGTCGATCGGTTTTTTTGGCGAATCTTGTGTCGGATCAATACTGAGCGTGGGCTGGAGTGACTTGAGCAGGCGTTGCCTGGGAGGTGTTATGCGCTCCGATCACAGAAATACTCGTTCTGGGGGGCCTCGCCCAGATCCGAATAAAAGCAGCGACTCCAAGCGGATCCGACGCTACGACGAGCTCGACGGCGCGCAAGGCCGAGCGGTCTATTTCCGGCCCCATCGATATGGGGGCGACGAGCTGTCGCCACTGGAGACCCGTCTGACCATCGAGTTGGAGGGCCAGGAGCACGTCTGCGCTGTGCGCGACGTCTCGCAGAGCGGCGCGGCCATCGATTGGCCCGCTGACGTGGCGCTGCCGCCTTATGGTACCGAGTTGACCCGACTGCGGGTCGAATTCGATCGCTTCTGTGCCTATGACGGCGTCGCGCGCATCGGCTCCATCCGCGACGTCGAAGGCGTCGTCGTGGTCGGCGCCGAGTTCAGCGAGCGCCTGCTCAACATGGACGAGGTCCTGCTGGTGCGCGATCTGCGCCGCGCCGCGGCGGCCGCGCCGGTGCCCCTGCCCTGCCGGGAACGGGCATGGCAGCTGGGCGGACACGCCACCTTCAAGCGCCTGATCGGTGAGCTGCGCTTGTACCTGGAAGACAGTGAGCAGCACTTCCAGGCCCTGGAGGCCGAGCTGCCCTGGTCGACCCTGCACGGCGACGCCGATTCCGCCGCTCGAAGGGCGCTGGTCGACCTGGTCACGACCGAGTTCATGCCCGACTTCCTGGGTATGACCGCGCAGCTGCAATTGGCGGTGCGCGACGTGCCGGCCGACGAGTCCGCGCCCCTGGTCGCCTACTCGCGGCGCTACCTGGACGACTGGTTCATGCGCTCGCCGTGGATGGAGCGCGCCCGCAACAAGCCGCTCGGCTACCCGGGCGACTACGAGGTGATGAACCACATCTATCGGCTCGGCTTCGACGGCACCGACCTGATGGCCAAGGCGCTTAACTACGCCACCCTGCACTCGCCGGCCGCCGCAGCGGTACGCAACCGCAAGGACCTGGTCCGCGACACCCTGGCCGACCTGCTCAAGGGGCGGCTGGACAGCACGGAGACCGTGCGCATCCTGAGCGTGGCCGCGGGCCCGGCCCAGGAGGTGTTCGAGCTCCTGAGCGCCGCCGAAGAGTTGCCGCGGCGCGTGGAGATCGTGCTCTTCGACCAGGATCCCGGCGCCCTGGCATGCGCCTACGGTCGTCTGCGCCGGCTGGTGGACAGCCGCTTCCCCGGCCAGGTGGACATCCTCTTCCTGCACTACTCCATCAAGCGCCTGCTGAAGGACGACATGCTCTTCAGCCGCTTCGGCCCCTTCGACGCCATCGTCTGCTGCGGCCTGTACGACTACCTGCGCCACGGCACAGCGGCCTACCTGACGGGCCGTCTCTTCGACAACCTGGCGCCCGGTGGCTCGGCCTATATCGGCAACATGTTCCCGGCCAACCCGAGCCGGTGGATCATGGAGCATCACCTGGACTGGCAGCTCCTGTACCGGACCCACGAGCAGATCCTGGCCTTCGCCACCGAGGGCGCGCCCGAGGGTCGCTGTCACATCGTCGAGGAGCCGACGGGGGTGAACCCCTTCGTCTTCGTCCACCGAGACGTCGATGACCCATGAGCCCCTGGGGCAGAGCTGGCGACGCCGCCTGCACGAACAGAACCTGCGCGGGGCCAAGATCGCCCTGTCCATCGTGCTGGTGCTCTACCCGACCTTCGGCTTGCTCGACTGGCTGACGGCACCCCGCGATTGGCTGTGGTTCCTGTGGGGCAGCCGTATTGGCATCACGGCCTATACGCTGTTGATGTTCGCCCTGATTCGCACGGCGTACTTCGAAAAGAAGCCGGAGATCCTGACCGCCTCCTACATGTTCATCACGGCCATGGGCATCTGCGCCATGGTGGCTGTGATGGGCGGCCTGGCCTCGCAGTACTACGCCGGCATCGGCCTGGTGATGATCGGCAGCGGCCTGCTCTACATCTGGCCGCCGCGCATCGTGCTGCTGACCCATGGCGCCATGCTGCTGGGCTGGCTGCTGCCCAGTCTGTTGACCGGGCTGGTCGGTGACCCCCTCACCGCCATCGCCAACCTGCTCTTCTTGGGTTCGACGGCGGTCATCGTCGCCGCCGGCCAGATCTTCAACTACCGCTCCAGCTATGAGCAGCACGTCACCCAGCGCGCCCTGTCCGAGACCACGTCCAACCTGGAGTCCGCCCACGACCAGCTCATGCAGCTGGACAAGTTCAAGTCTCAGTTCTTCGCCAACATCACCCACGAGCTGAAGACGCCCCTGGCCATGATCCTGACCCCCATCGAGTTGATGGAAGCGGGCGACATGGGCGAGTTGAGCCCGGCCCAACGCTCCACCCTGCAGGCCATGCTGCGCAACGGCACCAAGCTGCTCAAGCTGATCAACGACCTGCTCGACCTGAGCCGACTGGAGGAGTCGCAGCTGCGCCTGTCGGTGGGCGACCACGACATCGTCGGCTGGCTCGATGGCCTGGTCGCCAGCGTTCGCCCGCTGGCCGATCGCAAAGACGTGAGTATGACCTTGGAGTGCGAGGCCGAGCGGACCCTGGTGTGCTGCGATATCGACCGCATCGAGCGGGTCGCCATCAACCTGCTGTCCAACGCGACCAAGTTCACGCCCCGCGGCGGCGCTATCAGCGTGCGACTGGTGGACGAGCCGGATCGTATCCGGCTGTCTGTGCAGGATACCGGCCCCGGCTTCCCGTCCGACCAGGCGCGCAAGGTCTTCGAGCGCTTCTACCAGACCGAGATGGGCTCACGACGTCGCCATGGCGGCGCGGGAATCGGCCTGGCCCTGGCGCGCGAGCTGGTCGAGCTGCACGGCGGTCGGATCTGGGCCGAGTCGCCCGAGGGCGAGGGCGCGACCTTCCACGTCGTGCTGCGCAAGGGGCGGGACCACTTCGATCCAGGCGTGCTGGCCACCGGCAAGGACTCCGACAGCGGCAGTCACATGGTCGACGATCGCCTGGGTGCGCAGGTGACCATGCCCATGGTCGACGACCACCACCTGCTGGACATCGCCGAAGCCACCGAGCGGCGCGTGGTGGAGCGGGATACGGACGAGAACAGCCGGCCGCACTCGGTGCTCATCGTCGAGGACAATCCGGACGTGGTGCGCGTGGTGCATATGGCCATGCGGCGGCGCTTCAAGGTGCTGGCGGCGCCCGACGGTAGACGCGGCTTTGAGTTGGCGACCAAACACCAGCCCAACTTGATCATCACCGACCTGATGATGCCGGAGGTGGATGGCCTGGAGTTGACGGCCATGCTGCGACAAGACGGCCGCACCTCTCGCATCCCGATCATCATGCTGACGGCCCATGGCTCGGTCGACGATCGCATCGCCGGCATTGAGACCGGGGTGGATGCCTACCTGCAGAAGCCATTCTCGGCGCGCGAGCTGATGAGCACGGCCGAGCGCTTGCTGGAGAGCCAGGAAGACCAGGCAAGGATGATGCTCGACCAGCGCATGGACTCCCTGGAGACCGTCGCAGGCGGGCTGGCGCACGAGATCAACAACCCGCTCAACTACATCAAGAACGGCCTTGAGGTCGTGCGCGGTGACGTGCACAGCCTGCAGGCGGCCGTGCGTGGCGAGAAGGCCCTGGACCAGCGCCGCCTGGATCGCATCCAAAGTCGGTCGGAGAAGATGTTCGAGAGCGTGGAGGCCGGCGTGCGCCGCATCGGCGCGGCGGTGGAGCTGATGCGTCGCTACAGTCGTGAGGGATTTGCCCGCGTCGAGCGGCCCATCGACCTGTGGGCCTCGATTCGCGATGCAGCGGCGATGCTCTCCGCGGCGGTGCGCAGCGAGGGTCGCCTGGTCCTGGATCTCGACGGCGAGGCGTGGGCCGAAGGCGTGCAGGAGGAGTTCAACCAGGTGATAAGCAACCTGGTGCAGAACGCCCTGGAGGCGGTCGCGGAGCAGCCCGATGGGCGCGTCGAGGTGATCGGGCGTCGCCTGGACGAACAGGTGGAGATCGTGGTCCAGGACAACGGACCGGGGCTGCAGATCGACGATCCGCAGCGGGTGTTCACGCCCTTCTTCACCACCAAAGGACCCGGTCGCGGCATGGGCATGGGTCTGACCATCACCTGGCGCGTCGTGCAGGCCATGGGTGGCGACGTCACGGTCACCAGCGAGCCCGGGCAGGGCACACGATTCCGCGTGGTCTTGCCAGCGGGTGCGGTCGGTTCAGAGGGAGATTCGGATGCGCTTGCCGAGGTGGCTCAGCGTGGACTCGGCGCGGGCGACGGCGCGGGCGCTGCTGCTCGGGCGTGATCCCGTCCGCCCGAAGCGGCGGCATGACCAGCCAACAGATCGCGAATCGCCGAGTGGCAGGAGCCGCAGCTGGTGCCGGCACCGGTGACCCGGGCCAGACGGTCGAGACTGCGGACGCCATGGGCTGCTGCCTCTTTGACGTCCCGGTCGGTGATGCCTTCGCACATGCAGACGATCACAGCAGGCTCCTCGACCGGCGTGCACCGGTCATGTGCAAATGAAAGTCATTTTCAATTAGCTGTCAAGACAATCTTGGGTCGGGAGACTGCAACGCCGTCGCAGCACTTGATCGAGGTCACAAAAGATTTTTCAGGGCTCATCCAGCGCAAACACCACCGGCACGGTGAATGCGGCCTTGGCGCCGTCACCTGCGCCGCCGGGCGGTGCGAAGGGCGCCGCCGCCCGGACCATGCGCAACGCCTCGCGATCGAGCACCTCATGACCACTGCTGCGGCGGATCCGCGGTCCGCCTGCCAGCCTGCCATCCGGCCACAGCAGCAGGGAGACCACCGCGGTGCCCTCGAGCCCGAGCCGGCGAGCGGCGCGGGGATAGCGACGCCGGCCGATCACAGCGCTGCGAATGGATGCACCCCAGGCGCCCATATCCGGTCCTGTGGCGGGCGGTGGTGGCGGCACGGCGTCGATGGGTGCGGCGCGGGCGGCCACGTCGGCCACGGTCTCCGGCGGCACGGCCGGCGCTGGCGGTGGCGTCCGGGCTTCGACTGTTGGCGGAGAGATCGGCTGCTCGGCTGCCGGGACCTCCATCGGGGCCGACCTTGCGCGGCGCGCGCTACGCCGGGCGCGCCGGATCGGCGGCGGCGCAATGGGCCTGGCCTGAGCACGCGGCGTTGGCTTCGGCCGCTTGTAGACCGGCGCGGGTGGGATGGGCGGCGGTGGCTTTGGCGGGGTTGGCGGCGGCGGCTCCGGCAGTCGATCGAAGACCACTTGCATGGGCGGCGGCTCGCTCGCTTCCGGCGTTGAGATGGGCAGCGGCAGCGCGATCACCGCGCCGTGGGCGAAGACGGTGCCGACGATGGCCACGATCCAGGGCAAACGCTCTCGGTGCGGGGCGTCGCTCATGGCGGCCCGGTCGCGTCCGTGGGGTGCCGGGTGGCGATGGCCAGCCGCTTGAAGCCGGCGTGGCGCGCGGTGTCCAGCACCTTGACCGCGCGGGCCAGGGCGACCTGACCATCCGCCCGCACCGTCAGGCCGCGAAAGCTGCTGCGCCTGGATGTCAGGGCCTCGGCCAGGGCGTCGGAGGGGACCACGGCGCCATCGATCCACAGACGACCGTCGCGCTCGATGGTGATCACCAGGGTCTGGCCGCTGGTGGGCGGCGTCGCGTGTGCCTCGGGCAGGGCCACGGCCACGGCCGGCTGGCGCGCGAAGCTGGCCGCCAGCATGACGAACACCAGCAAAATGAAGACCACGTCCACCAGGGGGGTCAGGTCGACCTGGACCTGCGTTCGCTGCCGGCCGACGAGCTTCACCCCCTGCCCTCACGCGCCCGGTCCAGGTGGCGGACCTCGGCGATGGGCACCCGGGGCAGGGCCGTCAGGAAGCGCTCGACGGCGTCATGGATCTGCAGCGCCACCGCGTCGATGCGCGCCGACAGCCAGGCGTGCGCCGCCAGGGAGGGGACAGCCACCACGACCCCGGCGGCGGTGGTCAGCAGGGCCTGCCAGATGCCGGCGGAGAGCAGGGAGACATCCACCTGGCCCGGCGCGGCCGACTGCAGGCCGATGAACAGGCGCACCATGCCGATGACCGTGCCCAGCAGTCCCAACAGGGGCGCGATGCGGCCGACAAAGGAGAGCAGGCCCACGAAACGCTCCAGGCGTTGGACCTCCAGGCTGCCCACGCGTCCGGCCTCGGCTTCGGCCCGATCGGGTCGGGTGGCGCAGGTGGTGGCCATGGCGGCCAGGGTGCGTGCAGCCGGATGCGGCGACGCCAGACAGTGCTCTTCGGCGCGTTGCAGGTCGTTGCGTGAGACCGCCGACAGGGCGGCGTCGAGCCAGGTCAGGTCGTTCAGCCGGGCGGCGCGCAGGACCAGCCAGCGCTGGATCGCCACCGCCAGGGCCAGGATCGAGCAGGCGTAGATCGGCGCCATGGCCCAGCCACCGTGGGCCAGCAGATCAGCGAGATTCCATCCTGTGGTGTCTACAGCCATCGCCTCGCGAGTATACCCCCACACCCACAAGCGCGCGAATTGCCGGCCTCCGGGTCGGTCGTTATGCTGGCCTCCCTATCGCAGGAGGCGTGCCCAATGCCCAGTCGCTCACCGCCCGCCTTGCCGGCGTTGCTGGCCTGCATTCTGCTGATGGGCACATGGACCGCCTGCGGCAGCGAAGGCAAACCGCTGCTGCCCAAGCCCATCTGCCGCGACAAACTCACCCAGGAGTGCATTCCCTGCCCCGGCGTGGAGGGCTGTGTGGACAAGGTGACCTGCGTGCCGGTGCTGTGCTCTGGCTCGGACATCTCCTTCGGTGACAAGGACGTTCTCTCCGACGCCGGTGACACCGTCGCAGGCGGCGATGTGCAAGCCGATGGCGGCCCAACCGACGCGGGCCCGGTCGACAGCGCTGGCGATGCCGCGGGAGATTCGAACGCAGATGCCGGCAGCGGCGATACGGCCGCCGACATCGCGCAGATCAACACCAACACGGGCAAGGACGGCGGAGTCGTTCCCTGCACGGTCGGCCAGAAGACCTGCCTGGACGACAAATCGCCCGCCTTCTGCTTCCAGGGCGGCTGGCTGGCGGCCGAACCGTGCAAGCCGGGATACGCCTGCAAGCAGGGCAGCTGCGCCTGTGCCGGGGAGTGTCTGGCCATCGGCCAGCTGCAATGCCTGGACAAGATCCCGGCCTACAAGAGCTGCCAACTGGTCGAGGGCTGCCTGCTCTGGGGCGTGCCCCTGGCCTGCAAACCGGGCGAGGTCTGCAAGGCCGGCCTCTGCCAGCCGCCGGCCGCGGGATGCACGCCAGCGTGCAACAAGGGCGAGACCTGCCAGGACGGCAATTGCGTCGCCGCTGGCTGCAACCCGGCCTGCGCCGCCGGTCAGGTCTGCGAGGGCGGCAAGTGCGTCAACAAGACCTTCGGCACGCTCAGCTGCAACCAGATCTTCGCCTGCATCGACCAGTTCGCCAAAGGGCCTACCGACACGGTCAACATCGAAGCCTGCATCGCCAAGGGCAGCGCCACCGGCCAGGCGGACTACATCAAGCGCAAGCAGTGCATCAGCCTGTCCTGCCAGACCTACATCGACCAGGGCAAGGCCAACGAGGCCATGCTTTGTGTCTATACCTACTGCGCCAAGGAGCAGGTGGGCTGTTTCGGCTCGGGCGCGGACAACTGCCAGCAGCTGGCCGGCTGTCTCGTTAACTGTGGCGCCAGCACGCTCTGTCTGTACGGCTGTCATGCCAGCGCCTCGGAGACGGGCGCCAAGGACTTCTACGCCTTGCAGTCCTGCGCCGACCAGAAGTGCGCCGGCAAGACCGGCCCGGCGTGGTCCGCCTGCGCCGATCAGGCCTGTAAATCGTTCCTGGCCAAGTGCACCGGGGGCACGTTCAGCTGCGCGCAGATCCTGCAATGCGCCAGCGGCTGCACCACCAAACCCTGCGCCCAGGCGTGCAAGGCCAAGGGCTCAGTTCAGGGGCTGGCCGACCTGCAGAAGCTGCTCGATTGTAACCAGCAGTCCTGCGGCGTGGCCTGCAACCAGGGCACGCAACAGCAGTGCGACGCCTGCATGTCGGTGTTCTGCAAGAACCAGCAAGCTGCCTGTAGTTGACGCGAACTACTCGCTGACGGTGACGCGGATCACCTTGGCCGGCGTGACCGGGCGGTCGCGGCCGTCGGTGGGCGTGGCCTCGATGTTGGCGATGGTGTCCATGCCGTCGGTGATGCGGCCGAACACGGGGTGCTTGCTGGCGCCGGGCGAGAACCAGTCCAGGTAGGGGTTGTGGACCGTGTTGATGAAAAACTGCGAGCCGCCGCTGTTGGGCCGGCCGGTGTTGGCCATGCTCAGGGTGCCGGGCTCATTGCTCAGGCGCGTGGTGTGCTCGTCCTGGATGTTGCCGTGCGGCGGGCCGCCGGTGCCGGCGCGCTGGCTTTTCGGATCGCGCGAGTGGGGGCAGCCGAACTGGATCATGAAGTTCTTGATCACGCGGTGGAAGTGCAGCCCGTCGTAGAAGCCGCTCTGGGCCAGCTTGACGAAGTTGCCGGCCGTGATCGGCGTCTGATCCATGTACAGCTCGATGGTGAAGTCGCCCAGCGAGGTCTCGAAGGTGGCGGTCGGATTGGCCATGGTGTGCTCCTTTGGCGGTCGGAGGGGCGCACCCTAGCCGCAAGCGCGCCGGGGTGCAATCCGCAGTCACCCGCCGGCGGTGCTCCAAGCCGGCCACCCGCAGACCTGACTCTTCCCCAGCGACATCTACGATGCCAGACTACCCCCGCGAGTCGCGGGTGGTCAGGTGGCCGCCAGCGAAGCCGTCAGGCAACACTGGAGGAAAGTCCGGGCTCCATACGGCAGGGTGCCGGCTAACGGCCGGCGGGGGCAACCCCAGGGAAAGTGCCACAGAAAGCAAACCGCGTCCCTGGCTGTCGCCTTGTGTGGCGGCCCGCGGCGTAAGGGTGAAAGCGTGCGGTAAGAGCGCACGGATTGCGGCGGAGACGTCGCTCTCGGTAAACCCCACCCGGAGCAAGGCCACGACGAGGGCGCAGCGCCTTTGGGCGTTGGAGGACAGCCGGTTCGAGCTCTCGGGTAGGCCGCTTGAGGTGCCCGGTAACGGGTCACCCAGACGAATGGTCGCCGCCGTTCATCAGGCGACTGGTGGATGGAACAGAACCCGGCTTACGGCCACCCGTGACTCGCGTTTGTCACGACGTCTTGGGAATCAGTCGCGGCGGCGGCGGTTGCGGCGGCGGCGACTGCGACCGCCACCGTGGTTGCCACGATGGTTGCCGCGGTTGTTTTGCGGCGGAGCGGATTCGGCGTTCTCCCCGTCGCCGAGGTTGTGTACCGCAAAACGCATCGCGATGCTGTCGTTCTGGTCGTGTCGATGGGGATCGATCGTCTTGAGCAACAGGCTGATGTGGTGCCGCTCGGCACGCAGCTCGGTGAAATCTGGCCGGCTCATGATGTTGGGATCATTGCCGCGCGTGCGATTGCCGTTGATGCGGTCCAGCTCATCGTCGCTGAGGTGGGAGAGATGGCCCAGCGGGTTCTCCTTTCGGGCGTCCTTTCCGTACAGGCGGGCGATGGGATCGAAATCCGGCTGGCGCTTGTCGTATTGGCTGTCCAGCGGCCGATCCTTGCGGCTCAGGTCGAGGCGGTTGCCGCGGTTGTCGTCGTCCCCCCGGCGGCGACGCCCTCGGCGCGAGTTTTGCGGCTTGGCCTCCCGGGGCTGCTGAGCGCTTTCCTTGTTCTTGTTCCGCTTCTTGGACCGCTCGGTGCTCACCTGGTAGCCGATCTCGGCTGGCCAGACGCGGCCCTTTTGCAGCGCCTTGATCAGCGCGGCCTGGCTGGTCGGCGGGGTCGAAAACAGGGTCGCGACCTTGCCGAAGGCCGCCGTGCCGGGCGCCGATGCCGAACCGGCCACGCAGGCCAGCCCGGCGCTCCGGGCGGCGCTCAGGGCGCGCTCGTTGGACATGGCGTGACGTGGATTGCTGGCCACGATCACCGCGACGAGGCCGCTGGTCTGGGAGAACGCCGCCTCGGCGCAGGGGTGATCCAGGTCGCGATCGAATGGCTGCGCAACGATGACCGCGCCGCCACGGGTGCTGAATGCCTCGACCAGCGCGGCGCTGGGGTAGGCCTCCGGGCCAGCTCCATTGGCCAGCTCGCGCCAGCTCTCGGCGCGATACCACTCGTCGGCCTCGCCGGGCAGGCAGAGCACGCGGCCCACGTCGGTGTCGAGTTCGACGCCGGCATAGAAGTGCACGCCGGACTGCTTGGTCACGTCCTCGGCGCCGGCCACGTCAATCGCCGCGTCCTGGGCGAAGAGCACCAGGCCGTCGAGCCCGGCCTCGCGCGCTGCGCTGGCCAGGGCCGGCAGATCGTGGCCGCCCTCTTCGGTCTTCGGGGGTCGTACGTGCAGGTCAATAAGCGTTGGAACCATTCGTGGTTCTCCTTGTTCCCCGGTCCGGTCGTGCCGGGGGGGCGCACATCTGGTGCGCGATCACATCGCCGTTGGGGGCCGAGTTGTTCGGCGGGCGCTCGCTGGCCGTTTCATTGCGGGCCCTGTGGGCCGGTTCCCTGCTGGCGCCGGACCGTACTCCGGTCGGTTCCGCCATGCGTCGGGTCGATGTTCGTTCGTGCGCCTGTCAGCTCACTCCGCCTGGGATGTTTGCTGGGTGGCGATCGGCTCGGCGTCTCACGCCCCTCCGCGTGGGGCCGTCGAACCTGAGAGGACGCTAGCACAATCGGTGCGCCCAGGAAAAGTGCAATCAGCGGACTCGGACGTTGGAACGTTGAAAGGAGGGCCGCCCGGCCGCCTCAAGCGGTGCGCACCAGGGCGAAGTACTGGCCCACGGGTTTGCCCTTCTTCCAGGCCGCGCCGATGGACACGTGCTCGCTCACCCGCCACATGTAGTCGCACATCTGGCCAAAGACCAGGCCGGCGCTCCAGGACATGGCCGGCTTTGGATCGGGCCAGCCGGCCACTGGCGCCTGGTCGGGTTGCTCGTAGTAGTCGATGAATAGCTGGTCGCTGCCGGTGCGCCCGTCGGGGTTGTCGCAGCCGCGCGGTCGCACGGCGAAATAGCCGGGACCGGTGAACCAGCCGATCGAGGCGACGAATCCGTCGTTGTCGTTGAAGCCGTAGAGCAGCGCCTCGTTGTCTTCGGTGCGCGAAAAACGCTTGCGGAAGGTGCCGCCGATGACCGGCAGGGAGTTGATCCCGTGGTGCACGACCTCCGTGCCCGGCGCCACGTCGTCGGGCACGAAGTGGCTCAACTCCACATCGTGGCCATCGGCGCGATCGTACAAGGCCGCCAGCTCGCCGGGCTTGAGCGAGGTGACCTGTACCACCCGCTCGTCGTGCGCCAGGCCGTCCAGGTATTCACCGATGGCCTCGATGTTCTGCTCGCCGGCCAGCATCTGCTGCAGGTTTGCCATCTCGTCCCTCCTCACGCGGCCGCGATGCCGCTGCGATCCTCGTTTACCAATCGTTCGGCGATGACCTGGGCCACCGCCATGATCGTATGTTGCGGGTTGACCCCCAAAGTCGTCGGCAGGGCAGACGCGTCGACCACGTGCAGATTGCGCACGCCGTGCACGTGCAGATCGGGGCCGACCACCGAGCGTCGTGGGTCATCGCCCATCACGCAACCGCCGAAGAGGTGGGAGATCACCCACGTCCAGGCGCGATTATCCAGCGGCGCTTCATCCAGCAGGCCGACCTGGTCGGGGCCGATCTCGTAGGGCAGGCCGACCACGCCGGGCCGGACCGAGGTGGCGCCTGCGTCGAAGTGCATGCGCGCCAACAGGGCTGTGCCCTTGCGCACCCGCTCCAGGTCGTGGCGGGTGGGCTTGTAGCTCAGCTTGACGCCGCCCAGCAGGCCGACCCGGATGGAGCCGACCGCCTCGGCGCGCACGGCGGTGACCCACATGGCCTGATGGCGGTAGTCGGCCAGCCGCTCCATCAGGGCGTGGCCGGCGCCGGACATGCGGCCGGCGACCAGCTCCAGGGGCAGGGCCAGCGACTCCAGCTTGATGCCCAGGTCGCCGCGATGGTGCAGCGAGGCCACCGCCTGGGACGGGCCGGTGCTCATGTCGACCGGGTCGGGGTAGACGCCCAGCGTGCCGACGCCCGGATGGGCCCGCCATCCTTCGCCCAGCCAGGGCAGGCGGATGCCGCTGCGTTGCATCAGGATCGGCGAGCCCGTGGCAGAAGCGCCGAGCACGACGCCGCGGCGACTGCGGACCTCGAAGCTGCCGCCGGAGCGGCGCGTCTCCGGATGAACAAATCGGCCGAGCACACCCACCGCCCGCCCGCGCTCGATCGAGATGCGTTCGACGCGGGCGCAGGACAGCACCGTGGTGTCGTGCTCGATGCACTCGGGGATCCAGTTCAGGTTGGTCGACCGCTTGGCCCGGTTACGGCAGCCCTGCAGGCACTGGTTGACGCCCTGGCAGTCGCGCACGTTGCGCGCCGTAGGGTGGCCCTCCATCTGGCGGGCTTTGAGGGCGTCGAGCATCAACTGGCCCGTCTGGCCGAAGCAGAGCGACGTGGTGGGCGCCACGTCCAACTCCGTCTCGATGCGATCCTGGGCTGTGCCCACGGCGTCTTCGCTGAACACGTCGCCGAGGCCATGCTCGTCGCGCCAGGAGGCCAGCACGTCGCCAGGCGTGCGCACCACGATGGCGCTGTTGATCACCGTCGTGCCGCCGACCAGGCTGGCCTGCACTACCGGCATGAAAGAGTCGCCGATGGCCACCCGCATGCCCCACGTGTCGAACATGTCGCGCAGGGTGCCGTACATGGAGTGGGGGTAGTCTTCCGGATCGCGCCACGGGCCCTTCTCCACCAGGGCCACGGTGTGGCCGGCACGGGCCAGCACGATCGCCGCCGCCGAGCCGCCTGCGCCGCTGCCGACCACGGTGTAGTCGACCTCGAGGATCACCGGCGGCCCCTCGGTCCACGACAGGTGGCGGCCGCTCACTGTGCCGTCCCCTCGGCCGATTCTCCGCGCTGCCAGGTGCCGGGATCTGGCGGCACGGGTTTGATTTGCAGCGCGGCGCGAACCTCTGGCTGGATGCCCCAGACCAGGCCGCCTACCGTCTTCAGCAGCAGCATGGCCTGGCGCACGATGTAGAAGCGATGGCCGGCCATGTTGTCGGCATGTCGATCCAGCGTTGTTCGTGGAAGAAAGAACGCCGGCACGGGCCACCAGACGGTGATAAGGGGCGCGATGAGGAAGAGGATGACCGCGCCGTAGAGCCCGATGCGAAAGCCGTGCGGCGCGCTGGCCAGCATCTCGCCGAGCAGCTTGCGCGTATCCAGACGGTCCAGCCCCGGCAGCGCGCCGGTGGTCGGGAAGGCCGCGGCCAGGGTCCAGTCGATGACTCGCAACAGCATCACCGCTCCGGCGGTTACGTCTCGGCCCTGGCGACATCGGCGACGATCGAGTAAGGAAGCCGGGTCAACAAGAGCGGCAGGCACCTGCCGCGGCATGGTCTGAACCGGGGGTTGGGATGTCAACAAGCGGCGAAGTGTCGGTGAACGAGATGGCAGCGTCGGTGGTCGCCGAGGTTCGCGCCGCGGCGGAACCCTGGGCGGCGTTGACTCCGGCTGCGCGCGCCGTGCGATTGCGCGAGGCGGGTCGGGAGATGCTGGCCGGCGCCGACGAGCTGGCCGCCCTGATCGCCCAGGAGACGGGCAAACCCCTGGCCGAGGCGCTGTCGGCGGATGTGGTCGGGGTCGCGGACCTGTTCGGGTACTGGTGCAAACACGGGCCCGACATGCTCTCCGCTCGCACGGGCCGCATCCCCAAGCTGGAGATGCCCGGCAAGAAGGCGTGGATCGAGCGCCGCCCGCGTGGCGTGGTGGCGGTGATCGCGCCGTGGAACTTCCCGGTCGCCATCCCCATGCGCTCGTTGGTGCCCGCCCTGCTCGCGGGCAACGGCGTGGTGCTCAAACCCTCCGAGGTGACCCCTGCCAGCGGTCGCTGGCTGGTCGAGCGCCTGCGCGCCTCATTGGGTCACATGGTTGGCCTGGTGGAGGGCGATGGGAGCGCCGGCGCCGCCTTGGTAGAGGCCGGCCCGGACATGGTGATCTTCACCGGCAGCACGGCCACCGGCCGCAAGGTTGCTGGCGCCTGTGCAGAGCGCGGCATCGTCTGCGAGTGTGAACTCGGCGGCAAGGACTGCGCCGTGGTGCTGGAGGATGCCAACCTCGAACGCGCCGCCGCCGGCATCGCTTGGGCCGTGGTGAGCAACGCCGGCCAGAACTGCGCCGGCGTCGAGCGCATCGCCGTACGCCAGGAGGTGGCCGAGACCTTTCAGGAGGCCCTGGTGGCGCGCCTGGAGGCCGCTGCCCCCGATGTGCCGGAGCTGGTCACCCCCCAGCAGAAAGCGACCGTGATCGCGCACATCAGCGATGCCCTGGAGCGGGGGGCGCGCGCCCTGACCGGCGGCTTGCCCGAAGGCGACGCGCCGGTCGCCCCCACCCTGCTGGTCGACGTGCCCAGGGACGGCCTGGCCTGGCGGCAGGAGAGCTTCGGCCCCATCGCCGTGCTCGAGGTACACGCGGACGACGACTCCCTGGTGATGGCGGCCAACGACTCCCAATTCGGCCTCGGCACATCGGTCTGGAGCGCCAATGAGCAGCGCGCCCTGGCCCTGGCGGGGCGCATCCGAACGGGAATGGCCTGGATCAACAACCACGCCTTCTCCGGCGCCGTGCCCGACCTGCCCTGGACCGGCGTCGGCGACTCCGGCACCGGCGTGACCAGCTCCCCCGAAGCGCTGCTGCACATGACCCGGCCGCGCCTGGTCCTGGTCGACGGCTATCGCAAGGTCGAGCCCTGGTGGTACCCCTACGGCGAATCCATGGTCGACTTGATGCGGGCCGTGATCGAGCGCCAACGCAGCGGTGGCCTCGGCGCCACGCTGGGCACCTTGAAGGCGCTCAAGCGACGAAATCGCGATCTGGGCGCTTGAGTCGACCGTCAAGCCGACAAGATTCCGCGACCTGGGTGCTTGATCTGCCCTGCCGTCGAAAACCTACGAACCAGCGATGGCGTTGCCTTCGTGGTCGTGGCTGCTGCCGTCGAAGAGGTAACGGCTGCAGTGCGGGCACTGGATGATCGATGAACCGCGCAGGATCTGCTCGACGAAGCGCGGCTGCAGGACCATGTTGCAGCCCGAGCATACGCCGTCGACCAGTGCGGTCACCGCGACGCCGTCGCGGGCTTTGAAGATCTTCGCATAGCGCCGCACGATCGCGGGCTTCAGCTGGGTGGCGATCTCGCCGCGGCGATCTTCGGCGCCGGAGATGGTGGAGTTCATCTCGCCCAGGGCCGCCTCGTTGCCGCTGGCCTCGTCGTTGGCCACCTGGCGCATGTGGGCGACCTTCTCGTCCTCGCGCTGGATGGTGGAGCGGAACTCCTCGATGGCGACCGTCAGGCGGTTCACCTCATCCTCGCGACTGGCCAGGTTCTTGCGGATGTTGTCCATCTCGCGATTGACCGCGACATACTCCTTGCTGCGAGTGACGCCGCTGAGCTTGCCTTTGGCTTTGACGAGCTTTTCCTTCTCGGTCTCCAGTTCGCCGGACTTCTTGGCGAACCAGGACTCGGCTTCGGCGAGCTTGCCGCGCATTTCGGCCAGCTGCCCGTCCCGCATCTCGAGCACGCGGTGCAGGCGGGCGAGGTTGCCCGTCATGGCATCGCGACCCTCGCGGACGTCGCGGATCTCGTCGTCGATCGCCTGCAGTTTGCGAAGGACGTCGATAATGATTTGCGCTTCAGTCAGGTTGGCCATGGATCTCCCGCTCCTGATACGGCGTGCCGGCTGGGGCGGGGCGGTGGGCCCACCTGGATTCGAACCAGGGACCGGCCGGTTATGAGCCGGCGGCTCTAACCGCTGAGCTATGGGCCCGCACGCAGCGAACCGCCCCTGTGGTGTCCCGACCATAGCGGCCGGGCCGAGCCGGCACCGTTGTGGTCCTGTCGGTCCCTGTTGTCAAGCATGTGCGCCGACGATCGCCCAAGAACGGCGACCAGATGCGCGCCGCGGGCGGGCGGGCGGGGCGGGCTCAACCCTCGGAGAATGGCTTGAGGATCTTGGCCCGGGTGGTGTGTCGGAGCTTGCGCAGCGCTTTGGCTTCGATCTGGCGGATGCGCTCTCGGGTGACGCCGAACTGCTGGCCAACCTCTTCGAGGGTGTGATCGGAGCGCTCGCCGATACCGAAGCGCATGCGAATCACCTTCTCCTCGCGTGGCGCCAGGCAGGCCAGCGACTTGCGCACCTTCTCTTCGAGCGCGGCCATGGTCACCGCGTCGACCGGGCTGACGGCCTTCTTGTCCTCGATGAAGTCGCCCAGGTGGGAGTCCTCTTCCTCGCCGATGGGCGTCTCCAGACTGATGGGCTCCTTGGCGATCTTGAGGACCTTGCGCACCTTATCCAGCGGCATCTCCATCTTGGCCGCCACCTCTTCGGGGGTCGGCTCGCGGGCGAGCTCCTGCTGCAGATATCGCGAGGTGCGGATCAACTTGTTGATCGTCTCGATCATGTGGACCGGGATGCGGATCGTGCGCGCCTGGTCGGCGATGGCGCGGGTGATCGCCTGGCGAATCCACCAGGTGGCATAGGTGGAGAACTTGTAGCCGCGGCGATACTCGAACTTATCGACCGCCTTCATCAGGCCGATGTTGCCCTCCTGGATCAGGTCCAGGAACTGCAGGCCGCGGTTGGTGTACTTCTTGGCGATAGACACCACCAGGCGCAGGTTGGCCTCGACGAGCTCGCTCTTGGCCTTGTTGGCGACCCGCTCGCCGCGCGCGATCATCTCGTAGAATTTTCTCAGCTGCGGCTGTTTATGGCCGGCCGAACGCACATTCTCGTCGATGACCTTCTTGGCCGCCTTCATCTCGGCCAGGGCGCCGACGATCTCCTCCTTGTTGACGCCGTATTTGCGCTCCAGCAATCGGGACTGCTGGACGGTGGCGCCCTTGAAGTCACGCGACAGGCTGACCGTGGTCTTGAGATCGAAGCACGGTTCCGGGCGCCGCTTGCCAGCCGCCTTGAGGCGCTTGATCGCCGTCTCGGCGAGCCCCATCTCCTGGCGCTGGATGCGGTATTCCGAGTCCATGACCACCTTGACGACCGACTTGAGCTCCAGGGTGATGCGGTCGTATTGCTTGCGGTGCAGGCCCACATCGAGCAGGCGCTCGAGCAGCGCCCGACGCATGATGATGTCGACCAGCTTGTAGGACACCGGCATCTCCTCGAGGATCGCGGCGACCTGGTCGAAGACCGTGTTCTGAATCAATTCAGGCGAGATCGAGGCGTAGTCGGGGATGCGCGCATCCTCGGGCGGCAGGGGACGGCCGTCATCGCCGAACTCCCGCTCTTCGCGAAGTGGCGGCTCCTTGCCCGGCTTGACCTGCAGGCGCGGGACCCAGCCCAGGATGTCCAGGATCTCGTTGCGCAGCTCGATGAGGCGCGTGCGCCGATGGCGGATGGCGCCGGCGATCTCGGAGTCGGAGACCTCGCCGAAGATCAGGCCCTCGCGCAGCTCGATCATCTCCTCGCACAGGGGCTTGATCGCTTCGACGGCGATCAGCGCCGCCTTGCGGAACTGCTGCCGATGGCTCTTCTGCACGCGCGGCGGCAGGCCGTCGAAGATGTCGTGGATGGGCTGGCTGTCGTCGCCGACGTACTGCTCGATGGTCAGCAGTCGGCGCAGGGAGCCGGTGTCGTCCAGGACGGCGCCCATCAGGTCGTCGAGGCTTCGGGTCGGCTTCTTGCGAGCCAGGTCGGCACGCGCCGCCTCGGCGGGATCATCGCTGCGGATGCGCTTGCGATACAGGCGGATGACCCGCACCAGCAGCGACATCACCTCGGTGACCTCGCGCTCGGTGGGCTGGCGCCGGCTGCGCGCGCCGGTGAGTTCGACCACGTCGCCGACCGAGGCGCGGCCCACGGTCATCTTCTCCAGCACGTCGGCGATCACTTCGGAGAAGTAGGGCTCGCGCACCTCCTGGCGGATCAAGTCCTTGACCAGGACCCGCTTGCCGGACTCGCTCTTGATCTTCTTGAGGCGCTTACGCCAGGCATTCTGCTCGGCAGAGAACGACTCGAGGGTGTTCAGGTCGGTGGTCACGTTGCGGCAGATCAGGATCTCGTCGGTTCCGCCGGCACGATCGTCGACCGACTTGACCAGGTCCTTGAGCGAAAACGGTGGCCGCTCGCCGCCACGGCGGGCGTCGCGCAGGGTCGTCTCTTCGCCGCGGGCTTCCGCTTCGTCGATCTTCTTGCGAATGGCCCGGTCGCGCTTGACCCAATCGGTCATCTCGCGTGCCCGTTCGCGCAGCTCCAGGTAACGACCGAAGGTGAGGTTGTTGCTCAGCAGGGCGTTGAGCACCTCGTGCTCGCCCATCTCGATGCGCTTGGCGATCTCGATCTCGCCCTCGCGGGTGAGCAACGCCACCGAACCCATCTTGCGCAGGTACATGCGCACCGGGTCGTTGGTGCGCAGGTAGGGTTCGTCCTGGTATTCGGAGTCTTCCTGGGAGTTCTTCTCCGCCTGGGTCAGCGGCGCGTTCTGGTTGATCGTCTTCACCGCCACCAGCAGGCCATCGCGCGAGCCGCTCTGCTGGTTGAGGATGAAGATTCCGTTGCCGTCGATCAGCGTCAGCACCTCGTCGACCAGGCGCCGATCGAAATCGGCGTTGCCGAGGAGGCGCTCGACATCATCGATGGAGACGCAGGCCTGCTTGCGGCCGCGTTCCAGCAATGCGCGCATCTCGGCTTCGTTGACATGTTCAAACATGGATGACTTCCTCGTTGTCGCGCCCGCGGACGGCATTTCTGCGTTTGCCGCTCGGCTGCTTCAATACTTCGATACGCCGTCGTAATCCCACCATCTGGCGGGCCCATTGCTCCAAGGCCGGGCCGTCGCCACCTGCCTGGCTCCGCTGAATCAGCAGCGCGAGGCTTGCACGCAGGTGCGCGATCTCCAGTTGGTCGAGGACCTGCTCCAAGCAGGCCGCAGCGTTGTCTTCTGAAATATGGGGTTGCTCCACCAGCAGTGCCAGCAGCACCGAGCGTATGGGCCCTTCGTCCATGCCGTGCACGAGCGCGCTCAGGGTCGGGCGGTGCACGGTCTCGTCGGGGTCCACCTTGGCAGCAAGTTCGGCCAGCACGTGGCTGAGTCCCGGGTGGCGAACGAATCGCAACATGTCCTTGCGCACCAGTTCGGACAGCAGCCCGGGGTGCCAGATGCAGACGCGAACCAGTTCCAGTTCCAGGGAAGGGATCGCAGCCAGCACGTCCGCCGGGCGGGGGCGGGGGGCTGCTGCCGGTCTGCCGGCGGGTTTGGTCTGGCGGATGTAGCGATCGAGCGCGGGCCGGTTGGCTTCGATGTCGGACCCGTGCACGCGAGTGCCCAGGTAGTCGCGGGCCATGTCGCGCGCCATGGGGTCGGGAATGGTCGCCAGGACGGGGCCAACCTGTTGCAGGAGCTTCGACTTGCCGGCGATGCTGCCATCCCACTCGGCGACGTGGGCGTCGATGTAGCTCTCGAGCAGCGCAGGCGCGTTGTCGATCAGACGTTGCAGCGCCTCGATGCCGTGCTTGCGCACGTAGCTGTCGGGGTCTTCGCCAGCGGGCAGCTCGACGCGCACACCGTCCAGGCCCGCGGTCAGGATCGGCGGCACCGACTTCAGCGCCGCGCGCCGGCCCGCCGTGTCGCCATCGAACATCAGCACCACCCGATCGGTGAAGCGCTTGATCTCGCGGAGCTGGCCTTCGGTCAGGGCGGTGCCCATGGGGCAGACGGTGCAATCGAGCCCCGCCTGGTGGAGCATCATCACGTCCAGGTTGCCCTCGACGATCACCGCGTACTGGTGCTTGCGGATGCCGCGCCGGGCCTGGACCAGGCCGAAGACGCAGTTGCTCTTCTTGTAGAACTTCCACAACGCGCTGTTGTGGCGGGCCTCGACCTCGGTCAGATCGGCCTCGGGCGAGTTCATGTACTTGGCGACGTCCTTGTCGTCACCGAGCTGGCGGCCGCCGAAAGCGACGATGTCGCCGCGACCCTGGTAGACCGGGAACATCAGGCGATTGCGGAAGCGATCGTAGAGCTTGCTGCCGCTGCGCGAGCGCTTGGCCAGGCCGACCTGCTCGATGTCTGCATCCTGGAAGCCGTTGCGCCGCAGGTGGCCGAGCAGGGCCTCGAAGCTGTCCGGCGCCACGCCCAGGCCGAAGGTCTCGCAGGTCTGCGGGTCGAGTCCGCGATCGCGTACGTACTCCCGGCCCACAGCGCCGGCGGCGGTGCGCAGCTGGGCGACGAAGAAGGACTGGGCGGCCACGTTCAGAGCCAGCAGGCGGCCACGCTGGGAGCGCTCATCCTTTTGACGACGCTGTTCGGCCGGGCTCATCTCCTCGCGGGGCACGGAGACGCCCGCGCGATCGGCCAGGAACTCGAGCGCCTCGACGTAGGTCTGGCCGTGGATCTCGCGCACGAAGGAGATCACGTCACCGCCGGCCTGGCAGCCGTGGCAGTAGTAGACCTTGTTGGCGGGGTTGATCGTGAACGAAGGCGTCTTTTCGTCGTGGAAGGGGCACAATCCCTTGATCGAGGAGCCCGCTCGGCGCAGCTCCACGACCTCGCCGACGATCGCCACCATGTCGGTGCGATCGACGATCTCTCGCTTGACTCGATCTGGGATCCTGCTCGCCATCCAATCCCTGGGTGCAGCCCACGCCCCTGTCGCGCGGTGTACACAAACGAAAACCGGGGTCATCCGGTGACCCCGGAGTCGCTTGCAGGCACCGCGCCGACGAGGTTGCCGCCGGGCCATACCATGTCTGCCTGATTTTGCTCCGCGGCCGGGTGCATGCTCCCGGCCCGACCCGCCTACGCCGCGCCCTAAAACAAAAGGGCCACGCACTGTATAGGCCGCGCTGACGCGATGTCAAGCCGTTTGTTCGTTGATTCCGCTACAAATATCCGCAGGTTGCACCCTGAGATCATAACAGTTTCACCCCTGCAAACACCGTGCCGAAGGGACCGTATTCGGACTTTTCCATCTGCGAACGGCCGCCAACGCTTGAGCCTTGCCGGTTCGCCTGCTATCCATCGCTGCCCGCGCGCGGCGGGCGCGAGTTGGAGCAGACATGAGCCAGCCGGAACCAAACGCCAACAAGCGACCCTGGTGGCGACCCATGGCGTCGCTTCAGGGGGCACTGGTGGTCGCCTTGGTGGCCGCGTTCCTGCTGCCCGGCCTGGGCGCCAGCGGCCTGCTCGATCCGTGGGAGATGGATCGCGCCGCCGTGGCCCGGCGGATCGCGGGCAGCCCGCAGGTGCTGGTCATCGACGTCGACAGCGGTCTGCTGACCCCCTTGCAGGAGGCCTTTGGAACCGGGCTCTCCCTGCGCCGCATCGATGGCGCGGGCAAGCGCGGCGCGCGCCAGGCCCTTGGCTCCGCGGCCGGCGAGCTCAAGCAGCAGATCACCCACGCCCTGGTCCTGGATGTGGTCGCGGCGGTCGATGGGCGCGAGGGCGACGCACTGGTTCCGGCGGTTCGCAATCTCGACGAGATCATGGATCAGAATCGCGGCATCGCGATCATCGCCGTGGCGCCGCAGGAGCAGCACGACGCCCTGCGCCAGGCGCTCGCTCGCGGCATGGTCGAGCGCGATCGCGCCACAGCCGAGGCCGAGCGTCTTCGCAAGGAGGCCGAAGCGCGCAAGGCGGCTGGCCTGGAGCCGGAAAAGGACGCGGCCAAAGACAAGAAGGAAGCTGACAAGAAGGATGCCGACAAGAAGGCGAAGAAGGACCAGGACGAGGCCGACGTCGAGGCGCCTGCTCGTCTGCAGCGCTGGCACTGGACCACGCCTGAGCAGGCGGCGGCCACCCTCGGCGAGCACTGTCCCTCCCCCTGGTCGCGCATCCAGCACAAGGTGGATGGCTTCGCCGTCCAGGCGCCCTGGCTGGACACCGTGCTGGTCGCCGCGTCGTTGTCGGTCTTCGGACCGAGCGAAGGGGCCGCGCGCCTGCCCGGCGCCGCGATCGCGTTGTTGATCGGGCTGCTCCTGTTCATCGCCATGTCGCGCCTGCGCGGCACCGCCGCCGGCTGGTTGACCGTGCTGGTCTACGCCACCCTGCCCCTGACGCTGGGCGCCGCCCGTCTGGTCACGCTGGAGCAATCGGCCACGCTCGGCGTCGCCCTGGTGGGCCTGGGTCTTGCTCTTGGCGTGACCCGTCGGGGCCTGTGGTGGGGCGCCTGGGTGGGCCTGGGCCTGATGATCCTGTTCCTCGGTCGCGGTCTCGGCGGGCTGAGCATGGGCGTGGCCATGGCAGCTGGCGTGGCCCTGACCGTCGGCTGGCGTCGTCGTGGCATCGCCGCGATCGCCTGCGGCTCGTTGATGGCCCTGGGCGCCGCCGCCTGGATCGTGTTGTCTGACGATCACAGCCCGCTGCTGCGCAGCTTCCGCTTTACCCGCATGCCATTCGCCGGCGGGCTGCCCGACGATCAGCGCGACTTCTCGGCGTTGGTGGGGCAGCTGGGATTCGGCCTGTACCCGTGGGGTCCGATCTTCCTGTTGGGCATCGGCCGACGTCTCTTCGAGGCCAGCGAGGGCGAGCGCGACGACGGCCTGGGTGCCGCCCTGGTGATGGGCTTCGGCGCGCCGCTGTTGATCGGCATGGCGCTGTTGCCGGGCTTCCACCACGTGGTCGCGCCGGTATCGGCCATGGTGGCGGCGATTTGCGGCTTGTTGCTGGTGGATGTACTGGCCGGCCGCGTCTCCGGCGCCTTGATCGCCTTGCTGGTGGCCGTGCCGGCGCTGCTCCTGCACCGCGAGATCGGCAAGCAGGCGTCGACCATGCTGCGATTCGTGGCCCATGATCCGCCCTTCGGCGATGGTCGCGGCAGCCAGATCTGGCCCGGCGAACTGGGCCTGCCCAGGGGCCTGCGGGCGGTGGTCTTGCTGGCCGTATTCGCCTTTGCCTTCGGCCTGGCCCGGCCCGTCGCCACCGTGCGGCGGGTGATCGGGCGTCTGCAGGGCGTGACTGCGGCAGCCTGGGCCCTGGCCACCGTAGCCATCCTCTGGGCCCTGGACGCTGTGATCTCCTTGGGCACGCGAGTCGATGTCCTGCTGGGCGCCCAGGCCTCGCGCACCGGCTACGGATACGATCGCGTCTGGGCAACGATCCAGGGCACTCGACCGGAGGTTGTGGCGGCGGCCACGCTCTTCGCCGTGGGCCTGTTGGTGGCGTTGCTGATCACCATTGGCCGCTCCCGCGACTGGCACAAGGCCCGCGTGGTGCGCCTGTTCGCAGACATTTGCTGGCCCATGGGCCTGACCGTCGTGGCGCTGCTCGTCACGGCCGCCGCGGCCATCGGCGTCTTGATCAGCGGCGCCATGGTGGCGGTCGACGTACGCGCCATCGGCTGGGGCGAGGCGTTGATGAGTGGCGGCGCCTCGGCCGCATTCTGGCTGCCCATGGGCACCGCCTTGCTGGCCCTGGTGTTGACGCTGGCTGTCCGGCTCTTGTCCAGCAGATGGCGCCTTCTCGACGCCGCGGGTCCGGGCCTCTGGTCCCGCCTGTTGGCCGCGATCAGCCGCACGCCGGCGCTGAGCGTGGGGATGCCGGTTCTGGTCGGCGTGGCCGGCCTGGGCATCGGCGCCAGCCAGATCGCTGGCACCTGGAGCTACGGCTTCCTGGCCGCCTGCTGGTGCCTGGTGATCGCTGTCGGCATGACCATCGCTGGCCGCAGTCGGGGCGACCTCTCGGGCTGGGCGGCGGCGCTGATCGCGGTGGCCATCACCGCCTGGGGCACGATCTTCACCGTCCTGGCGGCCCGCTACGTGGCCGAAGGTCAGGATGGCTGGGATTACCTGAGCCGTGTACTCCTGACCGCTCCGGACGCGGCGCTCTTGTTGCTCCTGCTGGTGGGGCTGGCGATCAATCGCGTGGCGCTGGGTGTGCCGCTGATCGACGCCCTGCGGTCCTGGGCCTTGTGGCTGGCCGGCCGCGTGGAACGGCCACGCTGGGCCGTCTCGTTGCTGGTCGTGGCCGGTATCGTGCTGTCGGGCGGCTACGCCTGGACCCTGCTGCCCGGCCTGTCCCTGCACTTCTCGCAGAAGCACCTGGTGGCCAGGGTGGCCGAAGCCGGCGGCGCCGCCGATGACGACAGCGGGCTGCCGCGCACCTTCAAGTACATCGCCGGCGGCCGCGGCGGCGTGCAGAACAACTTCTATACCCAGAACATGCCGACCCTGAGCGATCGCGAGGCGCTCATCAAAGTGCTCGCCGGGCGCAACGCCGCCGCCCGGGTCACCGACTTCGGCCCCAGCGGCGGCAGCGCCACCCTGGCCATCCCCGGCTGGAACCCGATCAACGACAAGGACAAGGACGGCAAGCGGGACGCCCCGGCCTGGTTTGGCATCACCGCCGCGGCCGATGGGGTCAAGCTGAAGACGCGACCCCCGGTACCAGAAGGCAAGGTGGGCTGGACCGATGGCCAGTGGAAGGGCGCCAAGTTGCACGGCGCCGGCCGCCCGGTCGAGGTGCTGGAGAGCGATGAAGACAGCCTGACCCTGGCGCGCCCGACCCGCTTCGTGGCCGACGATGTGCGTCGCGGCGCCTTCTCATTGGACCGACTGGAGCGTCGGGATGCGGACCCCGAGGCGTCGGCCATGGCCGCGATCACGCGTTTCGTGGTGCTGCCCAAGACCCTGTTCTCGGGCGTGAACAAGGCCTTCCGATCGGCCAACGACGGCCGACACATCGCCTTGCTGGACGCCCGCTCGTCGCGCCTGGTCCTGGCCGCCAGCAACTTGACCGCGGGTCAACCGGACCAGAACTGGCTGCGCAAGGCCATCCTGGACGAGGCCGACTACAACGTGCTCGAGGGTTTGAACCGGATCTCGGTCGACTTCGACGGCCAGATGGAGCTCATCGGCTGGCGCCTGGCCGAGGCCTCCGTGCGCCGTTCGCAGAAGTACAAGCTCGACCTGTACTTCCGCGTGCACAAGTCGCCCACCCGCTCCTACATGATGTTCATGCACCCACACCCGCTGCATCGCGACCTTTGGCCCCACGACTGGTACACCGGCGGCAAAAAGGACGCCAAGCGCTGCACCGGCTGCTTCCAGACCGATCACTGGCTCGCTGGCGACATCGTGCACATGCCGGTGGAGCAGGAGGTGCCTCTGGGCACCAGCTCTGGCGCGCATGACATCATCCTGGGCTGGTACAACCCGCTGACCGATAAACGTGTGCCCATCCGCGCAGCCAGCGGCAAGGGTGTGCGCAAACATGGCGACAACCGCGTCGTGGTCGGCCGCCTGCAGGTCCGCTGAGGGAGCCACCCATGAGCGATGTCTTCACCGTCCGCCTGGACATGGACGACGGCGCGCCGGTGGTGCGCATGGTCGACCAGCGCCTGCTGCCGACAGAGGTGGTCATCCGCGCCTATGCCGAAGCGGAGCCCGTCGCCCGTTCGATCACCGACATGGTGGTGCGCGGCGCGCCGGCTATCGGCATCACGGCCGCTTATGGCATCGCTGTGGGCCTCTGGACAGCACCGGCCGGGGGCGCGGCCTGGGATCAGGCGGTGATCGACCTCTGTGCGCGCTTTGCCGCCACCCGGCCGACCGCGGTGAATCTCTTCTGGGCCATCGAGCGCATGGCCCGTAAGGCGCGCGAAGTCCGCCAGATGCCGACTGCTGAGCGCTGCGCTGCGCTGGTCGCCGAGTCGCTGGCCATTCACGACGAGGATCGAGCGGCCTGCCTGGCCCTGGGCGACCATGGCGCCTCGGTGATGCCCGACGAGGGCGGTGTGCTCACCCACTGCAACGCCGGCGCCCTGGCCACGGGCGGGCAGGGTACAGCCCTGGGCGTGATCCGCTCTGCGGTGCGCGCCGGCAAGCGCTTGCATGTCTGGGTCGACGAGACCCGGCCCTACCTGCAGGGCGCCCGATTGACCGCCTGGGAGATGTTTACCGAGTCCATCCCCTGCACCCTGATCACCGACAACATGGCCGCCTGGCAGATGCAGCAAGGCAAGATCCAGTCCGCCGTTGTCGGCGCCGATCGCATCGCCGCCAATGGCGATGTATCCAACAAGATCGGCACCTATGGTGTGGCCGTGCTCTGCGCCCACCACGGCATCCCGCTCTACGTCGCCGCGCCCACCAGCACCATCGACCTGGACTGCCCCACGGGCGCGCAGATCCCCATCGAGGAGCGCGATCGCCGCGAGGTCACCCACGTGGGTGGCTGGGCGCCGCCCGAGATGATCGCCGCCTTGGAGGTGGCCCCGGCGGGCGTCGGCGTGGCCAACCCCGCCTTTGACGTCACACCTGCGGCGTTGGTCGCCGGTATCGCCACGGAATTCGGCGTCATCCGGCCGCCCTATGGGCCTGGGCTGGCGCAAGCTGTCGGGCTCGCCAACGATGGCAGGACGACGACCGGCTGATCTCGCCGGTCCCCCGATGTGTTCAACCCCCGCGCCCGCGCGGGCGGGAGCAGCAACTTGATCAACCGACTCGACAATGGCCTGCAGACCGTTATCCAGGCCAACCGCGACGCGCCCGTGGCCGCCTTTCAGATCTGGTTCCACGTCGGCGGCTTCGATGAGCTGGAGCACGAGCGCGGCCTCGCCCACCTGCACGAGCACATGCTCTTCAAGGGCACACCCACGCGCGGCGTCGGCCAGATCGCCGCGGAGATCGAGTCCTGTGGCGGTCAGATCAACGCCTGGACCTCCCACGACCAGACCGTCTACCACGTGACCCTGCCGTCGCACGGCTGGCGGGGCGGGCTGGCCGTGCTGGCCGACGCAGCCTGCCATTCGCTCTTCGATCCCGAGGAATTGAGCCGCGAGATCGAGGTCGTCGTCGAGGAGATCAAGCGCTCCGAGGATACGCCTTCTCGGGTGGCCTATCGACGCCTCTTCGAGATGATCTACGGCGACCATCCCTACGCGCTGCCTGTGCTGGGCACCATGGAGAGCGTGCGCTCCATGACCCGCGAGCGGATGCGCGCCTTCTACGACAAACATTACGTCGCCCCGAACGCCACCGTGGTCGCTGTGGGCGACTTCGATGAGGCCGAAGTCTCGGCCGAAATCGAGCGCCTCTTCGCCGACCTGGGCACCCGGCCAGCAGCCGATCGCAAACCCGCCGGCCTGCCGTCGGCCGAAGCCGGCGCCGACGTGGTGCAGACGGCGTTTTCCGAGAGTCGCCTGGTCTGCGCCTTCCCGGTGCCCGATCTACGCCACGCCGACGTACCCGCCCTGGATGTGCTGGCCCTGGTGCTGGGACAGGGTGACTCGTCGCGCCTGTTCCGCACCGTGCGCCGCGACCTGGCCCTGGCCAACGAGATCGGCGCCTCCTGCTACACCCCCGAGCGCGCTGGCCTCTTCTCCATCAGCGCACTGACCAGCGCCGACCGCCTGGGCGCCACCTGGAAGGCGACCCTGGAGGAGCTGGCCGGGCTGCTGGAAACAGGCATCGACGAGGCCGAGCTCGACAAGGCGCGCAACATCATCATCTCCGAGGCCACCTACAAGCTGGAGACCATGCAGGGCATGGCCGGCTCGCTGGGGTACTACACGGTCGTCTGCGAAGATCCGGACTGGGAGCGCAGCTACCACGAGGCGGTGCAGCGGGTGAGCGTGGACGATGTGCTGCGCGCCGCCCGAACCTGGCTGCGGGTGGATCGCCTGCAGATCGTGCAGATGCTGGGCAAGGAAGCCGCCGAAGAAGGCACCGATGCGCCCGCCGATGTCGCCGCGCCCGATGCCGCCGCGCTGCTGGCCATGGCCCAGCAGATCCTGCCGCCGCCGCCCATGAGCCAGGCCGCTCGGGTGGCCGACGTGGTCGAGGGCATCGAGCAGATCGCCCTGCCCGGCGGCGACACCCTGCTGGTGATGCCCAACTCGGCGGTGCCAGTGATGAGCGTGCGCGTGGCCGCCCTGGGCGGTCTGCTGAGCGAGACGACAGCGGACAATGGTCACAGCCGGCTGCTCGCCGACCTGCTGACGCGCGGCACGACCAGCCGCAGTGGCGATGAGATCTCCACCACCGTCGATCGCCTGGCGGCGGACCTGTCGGGCTTCTCCGGCCGCAACTCCTTGGGCCTGTCGGCGGTGGGCTTGAGTCGTCATGGCGACGCGCTGCTCGATCTGCTGCTGGACTGCCTCTTTGAGCACGATGTGCCCGAAGACGAACTGGACGTGCAGCGCAAGGCGCAGCTGGAGGACATCCGCCACAAGGATGACGCGCCGGCGCGCAGCTGCTTCCGCGCCGCACTGGCGGGTCTGTACGGCGACCATCCCTACGGCCTGGACACCCTGGGCACCCTGGACTCGGTCGCCGACGTGGATCGGGCGACCATTCAGGCGCTGGGCCGCGGCCGCCTGTCACCGGGCGGCCTGATCTGGGCCGCGGCGGGCGACGTGGATGCGGAGCGACTGGCCCGAACCCTGAGCGAGCGGGCGCCCTCGGATCGGCAAGCGATCGCCATGCCCGAGCGCCAGCCGGTGCAGCAGTTGAACCAGGTCGTCCAACTTCGGCCAGCGGCGGACAAAGCCCAGGCCCATGTGGTCATCGCCTTCCGCGGGGTCACGCTGGATCACCCGGACCGTTTCGCCCTCGGCATCCTGTCGACCGTGCTCAGCGGCCAGGGAGGGCGCCTGTTCGTCGAGCTGCGCGATCGCCTCTCGCTGGCCTACTCGGTCAGCTCGGCTCACGTCGAGGGCGTCGAGCCAGGCTACTTCGCGTTCTACATCGGCACGTCGCCAGACAAGGTGCAGACCGCGTTGACGGGTCTCTACGCCGAGATCGAAAAGGTCGTGCAGGCCCCGCTGACCCAGGAAGAGATCGATCGCGCCCGCGCCTACCTCGCCGGCGCCCATGCCATTGGCCTGCAGCGCGGCGCTGCCAGGGCCTCGACGATCTGCTTCAACCACCTGTATGGCCTGCCACGGACGGCCTGGCGCACGCACCTGGAGCGCCTCCTGGCCGTCACCGCAGAAGATGTGCTGGGCGCCGCGCAGCGGATCCTGACCGTAGGCAAACACGTGGAGACGGTGCTGACGCCCTGAGGCTCCCCGGCTCCACGCACAGCCCCTTCCGCCCCCGATCTGGCGCCGTCCGCAGGCCAGTCCGGCATTTGCGGTCCACGACCCGCCGTGCGAAAACCGCCCGTGCCACATTCGGGTGCCCATGCACGAAGTCTTCGGCCAGTACGAGCTCCTTCATCGCTTCGCGGTCGGCGGCATGGCCGAGGTCTTCATGGCCCGCCGCCTGGGCGCTGGCGGCTTCGTCCGTGAGGTGGTCATCAAGCGCATGCTGGCCCACCTGGCTCATGACGATGAGTACGTGCGCATGTTCTTCGACGAGGCCCGCCTGACGGCCACGTTGCAGCATCCGAACATCGCCCAGGTGCTCGATCTCGGCTGGCTCGATGGCACCTGGTTCATCGCCATGGAGTTCATCGACGGGCCGGACCTGGTCGCCCTGGTACAGCATGGCCTGCGCCACAAGCGCCCGCTGCCCATCGACCTGGCCGTGTGGATCGCCGCCCGGGCAGCAGACGGCTTGCACTTCGCACACGAACAGACCGACCCCATGACCGGCGAGCCGCTGGACATCGTGCATCGCGACGTGAGCCTGTCGAACATCATGGTCTCCTGTTTCGGTGACGTGAAGGTGGCCGATTTCGGCATCGCCCGGGCCGCGGTGCGCGACTCGGCCACCACCCAGGTCGGTACCGTCAAGGGCAAACCCGGCTACCTGGCGCCCGAACAGATCCGCGGCGACCCCTTCGATCGACGGGTCGATGTGTTCGCTTTGGGGGTGGTGCTTTGGGAGCTCCTGGTGGCGCGGCGCTTGTTTCACGGGCGGAGCGATTTCGAGACCTTGGAGATGACCGTCGATACCGATGCGCCACCGCCGTCGGCCCGTCGACCCGAGATAAACGACACCCTGGACGACATCGTGCTCAACGCCCTGGCGCGCGAGGCCTGGGCGCGCTCCGCGACCGCCTCCGAGCTGGCCTGCCGGCTGGATGACTGGCTGGAGGACTACGGTGGAGCGGCAGGGTCGCGCGCCGGATTGGTCCGCTGGCTGAGCAATGAGGCGCCCGAACTGTGGCCGAAGGATCGCAAGGGCACGCGCGCGGCCACCGCCCAGGCTCCCGCCGTGCCCGTGGCGCCTTCGGCTGCTGAGTCGACCACCAAGGTCTCGCCCGTGGCGGAGTCTCGCGAGGGCATGCACATCGCGCCGACGCCGGTGGCCCGCGACAACCTGGTGGGCAATCGCGATCGCTTCGTCGGTCGCGGCGTGGAGTTGGAACATATCGCCCGGCTGCTGGCCGGTGGCGAACGTCTGCTGACCCTGCATGGCGTCGCCGGGGTCGGCAAGAGTCGCCTGGCCGAAGAGGTGGGCCGACGACAGGTCGAGTACTTCGCCAACGGCGGCGGCCTCTGGCGTTGCTCCCTGGCCGAGGTCACCTCGGTGGAGGGCGTCTGCGCGGTCATCGCCAGCGTGCTGGGCATCCCGCTGGGCGGCGCCAACACCGCCGAGGCGGCCATTCAGCAGGTCGGCCAGGCCCTGGGCGGACGGCGCGAGATGTTGCTGCTGCTGGACGACGCCGACCACATCGCCGTCGACCTGCCGCGGCTGCTGGAGAACTGGCTCGCCCAGGCTGCGGAGTTGCGGGTGCTGGTCACGGCGCGCGTTGCCCTGCGTCTGGCCAACGCTACGGCCATCGAGTTGCTGCCCCTGGCCCTGCCGACTGAAGACAGCAGCGCCGATGCGATCCTGGCCAGCGAGGGCGTGCAGCTGCTGGTGGATAGATCGTTTGAGGAGGCCGAGCCCCCGGTGACCGAGGATGACGTCCTGGCGCTGGGCACCATCGCGCGCCGCCTGGACGGCATCCCGCTGGCCATCGAGCTGGCCGCCGCCCAGATGGACGAGCTGTCGCCCCAGGAGCTGCTCGGCCGCCTGTCCCGTCGTTTCGACATCTTGGAGAGCGGCAGCCGACGCCGCAGCCGGCGAGAGACCCTGCGCGGCGCCATCGACTGGTCCTGGCAACGCCTGCAGCCGGCCGAACGCGACGCCCTGGTGCAGGTTGCGGTGTTCCGCGGCGGCTTCACCGCGGCCGCGGCCCAAGCGGTGGTCGACCTGAGCCACTTGGACGAGCCGCCATCGGTGGATGACGTGCTGGCGGCCCTGCGCGATCACTCCATGATCCGCACCACGCCCGCCATGGGGGACGAGTCGCCGCGCCTGGGGCTCTACGAGAGCATCCGAGCCTACGCCAGCGAACCGGCCCTGCTGAGCGATGGTCGGCGCGTGGAATGGGTCATCGGCGCCCGTGATCGTCTGCGCCAGTGGGCTCTGCACACCGGCGAGCGCCTACGCCGGGCGGCAGCGGGCCACGACGGCGAGGCGGCCCGGGACGAGCTGTCCCGCGAGGCCGACAACCTGCTCGCGGTCTACGACGCGGCCTTGAGCGACGGCGACGGCGTCGGCGCGTTGTGCCTGGCCAGCGCGCTCTACCCCCTGTTCATCGAACGCGGCCCCCTGGGTGTGCTGGCGCGCCTGTATGACGCTGCGCTGCAGGTCGCCGAGCGCGATGACAGCCCCGCCCTGGAGCTGGCCATGCTGGCCGGCGCCCTGGCTGAGCGCGCCGAGGTGCGCATGCGCTCGGGCCGTATCGCAGAGGCACGTGCCGACGCCGAGCAGGCCCTGTCCCTGGCCACCGAGTTGCAAGACGTACGCCTGCAGGCCCTGGCCCACCTGCGAATCGGCGCATGCTCGCGCCGCTCCGACGGCATGACCGACGCCATGAGGGCCCTGGTGGAAGCGCGCCGGCTGGCCATCGAAGCCGAGGATCTGGCCATTGAAGCCGAGGCCGCCCACCAGTTCGGCTGCGTCTACTACGACGTGGGCGAACACGAGCCGGCGCGCCGCTGCTTCGAGACCAGCTTCGCCTTCGCGCGCCGCATCGGCGACCAGCACCTGGCCGCCCGGGCCAAGGCCAATATCGGCTGCATCCACGCCGACTGCGGGCGCCTGGACGAAGCCGAGCCGGCCTTCTTCGACGCCCTGGAGGACGAGCGCCGGCTGGGCAATCGACGCGGCCAGGCGGTCCTGCACAGCTACCTGGGCCTGGTCGCCCAGGAGCGCGGAGACAACCGCCGGGCGCACGGCCAGTTCACGCGCGCCGTGGCCATGATGGCCGAGGTGGGCGACCACTTCCGGCGGGCCTACATGGAGGCCTTTCTGTCCTGGAATCACCTGGAGGCCGGCGAGCTGGACGAAGCCTGGTCGCTCATGGAGCCGACCGTCGCGTGGCTGCTGGATCACGGCGACCGGCGCTGGCGCACCATGATGCTGGCCAGCCTGGGCCACCTTGCGGCCCTGCGCGGTGATGCCGAAGGCGCCGAGGAGCGGCTGGTGCGGGCTGAGCGCATCGCCGCGGATGTGAGCGATCCGGTGCTGGCCGCGGTCGTGGACCTGATGCGCGCGGCCACCGAGGCAGCTGCCGCACGCGACGCCAACAAGCGGCAGGCATTGCGGCTGCGCTCGCGGGCCAATCAGCGGCTGGATCGGGCGCGCGCGCCGCGACCGCCGGGGGATAAGGGCGGCGGGATGCGACCGGCGTTGCCGCGGGTGTCTTCCGAGGTGCGGTTTGCCGGCCGGTTGGTGGAGCGGCAGCTGCGGCCGGCTGGTGGGTAGTTGGCGACAAGGTCGGGGCGAAGCCGGTTCGCGCAAAGCCGCAAAGGCGCAAAGCCGCAAATGGGGTAAGGGGCCATGGGTTGATGGCCCTTGCCGGGTTCGACGCTACAAAAACACGCATGCGTGTTTTTGAATGTTGGGCGGGCGCGGCTACTTCTTGAACAGCGCGTCCAGCCGGGCTCGGGCGGCGTCTTCGGCGTCGTCCGCGTTGCCCGTAGGCACCGCCCAGCCGGGTTTGGCCTTGCCGCCGCCTCCGCCGCCGCCGAAGAGGGAGTCCAGCTTCGCCTTGGCCGAGTCCTGCTCGTCCATGCCGTCTTCGGTCATGCGGCGGAACTCGAAGTGGCCGCAGAAGTTGCCCGCCTCGCGATCGCGGATGAACTCACCTTTATCCTCGAGGCATTCGTTGTGGGCGTTCTTGCTCCAGAAGCGGCAGTTGCGACAGCTGTGCAGGTAGGCTTCGCAGTTGGGGCAGGTGTCCAGGCGGCCGATCTTGACGTCGAAGACCAGCTCTTCCTCGCACTTGTAGCACTGGTGCCGGGGCTCCTCATACCTCATTGCATGCTCCTCTTTTTTGGGGGGGGCGGGGCTCGGCCCCCAGCCAGGAAAAGTGTGATTTTCCTGGCTTCCCCACTGCGTAGGGTCAGCGTTCCGCTGCCCCGGGGCCACGGAATCGTGCGGTCTCTCGCTGCCGCCGCCAGGCCAGGGCCAGCAGGGCCAACAGGCCAATCAGGGCCAGCCCCGTGGGCGCTCCGGGTCGGGTGCTGGCGGTGCAGCCGTCGTCGTCGTCATCGCCACCATCGCCGCCGTCGTCTGCCTTGCAGGCGGGCGCCTTGCGGTAGGGATCGACCGGGCTGTGATAGTTGTTGGTGTTGTGCAGGTCGTGGCCGTAGCTGGCCCACTCTGGCGTGGCGCAGGCCACCTTGCCCTTGGTCTTCCAGGCGAACATCCAGCCATCTCGCGTGCCGACGGCCACGTCGTGGGTGCCATCGCCATCCAGATCACCGACACCGACCGAAGCCAGCACCCAGCCGTTGGTATATTTCGGGAATCCGGCGGGCTCTTCGCCCTTGTGGTTCCAGGCGTGCACCAGGTAGCCGGCGGACGTGGCGACGACCTCGTTCAGCTTGTCGCTGTCCAGGTCGACGATGGCCGGGTTCGAGAAGAACTGCCAGTCGTCGATGATGCGCGGCCATGCGGGCAGGATGTTGCCGGTCTTCAGGTCCCAGGCGGTGACCTGGTGGTCGAATTCGCCGCGCTCGCCGCCGCCGGCAAACGCCAGCGCGTAGTCGAATCCGGCCGTGGCCTTGACGAAGTCGACCCCGCCCTTGCCGTCGATGTTGCCGATGGAGCCGCTGCTGATGAGGATGTAGGCCGGGCTGTCCTTGCTCTGGGCGTTGGCGCCGAACTCGATGTTGTTGAGGTTCTCGGCGAGCTCGATCTCGCCCGGCACCTTCCAGCCGAACCAGTTGCCATCATGGCCGTAGAAGCGGCCCGGGCTGCCGATGGTGTCGATGTTGATCTCCAACTTGCCGTCGCCGTCGATGTCGACCATCACCGGGTTGCCGGGCACGCCGCGGCCGACCAGAGGCAGCACGTCGGCCACCAGGCCGTAGACCTTGACCGGCCAGCCCTTCACGAAGGGGCCGCCGGCGTGTTTGTTGCCGTCGTGATGGATGAGATAGCCGCGCGCCTCGTTGCCGAAGCCCTCGGCGCCGGCCACCTCGTTGGTGCCGATGGCGATCTCCAGATCGCCGTCACCGTCCACGTCGCCCAGCGCCGGTGAGCTGATGATGCGCGCCCGCAGACCCAGGGCAGGGTCGCTGGCCAGCACCGGGAAGCCGTCCACCAGCTTGCCCTCGTGGTTCCATGCGTAGACGTGCTGATCCATGGCGCCGGAGACGATCTCGAGCTTGCCGTCGCCGTCCAGATCGCCCAGCGCCGGGCTGCCGCAGATGCCGTCATCCAGCACCCGCTTCTTGTGCGTATCGCCCAGCAGGCTGCGGTCGATCTCTACCGGGAAGCCCTTCTTGGCGCTGCCGTCGGCGTTGAAGACCGAGATGTGCCCGTCATAGCTGGCCAGCACCACCTCGACCTTGCCGTCGCCATCGAGGTCGCCCACCGCCGGCGAGTTGATGAGGATCGACTCGAGGTACATGCCGTCCATCAGCCCGCCCTGTTTGGCGATGCAGTCGGTGCGATCTTTGCGGTAGGCGCAAGCGTTCAGGGTGTTGAACGGGTGCTCCTTGTCGAACTCGCGCCGCAGGGGCGTCTTGACCGGCCAGCCCTTGGCTTCGGTGCCGTCATGCTTCCAGGCGTGGATCAGTCCGTCCGTCGTCGGCTGGATGATCTCGTTTTTGCCGTCGCCATCCAGATCGAAGAACTTCGGGCTCGCCTCGACGCTGGCCGGCAGGCGCTTGGGGTAGCCGGGCAGCAGGTCGGGATCCTTGAACAGGCCGATCGACTTGCGGAACTCGCTGGTGACCGCCTTGCCCGCCTTGTTCTTGGCGCTGACCTTCAGGCGCAGGGTGAAGGTGTACTGGTCGTGCTCCACCAGCGGCGCGGTCCAGTCGATGGCCTCGGCCGCCTTGGCCACGTCCCACTCGTGGAGCTTGCCGTCGAGGCCGTCGGTGGTGCCGGAGTCGAGCTCTTCCCAGCCGCTCTTGGGGTCGACGCCTTTGGCCAGCTCCAGGGTCCACTCGTAGCTCTTGTAGCGCGGCGTCTTGCCATCCATGCGCTTGCCGATGCGGGCGGTGATCTCGACCTTGGGCCGCTGGGTCACCTCGATGGGCTCGAACCACATGGGCTCGATGAGGTCCACCTCGGGCGGGATCTCGTCCTCCTGCACCATGCGCACCGACTCGTAGACGTTGTTGCGGCCATAGCCGAAGTGCAGATCCCAACCCGCTGCGCTGGGGAACTTGGTCTCGTCGGTCTTGGATTCGGGTACGTCGATGTCGTCCGAGCTCTCGATCAGGATGCCGCGCACCTCCTCGGCGGTCAGGGGCGGATCGACCTTGCCCTGCACCGCGGCCGAGTAGATCATGCCGGCGTGGCCGGAGGTCATGCCGACGGCCTCGGACGAGCAGCCGGTGCCCGGCGTGGAGAGCACCAACTGGCCGCCGAAGTTGGTGCAGTTGTTGAAGTTCAGGAACGTGGTCGAGCTCTTCGGCGACTTCTTGTCGTAGACGATCGCGTGCACGTAGACGGTGTGATTCCAGGTGCCGGGGAAGTTGTGGTGGAAGCTCAACTCATCGGCCGCCGAGGCGATGACGACGACGTTGTTGGCGTAGGCGTACTCGATGGCCTGGCGCGAATAGGGCGTCATGTTGATGGAACCCAGGGCCTCCTGGATCACGTGCGCGCCGGAGTCGACCGAGAACGCCACGGCGGCACCGAAATCGTTGGCATCGCAGACGAAGCTGTCGGCCACGCGGACCATCAGTACGGTGCACTCGGGGCAGACGCCGATGGAGCCGCGGCCGTTGTTGCCCTCTGAGGCCGAGTCGCGGGCCTCGCCAGTGCCGTGGCCGAAGCGCGTGTCGTCGTAGGCGTCGTTATCGTCGCGGAAGAAGTCCCAGCCCGAGATATCGTCGGTGTAGCCGTTGCCGTCGGCATCCTTGCCGTCGCTGAAGACCTTGATGAGATCCTGCGGATCGATGAGGCCGTTCTTGTTCAGATCGGTGACCTTGGGATCGCAGGGCGTGACGGGGCGCGCGTTGCCGTTCTCCTTGGCCCAGTCGAGCATGTTGAAGATGCCGTCGCCGTTGGTGTCATAGGGGTCGGTATCCTTGAAGTCCTTGGTCCGGCAGGCGGCGTCGGGCGCGGGCAGCTCGCCTCGGTTGAGGAAGTGCTTGTTGACCAGATCGTCGTGATCCCAGTGGATGCCCGAGTCGAGCACGGCGATGATGACGCTGCGATCGCCGATGGTGCGGGTCCAGGCGCGATCGGCGTGCATCCCCACACCCATGGGGATCTCGGCCTTGCGGATCTTGCTGTAGTTGGGCGGCGTGTGGCCCCAGAGATTCCAGTCGCCGCCGTCGATGATCGGCTTGCCATCCTGCAGCGCGCACTTGCCGTCTTTGTCCTTTTGGCACTTCTTGTAGCCGGGATCGTTGGGCCAGTGGTCGGGCTGCTCCATGTCGGCGTCGGCTGGTGGCGGCCAGGTGGCGTGCGCGTCCAGCGCCGGCACGGTCACGGCGATCGCGGCCAGCAGCGCCAGCGCGAACGTCCAATAGATCGCCTTGCTCGAGCAGATCCTCGCCATCTTCCCCTCCCCGATTCGGTGCGCTCCTGGCGCGGGTCGCGGGACCATAGCAGGGCGGTTGGCCGGGGAGCAATGATGAAACGGGCAGCGGACAGGGAGCGCGAGACAATAGGGTGAGGGTGCGTGTGCGCGTGCGGGTTCGGGCGGGAAGGCCGTTGCACGGTCGGGGTCGATCTCCTACATTGGGCTCGACAGTGGGGTCTACCAACCACGCGGGCACGACCCGCCAGGAGGCCACCCGCATGAGCAAGTACACGCCTTCGCCGGCTGGCGAGGGCAAACCCTCCGTCATTCCCAATGCCACCGACGCCAATGCGCGAGCCGACGCCAGTGCGCAAGCGCAGGCGGGCGAAGCCGGTTGTCCGGTGGCGCTGTACAGCGCTGCGAAGCCGACTCGCAAGACCGGCCGGCGCAAGGTGCGCGCGCCGCACCTGCCGCGCATGAAGCGCAAGGGCGAACGGATCGTGGCGGTGACCTGCTACGACGCCACGTTCGCGCGGCTGGTTGACGAAGCCGGCATCGACGTGGTGCTGGTGGGCGACTCGCTGGGCAACGTCATCCAGGGTCAGGAGTCGACCTTGCCGGTGACCCTTGAAGACATCATCTATCACTGTCGGGCGGTCTCGCGCGGATTACAGCGCGCGCACCTGGTCGCAGACATGCCCTTCATGACCTATCACCGACCCGAGGTGGCCCTGCCCAATGCCGCCCGCCTGGTCTCAGAAGGTGGCGCCGAGTCCGTCAAGCTGGAAGGCGGCGTGCGCGTGGCCGAAGTCGTCGCCGAGCTGGTCGATTTCGGCATCCCGGTCATGGGCCATATCGGCCTGACCCCCCAGTCGGTGCACGCCATGGGCGGTCACCGGGTGCAGGGCAAGAACGCCGAGTCGCGTCAGCGGGTGATGCAGGACGCCATCGCCCTGCAGAACGCCGGCTGCTACAGCGTCGTGCTGGAAGGCATCCCGGCCAGCCTGGCCGCAGAGGTCACCGAGGCGCTCGAGATTCCCACCATCGGCATCGGCGCCGGTGTGCAATGCGACGGCCAGATCCTGGTCCTGTACGACATGCTCGGCCTGAACCCGGAGTTCAAGCCGAAGTTCCTCAAGCGCTTCGCCGAGCTTGGCCACGCCACGGCCGAAGCCCTGGGCACCTACCGTGCAGAGGTGCGGGACGGCACCTTCCCCGGCACCGAACACGAATATCCCGATCGACCGGCCAAGAAGGGCACCCTCAAGGTCGCTCGCTGAACGTCGTGGTCGACACCATCGCCGGCCTCGCCGTCGCCCGAACCGTCGCCGCCGTACGCCAGCAGGTCGCCGCCTGGCGCGCACAAGGACAGACGGTCGCCCTGGTCCCGACCATGGGCGCCCTGCACGAGGGTCACCTCGGCTTGCTGGACCTGGCCGGTCAGCATGCCGATCGCGTGCTGGTGTCCATCTTCGTCAACCCGACGCAGTTCGCCGCCGGCGAAGACTTCGACACCTATCCGCGTACTCTGGAGCGCGACTGCGCCCTGTGCCGCGACCGCGGCGCCGACCTGGTTTTTGCGCCGCCCGCCAGCGAGATGTACGACGGCGATTTCCAGACCCACGTGGCGGTCCAGCGCCTGGGCAGCGGCCTGTGCGCGCTCAGTCGGCCCCACTTCTTCGGCGGCGTGGCCACGGTGGTGCTCAAGCTGCTCAACATCGCGGCCGCCGACGTGGCCGTTTTCGGCGACAAGGACTACCAGCAGCTGCAGGTGATCCGACGCATGGCGATCGACCTGCACCACCCGACCCGGATCGTCGGCGCACCCACCGCCCGCGAGCGCGACGGCCTGGCCATGAGCTCGCGCAACGCGTACCTGAGCGCAGACGAACGCCAACGGGCCGGGTCGATCCATCGCGGTCTGCAGGCCGCGCGAACAGCCGCCAGTGCCGGTACGCATGCGCGCGCGGATTTAATCAAGGCCGTCTCCCAGACGATCGAGGCCTCAGCTGGCCGCGTGGACTACATCGACCTGGTCGATCGGCAGACCCTTGCCCCGATCGATCGCCTCGACGGCGAGGCGAGGCTGGTCGTGGCGGCGTTCTTTGGCCAGACGCGCCTCATCGACAACGTGGCCATCGGCGACTGAAACGGTCGATGTGCCGCGGTGGCGGTCGCTGCCGCTCCCATTCGGGGCCCTTTGCACGCATGCAATCAACGGGCGCATACGTGTGAACTACAACCGTTGCCGGGACGCCGAAGCGTTCGACGTCGCAGGCTTTCCTTGACCTTTTCACAACACCTTCTCTATGATGCGCCGACCTCAACCCCGGGCGGGCTGTGGTGTCGACTCCAAGCGATTGAATCGACTTGGAAAACTCTCGCCGAGACCTTGGCTCGACGACTAGGGAGAACAACTGATGAAGCTGCACAGCAAGATCCTCACGCTGCTCGCTTGTGCCTTGATGCTGGCCGCCTGTGGCACCACTGGTAGCAGTGGCACCGGCACGCCGACCACCGACACCGGCACCGGCTCCGACGCGGGCCCCACCGATACGGGCGCCGACACGGGCACCCCGGGCGCGGACACCACCTCGGATAAGGGCGACACCGCCGCTGCCAAGGATACCGGTGGCAGCACCGGCGACCCCTGCTCCTGCGAGAACAAGGATTGTGGCTTCATCCCGAACTGCCCGCTGAGCTGCGGCGCGTGCCCCCCCGGCAAGAAGTGCGTCGCCAACAAGTGCGAGACCGGCGGAGGCCCTGGCCCCGGCGTTGGCAAGAAGCTCGGCGCATTCTGCGGCCCCACCAAGGACTGCCAGCCGCCGCCGCAGATGGAGAACGAGGCCCAGTACCAGCAGGCCCTGCAGCAGTACTACCAGTGCCTGAACTCCCAGTGCGCTGGCGGCACCTGCCTGGGCAATATCTGCACCCAGCAGTGCAAGATCAAGAAGGACGACATCATCAACGCCACCGGTGAGAAGGGCCAGGACGGCATCGAGGATCCCGACGAGGACTTCAGCGATTGCACCGACTCGGTCGACGGCCCCAAGGGCAAGAAGTTCCGCTGCGTCGAGTACCGCTCCGAGGCCGAGGTCAGCCAGGGTCAGTCGCTGCAGTTCTGCTACGCCGGCGAGACCTTCAAGCCCTGCAAGAACGACGGTGATTGCATCGCCGGCGAGTCCTGCCAGCTGCAGCGCATCTACGGCAAGTTCTCTCTGCGCTGCGGACCGGCGTACAAGAACCCCGACGCCAGCCCCGGCCAGAAGAACAGCTACCTGTGCAACAGCAACATCGTCAACGGTGACATCAAGATGTGCACCAACGGCATGTGCACCGGCATCGGCTGCCGCAGCTTCTGCAAGACCGACGAGGATTGCAGCACCGCCAACGCCGGCGACTGCAAGGCCGGCGCCTGCCCCAACGGCAACTCGTGCAAGACCGACCTGGATTGCTCGGCCTGGGAGTGCACCAAGGGCCTGAAGCTGTACAGCGATCTGGACGACACCTTCGACCTCTGCAGCCCGAAGGAGTGCGAGGCCGACGGCAACTGCCCGGCCGACTTCTTCTGCCGCATCTCGTACAACGGCGTTCAGAATCCCAAGGGCGACCCCGACCCCGACGATCCCAACAAGATCACCAAGCCGGGCTGGGGCAACCTCTGCCAGCGTCGTCGTGACGATGCGGCCAAGGTCGGCGAGCCCTGCGACGCCTTCCCGTCAGACGAGGACGACACCTACAAGCCCTGCGAGACCCTCGACTGGTACTGCTCCATGGGCAACGGCATCTGCGGCAACATCTGCAAGACCGATAAGGACTGCGCCAAGGACATGAAGTGCCCGGCGCTCGAGTTCCCCTTCGATCTCGACGATGACCAGACCTACGAGACCTTCCTGCCGACCGGCCTGTGCAACTCGTTCGCAGGCAACGTCAAGAAGGAGCCGTGCTACAGCAATACCGACTGCAAGGGCGCGGCCGCCGACGGCAAGGATCAGTCCTGCAAGGCGTGGTCGTGGGAGGTCGAGATGGCCGGCGAGGCCACCGGCGCCACCGCCACGAAGTTCATCACCTCGGGCGGCCTCTGCGTCGACTCGGACGCCAAGAAGGGCAACTACGGTGACTTCTGCGGCGCCCAGGCGCAGATCAAGCACTGCAACAGCGGCACCTGCCTGACCCTGGCCAGCGGCGCCGGTCTGTGCACCGACCTCTGCGCCAAGCGCACCGACTGCAAGGATCCGGTCTCCATCCAGGGCCAGACCTTCAAGTCCTACTGCATGTCGATCAACGTCGGTGGCTTCAACGGCACCGCCGCGCCCTACGACGACTACCGCCGCGCCTACTGCCTGTGGACCCAGTCCTCGGTCGACGATTGCGCGTCGAGCAAGACCTGCAAGTCCAACACCGAGGCCTGCATGCCGCGCGTGATGATCTGGGGCCCCGACAAGAAGGCCAACGTCGAGTACTGGTGCAACACCGTGCAGAACTACCCGGCCAGCGAGAACGATCCGCCGCCGCCGCAGCCGAGCAAGGAAGTGGGCGACGAGTGCGATCTCGAGGCCGAGCTCATCCAGTGCAAGTCCCTGTACTGCCTGCGTGACGTCAAGACCGGCAAAGGCTACTGCAGCAAGCCCTGCAACGCCGACGCCGATTGCCCGTCCGGCAAGGGTCTCACCTGCATCAAGGACAACATGAGCTTCCCCGGCTTCCCGCGCATGGACAAGGACAAGGCCGCCATCGTCCCGATGTGCATGAAGACCAAGTCCTGCATCGCCTGCGACTACGACTACCAATGCGCTGGCGACTACAAGTGCACCAATCTGGGCAAGGGCGGTACGCTGGCCAACACGCGCTGCGCTCCCTCCTGCACGACCGACAAGGACTGCGCAGCTGCCGACGGCGGCACCAAGTGCGTCCCCGCGGTCGACGGCGAGGGCAAGGACCTGGCGCACAAGGTGTGCAAGCCCGGTTGCTAGAACCATGAAGGACGGCGGCTCCCCAACGGGGTGAGCCGCCGAATCCTCACCGGACTTCGGTCCACACGGCGGCCCCCCAACGGGCCCCCCCCGGGAATTTTTGGCAACATTTTGGAAAACGAAAATAATAAAAACAAATACCCCCCA
>CAYTLW010000060.1:0-44225 GCA_964438735.1 uncultured Enterobacteriaceae bacterium | reverse complement strand
CCAACCCCCCACCCGGCGACACCGTCTTCCAGGACCACCGTTTCGAAGTCCGCGCGGTCGACCTGCCCTTGCGCGGCGGCGGCAGCCAGCGCCGCGGAGTGCTGGTCCATCCGGGCGCTGTGGTCATCCTGGCGCTCACCGACGCCGACGAGGTGGTCTTCATCCGCAACCACCGCTGGACGCTGGGTCATCCGCTGTTGGAGTTGCCGGCCGGCGGCATCGAGGTGGGCGAGCCCCTGCTGGACTGTGCGCGCCGCGAGCTGCTGGAGGAGACCGGCTACGAGGCCGGGCGGATGGAGCCGTCTCAGTCCTTCTATGCTGCGCCTGGGGTCTCCACCGAGATCATGCACGCCTTCATCGCCCGCGACCTGGTCCTGCGCCAGCAACGCCTGGAGCCCGATGAGCGCATCGAGGTGGTCCTGGTGCCCCTGGCGCAGGCCCGTCGCTGGCTGCTGGAGGGCGAGCTGAAGCACGGCAGCTCGCTGGCGATCCTGGGTCGCTACCTGCTGGCGGAATCCCACTCTGGCAAGGGCGAGGGAGTCGGCGCCAGGTGACGAACGGCGCTCCTCAGCGCTCAAATGCGCCGATGTCGTAGCCCGCACCCAACGGACGCTCGGCGCCGTCATATGCCACCGGCAACCCGGAGTCGGCTCCCTGGTCGACCCCCGCCGAGCCCTCGGTCAGGTGGTAGTCGCCGCCGGTCCCGTCGACGAATGTGGGCATGGCCTTCGCCGAGCCCTGCTCGCTGCTGACCAGCTTCTGCCACTGGCCGAAGTTGCGCTTCTTGGCGGTCTTCTCGTCCTCGAAGAGGTGCCATCCCTTGGCGCTGAAGTAGAGGTTGTGATGAGCCTTCAGGTCGGCCAGGGAGTCCGTGGTGTAGCTGATGGCGCCCCGCGCGCCGCCGACCAGGATGTTGTTGCGGATCGTGTTGCCGGTGCTGCCATGCCAGAGGGTGATGGCGAAGCGGCCGGCCGCCGCCGCCTGGACGATGGTGTTGTGCTCGATGAGGTTGTCCTTGCATCCCCATTGGCTGCCCTGGCCGTCATCCCACATGCCGATGCCGGTCCCCAGGTTGCCCCAGGCCAGGTTGTTGCGGACCTTGGTCGCGCGCACCGACGCCAGGTTGATCGCCGCGCCGCCGCCCTTGCCGTTGTTGATCAACAGGTTTCGTTCGATGACGCAGTCGCTGCTGATGCCATCTTCCTTTTGCGAGGCGCTGCCCGCCGGGTCGGCGTTGATTTGGATGCCAGCGCCCTTGTTATCCCGGCAGAGGTTGCCGGCGATTCGGGCCCTGTCGCCGGAGTTGCTGTGATAGATGCCGTGTTCCTTGACGCTGCCGGTGCAGGTATTGCCCAGCAGGGCGAGGTCGTTGGCGAAGTCGCTGAAGATGCCCCAGGTGCCGTTGTCGCTGAAGGTGCAGCCCTGCACGGTGACATGGTGCGACAGGCTGACCCGGCAGCCGGCCCGCTTGGCTTTGGACTGCTCGAGGCCGTGCAGCAGGATGTAACTGGATTCGTAGATGTAGATGGCGTCCCGACGATCCCACTTGCTGCCGTCTGCGCCGCTGCCGTCGATGAACACACCGGGGCCTGCCGCCCGGAAGATGATGGGTTTAGCCGCGCTGCCCTTCTTGCCGGCCAGGATCACGGGGCTTTTGTAGGTGCCCGGCGCGATCTCGACCACGTCCCCGGCCACCACCTGTTCGGCGGCGTGCACGATCTGGCGCCACGGCTTGGCCTGGGTGCCCGGGTTCTTGTCGTCGCCATCGGGCGAAACCCAGCGGGTCGCCTGGCCGGCTGGCGGTGGCGGAATGAACGGCGCCTGCCCGCCGGTCGACGCACCGCTGCTGTCGCTGCCCGAAGGTCCGCTGTCGTCGTTCGTGGAGTTGGCGTCATTGTCGGCTCGCTGTCCGACGCCATCGGTTGGAGCCCCAGGGCTGTCGCCGGCGACGTCCTTGTCGATGACCGATTGCCCATCGCTCAGCGGTGTGCCGGCGGCGGCCCCTCCCGGTGAGGTTCCGCAGGCCACGACGGTCGCCGCAAGCAGACATGACGCCAGGGTATGGATCTTCATTTCTGTGGCAACCCGAGCACGTGATCCCGATAGCGCACATTGCCCCAGGCGCTGATCCAGGGCAGCCAGCGATCCGCCATGGCCATGGCCCAGGCACCCCAAGTGGGGAAGATGACCGCCCGCCGACTGTCGGCCGCGCGCACGGCCGCCTTGGCGACCACTTCCGCCGGCACCATGTTCTTGTGGATCATCGCCGCAAACGGCACATCGCGGCGCGCCTGGTCAAAGAACTCGGTCCGTGTCGCCCCTGGGCAGACCACAACCACGCGCACACCGGTGCCGGCCATCTCCAGGTGGAGCGACTTGGACAGGCCGACCACCGCGTGTTTGCTGGCGCAGTAGGCCGCGTTGAGGGGATGAGCCACCACGCCGCCGACCGATGCGATGTTGACGATGGCGCCGTCGCCCTGTTTGCGCATGATCGGGATCACTTCGCGGCACAGACTTGCCAGGGCCAACACGTTGACCTGGAACATGCGGTCGATGTCGGCCTGGCTCATGGTCTCGAAGCGCACCTGCAGGCCGTAGCCGGCGTTGTTGAGCAACAGGTCGATGCGGCCGAACTCCTCGACCACCGTTCCGACCAGGGCCGACACCGCCACCGGATCGGCCAGGTCGGCAGCCAGCACCCTGGCGGTACCGCCCGCGCCCTTCAGCTCTTCGGCCACCGTTTGCAGGCGATCTGCCCGCCGGGCCACCAGGACCACGGTGTCGCCTCGCTCGGCCAGCAAGCGGCATGCCGCCGCGCCGATGCCGCTGGAGGCCCCTGTCACGATCGCTACGCGCCCGCTCATGCGCCCTCCCGGTCGTCCGGTCGAGCCGATGATGGCGCGCCGGCGCGACAAGGTCCACGACGGGCGCCCCTTGGCCGTTCAGCCGGTTGCACAGGCGGTCGCAACATGCTACTTCCGCCGTCCGCGCCTCGCGCGCGGTGCATCTTTTGCGGTTCGTGTTGCGGAGAGGTCTCGGGGCGTAGCGCAGTCTGGTAGCGCACTTGACTGGGGGTCAAGGGGTCGCAGGTTCAAATCCTGTCGCCCCGACCAGCGACCAACCGCGAGGGGAATGGACCCCGACGCCTGATGCGCAATGCCTGTACCGGTCGTCGACGATCGAACACGGGCGGGGCGGCAGGCGTCGGGGTCCGTTGTATTTGACGGTCGTCGACTCCGCGACGATCGGACATCGGAGGTGAGCCATGCTCGAGCGCAATGACCTCATGCGACAACGACTGGCGAAGGTGGATCGGCTGGCTTCGACCGGCGCCACCGCATACCCCAACGACTTTCAGCCCACACATACCGGCGCCGAGATGGTCGAGGCCCTGACGGCGAACCTGGAGCCCTCCGGCGCCGATCGCAGCCCGGGTGCGCCGCACCGCCTGTCCGGTCGCCTGATCGGCTTCAATCGCAAGGGCAAGGTGGCCTTCCTGCGGTTGCGCGACCGCTCGTCCGGCGACGTGGTGGTGGCTCGCAAGCGCGCCGACGAAGCCCGGGTGGCGGCTGGTTTGGAGGGGCGCGACAGCGACGCGTCGACCTTCCAGGTCTTCTTCAGCCGACGCGAGGCGCCCGAGCTCTTCGACACCTTGTTCAAAAGCCAGACCGTGGACGGCGACGAGCAGCCGCCGCTCATCGATGTGGGCGATATCGTCGGCGCCGTGGGTCGACCCTTCCGCACCCGCACCGGCGAACCTTCGCTGTGGGCCTGCACGACCGACGCTGACGGCGAACCGCTCGACGGCGAGACCGCCGACAGCCCCTGCCTGCGCATCCTGGCCAAGGCCGTGCGCCCGCTGCCCGACAAATTCCATGGACTGACCGACAAGGAGACCCGCTTCCGACAGCGCTACGTCGACCTGGCCATCAATGACGATGTGCGCCAGGTCTTCGTCCGCCGAGCTCGGCTCGTAGCCGGTATGCGACGTTTCTTCGATGGCCGCGAGTTCCTCGAGGTCGAGACGCCGATGATGCACCCGCTGGTTGGCGGCGCCGCGGCGCGACCTTTCATCACCCACCACAACGCGCTGGACATCCCGCTGTACATGCGCATCGCGCCGGAGCTCTATCTCAAGCGCCTGGTTGTCGGTGGTCTGGAGCGCGTCTACGAGATCAACCGCAACTTCCGCAACGAGGGGCTGAGCCAGCAGCACAACCCCGAGTTCACCATGCTGGAGTTCTACCAGGCCTACGCCACCTATGCCGACCTGATGGACATGCTCGAGGAGCTGTTCTCCCAGCTCGCCGTGGACGTCTGCGGCAGCAGCGAGGTGCCCTACGGCGTCGATGACGACGGCAACCCACGCATCATCTCCATGGCGGCGCCTTTCGCCCGCGTCTCGGTCCACGAGGGATTGCAGCGCTGGGGCGGCCTGAGCGTTGAGCAGATCGCCGACATTGACGTCGTGCGCGCCAGCCTGGCGGACCTGGGTATCGAGCTGGCCGATGATGCCTCTCTGGGCAAGCTGCAGATGGAGCTTTTCGAGCAGGTCGCCGAGCCGCACCTGATTCAGCCGACCTTCGTGATCGACTTCCCGGTCGAGGTCTCGCCACTGTCGCGACGCAAGGATGCCGACCCCTCCCTGGTCGATCGCTTCGAGCTCTACATCGCCGGCTTCGAGGTGGCCAACGCCTTCTCCGAGCTCAACGATCCCGTCGACCAGTACGGACGCTTCGCCGACCAGGTGCAGCAGAAGGCGGGCGGCGATATCGAGGCCATGGACATGGACCTGGACTACGTGCGAGCGCTCGAATACGGGATGCCGCCCACCGCTGGCTGCGGCATTGGAATCGACCGCCTGGCGATGGTGTTGAGCAACACCGAGAGCATCCGAGAGGTGATCCTCTTCCCCCTGCTGCGCCCGGAACGCCCGGCCGCCGCTGAAGCCGACCCCGGCCCATCGACCTGAACCGGCAAAGAGGCCTCTTTTGCACTGGCGACGCGCCGCCCTGCTGCTGGGATTCGGGCTGCTGGCGGCCGCCGCCCAGGCGTTGATCCAACACGACGATCCGCGGGTTGGCTTCCAGGCCTGGATGGTGGTGCAGCTGCTCGGCGTGATCGCCGCGGCCATCGCGGTCGCGGCCGCGTTCTCTGTGATCGGACTGGCCCTGGTCCGCCTGCTGACCTGGCCCGTGCGCGACAGTCCCAGCGTCTTTGTGGCCTGGTCCTTTCTGAAGGCGCAGGTGCTGCCCGAACCTCTGCCCTTGCGCATCTGGCGGCGCTTGCGCCGGACCGTGGACGCCGACCCGCTGTCGCCGCCGACGTTGGCGCGTTGGCGGCCCGGCTTGCTGGGCGTGGTCTCGCTCGCCGGCGGCCTTGCCATCGCCGGTCAGGCCATCGGGTGGGGCGAAGCCATCAATCGTGTCGACCTGGTGAGCCTGGCGTGGCGCAACGCCGCCGGCGCGCTCGCCTTGCAAGGCTTGTTGTTGCTGATGGCCTCCATACCGTGGCGCTGGCTGCGCTCGGCGGCCATGGCGACGTTGCTGCTGATCTGCCTGGCGGCGATCACCGTGGCGCTCTACCACCCGCGCTTGCGTCCCTACCTCAACGCCTTCGCCATCGCCGGTGCGGTGCTGCTGGGCGTCGTGCTGGTCGTGGCGGCCATGCGCGCCGAACGACGGCAGCGCGCTCGCGTCACCCGACGCCTGGGCATGTTGCTGTTGCCCGTGGCCGTGGGCGGGCTGGTGGTCGGCGGCGTGCTGCTGAGTCGTGCGCCGGCGTGGGCGGTGGGCTTGCTGAGCGGCGGTGGCGTGGCCTTGCTGTTGTCGGGCTGGATGATCCTGCAGGCCCAACCCAAGGTGACGCTGCCCGTATTCGTGTCCATTGTCGGCGTCGCCGCCGGTACATGGGCGCTGATCGTGGTGTTGAGCGTCATGGGCGGCTTTGCCGATGACCTGCGCGCAAAGATGCTGGTGGCCAACGCCCACGCCCTGGTCGAGCGGCCTGGTCGGGTCGGCGCCATCGGCGGCGCGGCGGCGGTCAGTCGCGCCCTGCGCTCGGTGCCGGGGGTCATCGCCGTCAGCCCGCAGGTGCGTGGCGATGCGATCCTGTCGTCCACCTTCAACGTGCACAACTTCGTCGCCGTGCGCGGCATCGATCCCGAGTTGGCCGAGGTCCGGCGGGAGCTGGGCGGCACCGTGGTCTCCGGCGCCCTGGCCCTGCTGTCTCGACCCGAAGCCCTGGGCCGGCCGGGCTGGTTCGGCCGCAAGATGGCCGACGCGCCCGACGATCTGCCGCCGACCCCGCCGCCACCACCGCGTGCGGCCACAGAAGATGCCGGCTCCGACGACGAGCTGGAGGCCATCCTGCAGCTGGCTCCAGGTCCGAGCGCGCCGCCACCACCGGCTCCGGACGGGCCGGATCCGGGCGTGATCCTGCTTCCTTCTGACAGCGATCCGATCCTCCACGAGGGCGCACCAGCGCCGCCCCCGCTGGCCACCGATTCGTCGTCGGCGGACCCGCCCGAGTCAGGAGACGAGCCCGAAGACCTGGACGAGCACCACATCGATCCGGGCGACGATCCGGCACCCGGACTGGCTCCACCGCTGAATTCCGGCGGTTCGGCGGCCCTACGCGCTTCCCTGGGCTTGGGCCTGGGGGGGGATCTGGACGCTGACGTCGACGTGCCAGTAGCCCCTGGCATCCTGCTTGGCGTTGAGTTGGCCCGCTCGCTGCAGGTGGACCTGGGCGATCGCGTCGAGGTGATCACCCCCGACGCGGACATCGGGCCCACCGGCCTGGTGCCGCGAGTGCGCACCTTCCGCGTCGCCGGCACCTTCGAGACGGGCCTGTACGAGGCCGACAGCAAGGTCGCCTACGTCGCCCTGGCCGAAGCGGCGCGCTACTTCAACGTGGACGGCGCGGCCAATGTACTGGAGTTGCGCCTGGCCGCCCCGGAGGAGCCAGACGCGGTGGTAGCAGGGGTGCGCAAGGCCCTGAAAGCGGCCGGCGCACCGGCCGATACCGAGGTGATCGACTGGCGGGCGCTCAATCGTTCCCTCTTCTCAGCGCTGGCCTTCGAACGCCTTGTGGTCTTCCTGGTGCTGGCTTTGATCATCCTGGTGGCGTCGTTCTCGATCGTCTCGGCCTTGACCATGGTGATCCTGCAGAAGCGGGGTGGCATCGCGATGTTGCAAGCCATGGGCGCCGGTCAGCACACGGTGCGCTCGGCCTTTGTGCAGATGGGCGCCGTGATCGGCATGATCGGCACGACCGCGGGACTCATCCTCGGCCTCGGTACCTGCCTTGTGGTGCGCTTTGCAGGCATCCAGTTGCCCGAAGCCTACTACGTGCGCACGCTGCCGGTGTCCATCTCGCCGGTCGAGATCGCCGCGGTCGTCGTCGCCGCGTTGGCCATCAGCCTTGTCGCCACCGTATTTCCTGCTAAAAGTGCAGCCCGCTTGAGTCCTCTGGAGGGGCTCCGATATGAGTAGCCCCGACGCGCTACCCGGCGCAGCGTCAGAGTCGACCGAACCAGACGGCACGCCCGAGGTCGCGCCGCTGCTATCGGCCCGTGGTGTGGCGCGTCACTTCGAGGTGGGAGGGCGTCGCATCGAAGTGCTGAAGGACCTGGATCTGGACGTACATCGCGGCGACATGGTGGCAATCGTCGGTCGGTCCGGCTCGGGCAAGTCGACCCTGTTGCATGTGCTCGGCGCGCTGGATGTGCCCACCGCCGGCTCCATCGCGTACCATGGCCGCGCTCTGGGCGACCTCGATGAGGAAAAACTCGCCGCGTTTCGCAATCGCACCATCGGTTTCGTCTTTCAATTCCACCACCTGCTGCCCGAGCTCACCGCCTGGGAGAATGTGCTCATGCCCGCCCTGATCGCCCGCCGACGTCGCGCCGAGATCCAGGATCGGGCGACCTGGTTGTTGGAAAAGGTGGGTCTGAGCCATCGCCTCGACCACCATCCCGGCGAACTCAGTGGTGGCGAGCAGCAGCGTGTGGCCCTGGCCCGCGCCCTGGTGATGGAGCCCGAGATCGTGCTCGCCGACGAGCCGACCGGCAACCTGGATGGCCGCACGGCGGCGGAGATTCACGACTTGATGGAGGAGTTGAACGCCGAGACCGGCGCCAGCTTCGTCATCGTCAGCCACAACAAGGAACTGGCCGGACGGATGGGGCGCATGCTGCTGATGACCGAGGGTCGGGTTCGCGAGCTCGAGGAGGCTGCGTGACCCGCCCCGGCACAATCGCAGCCCTGCTACGCCTGGCCGTGGTGCTGGTCCTGCTGGCGCCCGCCGGGGCGTTGGCCCAGCTGTCGTTGCAGGGCGGCAGCCCGCGCGCTGTTCGTGGCCAGCAGGTGGCGCCAAAGATCACCCGCATCGTGTTGGGCGGCATCGAGCGGGTCGACGAGAAGGCCGTACGCAACCGAATTCGCGCCCGGAAGGGCGATCAGTTGGACCACGCGGTCATCTCCGCCGATATCGGCCGCATCTTCGAGACCGGGCTCTTCGACGACGTGCGCGTGGGCATCAAGAAGACGCCGGATCGCACCGGCGAGGTGATCCTGCGCTACCAGCTGTTGGAGCGTCCCTCGATCGCCAAGGTCAGCATCCAGGGCAACGAGGAGCAGACCGAAGACGAGGTGCTCAAGGTCGTCGATCTGCGCGTCAACGACCTCTATTCGCCCTCACAGGCCCAGCAAAACGCCAATAAGATCAAAGAACTCTACGTTGACGAAGGCTTTTTCCTGGCGACGGTACAGCTGAAAGTGGAGACGCTGCCCGGCAACCAGGTGCACGTCATCTTCGCCATCGAAGAGCGCGCCGAAATCAAGGTGCGGCAGGTGGAGATCCTGGGCAACAAGGGCGTGCCCGACGAAGACATCAAGAACGTCATGCGGACCAAGGAGGGCAGTGCGCTGGGCTTCCTGGGCAAGGATGGCAACTTCAAGCGCGAGCAGATCGACTACGACGTGCAGATCATCCAGTACCTCTACCTGACCAAGGGTTACATCCAGGCCAAAGTCTCCGAACCGGAGGTCAGCCTGTCGCGCGACATGCGCCACGTGCGCGTGTCGATTCGGGTACATGAAGGGCCGAAATTCACGGTCGGCAAGGTCGGCATCAAGGGCGACAGCGTGGTGCCCGTGGCCAAGCTGCTGCCCAAACTGAAGCTCAAGCAGGGCGAGACCTTCAACTACGCCAACGTGCAAGCCGACGCCCAGTTGCTGGCCGGCCGGCAAAAGGAACATGGCTACGCGTTCGCCACCGTCTCCAACGAGTCCGTTCCGCAGGCCAAGGGCCGCCTGGTCGACTGGACCTACCATGTGCAGAAGGGCAAGAAGGTCTACTTCGGCCGCATCTTGATGGTCGGCGCGTCCAGTACCCGCGACAAGGTCATCCGCCGCGAGCTGCTCTTCAACGAGGGTGAGCTCTACAGCGAGCGCAACATCAAGCGCTCCCAGGCCCGCGTGCAGCGGCTCGGCTTCTTCGACAAGGTGGAGATCAAGACCCGGCCGACCAACAATCCGCAGGTGGTCGATGCCCTGGTCGAGGTCAAGGAGCGCACCACGGGCACCTTCCAGGTGGGCGCGGGCTTCAGCTCGGCGGATAACTTCATCACCACCGCGCAGATCAGCAAGGACAACTTCCTCGGTCGCGGCCAGCGCCTCTCATTGCAGGCCTCGCTTTCGGCCATCCGGACCATGTTCCAGGGCTCTTTCTACGAGCCTTACTTCATGGATACCAACGTGACGTTCTCGCTCGAATTGTTCAGCTTCCAGCAGCTGTTCACCGACTTCACCCGAAACTCCACCGGCGGCTCGCTCAGCTGGGGTTATCGCCTGCTGCCGACCCTGCACGCGGCCCTGGCCTACAACCTGGAGCAGGTCAGCACCGAGATCGGCGGCCTGTCCGGCCGCAAGGACGTGCCCATCGCCTCGCTCTTCAACGCCGGGCTGACGTCTTCGTTGCGGGCGACCGTCACCTTCGACAACCGCGACGATCGCTGGATGCCATCCAATGGCTGGTTCCTGTCGGGCACCGCCGAGTACGCCTCCGAGTTCCTGGGCAGCGAGAACCTCTTCAGCCGCTACATCGGCCGCGTGCGACGCTACTTCCCCATGCCCCTGGACGGCGTGCTGAAGTTCAACCTGGTCGGCGGCATCGTGCTCGCCCCGGAAGGCCGGCAGGTGCCCCTCTTCGAGCGCTTCTTCATGGGCGGCATCTTCAATGTGCGCGGCTTCCAGCGGAACACCCTGGGCCCGTCCATCGGCGTGCCGGTCAGCGGTGACCCGGGCGCAGCGCTGTCGCCCTTCAACATCGGCGGCAACAAGCAGCTGTACCTGAACAACGAGTTCGAGATGCCGCTGGTCAAGCAGCCGGTCAACCTGCGCGCCCTGGTCTTCTTCGACATCGGCAACGCGTTCGGCGAAGGCGAAGACCTGGCCCTGGAGGCCATGCGCATGTCGTTTGGCTGGGGCGTGCGCTGGTTCTCGCCGGTGGGTCCGCTGCGTTTCGAGTGGGGCGTGCCCATCGCGCCGCAGCCGGGCGAGGATCCGCTGGTCTTCGCGTTCACCATCGGCCAGAGCTTCTAGTCGTGCCCGGCTCCTCTTCCTCGTCTGTCCCGTTGCTCTTGCTCCCTGGCGATCCCCTGCCCCGGATCGAGGGCCTGCAGGCCGTCGGCGACCGGCCGCGCTGGCTGCTGCTGGTGGTGGCTCCGGCGGAGTCCGCAGAGGCGGTGGCTCAAGCGCTGGGTGGCGATATCGCGGCCCGAGCGGGTTCGTTGGTGGAACTGGCCGTGCTCGCTTTCGGTGGCGAGACGACGACAAACGACGTGCTGGCCGATGCCGACGGCCATGGCGCGCGCCGGCTGGGCGCGCTGCCGGCGGTCGGAGGTCTGCAGCCGGTGGCGGTGCTGGTGGAGCCTCGCGGCAGCGTGCACGTCGCGTGCGGCGGCGATGACTTCCTGGCCGCTGCCAGGGCCGCGCTGGCCGCCATGCCGGCTTGATTCGGCCCGCCAACACAGACCGATATCAGGCGCTCGTCAGGGCTGGGGCAGTGGCTCGTCGCCGGGTACCGGAGCCAGGGTCGGCGTCAGGTCCGCAGGCAGGGCCAGCGCCTCGTCCAGGGCGCGTGAATCCGCGACCTCCACACGCCACGTCGACGGCGCCATGCGGGCGGGTTTGGCCTGCACCTTCACGGTCCACAGCGCAGGCGCGAGCTTGATGGGCCGGCGGCTCTCCTGGCCCTCTTCGGCCGGGGCTTGCAAGCGCGCCACCGACTGTCCGTCTGGTCCCATCACCTCGCACCACAATCCAGGGGCGCCATCGCCCGCGCAACGTAGCGTCGCTTCGGTCGGCATGGGGCGCGCCCGCAGGTCAAGTTGGAAGCGATCGACATCGCCGGCGGGCAGGAGGGCGCCCTGGCGCTGCCAGGTGCCGAAGCCCGTGCGCGCCATGGGTTCCAGGGCCGCATCGGGACCCCTTTCTCGCTCGAACCACGCCTGCTGGTTCACACGTACACGGAGCAGGTAGCTCTGGCCGCGGTCGAAGGCATCGCCAACCCCAGCCACCCGTACATGGAAGCGACGCTTCGCCAGCAGCCAGCCGGCGAAGATGAGGCGCTGCCCGGGTTCGCTGGCCGCGACCTCGGCCCAGGTCTGGCTGCCGTCGGCCACCGCCAGGGTCAGGGCCAGACCTGCCGGGGCGGTCAAGGTGACTGACGCTACCTGGCCCGGTTCACCGTCGATGGCATACCAGTCGACGTCTCCGGGGCTGTCGATGACGCCGGTGATCAGCGAACCGTGGGTGATGCCCATGGCCTGCTGCACCACGTCGTCTGGCTCGCGCTCGATGGGTACCCGTTCCGGGCAGGCGGCCTGGGCCGGGCAACCGACCGGCAGCAGGGGACGGATCGAGGCAGCGTAGGGTGCGTCGGGACCGATCCCCGACAAGGTGGCGATCTTCAGCACAGGCAACTTGCCAGTGCGCCGAACATCCAGGTTGGGCACCAGCACACCCGCGCCGCGCGGCGGCTTGCGTTCCAGGAGCACGCGCTCGCCGGACTCGTCGTATAGGGTCACGGCCAGCTTCACACCCGGCACGCCGGTGACGCCCAATACCAGGGCCTCGCCCGGTGGCGCGGCGTTCAGGTCCAGCCGGAAGACATCCACATCCCGCCTGTGGCCGAGCGTGCCCTGCACGCCCTGACCCAGCGGCACCAGGCCAGTCTGAGGAGTGGCCACATCGTTGGGTTCTGTCTCCTCATCCAGGCGTTGATTGCGGGTACTGATGGCGAGCTTGTAGTGCCGGTCCGCCGGATCGGGCGCCTGCCTGGCAAAGCACAGCACGCGCAACAGCAAGTCGCCCTCAGAGCGACGAACCGCGTCCAGCACCGGCCGCTGGCGGCGCTCCGGCATGGCGTGCATGAGTCGGGTGCCCTTGCCCGCGACCGACCAGAGCTCCAGCCGGGCGCACTTGGGCGCCTGTCGCAGCTCGATCCTGGAGATGGTGCCGGGCGTCGCATTCTGTGGCAGGCGATACCAGTCGCTGTCGATGCGCCGCCGACGCGGTCGCTTGCGCCGCTTGCCGCGCCGGCCCGCGTCCGCTTTGTCCGAATGAGCTTCCACCCGGAAGGTGCCCTCGATCAGCGCGTTGTCGGCCAACACCTGGGCCTGCTCACGGGCGTCGTTGGGCTCGACCTCGGTGACCAGGACGGCGCGCTCCAGCACACCGCGCCCCTTGCTCGGCGGGCTCGTGCTGGTCTTATGCGGTTCTGGAAAGAGGGCGCCCTTGGGCAGGGGGGCGTCCGCATCGCGCTTACAAGCGCTGGCGGGTAGCAGCAGACCGGCGAGCAGCAGGAGGCTGGCCGGCCGCCAGAGGTACCTACCTGCCATTCATCCGCCGGGCCACCTCTGCGGTGATGTCAGCAGACGCCTGGCCATAGACCACAGCGACACGGCTGAGCACCAGGGTGTAGCCCTTCTCCTTGGCGATCTTACCGATCACCTTGCGAATCTTGTTTTCGATGGGCTTGAGCAGCTGGGCCTCCTTGGCGGCCAGGTTCTTGACCATCTCGCGCTGCGTCTTCTGGAAGTCCACGACCTCCTGCTGAAAGGCCTTCAGCTTGGGCATGAAGGCGGTCATCTTCTTCTTCAGCGCCGGGGTCAACGCGGCTGCGCCCTTGCCGGCGACGGCCTTCTCGAGCGCCACGCGCTCGGCGAGCAGCTTCTTCTCTCGCTGCTGCAGGCGGTTGTCGGTCCGCTTGAGCTGCTTGCGCTTCTTCTTCTGGATCGCCTCGAACTTGGACTTGGCCGCTTTGCCCGCCTTGGAGGTCAGCAGCACGCGCTGCAGGTCGACAACGGCGATCTTCGTCGCGGCTGTGGCCGTGGCCGACACGGCCATCGGGGCCAGCAGGGCGGCGGTCAGCAGGGCGGCGAGCAGGGGAGCGGTGTTGGGGCGCGTCATCATGGCAAGTCCTGGGCGGCGTGGGTTCATGGGCCGGTGGTGGACCATGGACGCGGGGCAGTGGGCACCCGCGGCCGGCTTCGGCGGGGCGTTATCGCCCGGTCGCCGCCCCTGGTCAAGGCCAACGCGCGGCCGGCGCAGGGTATTCCGGCGGCCACGCAGCCTCATCCACGCTCGACAGGGTCGACCTGGAACGGTAGACCTCTGCCTCACCCGGGGGAGGAGACCCGTGCAGACCGAGACCTTTCAAGCCCGCGGCCTTCGCCTGGCGCTGCACAGATTGGGCCCGGTCGATGCGCCCGCGGTGCTCTGCCTGCACGGCTTTCTCGATTCCGGGCTGTCGTTTCGACCCATCGCCAGGGCGCTGGTCGAGGCGGGGATGCAGGTGCTGGCGCCCGACTTTCGCGGCTTTGGTCACAGCGGCTGGGTAGGCGAAGGCGGCTATTACCACTTCTACGACTACTGGTCCGACATGGCCGCGCTGGTGGCCCACGCCCTGCCGGGCCCCTTTCACCTGGTCGGCCACTCCATGGGCGGTTCGGTGGCTACGGGTATGGTGGCTTTGGGCATCGGCGAGGTGCGCAGCCTTGTTGTGTTGGAGGGGCTGGGCCCGCCCTTCGATCAGTCGGAGCGCTCGCTGGCTCGATTGCGGCGCTGGCTGGTGATCCAGGGCACGGCAGCTCTGGGCGGGCCTCCGGCGCAGCGGGCGCGCCATCTGCGGCCACTGGACAGCCTGCAGGCCGCCGCCGACCGCCTGGTCCAGCGCAATCCGGCCCTGGCGCCGGCCCATGCGATGCAGCTGGCAGAGGACCTGACGCGACCCCCTCCCGCAGACGCGGACCATTCGCCAACGGCCCGCGTCTGGCGCCATGATCCCCTACACCTGACGCCAGCGGCGAAGCCCTTCCTGGAGCAGGACGCACGGCTCATCTGGCAGGCGGTGAGCGTGCCCACGCTGGTGCTCTACGGCGAGAACTCCGATCACCGCGCCATGGACCTGCAGGCGCGCGCCGACCTGCTGCCTCACGCCCTGGTCGGCACCGTGCCGGAGGCCGGTCACAACCTGCACCACGATCGACCCGAGCTCATGGCGCAGGCCATCGTTCACCATGTCGACGGCGGTCACGATTCGCTGGTGGACGGGCTGTTGCCCGGGCTGCCAAGGGTCGACTGAACGCGTCGGACTCAGTGCTTCTCGATCAACGGCACGCCTTCGGTGGCTACGCGGAAGAGGAACGAGTGGGCCAGTGCCCGGCCGCCGTTCTTCTTGAACACGATGAAGTGATCTCCCTGCGCGTATTGCACCAGCACCGAGGTGACCTTGCTGCCGTTGACCTCGAGGTTGTTCCGAAACGGCGGCGCGATCTCCATGGTGCCGATGGCGTTCATGGCGGCGTTCTTGTGGGCAGCCGGGTAGCGGATGGCCATCTGCATGGACGCCGCCAGCGCCTCGGCGGTGGCCGCTGGGGTCGCCGTATCCTTGAGCCCTTCGGTCAGCAGGATGTGTGGTGGGGAGTGCTTCGCCTCCCGCTCGAAGGCGTGCCGCCCATACGCCAGCGGGTCGGTGATGTCGACCAGCATCTGAATGATCGCCAGCGCCGGATGGAACTCGGTGAGCTCGCCTTCGTCCAGGTTCAGGGCGCCCGAGATGACCTTCTCGAAGTCCAGGGGATCCTTGCGCAGCATGGCGGTCAACGACAGGCCGCCGCCCGCTCCGGAGAGCACGAACGCCCGAATATAGGGCTCGACCGTCGTCAACAGGGCGCCGACGATGCCCCCCTGGCTGTGGCCGAAGAAGAGCATGCGATTGGCGTCGAAGCGGACCGTGTCGCCGCTGGGTGAGCTGGCCGCCGGAATGTCCAACATGCCGTCGCGGAGCATCTCGATCAGGAAGACGTTATCGAGCACACCCTGGCGGAAGGTGGTGCGCCCGGACTCCGGGTTGAGGAAGTTGAAAGAGGCCTGGTCGACCAGCATATCCGACAGCGGCGGGTCGCCTCCGCGGGTGCCGTGGAGCGGCTGCTCGATGCCGATCACGGCCAGGCCGGACTCGCACAACATGTCGATGACCTTCTGGTGCCTGAAGGAGTCGTAGTCGCCGCCGGTGCCGTGCGAGTAGATGACCACCGGCAACTTGCCACCGACCATCTGCGCCGTGCTGCCGGGCACCGCGATGGCCACCCGCAGGGCGTCTTCGGTGCGCTGAATGACCGGGTTGCCCTTGTCATCGAAGACAAAGCCGCCGCCTTCGGTCATGTAGGGCACCTCGCCGGCCTGGAAGTTGGGCCCCGCGTACTTGCCACGGACCAGCTTGAAGTTGTCCTTGGCCTCCCACTTCTTCCAGCCGTAGGCGGGCTTTCGGGTGGTGTTCTTGCGCGTCCAGGCGGCCATGGCCTGGATCTCCTTGATGGGTTCCGCCGTAGTGAACACCGTCAGCGCCGCGATGGCTTTCGGGTTGACCTTGACGTCGCCCTTCTTCATGGCGGCGAAGAGCGGCGCGAAGCTGTCGGCCATCTTCTGATGGGCCGCATCGAGCGTGCCTTTGCCGTCGAACTCCTGGTCCAAGATGGTCGCCAGCGCCGGCGGGCGGGCCAGGATCTTGTTGTCGACATCGCGGATTCGCCTGCGCATGACGAACCCGTACGTGGTGCCGGGGCGCAGCGAGACCCCCCACGTGGGCTGGATTGCGACCAGGTTGGCGGCCTCGACCTGGCCGCGCTCGGCGCCGCGCAGTTTCCATTGCAAGGGAATGCGGCGGCCGTACTCGGGGCTGTCCGGGCTGATGTCGACCAGGAAGAGGAAGTCGTCGCTGGTGTAGGTCTCCTGGAGGCTGGGCATCTGCTCCGGATCCAGCGGCTTGTCGAAAGCCACGAAGATGGTCGGCGCGATGCTGAAGCCATCCAACCTGGTCTCTGCCAGGGTGATGTATTTCTCCAACAGCGGCAGGATCTCGCCCTTGCGATTGGGCGGGAAGCCGGCCAGCTGCAGCTTGCCACTCACCTTCCTGAAATCGGTGGGGAAGGGCATCGCATGCCAGTCCGACGCCGCCTTGTCGGGCTCGAAACGGGCGACCGCGCCAGTCTCCTCGCCAGCGAATGGATCGCCGCAGCCTTCGGTGCAGTCATCCGAGATGGCCACGTCGCAGGCGGTGCCCGAGCAGGCGTCGCTGGATGGACTGTCATCCTCCCCGGCGTCGTCCCGAACGCAACCGGAGAGGGCGAGCACCAGCAACGCAGCGATCGGCCACAACCGATGCCAGCGGGGATGATTCGCTACCATGTGGGTCTCCGCTGGTGGAGCGGTCCGCCGACGTCGGTGTCTAATAGCCGCCCGCGGCGCGCTTGCCGCCTTTTGCGGCCTTCTTGCCCTTGACGATGGCGATGGAGGCGCTGGCGCCGATGCGGGTGGCGCCGGCAGCGATCATGGCGTCCACGTCATCCGCTGTGCGCACGCCGCCCGAAGCCTTCACCTCGAGCTCGTCGCCGACGATGCGCTTCATCAGCGCCACGTCCGCGGCGGTGGCGCCGCCCGGTCCGAAGCCGGTGGACGTCTTGACGAAGGCCGCGCCGGCAACCTTGGACAGTGCGCAGGCGATGATCTTCTCCTCATCGGTGAGTTCGCACGTCTCCAGGATCACTTTGACCCGGTGGGGTCGGGCGGCGTCGACGACCGACTTGATGTCCTGCATCAGCAGCCCGTAGTCACGCGACTTCAGGGCGCCGATGTTGATCACCATATCGATTTCGTTGGCCCCATCGCGAACCGCCTCGCGGGTCTCGAAGGCTTTCGCTGCTGGCGTCATGGCGCCCAGCGGGAAGCCGACCACGGCGCAGACCATCACCCCCGCGCCGCGCAGTTCACGCGAGCAGAAGGCCACATTGCTGGCGTTGACGCAGACCGAGGCGAACTTGTACTGGCGCGCCTCGCCGCAGAGTTTGCGCAGCTCGTCGCGGTCGACCCGGGCTTTCAACAGGGTGTGATCGATGTAGCCAGCCAGGTCGGAGCGGACCATCTGTCCGTCGAGGCCCTTGGCGTTGGCGGACACGCGCGCGGCGCCCAGATCGATGATCTTGCGGGTGTCTACCGGGCGGCGGGAGACCGACCAGCCACAGCCCGTGCACTGGCCTTTGCCGGCTTTGCAGGGAGTCTTGGGCGTCGGCGGTGCCAACGAGGGTGCGGGCTTGCTGCCGCAGGAGGATTTTGGCGCGCCGCCCCCCATCTCCGCCTGGACGCGGTCGACGATGGTGCGGACGATGAGTTCAAAATCGCGATCATTGGCCATGGCAACGCTCCCGGTCGCGCAGCATCGTCGCGTCCGGGTGGGGGTGTCAAGCGCTGACACGCCGCCTGAGCAGGGCCAACAGGCAGAGGGTCGATAAGAACATGGCGCCGGCGGGAATCCCGCCACTTCCGGCCACCCCGCAGCCGCATCCCTTGTCCTTTGCCTCTGCCTTTGGCGGGTCCATCAACTCGATGCGCAGGGGCGCCCGACCGCTCGGGTCGAAATGGATGCGGATCTTTGCGCCGCCAATGAGCGCAGAGGCCGGCCCGTTGCTGACCACGCCCTCCCACGCCTTGGCCCCGCCTTCGATTTCGAAGCCGCGCGAGCTGCCGTCGGCCAGGGTCACGTAGAGCTTGTTGCCACCCCGATCGATCACCTTGGCGCCCTCGAGCACCTGCAGCTCGGCCTTGCCCTGGATCACGATCTCGGGTCGGACCACGCCCTTGGGGTCGTAGCGCACCGTCAACGTGGTGCCCTTGACCAGGTCCTCGACCTTGCCGCCGGCGATCAGCGTGCCGAGCAGCTTGCGATCCTTGGGGATTGGCACGGCGCGGCTGGTCTTGGCCGCCTTGGACGCCTTGACGTAGAGCAGGGTGTCGCTCACGTCATCGACGATGCCATCGCGGATGATCGCGTAGCGGAAGCCCGCCGGTTTGACCGCAGTGGCCATGTTATCGGCCGTCAACGCGGTCGCTGGCGCCGGCGGATCGGCGGGCGCCGATGCCATCGCGGGCGCAGCCACGGAGAGTGTGAGCGCCAGCACCGAGATGGCGCCGGTCAATCGACCACCAGGGGCCTTGGAAATCGTTGAAGACATTTTACTACCGGGGGCTTTCATGGGCAGGAACGGGGGCATGTCGTGGCTCGGCGGCGCAGGGTAACCACGCCGCCGCGACCCGGCAAGCCAACCGGCATCGCAGCGTTTTCCGCCAGCGGTTGCCGGTACTGCGACGGCCGTTATGCTCGCCGCCCCGATCACGCCACCGATCGCCACGGGGCGACCGGACGATTTCTGCCCGCACCCGACATGGAACTGCCCCACGGAGACCCAGCATGAACTTCCAAGCCACCCTCGACGCAGTCCTCGCCAAGCACCCGAAGGTCATCAACAACCCGAGTCGTGCCGACCTGGTCGACCACGCCATCGGTGCACGTGAGGCCGTCGTGTCCGCGGACGGCGCCCTGGTGACCTGGACGCGTCCCGAGTCCACCGGGCGCAGCCCCAAGGACACCATGGTGGTCCGGCAGGCCGGCAGCGAGGCCAACATCGACTGGGATGCGCCCAATAACATCCCGCTCGACCCGGAGACCTGGGAGATGATCTGGGAAGACGCCATGGCCGCCCTCGCGGAGCACGATCAGCTCTTCGTCACCGACCGCGCCGTCGGCGCTGACTCGCGTTACGCCCTGCCGCTGAAGATGGTCACCCCGCGCGGCACCCACTCGCTGTTCGGCCTGAACATGTTCCGTGACATGCCCGAGGACATCGATACATCGATCTACGGCAGCAAGCCCTTCCTGCTGATCTCGCTGCCCTACAATCGCCTTGACCCGAAGAAGTACGAGGGCCGCCTGCGCAAACTGCCCAACGGCGAGACCACGCACATGGCCATCGTGCACGACTTCGACAATGGCGTCGGCCTGGTCTTCGGTTCGGCCTACTGCGGCAGCAACAAGAAGCTGATGTTCACGGTGATGAACTACATGCTGCCCGATGCCGGAATCCTGCCCCTGCATTGCTCGGCCAACGAGGGCCCCGACGGCAACTCGGCGCTGCTGCTGGGCCTGTCGGGCACCGGCAAGACGACCCTGTCCGCCGACCCCACCCGCGCCCTGCTCGGCGATGACGAGCATGGCTGGGATGACAACGGCATCGCCAACTTCGAGAACGGCTGCTACGCCAAGCTCATCGATCTGCGCCAGGACAAGGAGCCGGAGATCTGGAACGCCACCTTCCGCAAGGCCGACCCCCATGAGCATGGCGCCCTGGTCGAGAACTGCATGATGTACCCCGACGGCCACTTCGATGTGGACGATCAGCGCTACACGGCCAACTCGCGCGTGTCCTACCCGCTGTCCTCGCTGAGCAACATCAAGACGCCGCCGACCAGCCAGCATCCCAATACCATCCTCTTCCTGACCGCCGACGCAAACGGCGTGCTGCCGCCAGTGTCCAAGCTGGACGAGGCCCAGGCCATGCTCTGGTTCCTGATGGGCTACACCAGCAAGCTCGCCGGCACCGAGACCGGCATCACCGAGCCGGTGTCCACCTTCTCGCGCTTCTTCGGCGCGCCCTTCATGCCGCGCAATCCCGATGATTACGCCCGCCTGCTGGGCGAAAAAATGAGCACGCACGGCACCCGCGTCTACCTGGTCAACACCGGTTGGAGTGGCGGCCCCCACGGCGTCGGCGCCCGCATGGACATCAACCTGACCCGCGCCCTGGTCGACGCCGCCCTGTCCGGCAAGCTGGCCGATGTGGACTACGTGCACGACCCGCTGTTCCACTTCGAAGTGCCCACCTCCTGCCCCGGCGTGCCCTCGGACGTGCTGCAGGCCAAGAACACCTGGGCCGACAAGGACGCCTTCGACGCGCGCGCCGCCAAGCTCGCCGCCGACTTCGCCAAGGCGTTCGACAAAAACTACGGCAGCAAGGGCCTCGACCCGGCCGTCGTCGCCGCCTGCCCCGGCAAGTAGACCGATACTGAACAACACCTGAACACAGGTTGACAGGTAATCCGCAGCGTCTTCCACATGGTGTCTGGGCGGGACACAGCCTGTCCCTTGGTTTACTGAACATCCTTTCAGTTCCGTGGTAGCGTGCCACCACGACCTGAGAGGAGACACCGATGTTCTGGAGCCGACGAAAGACCGCAACGACAGCCACCCACAACACCCGCGACGGCGCCGGCTCCAGCAAGCGCGGCTGCCCTCACTGCAGCGCCGCCGTCCGCCACTGGCTGCCTATCCGCTACGGCCCCGTGAGCGACGCCGTGCGCGAGCAGGCCGATCGCGGCGAGCTCCTGTTGGGTGGCATCAACCACGGCCGCAACGAGCCCATCTGGCTCTGCCTGGCTTGCAATACCCGATTCGGCCATGCCCGCGCCGATCGCGATCGCTTCGGTCGCCCCCTGCCCCCGCCCGAGCCGCCCGCTCAGCAGCGCTTGCCCCTGCCCGCGTTCCCGGCACGCAAGCGTCTGCGCCCCCGGACTCATCCCACCACTGCAGTCCTGTCACCGGCTGCTTGAGTCCTCCTTCGGGTGGCAGCATGCTCCCCTTGCCCGCGCCGTGCCCCGCGTCCCACATCGCCGGCGCGGGCAAGGAGAGTGGCGAGCCCCATGCCCCGTCTGGACGCCAACGACGTCGCCTGCCACGTCTATACCTTCAAGGAGGGGCTGCTCTCGCGCGTGGCGCATGACCTGCTGCTCCGGGTCGAACGCCTGGACGTGCAGGTGGACGAGGAGTCAGGCCGGGTCGAGGCCAGCTTCGAGGCGGCCTCTTTGCAGGTCGTCTGCGCCATGAAGGCGGGTCATCGGGACGAGCGTGCGCTGTCCGAGCGCGACCGGCGGGAGATTCAGCGCAACCTGGCCCGCGACGTGCTGCGGGTCGAGCGCCATCCAACGATTCGTTACGTCGCCGGGTCCGTCCGTCTGGACGACGCGCAGGTGCGTGGCCAGTTGATGTTGTGCGGCAAGTCCAAGGATGTGACCGGTTCCCTGAGATCCACAGACGGGCGAATCCGGGCCGTCTTCGAGCTGGATCAGCGTGACTTTGGCATCCGGCCTTTCAGCGCCATGTTGGGCGCGCTGAAGATCAAGGCGCAGGTGCGTGTGGAGATCGACGTCGCAGCAAACGCCCTGGTCAGCCCTTGACGCCGCCGGCGGTCAGCCCACCCACCAGGTGCTTCTCGAGCGTGTAAAACAAGGCCATCACCGGGATCGATACGATCAGTGACGACGCAGCGAACAGGCTCCACTGCACGTCCTTGTCGCCGACGTAGTTGCGGATCTGCACCGGCATGGTGAACGCCGCTTCCGAGCTCAGGAACGTGTAAGCGAGCACGAACTCATTCCAGGCGCTCATGAACGAGAACAAGGCCGTCACCGCGATGGCCGGCGCTGATAGCGGCAGGATGATTTTGGTGAAGACGGTGAACCGGGAGGCACCGTCGATGATCGCCGACTCCTCCAACTCCTTGGGCAGGGTGTCGAAGTAACCCTTGAGCATCCAGGTGCAGAAGGGGATCGAGGTCGTGGCGTAGACCAACGTCAAGCCCAACGACGAGTCCAACAGGTTGAGCTTCTGCATCAAGACGTAGAGTGGGATCATGGTCAGGATGCCGGGGAACATCTGAGTGGCCAGGAAGCCGAGCAGGCCGACTCTGCGGCCCGGAAACTCGAAACGGGCGAAGCCATAAGCCGCCGTGCAGGCCAGGATGATGCCCAAGATGGTGGTCAAGCCCGCGATCAGCAGCGAATTGAACATCTGCGCGCCAAACAGCCAGGTGCCGTGGGCGTCTGTGCGGGTGACTACGGTCTCGAAGGCGGCGGTGTTGAAGGTGTCGGGCAGCGGCCAGGCGGACGCCGAAACGCCCGTGCTGCCCGCAAACGCCAGCTTGATGACGTAGAGCACCGGGTAGATGGTCACCACCGCCACCGGCACCAACAACAGGTGTGGAAGCCAGGCGCGCAGCGCTTTGCGAGAGGCGGGGGTAGACATCAGTCGACGGCCTCGGTGGCGTTTGTCAGCCGGTTGGTCACCAGGGTGTACACCAGCAGCAACAGGAAGATGATCACGCTATAGGCGGCCGCCAATCCCGTTCGCTGTAACACGGTAAATATGTAGTACGCCTCAGTGATCAGGATTTCGGTCTGGTGGTCCGGCGCGCCGCCGCTGACCAGGTAGATGATGTTGAAGGCGTTGAAGGTCCAGATGGTGCCCAGGATGATGGCCGGGAAGAGCGCCGGCCGCAGCAGGGGCATGGTGATGTGGCGGAACTTATCCACCGCGCTGGCGCCGTCGATGCTCGCCGCCTCGTAGAGCTCGCCAGGGATCGACTGCAGCGCGCCCAACGAGATCACCATCATGAACGGGAAGCCGAGCCAGACATTGGTGATCAGGTTGGCCAGGAAGTTGGTCCAGGGGCTCTGACCGAGCCAGTCGATCTGGCCCACGCCGATGGCCTCGATCATCTGATTGATGGGGCCGTACTGGGTGTTGAACATCCACTTCCAGGTCAGCGCGGTGATGTAGTTGGGCACCGCCCACGGGATGATCAGCAACAGTCGGTAGTAGCGTCGGCCGCGCAGGTCGGGGCGATTGAGCACCAGCGCCAGACCCAGCCCCAGGGTCACGTGCAGGAAGACGTTGGTAAAGGTCCACAAGACCGTGTGCAGCAGGGTGCGGAAGAAGTGGGTCGCGCCGTGGCCGCCCGTGGCCAGGGCGAGCACCTCTTCGTAGTTGCTCAGGCCGACGAATTCTTCGCCCCGGTAGGTGAAGCCCAGCCCGACGCCCACCGCGAAGGGCACGAAGATCAGCACGCCCGTGGCGAGCACGGCCGGCCCCACATAGAAGTAGGGCACCGGATCGCGACGGATGGCGGCGATCAAGGTGGTCAACGGGCCGACCAGCAGACCGGCGATCGCCGCCAGGACCAGCAGGCTGATGGTCAGCCAGCCAGCGGCGCCGGCGATGGCGGCAGACAGGGTCGCGCCGCCATGCGGGAAGAGGTACTGCCCCGACAGGATCTGCACCCCTGCACCAGGGGCGGGCATCAGTGCCGGCGCGGCGCTGATCACCACCGCGGTGCCGAGCAACATGGTCACCACGCCGGTGATCGGCAGCGGCAGGCTGGCGTAGCGCACGCCAGCGACCAGCAGCAGCGGACAGAGCAGCACGAGCAGCCAGACCCAGCCAGGTGTGCCAGGTCCGGCGGGCAGAACCTTCAGCACCACGCCGGCGATGCCTGCGGGCACCTTTTGGCTCGCCTTGGCCCGGTAGGGCACGGCGACGACGAGTCGGCCATCGGGTAGTTCCGTCCGCAGCCGGTCGAAAGGCACCGTCTCGCCGCGGCCGGCGCTGGATTCGGCGACCGAATTCAGCCCCTTGGCGTGGTTCAGCAGGGCGATCCTGACGGCTTCGTCCTTGGGCTCGCCCCACGTGAAACCGGCGCCGCGGGCGATGCCGAACTCGTCCACCCCGCCCGAACCGGTGGCAAATGCAAACGCCACCAGGGGCGCGTGTCGTCGCTCGAGCTCGGCCGCGGCCTTGGCCAGGTCGGTTCGACCCGCCGCCGCGCCGCCCGCGGCCTGGCCCAGGTGGTCTGCCAGTGCCGTGGCCTGCTGCGTCCGATGGCCGGCCCGCAGCGCGGCCTCGATCAGGTCGTAGCAGGTGGTGGCGGTGAACAGGATCGCGGCGATGGCGATGGCAGTTGCGAGTCCGGCGGCGACCGCACTGCGGCCCCTGCCCGCTTGCCCCTTGTCGCTCAGCGTCGCCATGAAGTCGGATCCTGCAGGGTGCCTGGCGTCTACTGCTTGCCGCGTTTATCGAGCGCTGACTGGGCCTCGGCGGCCGCCGCCTTGAGCGCCTTGGCCGGGTCGGCATCACCGAAAATCACTTTGCGCAGGGCGCTGCCATATGGCTGCCACGCTACGTTCGCCTCGGCAGCGTTGGGCATGGGCACGGAGACCTCGGCCTGGGCGCGGAACACCTTGACCGTGGGATCGGCGGCCCAGCGGGGGTTCTCGTAGATCTTCTGGTTGGCCACCAGCTGGCTGCCCTTCTGCAAGCGGGCCAGCGCCGCCTCGTCGCTGGTCAGGTAGTCGATGATCGTCAGGGCCGCGTCGCGTTCCTTGGTCTTGGCGCTCAGCAGCAGCGCCTCGGAGCCCAGGTAAGGGGTCATGGGTTTGCCATTGGCCGCCTTGGGCATGACCGTGACGCCCCACTTCACCTTCGGGTCGATCTCGGGCACGAACCAGGGACCGTTGAAGACGAAAGGCACCTTGCCATCGTTGAACATCGCCGTGATGACGAAGCCGGTCAGCCCCTTGGGCACGATGCCATCCTTCTTGTGCAGGTCGCGCGCCGCGGCCAGCGCTTCGACCGCGCCCGGGCTGTCGATGGCCAGGGTGCCGGCGGCGTCATCCCAGACCCGGCCGCCATAGGCGTGCAGCAGGGCCGCATGCTGGTAGAGATCGGCGGCGTCGTAGCCCAGGCCGAACTTGCCCGCCTTGGCGTCGGTATGTTTGCGCGCCGCCTCGACCAGCTCGGCCATGGTGGTGGGCGGCGTCTCGATCAGGGCCTTGTTGTAGAACAGCACCAGCGACTTGAAGGCCACGGGCAGGCCGTAGACGGCGCGCTCGAAGACCAGCGGCATCACCGTCTGCGGCAGGAATCGGCGCAGGCGCTCCTTGGTTGCCCAATCGCCCAGGGGCTGAATCAACTTGTCGCGCGACCAGGTGCCGATCTTGTCGTGGGCGAAGATGATCAGGTCGGGACCATTGCCACGCGGCACCGCCACCTGGACCTTGTCCACCAGGGCGTCGAAGGGCACCGCCAGCGCGGTCACCTGCAGCTCGGGATGTTTGCTATTCCAGGTGGCCAGCAACGCGTCCAGGGCCTCGCGCTCCTTGTCCCGGTAGGCGTGCCAGAGGAGGATCTTCTTGGGCGGTCCGGCGGGTTTGGCAGCCGGCTTCTCGGCGGCCTTATCCGGTGCCTCGGCCGCAGCCTGCTCCTTTTCCGGCGCCGGCTTGTCGGGCGCCTTGGCCGGCTGAGACTTGCCGCAACCGAAGGCACAGGCGCCCAGCAGGGCGATCACGGCCACCAGGGCCAGCTTGGTCTTCATCCCATCCTCCAACGGATTCAACCCGCCGCAACCGTCATGCGAGTGCCCGAGAAGTCGAATACCTGGGCCCGATCCTCGATCACCGCCAGGTGCAGCAGCTCGCCATGGGCCACCGGCACGGTCGGATCGACGCGCACGATCGCCGGCGACCCCTGCCGTTCCGCAGTGGCCTCGTCGGCCGCTTCCGGTGCCGCCCCATCTTCCTCGTCGCCGACAAAGGTGCCGTATACAAAAGTCTCCGAGCCCAGGGGCTCGACCACATCGACCCGCAACGTGGCATGTCCCGCGGCGTCATCGGCGACCACCTCGAAGTCCTGCGGTCGCACGCCCACGGTCCAATTCGCGCCACCGCCTTCGGTCAGCTGTTGACGCCATGGATGGGCGAGCGATGCCGGGGGACTCCAGCGCAACCCCTTGCCCAGGGCTTTCAACTGGCCGTCCGCGTCCAGCTCGGGCAGGACCGGCAACAGGTTCATGGCTGGCGAACCGATGAAGGTGGCCACGAAGGTGTTCGCCGGACGATTGTAGATCTCGTCCGGCGAGGCGCACTGCTGCAGGATGCCCTGGTGCATGACCGCTATGCGATCGGCCAGGGTCATGGCCTCCACCTGGTCGTGGGTGACGTAGATGATGGTCACACCCAGGCGCTTGTGCAGGCGCGCGACCTCCAGGCGCATCTGCACGCGCAGCTTGGCGTCGAGATTCGACAGCGGCTCATCGAAGAGGAAGACCGACGGTTCGCGGACCACCGCGCGACCCATGGCGACGCGCTGGCGCTGGCCACCGCTGAGGGCTTTGGGGCGTCGTTGCAGCAGCTCGGACAGGCCGAGCAGCCCGGCCGCCTGGCGCACGCGCTGGTCGATCTCGGCTTTGTCCATGCGCCGGATGCGCAGGCCGAAAGCCATGTTCTCGTACACCGTCATGTGCGGGTACAGGGCGTAGCTCTGGAAGACCATCGCGATGTCGCGCTCACGCGGCGTCAGGTCGTTGACCACCCGATCGCCGATGCGCAGCTCCCCGGCGCTGATGCTCTCCAGCCCGGCGACCATGCGCAACGTGGTGCTCTTGCCGCAGCCCGACGGTCCGACCAGGACCATGAACTCGCCATCTTCGACCTCGAGATCGAGGTTGCGGACCACGTGAACGTCGCCAAAAAACTTGTCGACTTGCTGTAGAGAGACATTAGCCATGTGATGCGCCTGCCGTCGATGCGGGCCAAACCTATGCAAAGACCCCGCTCGCGGCAAGGGCGACAGCGGGGTCTTTTCTTGACCTGGATGTCAACGGAGCGGGCGCAGACTACATGCTGGCCTTCTCCACCGGCAGTTTGGCTTCTTCCCAGCCCTTGATGCCCGCGCGCATGACCCACACGTTGGTGTAGCCCAGCTTGAGCGCCGAGGTGGCGGCCATATGCGAGGCGCCGCAGCGGGCGTTGGCGCAGTAGAACACCAGCATGGCGTTCTTGTTGGGGGGCAGCTTATCGGCGGCGACCTGCTTGCCCACATTGACGGCACCGGGAATGTGGCTGCTGGCGAAACGCGCGGCCTTGTTCACGTCGTAGATGAAGATCTGCGCCGCGCCCATGCGCTTGGTGTTCAGTCCTGCGGCCGTGATCTCCTTGATCGGATCGACCAGCGAAGCGGTCTCGGTCGGCAGGGTGGCCTCTTCCCAGCCCTTGATGCCCTCGGGCATCACGGCGACGTTGGTGTAGCCCAGGCGCCTGGCCTTGTGGGCGGCCTTGTGGGAGGCCTTGCAGCGCGAGCTGCCGCAGTAGAAGACCAGCTTGGCCGCCTTGTCCTGGGGCAGGGTGTCCGCGCTCATGGCGTAGCGATTGAGGTGCTTGGCGCCCTTGACGTGGCCCTTGTTGTAGCGGGCGATGGAGTTGACGTCATAGACGTGCAGGTCGGTGCCGGCTTCCAGCGCCTTGGCCAGCTCGGCGGCAGGCATCATCTTGAACGCGACCTTGCCGGCGCAATCGCCGCAGTCCTTGCCAGCGCAGTCTTTGCCCTTGGCGCAGTCTTTGCTCTTGGCGCAGTCCTTCTTGGCGCAGTCCTTCTTGGCGCAGTCCTTCTTGGTGGCAGCTTTGGCGGCCTTGTCAGGGCAACCCTTGCAGGCCACCTTGTCGCAGCCTGGGCACGGTGCCTGGGCCGTCGCCGGTGCACCCGCCTTGACCTGCGGCGCGCTTCCGCCACAGCCGCTCAATACCAGCGCCGCACCAAACAGGCCGGCGGTGATGATCGTCTTCATCGTAATCCCCTGAGTGTTCATCTTCGAGCTCCTGGTTGAGGTTGGCGCGGCGTGGCGCATGGGGTTGCCGCCGCCTGACCGGTCGCACTTCGCTGGACCGCGCCGGTCGCGCCAGGAGGGCACCTATGCCCGCGCCACCAGCACGTGTCAACGAAACCACGTCTAGCGTCGCATTGTGACGGGGATCCGTTACACGCATCGGTCGGATTGTGTCGATGCCCGCCTGCCCCTACCATCGCCGCCATGCGAGGGACTGTACACATCGCGGCGGTCAGAGGTGCGAGCCGACTGGCCATGGTCGTCTTCGTCGTGGGCGCGCTGACCCTGCCGAGCACCCAGGCGTCTGCGTTTTCGGTCGAGGTGCATCGCGCCATCACCCGTCTGGCGCTGGCCGAGCACGAGAACAAGGGCACCCTCGCCCCGCCCGCGTCTGGCGAGCTGGTGCAGTTCTACGCCTGGTTCGGTGGCGCCATGGCCACGGGCGGAGATCCGGCCGCCCAGAAAGCGTTTCGCGAGCGCTTCAACTCGCCCGCCGCCTTCAACGCGCGTGGTATCCGTCACTTCCTGGCCATGACCGAGGACCCCGAGGTGCGCGTCTTCGGCATCACCCGAGTTGAACACAAGAAGCGAGTCGGACAGCTCGAGCTGCTGGTCGCCGCCTCGGCCTACCCGGACCTGGACAGGCGCAACCAACGACGCCTGTTGTATGGCGAGGAAGGCGAACCCGAACGCCTGGAGGATGGGCGAGCCGTGCCCTTCGATCCCATGGCCCAGAACATGGGTGGACCGGAAGGGCTGGCCAGCCAGGCGCACGCCCACTACGCCCTGCCCGGCGCCATCACGCCCACGGATGATCCAGAGATCCTGCGCAACGAGCCCTGGCGATTTGCCGTGGCGCCCGCCTGGGACGCGCCGGTAAAGACCTACGCCGACGAGATGGCCCAGTTGCACCTGGACATGGCCATCCTGGCCCGCGCATGGGGGGAGCAGGAGTTCCGCGCCGCCGCTGACTACCTGGCCATGGTCTGGTTGGGCGCAGGATTGCATTACGTCCAGGACGCCGCCGGGCCCCTGCACAATGTACAGGTGGGCTCCTACCAGCTCTTTGCCCGGGCCAAGAAGGCCTGGTATCTGCGCGCCTTGCTCACGGGCGGCGGGTTCTTCGCCGATCTGCCCTCCTTCGTCGCCATGGGCATCCGCCTGCTGCGCAACCATCATGTGCTCGGTGAGCGCTGGCTGGCCACAGAGATGGCCGCCGCGGCACGGGGCGCCGAAGCCGACTCGCGCATCGCCGTGGTGCTGGCCACTGCGGCCACCGACGATCCCAACCTGGCCGTTCTCCTGAAGCCACGCCTGGCGGCCTACATGCCCGGCGCCGATCGCTGGCAGCCGTGGGAAGATGGGCGCGGGGCCGGCAACGTGCTCGTCGAGACCCTGGCCGAGATCGGGTCGCGTCAGGGTGGCGAGCTCTATGAGACGCTGGCCGCGATCGCTTCCCCGGATGCGACGGATGTGGGCCAGGAGTTGCCCGACGAGGGCACGGTTACCGCCGACCTGCTGCGCGATCCCAGCGATCCGGAAGTGGCCGCAGCGATGGAGCGCATGGCCCAGATCCAGGCCGACTCGGTGCGGCGCGCCCTGATCGCCTCGCGCCGCTATGTGGAGGCCTGGCGCAAGGGCAACGCAGACATCGCCGCCCGTCGCCTGCAACGAAGTCGTCTGGGGTACCTCGCGGCCGCCGATTTGCGCCGCGCGGAGTGGCTGAAGGCGCCACCCGATACCGGCGGCGACACGGTGTACGAGCCGCTCTGGTTCGCCATCACCTTTGCCCTGATCCTACTTCTCACGGCCGCCGTGGTGCGCATCGTCCGGCTGGCTCGGGCGCGTCCTCGCGACGTAGCCAAGACCGTTGGGGAGGCCACCCGTGAACGTGACCGCTGAAACTTGGCGAAGCGCCGAGCCCTGGACCCGTCGCAACGATCTCGCCCAGGCCCTGGCCGGTGCGGAGATCGACGCAGATTTGCTGCAGGCCCTGCTTGAGTCCGTGCAGTCGGCCGACGCCATCTCGGCCAACGCCGCGCTGGACATTCTGTCAGATCGGCCCCTGTCCGAAGCCGCCTGGAAGCCGCTCTGTGCCACGGTGCGCAGCCAGCGGGTGCATGCCCTGCCGGACGTCGACGCGGCGCTCGCGGTGGCAGAGCACGGACCCGACGGCTGCTTCGCCACGGTCGCCTTGACCGCGTTCCGCGCCGGTCCCGAAGACGCCGACGATCGCCTGCAATGCCTCGCGGCGCTGGGCCGATTCAGCGACGACCGCGTGCCTGGCTGGCTCGCGGCGGTCATCGACAGCGGAGCCGCCTCTTTGCCTGCCCTCACCGCCCTGAATCACTGGCTTGTCGCGCATGGCGAGCGTTTGAGCACGGACAAGAAGGCGTCCTTCGAGACGCTTCTGCGAGGTGTTTTGCAGCGGCAAGGCGCGACGCCCGCGGATTGCTGCGATTCATGGATTCGATGGATGGCAGTAGATTGTATCTGTCGCCTGTCCGGGCGGGCGGCGCTGCCCCTGCTCGCCGGCGCATGTCTGGCCGCAGGGGCCGACGCACCGTCCTGGTATCCCGGCTACCTGGCTCGCACCACCGCCACCCTGTTCGCCGAACCCGCCCTGGCCATCGCCCGCATCGACGCGCTGATCGCCCGTCTGCAGGCCGAAGGCGTGCAGTCCGTGCCGCTGCCCGCGCTGCCGGATGCCACCGCACGGGCGCTGGCCCGCAGTCCCCGCATCGGCCGCCGGGCTGTCGAGGAGTTGGGCGCAGTGGTCAAACTATCTGCAGAAGCGAAAGAGGCTGTCGCCCGTCGCGCCGCCATCGAGCGCGTTCTGGTGCATCGCGGCCAGCTGATCGCGTCGTTCATGCAGGATCCGACGGTCCAACTGGACCCCGATGAAGGCGAACCCGTGGACGATCTCGGCCCGGAGTGGGCGCCATGGTGCGACGTCCTGAGCGAGGCCGACCGCGAGCAACTCTATGGCGACGAGGAGCGGTGGATCGCCGCTTGAGCCCTCGTCCTTTCCGTTGCGCGATCGAATGTCCTGAGAATCTGGCGCGTTGATGATTCGGATGCATGCTGGATGCACGTCCTGCGTGCGGCCGGGCGTGGCGGAGCAGCCATGGAATCATCGAGCAATAGACCGATTCGAGTCTGCCCCTGGATAGCGATCTTCGTCGTCACCCTGTTCGGCCCGACCGTGGTCAGCGCGACGCCAACCTCCAACACGACCGTGCCCATCTCCGACGTCGCCCCGACGCGTCTCATGGATGGCGCAGCAGCGCGCGCCGTGGCCGTTCGTGAACGCCTCGAGGGCGTCTACATCGACGACATGGACCGCAGTCTCGAGAGCCTGATGAATCTCCTGGTGCAGCACGGCGTGTTGCGCGATGGCGAGCAGGCCAGGGCCACCAGCGAGCGCCTGTGTGGCGGGCGGATCGACGCCGCTGCAAAAGCCGGCTGCCTGGTCGACGCGGTCGTCTGGGCGCAGTTGGCGCTGGTCGACGGCGCTGGACTGGGCGCCCGACGTCAGCCGCTGCCACCGCATCGCAAGCGGCTGACCACCAAGGAGAAGGACCGGGCACAAGCGGCCCGGTTGCTGCGACGCCAGCGCGGTATCGAACAGGCCGTGGCGGCGCTGCGCCCCTCGGACCGAACCCTGGTCGAGCGGGCCGAGCGCTGGCTCAGTGACGCCGGGCCGGGTCAATGGCTCATGTATCGCCAACTGGTCGACGGGCTGGCCCGCTATCGAGACATGGTGGGCAAGATGCCGGCGCTGCCCAAGGACCTGCCGGTCGCCGGCAAGAGAGCGTGGCATCGACCCTCAGAACGTCGCCAGTTCCTCCGTGCCTTGACCCCGGAACATCGGCACCTGTTGCGCCAGCGATTGTGCTTCGAGGGATACTGTGCACCGGCCCTCCAGGTGGGACCGCCAGCGCCGCCGCCGAAACGACGAGCGCGCAAGGCGCCGGCCATCCCCATGGAGCCACAACTGGCCGCTCGATTGCGCGCCTGGCAGCACGACCGTGGCCTGCGCCCCTCGGCGCTGATCAACGCACCTACGCTGGCCGCGCTGAGCGTGCCCATGGCCCGGCGGGTCGAGCAGATCCGCCTGTCGTTGCAGCGGATTCGCGACACGGGGGTCGGCGGTGATGATGACTTCCTGATCGCCAACATTCCGGCCTTCCGGCTGGATATCTGGCGTCAGGGGCGTCTGGATCGCAGTCATCGCACCCAGGTGGGCAAGGGGTCCCGACGAGTTCGGCGCAACAAGCGCCTGGTCAGGATCCCCGGGATGCGAACGCCGCTGATGAGCACGAAATTGCGCTATCTGGTCCTGAATCCGGAGTGGGTCGTGCCAAGTTCCATTCGCCGCGAGTTCCGCTACAAGGTGCGGGCCAACCCCAACTGGTATGCCGAGAACGGCTTTGACGTACGCATCTCCAGCAATGGCGGTGAGTCGCTGGTCATGAGAAGCGGCGAGAAGAACCTGCTGGGTGTGGTCAAGTTCGTCTTTCCCAACCAGCACCTGGTCTACCTGCACGACACCCCGAGCCAGCGCGCGTTTCGCCATCCTGTGCGTCTGAAGAGTCATGGCTGCGTGCGGGTCGAAGACGCCCCCGAGCTCGCCCGCTACCTGCTCGGCCAGGATCGCGGCCGTCGCCTGTCCGACCGGGTCTGGGCACGCAAGATGGATGGCGCGGTGAACAAGTGGATCAGCCTGCGCAAGCCCCTGCCAATCCACCTGGTGTACTGGACGGCGGATGTCTCGTCCGAACACAAGATTCGTTTCTACCCCGACCCGTACGGATACGACGCGCCGGACCGAACCATCGCCATGCAGGTGGCCGACGAGCGCCTGGCCGGCCTGCCGCGCGCCAACGCCCACATGCCCGCCGGACCGGCGGCAGATGACTGTCCAGGCGGCGCCGCCGCCGGCGATTGTCCTTGAATCCAGGCCATTCGGGGCGCTCGCAGGGCCCGCTTCGAGATCGACTCAGTCGGCCGCCAGGAAGCTGTCGCCAGCGGCCGCATCGCCGGTCGGAGTGGCAGCATCTGCCGCCTGGGCCGCGTCCGTCGCCTGGGTTCCATCCGGCTCTGTGACGGTGGCACCCGCGTCGGCTTGATCGCCCGGTCCACCGCCGCCTCGCATGGCATCGCTGGCCCCATCCTTCGCCGCCGCGTCATTTTGCAGCGCGCTCCCTTTATCCTGCGAGGTGGCCGGCGTAGGCACGGGATTGACCGCGCAGCCCGCGACGGCCAATCCGCCGCCGATCGCCAGGCAGGCGAACCATCGAGACAGGCGCCGTGTGAACGCGCTGCCCATCAGCCAGCCTCCGCGATGTCGTCCGCCACGACGCCAGCTTCGGCATCGTCAGCGGGCGTGGGTGTGTCGGACATATCTACGTCACCGGGTGCGCCGCCGTCCGCAGAAGGTGGCGAGGCGTCGGATGCGCCGGCTGTCGGCGAGGTCGTATCCGCCTCTCCTGCCGCGCCGTTGTCGTCCTTGTTGTCGGGTCCGGGCCGCTGACCGGTGTCGTGCGCGGTCTCCTGCATGACGCCGCCCTTGCCCGGCGTCGGGACCGGGTTGACCACGCAGCCGGTCAACGTCAGCAGCGCCACCGCGATCCCCAGCACGAGCAGTTGCCGGGCCATGCGGCTCAGGATGGGGGCGGGGGATGGCATCGCGGTTCACTCCATGGCTGTGTTCGGCGCAGGCGACGCGAGCGCCTGACCCACCAGGAAAGATCGCAAGGATCGTGCCTGCCGCCGCAGAAATCGTCGAATCGATACACTGCGAGCGATCCTCTGCGATCCCTGCGAGCGCTGACGCCACCGCACAGGGGTGTTGAATAACCGTACGTTTGTCGATATTTTCGACGGGCAGGGATTGGCCACGGGCAGGTGGCTGGTGGAGCGGGAGGGGCCATGGGGAGGGCATCCGAGAGGAGTTGGGGCGCATTCGAATGCGTCACGCCGCTGGCATCCGGCGGCGGTGGCGAGGTCTGGCTGGCCCGCAGATTGGGTGAGCATGACTGCGGCCTGGTCCTCAAGCACACCCGGCCGGGCGAAGTGGCCGAACTGGCTGCGCTCCGGCGGGAGTGGGACGCACTCTTCGAGGTGCCCTGCGCGGCGCTGCCGATTCCGCTGGCCTGGCTTGAGCCGGTAGCGGGCGGGCCCGCAGCATTTGTGATCGACCTGCGGCCAGGCGTGCCCATGGGGCGGGCGCTGGCCGACGCGCCGCCGGACGAGGTCGCAGCTGTCGTCGAATCTTGTTTGCACGCTTTGATGGCGCTGCACGCGGCCGATGTGGTGCATGGCGATCTGCACCCCGACAACGTCCTGGTCGACGAAGGCGGCGCGATTTCTCTGCTGGACCTCGGCCTGGCCCAGGCGCCCGGTGCGGCGCCCGCCTGGGGGGCCGGACATCCGGAGTATGCCGCGCCCGCACGGCTACGCGGTGAGGGGGTCGATCCTCGGGACGACCTGTTCTCGCTGGCTGTATCGACCTGGCGAGCGCTTGGCCTGGCCCATCCGTGGCCGAACTACCCGGCCGTGTTGCCATCGAGCAGCCGTCCTGAGGTCCCCGACGGTGCGCCCCATGCCCGCTGGCTCGAGGTGCTCGCCGGCTGGCTGCATCCCGATCGCGACCTGCGTCCGGCGCACGCCGAAGCCGCGCTGCGCGAGTGGCGGGCTGCCACAGGCGTGCAGCGCTTCGATCCGAACCGCGAATTGCGCACGCTGGCCCGACGTCCCTGGCGCTGGGGACGATGGCCCGGTGTCGACGCATTGAACTGGGGCGATTCGCGACGCCGAGGCTGGCTCACGGGCCCACGTGGCGCCGGTCGGAGCGGCGCGTTGGCCCGTCTTGTCGCTGACCACCGGGGGCCGGTCGCGCGACTGGTCGCCAGCCACCGAGCAGACATCGATCCGCTGGCCCTTCTCGAGGCGGAGATGGCCCGCCGGCGGGGCGAGGTCTCGACCACGAGATCGCAGGCAAAGCAAGATGTCGCGCCGACCGGTGCGCTTGAAGCACCGGTCACGGCGATAGGCGAACTCGGCGGCGTCGCTCAGGCTGCCGTCGACCGGCGCCTGGCGGCCATCCGACGGTCCCTGGGCGGCGGCGGCTTGCTGCTGGTGGACGACTGGGAAGAACTGCCCCCCGTGTTGCGCGATGCGGTGGCGCGAGCGGCCGATGAACCCGAGGTCGACGACTGCGCCGCCCTGGTCGTCGCGGCGGTGCACATGGCCGGCAGTGTGGCGGCGAGTCAGTTGGAGTTGCCGGCCCTGTCGCCAGCGGAGATCGCCGGCGCCCTCCACGCGGCCGACGGCGGGCGACAATACGACCTGTCGATCTGCGAGGCGGTCGCGGGAGCGGTCGGCAGCTGTCGGGCTGCGGTCCTGGAGGCCATTGCTGCGCTGCACGAGCAGGGGGTGCTGGTTCGCCACAGCGATCGCGTGGAGGCTGCCGAGTCCGGGCCTGCGCTTCGCAAAGCCGCCGAGGCGGTGGTGGCGTCGCGAGCCGACTACACCCTGCCCCCGAAAAGAGCCCATGCGGCCCTCGCGCACGTAGCGGTGTCCGGTCATTGCGCGCCCGGTCGCGATGGCGATCCCATGGCCGCGCTCTCCGCTGCGCATCGGGACGCCACCAATACAGTGCGCGCGTTGCCGGGCGGGGCGGTCGCAGCCGTGGACGAGGCTGCGCGGGGATTCCTGCTCGACCAGTTGGACGACAAAATCCTGGCCAAAGCCGCCCGCCAGCGGGCCGCCTGGCTGGCCGATCGGTCGCCCGTGGAAGCGCTTGAACTGCTTGTGCGGGCCAGCGCATGGGACGACGGCGATGCACCCGCCGGTTCCGCGGTTGCGTCTGCGGCGAACGGCCTGCTGGCCACCGGCGAAGCGTCCGGTGCCATCGCGCTCACCGACGCCTGGCTGGCGCGGCCCCCGGATGGCGACGGCGACGTGCGCCAGGTCTGGCTGGCGGCCCTGCGCGCCGAGACTGCCGTGGGTCGCTTTCACGCGTTGGACAAGAGAGTCGCTGCGGCGCCCGCCGACTGGCAGGACGAATTGTCGGTCGCGGTCGCGCTGGCCAGCGCTGCGTTCCGACGCGGCGATTATCCAGCCAGCCACGCAGAGGCCGACCGCGCGCTGAAGTCCGCGGCAGCCGATCCCCAAGCGCCGGATTCCTTCTCTGAGGAGGCCACGGGCGCGCTCTTGCTGCGCGCGTTCGCGTCTACGTGGCAAGGCGAATTGGAAGCCGCTGCTACAGACGTGGCGCTGGGTCTCAAGTTGACCGGCGAGCTGCCCCACCTGCGCGACCCGTTCACCTACCTCGATGGCCTCGCCGCTTACTACGGCGGCGATCTGGAGCGCGCGACACGGGTCTTCGAAGGCCTGGATGGCAGCGCGGATGTCGCCTTGCGCGCTGCTGCCGCGGCCGGGCGGGGACTTGTCTCCCATCGCTCGGGCCAGCTGGAGCAGGCCCGGGCGTGTTACGCCGACAGCAGAACCCTGGCCGAACAGGCCGGAGATCGAACAAGGGTGCTGAACATGACGATGAATATCGCGACCCTGGACCACGAGGCGGGCGATCTCGGCCGGGCCCTGGATGGCTACGATCGCGTGATCGCTGGCGCCGATCGCGCCGGCAACAAGGGCGCGCTGGTCCGTTCACTGAACAATCGCGGCAACCTGTACGCCCTGCTGGGCGTGAACGAGCGGGCCGAACGCGATCTGCAGGCTGCTTTGGAGCGCCTGGAGGCGGTCGGCAACCAGTACCTGGAGGGCAACGTCTGCTGCGTACTGGCGGAGCTGGCGCGCAAGGCCGGCCGTTCGGAGCAGGCGCGCGAGCTGATCGCCCGGGCCGAGCGGGTGCTCGCCGAGGCGGGGGCCGAGAGCGAGCTGTTGGAGATCCGCCTCGAGAAGGCCCAGATCGCCGAAGCCGCTGGCGACCTGGTGACCGCCCGCGACACGGCCGCGAGTGTGCTGGACGACGCGGTGCGCCTGGAGAGCGAGGAGTTGCAGGCTCGCGCCCGACGTCTGTTGGCACGTTGCCAACTGGCCGCTGCGTTCGCAGACGGCGCCGCCACGCCATCTCGCGCCGACCTGGCCGCAGCCCTGGGCGAACTGGAACAGGCCGCCGCGCTCGTGCCCGAGCACAAGGCGCTCCTGCTGGTCGAGGTCGAGGTGGACCGGGCGACGGTTCTGGCCTGCGGCGGCCGTTGGACGGAGGCGGCCCAGCTGGCAGAGGACCAGTTGACCCGCCTGGAGCGCATCGCCGCCACGCTGCGGCCGGCCGAGACCACCGCTTTCCGCCATGGACCGGTGCACGCTCCCACGCGAGCGATCCTGCGCCTGTTGGCCAGCGCCGTCGGCGGTGGCGGTCCCCTGCAGACGTCGACGTCCCCGGCCATTGCGGGTGGCAGCGCCATGAACGCGGTCCTGGCCCTGAATCGCCGGCTGAGCGCCGAGCACGACTCCGGGCGCCTCCTCGAGGTCCTGATGGACGCCGCTGTGGCGCTGACTGGCGCCGAACGCGGCTTCCTGCTGCTGGATGATCGGGCCGTCGAGGGACGCGAGCCGAAGGAGGGCAGCGAGCCGGACCTGGAAGTCGCCATCGCACGCAATCTGGATCGCGAGAATCTACGTCGACCGGAGGGCAAACTCAGCCAGTCCGTAGCCCTGGAGGTCTTCCGAAGCGGTGAGCGGGTGCTGGCGGTCAACGCCATGGCCGACCCGCGATTTCACGAGCAGAAGAGCATCCACGCTGGCAGCCTGCGCTCGATTCTCAGCGTACCCCTGGGCCTGAGCGGCCGCACGGTGGGCGTCCTGTACGTCGACAACCGCTTCACGTCCGGCGCGTTCTCGGCGGAACATGCCGCCGTGCTGGAGGCCCTGGCGGCGCAGGCGGCCATCGCCATTCGCACCGCCCGGCTCATCGAACGGCAGGCCCGCAGCGAGAAGGCCTTGGCCGGCAGCAAGGCGGAGGTGGAACAGCTGAACGCCCAGTTGCGGGAACAGCTGGTCAGCACCGAAGACGCCTTGTCGACGGCGCGAGCCGCCCTCGATGCCCAGCGTCACGAGCTGGCCAGGCGAAGCGATTATCGCGCCATCCGTGGCGAGAGCCCGCAGCTGCATCGCCTCTTCGGCCTGATGGATCGGGTGCGCAAGCACGACTTCCCTGTCGTCATCGTCGGCGAGAGCGGCACGGGCAAGGAGCTGGTGGCGCGGGCCATCCACTTCACCGGCAGTCGCGGCGGCGGTCCCTTCGTGGCCGTCAATTGCGGCGCCCTGCCCGAGAGCTTGTTGGAGTCCGAACTCTTCGGTCACGTCAAGGGCGCCTTCACCGGCGCGGTCGCCGAGCGGCGGGGTCTGTTCGAATCGGCCGATCGCGGCACATTGCTGCTGGATGAGGTGGGCGAGATGCCCCTGTCCATGCAGGTCAAGCTGCTGCGCGTCCTGCAGACCGGTGAGATCACCCGCGTCGGCGGCGGCGGATTGCGCCAGGTCGACGTGCGCGTACTGGCGGCGACCCATCGCGATCTGGACGCCATGGTCGCCGAGGGCACGTTCCGAGAGGACCTGCTCTATCGCATGAAGGTGGTCGAACTGCGGGTGCCGCCGCTGCGCGAGCGGACCGGCGATCTCCCCCTGCTGGTCGAGCACTTCCTGGCCGAGAATCGCAAGGCGGGCCTGGGCGAGGTGGATCGAATCACCCCGCGCGCCCTGCAGCTGATGGGCCGTTACGGCTGGCCGGGCAACGTGCGCGAACTCGAGACCTTCCTCAAGAGCGCCTGCCTCTTCGCCATGGGCAACGAGCTGGACGTGGTCGACATCGCTCCTCTGCTGGATCGAACCCGCAGCCCGTCCGGCAGCTTCGCGCCGGTGGATGCCAGCAGGGTCGGCGGCGCTCTCTCCCAACTGTTGAATGACGGTTCCCTGGCCGACATCGAGCTCGCCGTGATCGAGCAACGTCTGGAGGCCTTGGAAGGCAATAAGACTCGGGTGGCGGAAAGCCTTGGCATCGATCGCGGCACGCTCTACAACAAACTGCGCCGCAAGAAGGGCTAGCAAGATGCGATATCAGCCCCCCATCCCCTTCGCTGACTACCTGCTGGTGGAACGCATTGGGGTCGGCGGCACGGCAGAGATCTTTCACGCCGTACGCCGTGGTCGCAGACCTGGCGAACGACCGGTGGCGCTCAAGCGGCTGCTGCCACATATCGCCCAGGACGCAGAGATCGTGGCGCTGCTGGGGCGCGAGGTGGGCGCATTGGAGCGCCTGGAGCATCCCAACGTCGTGCGCTTGTTGGATCACGGGACCTACCGCGACCTGCCTTATCTGGTCATGGAACTGATCGATGGTCGGAGCCTGCGCGACCTGTTGGGGCCACGCAGCGAGGCGCCGGGCGATCGTCCCGTCCTGCCGCCGGCCGTCGCTTTGTGGATCGCCCACGAGATCGCCTACGCCCTGGCAGAGGCCGGTCGCCACGGCATCATCCACCGCGACATTTCGCCGACCAATGTACAGCTCACCGCCTCGGGGGACGTGAAGATCCTCGATTTCGGCATCGCCCGTGTGCGCGGCCTCGCTCAGACGACCCACGGCGGCGCGATGCGCGGCAAGTGGGCCTACAGCTCGCCGGAACAGGTGGAGGGGGGCGCGCTGGATCCACGTAGCGACCTCTTCGCGCTGGGCTCGGTGCTGTTCGAGATGATCGCTGGTCGGCCGCCCTTCCTGGGGGCCAACCGACACGAGACCATGGGCCTGATCGCCGCCTGCGAATACCGGGGTCTGGGCGGCATCGAGCTGCCGCACGCCGGCGGCGAGGAATGGATGCCCGATGTGGGCCGGATCCAGCTGGAGTTGCTGTTGGGCCAGCTGCTGGCCCGCCACCCGGAAGGCCGACCAGACGACGGAGGCGTGGTCGCCCGCCGGATAGCCGAGCTGCTGGGCGCCAGCTCCATCGACAGCGAATTTGTCGCCGAGTCCGGCATGTACGCCCGGTGGCTCGCCACGGCCGTGGCCGCGTTGCCTATCCAGCGCGCGGTGGCCCCGCAGCCCTCCGCCGAGGAACGCGGCGAGGCGGTCACCGATCCGGCCGACGAGGGCGTCACCCAGGTCGAACGGGAAGGTCAGGCCCCCTGAGGCGTTGACGTCCGCGCATTGTCCTCTTCAACAAGGCGGCGGCCTGCCGTAGACTCCCGACCCCCTGCGCCCAGGCGCAGGCCCACACTCAGCGCCGAGGCCATCGCCCATGTTTGCCAAGCCCGAGCCCAATCCTTCTTTTCCGGCCCTGGAGCGCGAGATCCTGGCCCTGTGGCGGGACAAAGACGTATTCGCGCGCACCGTGCGCGGTGAGGGCGACTTCGTCTTCTATGACGGCCCTCCATTCGCCACTGGCACGCCCCACTATGGCCACCTGCTGGCCGGCACGCTCAAGGACATCGTGCCGCGCTACCACGCCATGCGCGGCAAGCGGGTCGAGCGCCGCTTTGGCTGGGATACCCACGGCCTGCCCGTGGAGATGGAGATCGAAAAACAGTTGGGACTCAACGGCCCGCGCGACATCCACGCCTATGGCGTCGACAACTACAACGAGGCCTGCCGCTCGATCGTCTTGCGCTACACCGATAAATGGCGCGAGATCGTCACCCGCATGGGGCGCTGGGTCGACTTCGACAACGACTACAAAACCATGGACCCCACGTTCATGGAGAGCACCTGGTGGGTCTTCAAGGCGCTCTGGGATCGCGGCCTCATCTACCAGGGCTACAAGGTCATGCCCTACTCGTGGCGACTGGGCACGCCACTGTCGAACTTCGAAGCCAATATGGACTACCGCCGGGTCCAGGATCCGGCCATCACGATCACCTTCCCGCTCTTGGATCGGCCCGGTGTCACCGCCCTGGCCTGGACCACCACGCCCTGGACGCTGCCGGCCAATATGGCCCTGTGCGTCGGCCCGGAGCTCAGTTACGTCCAGGCCCGGCGTCGCGGCGAAGATGGCGAGCCCGAGGGCCACGCCTATCTCCTGGCCGAACAACAGGCCGCCGCGCTGCTGGGCGATGACCTGGTGATCGACGAGCGCTTCGTCGGCAAGGACCTGGTCGGACTTCGTTATGAGCCCATCTTCCCCTGGTTTCCTGATGCTGCCGACGAGGGCGGGTACCGGGTGGTTTCAGACGACTATGTCACCGCTGACGACGGCACCGGCATCGTGCACCAGGCGCCGGCCTACGGTGAGGACGACTACCGCATCTGCACGGCCAACGGGCTCCCGTTCCGGGATCCGGTCGATGCCGAGGGTCGCTTCACCGATCAGGTTCCGCTGGTCGCTGGTCAACTGGTCAAGGATGCGGACAAGGCATTGCTGCGCGATCTGAAGGCGCGCGGTCGGCTGATGAAGCAGCAGACCCTGGAGCACGATTATCCCTTCTGCTGGCGCTCCGGCACACCACTCATCTACAAGGCGATCTCCACCTGGTTCGTGCGTGTGACCGATCTGCGCGACCAGCTGGTGGCCAACAACAAGCAGACCCGGTGGGTGCCCGACTACGTGGGAGCGCGTCGCTTCAGCAACTGGCTGGCCGATGCCCGCGACTGGGCGATCAGTCGCAATCGATACTGGGGCACTCCGCTGCCAGTCTGGCGCTGCGACGGCTGCGACAACACCGTGGCCGTGGGCTCCATCGCCGAACTGGAGACATTCAGCGGCGCCACGGTCACCGACCTGCACAAGCATCACGTCGACGAATTGGGGTGGTCCTGCGCCGATTGCGATGGCTCCATGAAGCGCATCCCGGAGGTATTGGACTGCTGGTTCGAGTCGGGCGCCATGCCCTACGCCCAGAATCACTATCCCTTCGAAAACAAGACCCTGGTCGAAGAGAACCTGCCGGCGGACTTCATCGCCGAGGGCCTGGACCAGACCCGCGGCTGGTTCTACACCCTGTTGATCCTGTCCACGGCGCTCTTCGACCGGCCGGCGTTCCGCAACGTCATCGTCAACGGCCTGATCCTGGCCGAAGACGGCTCGAAGATGAGCAAGCGGCTGAAGAACTACCCCGATCCATCCGAGGTGATCGAGGCCCACGGCGCCGATGCGCTCCGTGCCTACCTGATCAATTCACCCGTCGTGCGCGCGCAGCCCATGCGCTTTTCGGAACGGGGCGTGCGCGACGTGGTGCGCTCGGTGATTCTGCCGCTCTGGAATGCCTACAGCTTCTTCGCCACCTACGCCGCTGTCGACAACTGGCGGCCGCCCGCCGCTGGCGCCGAGACGCCCCTGGCCGAACGCGCATTGTTGGATCGGTGGTTGATCAGCATGGCCCAATCCCTGGTCCGCGACGTCAACGAGGAGATGGGCGCCTACCGGCTGTACAACGTCATCCCGCGGGTGCTGGGTTTCATCGACCACCTGACCAACTGGTACATCCGCCGGTCGCGACGGCGCTTCTGGCGCTCGGAGTCGGACGCCGACAAGCAGCACGCCTTCGAGACCCTGTACGAGGTGCTCTGCCTCTTCTCGCGACTGCTGGCGCCGATCCTGCCCTTCATGGCCGAGCTGCTCTACCAGCGGTTGGAGGCCGGCATCCGCGACGGTGCTTTGGATAGCGTGCACCTGGAGCGATTCCCGGAAGCGGAGCCAGACGCCGTAGATGAATCTCTGGAATGCTGCATGGACGCCCTGCGCCGCGTGGTGGCCCTGGGCCGCAACCTGCGCGAGCAGCATAAGTTGCCCGTCCGCCAGCCCCTGCATCGCATCGAAGCCGCCCTCTCAGCCGATGACGATGCCTTGAACTGGCTGCAGTCGCCCAACCGGGACGCGCTCGTGTCGATCGTGCAGGAGGAGTTGAACGTCAAGGAGTTCCAGGTCGTGGCCGATGCCTCCATGCTCGTCAAGCTGGGTGCCAAGGCCAACTTCAAGGCCCTGGGCCGCCGCCTGGGCAAACGCATGAAGCCCATCGCCACAGCCATCGCCGGTGCCGACGCCGCCACCGTGAAGCGCTGGCTGGACGGCGAAACGGTCGACATCGAAGGCGAGCCCATCGGCCCGGATGACGTGCTGGCCGTACAGGAGCCGGTCGGCGAAGGCGCGGTCGCCTCCGACGGCGGCGTCACCGTGCGTCTGGACACCACCTTGGACGACGACCTGCGCAACGAGAGAATGGCCCGGGAGATCGTCAGCAAGGTCGCCACCGTACGCAAGAAGCAGGGCCTCGAAGTCGAAGATCGCATCATCCTCGACCTGCGCAGCGACTCCGCCAAGGTCAACGCCGCGATCGTCGCCCACCGGGACCTGATCCAGGCCGAAGTCCTGGCCGTCGAAATGGCGGCCGTGGACGGTGAAGCAGTGGCCTTCTCCGTGGTCGGCGAAGGGTTCTCCATCGCCTTGAAGCGCGCCGGTTGAGGGATTCTCTGAGGCCGCCAACCCCAGCTTCACCTCCGTCCAGGCAGGCCAAACCGCAGACGACTCCAGGCCTGTGCGGCGTCGCGGTCATTCGAGGTCAACCCCGCAATGGGCTGAAAAAGAAGGTAGATCGCACTCAGACTGAGTCGCTTTGGGATCGCCGCCCCCCTCCAAGGCCCCCTGGATCTCCAGCACACCATCGCAATCGAGGTCAGCGCGGACCTCGGCCGTGTAGCGCGCGGCCGCCAGTGTGCCACTGCTCGTGTACCGGTATTGGAAGTAGTGCGGGCTGGCGGGTGCGAACCCAAGCGCTTTCCACGTGGGGTGACGCCAATTCGATGGCCCCGCGTCACAGCGACCGTCGCCGTCCTTGTCCACTGCAGGGTCGCAGCAACTCTCGCCAGCCGGTGTCCAATCAACACTTCGCGGAAACTGGCAGAGAAGCTTCACTCCGGTGTCCGGCGCCCGCCACGGAGTTGTGTAGTACGAGTATGAGCCCTTCTTCAGCCGATCGAGCATCTCGTTGGCTTCGTTGATTCTCTTTGCGCGGATGTGGCGCTGGTACTGGTGGACCCCGAGTACCACCGCCAGACTTGCCAGTACCAGCACGCCCAGAGCCCGTCCCTTCGTCAATCGTCCATGCGTCGAGGCTTGCATCCTTGCCCTCCATTGGTCTGCAGGCGCGCGCCCAAAAACCGAAATGCCCCTGCACGGCGTTCCCGAAACACCAGGCCAATCAATCCGCGCCGATGTGTCTGAGCCGAGGTCGATTTCGCTGCGACTCTCCGCGATCGTGCTCGTCCCGAGGCGAGTCGAGGCGCGAGCGACGACCCCACAACAAACCAAAAACCCAAAACATTCCGAGGGGGCGGGTACAAGGATGGGGGTGTGGGGGAAAACTGCGGACCGGGGGC
>CAYTLW010000059.1:24372-44764 GCA_964438735.1 uncultured Enterobacteriaceae bacterium | reverse complement strand
CCAGCCGCGGCAACATGGGCGCAAACGCGCGCCAGCGAAACGCGCCGCAGGTCTCCAGGCCCACCTGCACGCCAGCGTCCACGCAGAGCGCGCTGAAGGCGTCCATGAAGGCCATCTGGCCGGTCGCCTCGCCGCCCGAGAGGGTCACGCCGCCGCCGCTGCGCGCAAAGAAGGGCAGGTCGGCCTTCACCTCTTGCAGCAGCTCGGCGGCGCTCACCAGGCGACCGACGGCCTGCAGCGCCCCGGTCGGGCACGCGTCGACGCAAATGCCGCAGGCGTCGCAGCGGGCCCGATCGATGCGCTGCTCACCGGGTTGCAGCGCTGAAGTGGGGCAGACGCTCAGGCAGTCGCCGTGGTTGTCGCAGCGGTCGGCGAAGAACATCAACTCCGGCTCAGCGCGCACGCTCTCCGGGTTCTGACACCAGGCGCACTGCAGCGGGCAGCCCTTGAAGAAGACCGTGGTCCGAATGCCCGGGCCGTCATGCAGCGAGAAGCGCTGCGTGTGGACGATCAGGCCGCGGGGCTCTGCGGTCATGAAGGTCCTCGTTGGCGGCCTCGGTTCGGTTTGACAGGTGCAGGTCCTGAGATCGGTGGTTGCATGGACTTGGATAGGGGTCAAGCACCAACTGCACACCGCCTGGCTGCACGCGACCGAATTCGAAGCGCGTGACTTGATCCCGCCGGCAACCCGGGCAAGATGACCCTCCCTCTCCGGCCTCCCATGGAGCGGTCATGGCCCACATTCCAGCGATCACACCCGACCAGGCCCCCCTGAGCCTGCGCGACTGGTTCAAACGCGGCCAGCCGGGTGCGCTGACGGCGACCCTGGCTCATGTGCCGGAGCTGCTCGAGACGGCGATGCCCTTCATCGGCCAGGCCCTCGGTCCGCTAGGCGTGGACGAGCGCACCAAGGAGATCGCGATCCTGCGCACCTCGGCCCTGCAAAGCTGCCCCTATTGCGTCGGCAGCCACACGGTCGCTGCCCTGGACAGTGGGCTCTCCAGCGAACAGGTCCGCGCTCTTCGGGGCGAGTCGGATTTGCATGAGGCATTTACCTCAGAGGACGACCTGGCGCTGCTCGCTTGGACCGATGTGGTCGCCCGGGGGCCCGGCAGCCCGGAGGTGGAGCTGGTCGAGCGCATGGGACGCCACTTCGAGCCCCACCAACTGGTTGAGTTGACGCTGTGTATTGGCGCCACCCTGATGCTCAACCGCTTCTGCACTGCGCTGGATCTGCCGCTATCCGATGCGTGTCGACGGCGCCTCGAAACCGAGGGGCTGACATGAGCGCCGCGGCCATCGGCGAGTCCCTGCGCGAGGCGATCTCGGACGACAGCATCTCCGGTCGCCTGTGGCTCTACGCGCACTACGACTGCAACCTGGCTTGTACCTATTGCCTGACCGGTTCGTCGCCCACATCGCGGCCTCGCCAGCTGTCGCCCGAGCGCATGGTGGACCTGGCCAGGCAGGCTCGTGAACTGGGCTTCGAGGCCTTGGGGGTGACCGGCGGCGAGCCCTTCCTGCGCCCGTGGATGGTCGACGTGTTGCTGGCGATGTCGGAGCAACTGCCGGTACTCGCCCTGTCCAATGCCACCCTCTTTGGCGGCCGGCAACTGCAACGCATGGCGCCGCTGAGCGAGGCGGATGTGGCGCTTCAGGTGTCGCTGGACCGACCAGAGCCGGACGCCAACGACGCGTTACGCGCCATCGGCAACCATCGCAAGGTCGTGCGCGCCATTGAGGGACTGCTCGGGCTCGGCATTCGAGTGCGCGTCGCCAGCACCGTCGATGAGTTGGACGACGACGAGCGAGCGCGCCTGCTCAGTCTGGTCCAGAAACTCGGCGTGGCGGCGGGCGATCACATCATCCGCCCCATCGTTCGCCGGGGTCGTGCTGCCGTGGAGGCGCTGGGCGTGCAAGCCGGGGTCAACGACCTGCGAGCGGAGTTGACCATCAGCGCCGATGGAGCCTTCTGGGGACCTTTCGGACCGACGGTGTCCAACGAAACGCAGGACACGGACCTGCTGCTCTGTCGACGCACCAAACCCCTGTCGGTGCCCACACGCCGCCTGCTGGAGCTGGTCAAAGGGCTGCCAAATGGCCACGACGCCACGCTGGGGATACGCTGAGCGTGATGACGCGGCCCGGTCGGGCTGCCCGGAGACGGCGACAATGGCGATGAGGGGAAAGACCGCGAGCGCGATCTGGCGGCAATGCATGTGCCTGCTGGCGCTGATGTTGTCGCTATCGGGCTGCCCCAGCCAGACGCCCGATGCCAGCCAGTTTGGCGGCAACGACGGACTCACGGGCGATCTCGCCACGACGGATGCCGGCAGTCTCAGCGACGCTGCGGGGGACGTTGGACCATCGGATAGCGGCCCAGTGGACGTCGACCAGCCCAAGGACGCATCGGCCAAGGATAGCAAGACGAAAGACGCCACTGCAGTGGATGCCGGCGCCAAAGATGCCGGCGCCAAAGATGCCGGCGCCAAGGATGCCGGCGCACAGGATGTGGGGACCGCCGACACAGCGGTCGACACATCGACCAAGCCAGACATCGTGGACAAGGACATCGGCGCCGACTCGGGCGCCGATACCAGCGGCTGCACCAAGGCCACCCAATGCCCCAAACCCGGCGTGACCTGTCGCATCGCCACCTGCACCGCCGGCGTCTGCGGCGGCGCCAAGGCGCCCGATGGCACCGCCTGCTCAGCCGGCAAGGCGTGCAAGAACGGCAGCTGCCTGGGCCAGCAGGGCTGGGCGCAGGACGTGGTCGCCGGCAACTACTTCAGCTGCGCCCTGCTCAGCAGCGGCAAGGTCGCCTGCTGGGGCAGCAATCAGAATGGCCAACTGGGCAACGGCGAAAAAGGCATCGCCAAAGAGCAGACCAAGCCGGTGCTGGTCAACGGATTGAGCGACATCACCGCGGTGGCTGCCGACGCCGCCTTCGCGTGCGCTGTCAGCAAGACCGGCAAGGTGTGGTGCTGGGGCAACAACTACTGGGGCACCCTGGGCAATGGCGACTCCGGACCGGGCAAGGACAAGGCCGCGCCGGGCAAGATCGGCATGCTCGACGACGCCATCTCGGTGACCTCTGGCGAACGCCACGGCTGCGCCTTGCGGGCCGGCGGTGAGATCTGGTGCTGGGGCCACAACGGCGATGGCCAACTGGGCAACGGCGGCACCCAGGCCACATTGGGCCCCATCGGCGCCTTCGGCAGCGACTGGGTGGCCGTATCGGCTGGCGGCACCAATACCTGCGGCATCCGCGCCGACGGCAGCGTCGCCTGTTGGGGCGACAACGAGTACGGCCAGTGCGCCAATGGTCAGTCCGGCTCCCAGAAGCAGGAGGAATCGCCCGTCACCGTACCCGGCATCGTGAACGCCCATCGTATCGCCGTCGGCGAGCGCCATGTCTGCGCGCGCACCAAGTCGCACGAGGTGTGGTGCTGGGGCGGCGGCTTGTCGGGCCAGGTCGGCGACGGCAACAAGGCCAAGGTCAACACCAAACCCATCAAGGTGAAGCTGCCACAGACCCTCGAGATCGCCGCGGGCTACCTGCATACCTGCGTGCGCACGGCCGCCAATCTCATCTACTGCTGGGGCAGCAATTCCTACGGCCAGGTGGGGCCAGGGGGCAGCAAGGTGGCTGAGCCGCTGAAACAATCTGGGGTCATGGGCGCCACCGACGTCGCCTGCGGTCGCTCGCACTCCTGCATGGTGCGCAGCGATTTGAGCGTCTGGTGCTGGGGCGATGGCGGCTCCGGTCAACTGGGCAACGGCGGCACCAAGTCCAGCACCGCACCGGTCAAGGTCGTACAGAATTGAAGGAAGCCATGTCCCTTTTGCCGCAGACCATGCCGGCGATGAAGACCCGTATTGCCACAGCGATTGCGCTGGCGGTGGTGGGCATGAGCGCCTACATGCTCATCGGCATCGCCACCGATCCCACGGCTGCGGGTTCATTGAACACGCCGCTGGACGATGCGATCCCCTTCTGGCCGGGCTCCATCTACCTGTACACCTGGATCTACACGGTGATGCTCTATCCACTCTTCGTAGTGCGCAGCGGCCCGCTGTGGAATCTGGTGGTCAAGGCCTACATCTACGTGCTGGCCATCAACCTGCTCTGCCACTTCTTCTGGCCGGTGACCTCCATCGACCTGCGCGGCGATGTCAGCGCCTTCAATCCCGAGCACCTGACCGACTGGGGCGTGCTGGTGACCTACAAGTACGACCCGCCCTACAACCTCTTCCCCTCGCTGCACATGGCGGTGGCCGTGGTGGCGACCATGGCGGCGTGGAAGGCCAGGCCCCTGTACGGCGGTCTCGCCTGCCTGATCGCGCTCGGCGTGGCCATCTCCATCGTGACCCTGAAGCAGCATTTCGTAGCGGACGGCGTCGCCGGCCTGGCCCTGGGCGGGCTGATCTACTACCTGACCTTCCGCCACTATCGACCAGCCGAGGTGCCCATGGCCGAACGCGCTTTCGGCTGGCGCGGCCCGGTCATCTACCTGGCATTTCATGGCAGCGTCTACGTGACGTTGATTGTGGCCTGGTTGCTGGGTTTCGAGCGGTAGCTCTCATCCTGCAGGCCCAGCCGCGAAGCGCCTGGGGGATTACTTGCTCGCCAACGCCTGGTTGACCTTCTGCAGCACGCCGTTGCTCGACAGGCCATGCTGCTTGTAGGTGATCACCCGATTGGGCCCGGCGAACGCGTGGGGCGCGGTGTAGTTCTTGGTCTTGATGGCGTTCCAGGCCGCTCCGCTCTTGTCCAGATAGACGCGCAGGTTGTCGATGCCCTCCAGGCCATACTTCTTCCGCCAGCTGGGGCAGGACTGGTAGTCGTCGACATGCACCACGTGCACCACGGCGACATCCTTGTCGACCAGCTGCTTGGCCACCTTGGCGGTGTACTGGGCGGTGGCGCGGCATGTGGGGCAGTGGGTGTGGGCGACGAAGATCCACGTCGCCTTGGCGCCGCAGACTTCCTTGATGCTGCGGATCACGCCCGTATCGCAGTCCTGAATCGGCAGGTCGCCGAGCTCCTGGCCGACGCCGAAGCCGATGCTCTTGCCGCCAACCGGGCACATGCCCGCGCCCCAACCGGTGGTCGCGGTATCCGGGGCGCTGCCGGTGTCCGGAGCGACGACCACGTCGGGTTTGGGTTCGACGATATCCGGCTCGGAGCCTGCGTCGACGGCCACGGCGACATCTGCGGCTGCGTCGGTCGCGCCGCCCGCATCGGCTGCCGGGGCCGCATCCTGGGCGCCGCTGGTATTGCCCGCGTCCACGGTTGCGCTGCCGCTATCGGTGTTGTCCACATCTGCGGTGGTGCTGCTATCCGCGCCACCGTCGCTGCTCGCAGCGCCGCTGTCGACGCCGGTCTGCACGCCCGCCGAGCCGCCTGCCTGGCTGCCACAAGCCGCCAGAACGAGAGCGGCAGCCAGCGTCACGCAGGGGGTCGAGAGCCGGAAAGTCGATTGGGTCATCATGCTGGATTCTCCAAAGGGAGCGCCCCTCGGGCGCTGTTCGAGGACCATGGACGTGCCGTTGCCAGGACTGTTACAGCGGCGCAGCATCCTTGTAACGGCGGCACACTTCTGCCGTCTCCAGGGCGCGCAGGGTGCGTGACCAGGGGAGCCCATGTCGACCGAAATCCGCCCGACAGCCGCCAGACCGGTGACTTTGCTGGCATACCCGCTTGCCGCGGCGCTGGTAGTGGTGGCTGCGCTCACCCTGGGGCCCGCCCGGGTCGACGCCCAGTGCGCCGTCTGCGGCAACCCGGCGTTCTCCGCCGGCGATAACGACGTCGCCCGCGTCTTCGATGACGCCGCCGCTGGCGCCACCCGCCTGCGCGCGGGTCTGGTCTACGCCGCCTGGGAGTACGCCGACATCTACAGCGGCAGCACGGCCCTGTCCGAGGCGGCCAAGCGCAGTCAGGTCTTCACCCCCGATTGGGCGCTGCAGATCCATGTGGCCACCCTGTTGGCCGGGGTCGAGCTGGCCAGCGGCACCGAGATCGGCCTCACCCTGCCCTTCGGCGTCGCTTCGGCGACCCGAGTGCCCGAGCTGGGCGATGGCGAGAGCAAGGACGACTTCGGCACCCCCCTGACCACCACCCACGACAGCGGCCTGTCGGACCTGGAGCTGCGCGCCCGTCAACACGTCAACGCCCTGGTCACCGGGTTGCCGAAATGGGCCCCGCGCCTGTCCATCGCCCTGGGTGCTGTGGCGCCCACCGGCAGCTTCATCGTCAAGGATCCGGAGGGCGCCACCACGGACCAGTACGCATCTCTGGGTCGGGGTGCGTGGTGGGGATTGGGCGAGCTGGACCTGACCGGACGCATCGGCAGCCGCCTGGGCTGGCTTGTGGGCGTCGGCGCCCGGCTGCCGCTGACCACCAACGTCAACAAGGGCTACCTCTTCCGTTGGGGCGACGAGGTGCGCGGGACCGCAGGACTGACCGGCGTGCTGCTCCGGCGGGCGCTGCACGCCAGCCTGGCCGTGGAGTGGCAATGGCGCAGCAGTGGCCAGGAGCGCATCTTCGCCGACACACCCATCGAGGATTTCGCCAATGGCGGCGGCGACTGGCTGACCCTGCAGCCCGCCCTGCAGTGGCAGGTGACCGGCAGCCTCTCCTTGCTGGCCTCGGCGCGCATCCCCCTGTGGCGCAAGGTCAACGGCTTCCAGCCCGTGCCCGGACTCGGCGTCGTGGTCGGGCTGTGGTGGAACTGGCCGACCGCCACCCCGGCGGCCCGGACCCAGCCGGAGTCGGTGGTTGAGCTTCTTGCAAGCGGCATCGGTGACTCCTAGATTGGCATCTGGTCGAACACTCGTTTCGCCCGGGACCCCCGATGCCCGCCGCCCGTTGTGCCCAATTCAGCGCTCGCATGTGGATCGCCGCCGCGCTGGTCGCCGCTGTCGTGCTCGGCGGCTGCGCAGCGACCCTGACCGGCGCCTGGGTCTTGCCACGGGCCGGCCGCGTGACCACCGGCGTCGCGACCGGCGACCTGCCGACGGTATTCGTCAGCGCCACCATCTCCTTTACGACCTCGGCGGACATCATGCCGGCCCCCTGCGCTGGCGGCGCCGGCTCGAGCAAGTGCGTCGCCTGGCAGAAGAAGATGAACCGCGCCCCGGCCAACGCGGTGACCACCGAGCTGCGCCGAAAGAGCCAGTCGTTCCGCTTCGTGCCGGTGCTCAAGGACGACAGCAAGTGGCGAGACAAGGCGCGCGATGGCGACCTGCACGTGGACGTGGGCTTCGAGGACGTCTTCGATCGCAAGTGGGGCTATGGCGTCCTGGTGATGTGGCGCACCGACACCTTCGACACCACCTCGCTGGTGCGGGTCAGCGACGCTCGCAGCAGCAAGGAGCTGGCGACCTTCAACATCTCCGATCGGGCCGACCTCGGGCTGAACTACGTCTGGTTCGTCGACATCTTCATCCCGCTCTTCCCGCTGTACTGGGACGACAACAGCGAGGGCCGCTCCAAGCTGCTGGGCCGCGTCTTCGGCCAGTTGAGCACTCGCCTTGTGCCGGTGCTCACCACCGCCCGCACGTCGGCCTCGGTGGAACGATCGCGCGATCGCGTGGGCACGGTGAAGATGCCCGTCCGCAGAAGCGCTCCCCGTCGTACGGCGGCGCGAGGCGGCGACCTGGACCTGCGCCGCTGGCTGGAGCTGCCCAATGTGCGCCTGCTGGCGGTAGACTTCTACGCCGACTGGTGTGGCCCCTGCAAAGAGTCCATGCCGCGTTGGAAGGCCCTGCATCGCAAGTGGCGCGACCGCGGCCTGCGTGTGGTGGTCGTCTATACCCAGTCGCGCGGCACCCACGCCACACCCGGCTGGTCGCCCGACCACGTGGTGGCCGATCCGCATGGAGTCATCGCCAAGAGCTGGGGCGTCGACGACCGATTGCCCCAGGCGTTCCTGTGGAGTTGGGATGGCCGCACCCTGAACAGCGGCGCATCCATCGACGAGGTGGAACGTTCGGTGGCGCGGTGGTTCAAGAAGGCGCCGCGCATCGCCGTGGCTACACCGGAGTCCGGCGCCGGCAAGAAGCTACGAAAAGCCCGCGCCGGCTCGCTCAAGCGGGCCATCCGAGGGGAGCTGACCCGCCTGGGCAAATTCGACGTGGTCGCCGACCGAAAGGAGCGCAAGATGCTGGCGAAGCTACGCAAGCAGAGCCACGCCGCCGGGCGCGCCAGCGGCACCCGCTGCCAATTGGGCCGCGAGGTCTCAGCCAACATGATGCTCAAGGTGGTCATCGACCCGCCGCGCGGCGCCGACCGCGAGGCGTTGCGACTCGAACTCTTCGGCGTCGAGCAATCCTGCATGCTCGCCTGGAGCAGCGTGCCCTTGGGCAAGGGCGGACAGGACGCCGCCGCCGCGGAGGCGGTCTCCAAGCTGCTGTCCAATCTCAAGGTCGTGCCGCAGATACCAGGCGGCTGACTCGATGGCCCGTTGGGCTGAATATCAACCGGCAGCCACCGGCCCCACAGCCTCACCCGCGGCCATGCGGGCAATGAATCGAGCGACGATGGCGTCGCCGACCTGCGAGGTGGTCGAGGCGGCCTTTTCGCCGACGAGGTCGTAGGTCAGGACCTCTCGTGCGGCCACCTGGTCGGCCACGGCGGCTTCGAGCTGCTCTGCGGCGGCAGCCAGGGCGGCGTCGCCAGAGCGCGCCGCGTGCCAGGCCAGACCTTCCTTGACGGCCAGGATCATGGCGATGGGATTGGCCCTGCCTTTGCCGGCGTGTTTGGGCGCCGAGCCGTGGATGGGCTCGAACATGGCGTTCTCGTCGCCGACGTTGCAGCCCACGGCCATGCCCATGCCGCCCTGCAGCACCGAGGCCAGGTCGGTGGCGATGTCGCCGAACATGTTGGTGGTCACGACCACGTCGTACCACTCCGGACGCTGCACCAGCCACTGGGTGAAGGCGTCGATGATGGCCGTCTCGGCCTCCACATCCGGGTATTCGGCGGCGATCTCGAAGAAGACGTCGCGGAAGAAGCGGCAGCCTTCGAGCACGTTATCTTTGACCAGGGCGGTGACGCGCATGCGGCCGTCGGCCGGCGCGCCCTTGCCGCGCTTGCGCGCCATTTCGAAGGCGTAGCGGATGACCCGATCGCTGGCCACGCGGGTGATCAGGCGGCTGTCGGTGGCCACGATATCGCTGCCGCCGGCGCGCGTGCGACCGCCGATGCCGGTGTACATGCCTTCGGTGTTTTCGCGCACGAAGACCATGTCGACCTTGTCGGCCTGCCAGACCTGCTTGTGCTCGCCATGGATGCGATGGAAGACGCCGGGAAAGAGCTTCACCGGGCGCACATTGGCGTACAGCTCCATCTGGGCGCGGTTGCCGATGACGGGTGAGTAGCCGGCCATCTTGCCGTCGGGCATGGTCACAGGGCCCCGACCGTTGGGGTCAGGCCAGCCCACGGCGCCGAGCAGGATCACATCGGCGGCGCGGCAACGCTCCAGGGAGCCGGCCGGCCAGTCCACACCATGCTCGAGGTAATACTGGCCACCGCACGGGATCTCGTCGTACTCGACGGTCATCTCCAACGCAGCCATGGCAGCGTCGAGCACCTTGCGGCCCTCGGCCATGACCTCGATTCCGATGCCATCACCAGGCAAAAGCGCGATCTTCAACGGGTTGGACATTGTGACCTTCCATGTTTGTGGCCGGGGGTCCAGGCGCGGAGATGGGGCAGCGGCGCGCAGGATCCGGGCGGCGGGGCCAATCCGCCGGGGCGGAAAGGCCTGGGCAAGCTAGATCCCGCTGCCTCAGGACGCAACCCGAGGTGCATCTGTCAGGCGCCAAAGCGGGGCATGCGCGCCCGTGAAAGTCTGGGTGGAGCGCCGATTCACGACAGGCAGACTCCGACCTTGCTGCCCTTGGGCACCTCGCCCTCGACCTCGACCTGCTTGCAGCTGCCCTTGTCGCAGTGCTTGTCGTCCTTGCACAGGTCGCGGCAGCTTCCGTCGTGGCAGACGTTGGACTTGCAGCCCTTGTTCTCGCTGCAGCCGGCGCCGGCGATCTTGGCCGTGGGCGAGAGGGGCTTCTCGCAGACCGTGGCCCAGCCGTCGGTCTGCGGACGGATCATGCAGGTCTTTGATCCACAGTCGGCGGTCGAATCGCAGCGCTTGAGCGGGAAGCAGAGCTTGGTCGGCGAGGTATAGCCGCCCTTCAGAGAGAAGAACACGTCCATGCAGATCTGGTCGCGAATGCACTTGGGATCGCCGGCGCAGAGACATTGCTCATCCTTGGTGCACGACTTGGTGCAGGAGCCGCTGAGGCACTGACCGACGGCGCAGTGATTTGCCTGCGTACAGGAGGCGCCAACACCACCCGGTCCCAGGGCCTTTTTGCAGACCTTGATCACCTTGGTGCCGTCAAAGGACTGCGTGATGCCGCAGAGCGCGCCCGCCGCGCAGTCGCCATCCAGGGTGCATTTGCCCACCTGGTCGGGGTCGGTCACGCAGCGCTTGCCCGCGGCGAAGGTGTTGAAGCACGCCAGCTTTGGATCCTTTGCGGTACAGTCGGCGCTATCCTTGCACGAGGCGGAGCAGTAGGCGTCGGCGACGCAGGAGGCCAGGCAGGACAGGCCGTCGGCGCAGGCGCTCTGACCGGCAGCGGCGCAGCTGTCGCCCTGCTGGCCCTTGCGATCACCGCAGGTGCCGCCGGTGATGGGCGAGCAGGTGCCGTCGACGCAGCAATAGGTGCGCGAGCCCGGTGTCTTGCAGTCGCCGTCCGCCTTGCAGGTGGCCGGCGCGCAGGCGCCGTAGCCGGCGCAGGGCAGCGCGCAGTTGCCTGTCTTGCACTCCGACGAGGCCACGCAGGCGGCGCCCAGGGCGAGCAGATCGGGCCCGGGGGCCGGGCCTGCATCCGGGCTGCCGCCCATGTCGTAGGTCGCGTCGATGACGGCCGCGCCATCGGCGGCGCCCGCGTCGTCGGCAGGCTCATCGGTGCGCTCCTCGAGGCAGCCGATCATGAGCAAGCTGGAGAACAGGAGGATCAGGGTCGTGCGGATCATCGCTTTCGCTCCTCAAGTGGGGCAAAGAGGTAGTTCAGCCAACCGCGATTCCGACGCAGGGATCGCAGGTAGAAGACCAGCGGCCAGCGCTCGGCCGCCTTGGTGGTCTGGTCGTAGGCCGGCATGGGGGTGCCGTTGAAGCCGGTGATCAGGGTCCGATAGAGCGCCTCGTGGGAGTCGCCGGCGCGGAAGACGCCGCGAATCAACTCGTTGGGCCCGATGGGCCGGCCGATGGAGTCCTTCATATCGGCCGCCCCCGGGCCGTCGCCGCTGCCATCGTCGCCATGGCATTTGTTGCACTCCAGGCGCAGGTAGATGCGCCTTCCGTCGGCCACGTCGTTGGGGGTGACGGCCCGCGCCAGGGGGATCGGCACGGCGGGCAGCACCGACTCCTGGGCGAATCGCTTGGAGAAGGTCTTGAGGTAGGGCACCAGCGCGCGCCGCATGCTCGACGGCAGGATGCGCTTCCAGCCGGGCATGGACGAGCCGGGCGCGCCGTCGTCGATGGTCCGCAGGATGTCGTCATCCGACGGCAACGAGCCGGTGGGCGTGGTGCGGAACTTGTAATCGCCGGTGGTGAAATCGCGCGGCTGCGGGTCCAGGAAGCGGCCGGCCGGCCCGTCGCCGCGGCCGGTCACACCATGGCAGGTGGCGCAGTGGCGCACATAGACGGATCGGCCCAGCTCGATGGCCGGAGCGGCCGCGACCGTCGCTGTGGCCTCTTCCGGCTCGTCGACGGCGCCAAAGAAGTCATCTTCGGCGATGCCGACAGCGGGCAGCACCAGCGCCACGGCCAGGGCGACAACGCCCCAATGTCGTCTAGAAGAAGACATGGCTCACCAGGATGTATTCGCTCAGCCCCGACATGACGTGGCGCGTGTCGCCGCGCGTGCGCCGATAGCGGAAGCCGAACTCGGTGAAGGGCCAGGGGTAGGCGTCAAAGCCGACGCCGTATCGATGGATGGCGTTGCCTGCCGCGGTGGTGTCGTCATCCCACAGCTCATACGAGCCGATGATGTCCAGGCCGTCGATGGCCAGCACGCTCAACTCCTGCATGGAAGCGAACGTGGTGGTGATGCCCTCGGCGGCGGTCTTGCTGCGATCGTCGGAGCGGCGCATGACCGCCTCACCAATCCAGCTGATGCGGCCCACCGACAAGCCCGCGAAGGCGCCGTAGCGCAGGTCTTCGATACGACTGTCCGGCATGTCCCCTTCGGCCTCGGTTCCGCGCACGTTGTAGTAGCCCGACAGGCCCAGATTGCCCTTGAACGAGCGTGTGCGCAGGCGATACGACAGCCGCGTAGCCAGCCCCTTGCCGGTGTTGTCGTCGTAGTCCAGGTCGCTCTCGACGCCGTTGAAGACCGAGGCCTGCAGCAACACCGGGCCCAGCTCGAAACCCGCCTCGCAGCCCACTTCTTTGGTTTTGGCGCCCCAGCCCGACTGCTTGCGGGTGAACACCGTGTGGTTGGCGGTACGCAGGCCAAACGCGGGCAGGAAGCGGCCGATCTTGATGTACGAGCCCTGCCAGGGCAGGTGCACGATGGCCATGGCCTCGTACATCAGGTTGTCAGCCCCGTAGAACGACGGCGCCAGGTACAGGGTCACCCGCTCCCACAGGTTCGCCGACAGGTACAGCGCGCTCTCCATCAGGAAGAAGTGCGACATGGTCGGCATGGGCGGTTTTTCCGGCGGGCCCGCGTCCTGACGCAGGTCCTGGAACATCATCCTCAGATCGGCACCCAGGGCCACCGAGTCGGTCACCTTGGCGTCCATCACCGGCGCCTTCTCCGGTCGCTCCAGACCGGCGATGGGCAGCTCGGCGACCTCCCAGACGTGGCGGGCATAGTCGGTGCGCATGCCGCCGCCGGCGGGATCCACGTGGCAGAGACTGCACGGTGCGCCAACCCGGGCGGCAAATCGCGGCAGGCTTTGTGCCAACATGGGCAGCAGCAGCAGGGCGAGCGTGACGGCCGGAATCGTGATTCGTTGCAACATCGGATGGCTCGAGGGAGATCCCTCAGTGAACGATGACCTGGGCGCCCTGCATCTTCTTCTTGTGGGTCGAGCAGAAGTAGATGAAATCGCCAGGTTTCTTGAAGGTCCAGGTCCAGGACTTGCCGTAGTAGATCTTGGGGGATTGTAGGAAGCCGTCCGGTTTGCCCGGCCAGCCCGTGTAGATGGTGTGTTCCTTGGTGTCCTCGTTGGTCCAGGTGACCGGATCGCCAACGCAGACCGAGATGACGGCGGGCTGGAAGTGGTTCTTCACCATGCGCACATCAACCGGGTGGGGTTGACCGTCGGCGTGCGGGCAGTCCAGCGGCGGCGGTGAGGCCGGCTTGTCGTTCGTCGGGTCGCCGGTGGTCGCTTCGTTAGCGCTCACTTCGCCGTCGGGCGCCGCGCCTGCGTCCACGGCGGGCGGCGCGGCAGCCGGCACATGGAACGCCGCCGGCGGCTCCCATGGGTCGCTGCCGAGGTCCATACAGCCAACCAGCGCCAGGGCGCCGGCGAGCCAGGGTCTCACGCAAGCCTCCGCTGGCGGATCCAGACCAGCAGCAGCAGGGCCAGGCCCAGAGGCAGCCAGGGGCTCTGCTGACCGGCCGCGTGAGCGCTGCAGCCGCTGTCCTCGCCACCGGTGTCGGCCGAAACATCAGCGCCGCCATTGGCGTCCGGTTTCGGCGTGACCGCCGGCTTGTCCCAGGCCTTCAGGGTCGCATCTGCCGCGGCCGTGTTGATGACGAGGTCCTTCTCGCCCCATTTCCGCTCCACATTCATCTTGCGGAAGGTGCGCCGATAGACGAGCTGCGCCGACACCTTGGCCGCGCCGCCAGCCTCCGGGACCTCGAAGCGGAGCTCGAACTCGTCGAACTCGGCCGGGCGGATGCGGGTATCCTCGATCTCGCGCGTCGCCCGCCAGAAGGGCACGTTGCGGGCGTCCGTATCGTCGCCCAGCACGCGGGCGAAGCCCTTGCCGGGTTTACCTGCCAGGTCCTCCGGCGCGCCGCCCTTGCCGCCGTAGTCGGGCACCGTGGGCCCGGCGGTCTGGGCCAGGTTCTTGCCGTCGACCGTGGCATCCACGACCAGGATCATGTGACGGAAGGGCATGCCGGTGGGCAGGGCGTGGCCGGCGTTGACGTTGTCGATCCGGGCCTTGACCACCAGCTCGCCTTCGACTTGCGAGGTGGTGATTTCCAGGTCTGCCGCCTCCTTGGCGTACTCCCGGCCGCCGTGGAAGGTATGCGGGAAGATCTTGGACTTCGGCCGCCAGGTGCCGTGATTCGCGGCCACGTGCTCGTCGTTGAGGATCTTGGCCATGCCTTCTGGCTCACCCTGGTACTCCTTGCCGAACTTCTTCTTCATATGACAGTCCTGGCATTGCAGGGCGTCCGGATCGGCGCCGGACATCTCGGCCCACTCGCTGTAGGTGCTCTGCACCGTCACGCCGTGGTCGTTGACGTACTCGTGGCACCCGCCGCAGAAGCGGGCCTGGGTCAGCAGCGGGTTGAAGGTGGTCAGCATCGGTCCTCCGAGATAGTCATCGAAAGGTCCGAAAGCGAAGAAGTTGAGCCACGCGGGCTGGCGCTGCAGCTGCACCGCGCCGCCGACGCCGAGGCCGCCGCCGATCTTCACGTCGCGGATCTTGTGGCAGACATCGCAGAACACGCCCTCGCGGGCGACCCCTTCGACCTGGTCCAGGCGGGTGTCGTCGGGGGCGTTGATGGCCGCCGCAGGCGCGTGGCAGTTGGCGCAGGGGCCGGCCTTGTTCGGGTTGTCGTCGCGGTAGCCGCCGCCGGTCGGGTTGCCCTTGACGTCGGTGCCCTTGTAGAGGCTGAAGACGCGCTCATTCTGGGCCGACTTGGCCATGTCCGAGAGCAGCCAGTCATCGGCCTGCTCGCCATGGCAGGCGTTGCAGCCCACGTCAGAGGTGTCCATCTTCGGCCAGAAGGGTTTGATCCAGGTGTACTTGTCGTTGTCGATGGGTCCCAGGCTCGACATGGTGATCTTGCCCAGGGGCAGGTTGCTGGCCGCCAGCACCGTTCTTGCCGTGTTGTAGTAGCCCTTCTTGCCGAAGCTCACCGCGACCGCATAGCCGCCGGGCGCCTGGACATCGAGCGAAAAACTGCCGTCGGCGTTGGTGGTCACCACCTCGGTCCCCGATGTCGGGCTGATCCCGGGCGCATTCTGGAAGACGGTGACCCGCACCCGGACTGCGGAGACGGCGTTGCCATTGGCATCGACGACGGTGCCGCTGATGGAGGCGGCCGAAACCGTCGCGGCGGGCAGGGTGAGAAGGAGCGTCGCGAGGGGGATGAAGCGATGCATGAAAGGCCTCCAAGAGGTGCACGTTCAAACCAGGCCGGGGGGCGAGGCGGCGGGACGCTAGCAGTGGTTTCGGTCCCGGACAAGCGAAATATTCACAGTTCCACATGCAGGTATGCATAAATGAGACCCTGCGCCATGTTTTGGCGCTCGGACACCCCATCCAGGCGGCCCGGTCATTTGATCTGAGCGCCGACATTGCCGATCGGCTCGCATGCTGGAATCATGGCGGCGCCGCGCGACCTGCCGCGGCGGGACAAGAGGACAGTGCGCTTGAACGTTCCATTGCCCCAACACACCGACAGAAGCCCCGTGCTCGTACGCGGCGGTGGCGATTTGGGCACTGGCGTAGCGCTGGCCCTGCACGCCGCGGGTCGGCTGGTCATCGTGGTCGATCGGCCGCTCCCCACCGCGCTTCGTCTGCACGTGTCGCTCTCCAACGCCGCTGTGCAAGGACGCTGGCGGGTGGGCGATGTCGTGGCTGTGCACGCGACCGACGACGCCGCCGTGGCGCGGGCGCTCGCCGCTGGCGAGGTGCCCGTATGGACCGGCGACTGGCGCGTCATCGCCAGCCGGCAGCCGATCGCCGCCCTGGTGGACGCCCGCTTGCGGGGCCTGACGGACGCGGATCTGGATTGCAGCCTCGCGCCGCTGGTCGTCGCCCTGGGACCGGGCTGGATCGCTGGACGCCACTGCCACATGGTGGTCGAGACCTGCCGCGGCGACCGCCTGGGCGCGCTCATCACCGAAGGCAGCGCCAGCGCCCATACCGGCATCCCCGGCGTGGTGCAGGGCCTGACCCACGAACGCCTGTTGCGCGCGCCAAGGGCGGGTGTCATCCGCCGGCGCTGCCAACCCGGAGACCTGGTCGTCGCCGGCCAGGTGGTGGCCACGGTGGGCGACGGCCCCGTCGTCAGCCACATCTCCGGCCTGCTGCGCGGCCTCAAACTCGACGGCGTCACCGTGGGCGCCGGTCACAAGGTGGGCGATGTGGATCCGCGCGCCGACCGCAACCTGCTGTTCCAGCCCACCGACAAGTCCACTCGAATCGGTCGCGCGGTTCGGGACGCGTTGGGCGGGCCGAACCTGGCGATAACTCGCACTGGGAGCATGGCATGTACTTGAGTCTGCAAGAGGTGGTCCGTCCGACCCGCCTGGAGGCCTGCCTGGAGGCGCTGGTGGCGGATGATACCGCGATACTGGCCGGGGGGACCTGGCTCAACGCCACCTGCCCGCCTGGCCTGAACTGCCTGGTGGACCTGCAGGCGCTGCCGCTGCGCGCCATCCACCAGGTCGGCGAGGACTGGCGCATCGGCGCCCTGGTCCGGGTGAGCGGCCTGCTCGATGGCGACCTGCCGGCGGGCTTGAACGCGCTGCTCGACGCCGCGCGCGATGAGCGCAACCTGCCCATCCGCAACCAGTCCACCGTCGGCGGGCGGGTCGCTCGTCGACGGGCCGACGCCCGGCTGCCCACGGCGTTGCTGGCCCTGGACGCCACGCTGGAGATCGCCGCGCTGGGCAATGGCGGGGCGCGCGTGGCGCGAGTGCCCATCGCTGCGTTGCCCGGGCTGCAGCTGGGTGGCGCCATCATCACCGCGATCCGCGTGCCGTCGACGACCCTGCTGTCGGGCTATCGCTCTTTCAGCTTGACCGCGGTCGACGTGCCCGTGACCGACGTGGCCCTTGCGCGCACCCCGGACGGATGGCGCCTGGCCAGCGGCGGGCACGGCGACGACAGCGCCGGCAACTGGCTGCTCGACGACGCCGCCGGGGTCCTCGATGACGCGGGTAGCGACGACAACTGGCGCACTCGCCTGCGAGAGGCCGTGGTGGACGGCCTGCCAGCGCACGACTGCGCCAGGGCGTCCGGCGACTACCGACGCGCCGTGGCGGCGACCCTGGCGGTCCGCCTGGCGGGTGACCTGCTCGGCGGGGCCGACGCCGGCTCCGAGGGAGGTGCATCATGAACACGACGACGATGATGTTCGAGGCCACGGTCAACGGCAAAGCGGTGCGCTGGCACCTGCGGCCCGAGGAGTTCCTGACCGAGCTGTTGCGACGCCAGGGCCTGATCGGCACCAAGCGCGGCTGCGAGAGCGGCGATTGCGGCGCCTGCACGGTGCTGCTGGACGGCCAGGAGGTGAACTCCTGCATCCTGCTGGCGGCACAGGCCAGCGGTCACGAGATCGTGACCATCGAAGGGCTGACCGCCGACGGCGGCACCAGTGACGTGCAGCAGGCCTATGTGGACGCCGGCGCGGTTCAGTGCGGCTTCTGCACGCCGGGCATGGTGGTCGCCACGCAGGCGCTGCTGGAGACCAACGACGAGCCCACACGGCAGGACGCCGCGGAGGTGCTGGCCGGGCACCTGTGCCGCTGCACCGGCTACGTCAAGCCCATGGACGCGGTGCTGCTAGCGGCCGAACGACGACGAACGGCCGGCTGAACCAGGGACTTCGCAGCGACAAACGAGCAACAGACGGGAAACCCCATGTCGAGCAATCAAGACAACAACCCCACCTGGGATACAGGCGCCGACTCGATGGACGAGTACGATCGCTTCCAGGTGATCAACCGCAGCCCCGAGCGCGTCGACGCGGCGAAGCTGGCCCTGGGCAAGGGCACCTTCACCGACGACGTCAAGTTGCCCGGCACCCTGCACGTCAAGATGTTGTGGAGCCCGCATGCCCACGCGCGGGTGCTGTCTGTAGACTGCACCGAAGCCGAGAGCATGAACGGCGTGGTCTGCGTGCTGCACGCCTTCAATACGCCACGCATTCCGCACACCACCGCCGGCCAGGGCTTCCCCGAGCCGTCGCCCTACGACACCTACATGTTCCCGCGCACCGTGCGACATGTGGGCGATCGCGTCTGCGCCGTGGCCGCCGAGACCGAGATCGAGGCCGCCAGGGCGTTGGAGCGGATCCAGGTCGAGTACGAGGTGTTGCCGGCCGTCTTCCACCAGGAGGACGCGCTGAAGGAGGGCGCGCCGCAGATCCACGCCGAACCCGAGTCCACCGGCATCGCCGACGCCAGCCGCAACCTGGCCTGCGAGCTGCACGCCGAGGTGGGCGACATCGAGGCCGGGTTGAAGAGCGCCGACGTGGTGCTGGAGCGCCGCTACGAGGTGGGCTACGCCCAGCAGGCGCCCATCGAGCCCCACGTCGCCCTGACCTGGATGGACGAGGACAACCGGCTGAACGTGCGCGTGGCCACCCAGGTGCCCTTCCACAGCCGCCGCATCCTGGCCCAGGTGCTCGACCATCCCGTCTCGCAGATCCGCGTCACCAAGCCGCGCATCGGCGGCGGTTTTGGCGTCAAGCAGGAGATCCTGGTCGAGGACGTGCCCGCCCTGGTCAGCCTGCGCACCGGCCGCCCTGCCCGCTTCTGCTACACCCGCGCCGAAGAGCTGGTCAGCGCCCGCACCCGCCATCCGCAGGTGCTCTACATGCGCATGGGTGCCAACAAGGATGGCACCATCGTGGCCACCGACATGCGCGTGGTCGCCAACACCGGCGCCTACGGCGCGCACGCGCTGACGGTCACCTCCTGCACCGGCGGCAAGGCCCTGCCCCTGTACCGGGCCGAGAACTACCGCTTCCTCGCCGACGTGGCCTATACGAACCTGCCCATCGGCGGTGCTTTCCGCGGTTACGGCGGCCCGCAGGGCTTCTTCGCCGTCGAGATCCTCATGGACGAGATGGCCGAGGCCCTGGGCATGGACCAGGTGGAGTTCCGCCGCAAGAACATGCTCCGCCCCGGCGACGAGAACCCCCTCGCCGTGGCCCTGGGCGAAGGCCGCGAGGGCTTCCCCCAGACGGTCCGCTCCTGCGGTCTGTCAGAGTGCATCGACAAGGCCGCCGAAGCCATCGGCTGGGAGCGCCGCCACAGCTACGATAACAGCGGCCCCATCAAGCGCGGCATGGCCATGGTGGCCCTGATGCACGGCTCGGGCATCCCCGGCATCGACATGGCCTCGGCCTTCCTCAAGTTCAACGACGACGGCTCGTTCAACCTGCTGGTCGGCGCCACCGACATCGGCACCGGCTCGGATACCATCCTGTCCCAGATCGCCGCCGAGGCGCTCAAGGTGAAGCTCGAGGACATCGTCATCTACTCCTCGGATACGGACCTGACGCCCTTCGACACCGGCGCCTACGCCTCGAGCACCACCTACATCTCGGGCATGTCGGTCAAGAAGGCGGCCGAGAAGACCCTGCAGCAGATCCTGGCCGCAGCGGCACAGATGTGGGAGTGCGACGTCGACGGGCTGACCGCGGCCGACAAGACCGTGCACCACCCCGACGGGCGCACCCTCAGCTACGCCGACATCTGCCGCTCGACCCTGTACGACGCCCACCAGCACCAGATCATGGACCACGCCTCGCACATGTCCTACGAGTGCCCGCCGCCGTTCTCGGCCCACTTCTGCGAGATCGAGGTCGACACCGAGACCGGCGGGGTCAAGGTGCTGAAGTACGTCGCCGCGGTGGACTGCGGCGTGGCCATCCACCCCATCGCCTGCGAGGGCCAGACCGAAGGCGGCGCCGCCCAGGGGCTGGGCTGGGCGCTGACCGAGGAGTTCCTCTTCGACGACAACGGGCGGATGCAGAACACCAGTTTTGGCGACTACAAGATCTTCAGCTCGCTGGACATGCCGGAGTTCGAGTCGATCATCGTGCCGACCTACGAGCCCAGCGGCCCCTACGGCGCCAAGTCGGTCTCGGAGATCCCCATCGACGGGCCCGCGCCCCTGCTGTCCAACGCCATCTACGCCGCCACCGGGCTGCGCTTCCGCGACATCCCCATCACCCCCGAGCGCATCTGGCGCGCCTGGCAGGAGCGTGAATCCGCCACCTGACCCGGCACCCCTCGAACCACCACCTGCGGAGACCGGCCATGCCCCCGACCCATCGTTCAGCCGTCAAGGGGGGCTCAACGAGCCCCCCTCATTCGGAAAAACGTCGTTTTCCGAACTCACCCCCAAGTCCGGCGAGCAAGCTCGCCGCGCGAGCGAACCGCCGTCCGCTC
>CAYTLW010000059.1:19569-24362 GCA_964438735.1 uncultured Enterobacteriaceae bacterium | reverse complement strand
GGCTTTCCCCAACCCCCCCCCCCCGCCCGGCCCCCCCGGGGCCGGCGCGCCCCACCCCCGGGGGGGCCGCGACGCAGTGCTGGAACGTCCTCTGCAAACAGGAGACTGCGCCATGATAGCCCAACATGGACTGCTGCCACATCGTTTTCTACGCGCCCGCTTCCTGCTGCCCATCGACGACAACATCGGCCGCGACCGCCGCATCGAGGACGGCTACGTGCTCTGGCAGGGCGACAACATCGAAGAAGTGGGCGCCTACGATCCCGACGTCGGCGCGCGCCTGGTGGCCGAACATGGCCCGACCCTGGAGGTCGTCGGCAGCGGCGCGGTGGGCGTCAGCGACGTGGCCGCCCTGGTCCAACGCCCCGGCGCCCTGCTGCCCGGCTTCATCAAGGCCCACGGCCACGACCACGAGCCGCCCATCATCGGCCTGGTCAAGGACGTGCCGCTGACCGCCTGGCTGGACGGGATCGTCAACCCCTTCACCAAGTTCATGGCCGAGAAGGGCGACGAGCTCACCGAGATGATCGGCCGGCCGCCTCAGGACGTGGCCTATCTCAAGGCGCGGGTCGACGACGTCTACTACGGCATCACCAGCTCCATGGTGCACCACTGCAACTTCTCGAAGTACTTCGCCGACAACCTCGTCGCCGCCGCCGAGACGGCCGGCACCCGCATGATCGTCGCCGTGGGCAGCCAGGATCGGAACTACTACGCCGAGTTGTTGGACACCCCCGAGCAGGCGGTCGCCCGGCTGGACGCCTACCACGAGCGTCACGGCCACAAGGAGCGCATCACCATCATCCCGGGCCCGGACCAGTTCTTCTCCAACGGGCCCGAGATCCTCAAGGCGCTCAAGGGCTGGGCCCGCGCCCACGGCACCCTGCTGCACTGCCACAGCTCCGAGGAGAAGGGCACCACCGCCTGGTTCCGCGAGACCTTCGGCATGACGCCGGTGCAGTACGGCCAGTCCATCGACGTGCTCGACGAGCAGACCGTGCTGGCCCACCAGGTGCACACCACCGAGGACGACCTGGACATCCTGCAGGCCACGGGCACGCGCATCGTGCACAACCCGCTGGCCAACACCATCCTGGGTTCGGGCATGCCGCCCGTGGTCGAGATGGTGCGACGCGGCATCCCGGTGGCCATCAGCACCGACGGCTCGGGCTCGGCGGACAACCAGAACATCCTCGCCGCCGCCCGCCTGGCCTCGCAGTACCAGAAGGCCCGCCACAGCGACGCCGAGCTGCTGCCGGCCCAGCAGGTGCTCGAGATGATCACCACCGAGCCGGCCGCCATCATCCGCGCCAACGCCGGCAGCCTGGCCGTGGGCAAGGCCGCCGACATGGTGCTCATCGACACCGATCGGCCGAACATGACGCCGACCCGGCTGACCAACGTGGTCGAGAACCTCATCTGGGCCAGCGATGGCAGCGAGGCGGCCCTGGTCGTGGCGGGTGGCGAGGTGATCCGCGATGGGGATCGGTGGGTCACGCTGGACGTGGAGCGGATCCTGGCCGCTGTGACGTTGTTGTCCGAGGCGTACGATCGTTATGAGAAAGAGGCGGCGCCGTTGAGTGGGACCGGGGTGAATCGGTAGGCGTGTGGCGGTGTCGGACACCGGGTTGGGACTACGGTGGCGTGCCCATCCGATGCAGCCCCAACATACGACCCAAACCCGCCAGCGCCCGCCGGGCCTCAAGCGGCAGGGAAGCGCCCTGACCGGTTGGGCCGATGCGGTCTGTCTTGCCGGCATTGTCCCAGAGTGAAGGGGTGCCCAGGACTTTGGCGATCCAATCCTTGGGGAAGTAGTAGAGGTCCGGCCACACGAGGTCCATGCAGGGTAGCGAAGGCTTCTTCGCTGGAGCATCGACAAAGGCTGCTACGGCCTGCATCCCGCAAGTGGGCCCGTCGATGACAAGCTTCTTCTTGTCAGGATCCCAGGTCGGCACAGCGCTCTGACTCAACGCAGAGTGGCCGATCGCTTCGAACGCGATGTGATGCGTGGGCGCCTGCCTGGCCGAGGAGAGCAGCGTCTCGGCCATGTAGGATGGCGTACGCAGATCGACCTGACCGCTGACCACCAGCGTGGGCACATTCAGCGGTGGGGGAGTGTGCGCCGCAGCGGGCATCGGGTACCGGGGCCAGGTGTCGAATACTGGCGACACGAAGCTGGTCGACAGCGCCATCAGGTGCGTCTTCGCCTCTTGCGCCACCTGGGCAGGCGTGTGCGAAGAGGAGCTCCAGAGTTCCGACAGGAAGATGTACATGGACAGGGCTCGCGAACGGCGCTCCTCGAGGCTCTTGCCGGACGGCAAAGCGGAAGTCTGCGACATGGCCTTGTGGAGGTGCTTCAGCGCCGCGATGTCGCCATTTGCACATCGGTCGAGACGATGGATGACCGCGGCGGCCATTTCCCCCCATCCCGTCCTGCTCGCGAGATTCCCCAGGAGCAGCCTGAGTTTGTCCGTGGGGTAGTGCTCCGCGGTCACGGCGGAGCAATGTCCTTGCTCGATCTTCGTGTAGAGGGTCTGCAGCCGCTTCAATGGTGTTGCGCCCAGATGCTTGGCGCATTGCTCGTTGTGCTTGACACAACCGCCGAGAAAGGGGCCGACCACGGGTTGTGCCTTGGCGGAGGAGAGATCGAGATACCACTGGCCGGGCACGACGGCGGACCCCAGTATCAGGCCGGTCGGTGGTGTCGACGCGAGGGAGAGGTAGCGCAACGCCTGGTAGGTCCCGTAGGAAACCCCCAGGACAAAGACCTCATCGCCTTGGTCCCGCCGAGACGCGACCAGGAGACCCACATCGCGGGCGGCCGCCGACACATTGAAGTGCGCCAGATTGCCTCCCCAACCGGCCTGAAGGTGCTGACGGCAATCGTCGAACTCGGCATCACCGATCCACTCGCCTTCCAAGCTGTTCGCAGCTTCCTGGTCAGGGCAACTCAGGCGGCTCGAGTAGCCGACCCCCCGGTGATCAGGCAGGTAGATGTCGAATTCGGGCACGACCTTGGCCAGGCCTGTAGCGAGCGTGATCAGGTCACTCGCAGGCTGGCCCGGGCCGCCGGCGAGCAGCCAGAACTGGCCACGGGACGACTTGGATGCCTTCAGTCTGGCCACGTGGACGCTGATCTGCTGCCCGTGCGGCTGCTGCCAGTCGAAGGGCGTGGCCGCATAGGCGCACTCGAAGCCTGCGGAGGCGAAAGTACCCTGGCACGGAACGGACTGAAACCGTGCCTCCACCGGCCCCGCGTCCGCTCCCGCATCAGAAGCACCATTGTCGAGCGCAGCATCGTCCGTCTCAGGCGCCACATCGACGGGCTCGCCCGCGTCAACGGGGGGTTCGGGCGGCACCTTCGCCGGGGGAGCGCATGCCGACAGAGTCGATGCTACGACGATAGTGGACAACCAGGCGCGAGGCGACGGCCCCCTCTCCGAGCGCATTCGTTCCTCCACCAATCTGCGCTGGCGGCACAACCTCGCCGCGCGCCCTGCGATTCTCAGGCAGGGTGACACCTCAAGAACGCGAAACGCAATCTACTTCTTGTAGCACTCGCCGGTGCGCTGGCTGCAGTGATAGGCATGTTGCACATGCTGTGACTCCCTTCCGATCGGGCCGGGGGACGGTGGTCCGCAGCCTGACGGTCACGTCCCGCGGCAGATGATGTAGATGCTTGTTGAGTAGCATAAATGCCCGGGGGGCAACGCTTTTCCTCAATTATCGGCCGAGATGACCAGCGATGGCAGCGAGGCGGCCCTGGTCGTGGCGGGTGGCGAGGTGATCCGCGATGGGGATCGGTGGGTCACGCTGGACGTGGAGCGGATCCTGGCCGCTGTGACGTTGTTGTCCGAGGCGTACGATCGTTATGAGAAAGAGGCGGCGCCGTTGAGTGGGACCGGGGTGAATCGGTAGGCGTGTGGCGGTGTCGGACACCGGGTTCGGGTCGAGACGATTCGCCAGGTCACGAGAGGTCTTTGAGCTGCATCCTGCGCGCGTCCTCGTGGTCCACCACGCGTCCAGCGTCGGCGTCTGCGAGGCCACGCGTGATGTCGCGCAGCTCGTCGAGTTCATCGACGAGCGCCTGGTAGCTCGAGATGTCGAGCACGACGGCCGCAGACCGTCCCCGCTGGGTGAGGACGACAGGCCTTCCCGACTCCCTCACCTGCTGGAGCATCGCCGCGGCGTCCGCCCTGAAATCGGTGACAGGCTTGATATCGGCTTCGAGGTCGATGGCGGGTCTTGGCATCTTACGGCCTCCTGAACGTGCGCCTGAACGTACATCTGAATGTGCTTATCGGCGTGCGTATGGTCAACCTGCTCTTCTTCTCCCGGTTGCCCGGTGGGATTCGCCGGGCTCGAGTTCAACTCTTTTGCACCTGCCTGGTAGAGCCGACCAGTCGGCCCGGGGCTGTCGCTTCCCAGCTCGCGGCGCGGGTGCGAGCGGCAGGGTCATTCCCTGGTACAAACGGACGCGAAGGAGGCCAATTGCTTGATTATAATGATGTTGTTCTTGAATTCCTGAACATGTCCAGGAAATTGTCTTGAAGTTTCCTAAAAACAACCAATTAGACTCAAGCGGCCGTCTAAGACGGGGATAGGATGCCCATCGACACCGACCGGCCAAACATGACATTGACCGGCCGAACAGAAGGCACCGTTGAGTGGGACAACCCGGGGATCGCCCGGCAGTTGAAACTGCGGGCTCTCATACGAGAAGTGGGGGGGGGGGGGCGGGGGGGGCGCGGGCGGCGGCGGGCCCGCCAAGAACCGCCCCGCCGGCGGCGGGG
>CAYTLW010000059.1:15487-19559 GCA_964438735.1 uncultured Enterobacteriaceae bacterium | reverse complement strand
CCACGCCCCCCGGCGCTTAGTGGGCGCCCCCCACCACGCCCCGCCCAAAAACCCCCGCCCGGGCGGACTTCTTGACAAAGAGCCAGCGGCTTCAGCCGCTTGGAGAGAAACGCCACACCATTCACAGGTTTCGTCAGCATTGCCACATGGAGTCCCGTCAACAGACTTGCGAACCGACTCTCCAGAGTGGCGCCCGCTGCACATAGACCAACTTGACCAACATAGTCCCACTGCATACACTCGTCGTGGGCGCGCGAACCCGACAATTCGCCGCCGGGAGGCAACCATGGGCCCCGCCGTCAACATTCACGAGGCCAAGGCGAAGCTATCGAGCCTGGTTGCGCGGGCCGAAATGGGCGAAGAGGTCGTGATCGCCCGGCGCGGCGTACCGGTCGTGCGCCTGGTCGCCCTCGCCCGGGACGTGGACGAGGCCCTGGCGATATTTGACGGGCTGCGTGCCCGCGACCAGGGCCCCACGCGAACACTCGAAGACATCGACGCGGCCATCGAGCGCGGGCGCAGATGATCGTCGCCGACACAAACGCGGTCCTGGCGCTCGTATTGAACACCGACGCCACGCCCCAGGCCCGGGCGTGGCTGGCGCACGACGCGGACTGGCGGGCGCCGCCCTTGATGTTGAGCGAGCTGCGCAACGCCCTGCTCGGCGAGATCCGACGTGAGCACCTGAGCGCTGCGGACGCAGCCGCCATCGCCGATGCGGTGGCGCAGCAGATCCGTTGGTGCCCGCCCCCTGCGAACGGCGATGTGCTGGCCGCCGCGCTGTCGGGCGACCTGTCAGCGTATGACGCGGAGTTCGTGGCCGCTGCGCAGGTGACCGGGGCCCGCCTGCTCACGGGCGACAAGGCGATCCTGCGAGCGTGGCCCGGCTTGACCATGTCGCTGCGCGACGGACCACCGGCAGAACCCGCTGCCGATGGGCCATGAGGCGTGCTGTACGCCGGTTTTCTGACCGGCGGTGCAGACACGTTGCCCGGCGACGCGCCGACGACGCGCGGTCAGGCGTGCAGTAGAAGGAAGAAGGACGTACCTGACACCCGCGCCTCGCGTCGAGGGCGCGGAATCACGGCACCCACAAGCCCCACCACGGCGGGTAGAGCACCACCTTCGGCGGCTTCGTCGGCCACTGACTCGGCAGGGCGCGGACGCAACGGAAGCCCACGTCGTCGCGGGGCTGGTGGCCAAACACTGTGTACTGGTCCACCTTCTCAAGGAAGGGCTCGTAGGGTGGCCAGCGGCTGAATGCCGTGCAGTTCTTATGGGGCAGCGTCTCCAGCTTGCTGCGCCAGCCGCAGCCCTTTTGCACCCTGCGGTCAATCGCGTCTATGAAGAACACGAACGACGTGAGGATCACAGGGTTGGTCTGCAGCGACCAGAAGTCGTACACGCCAGCCTTCTCCAGCCACTTCTTGCCGTCCTTGACATATGTCGACCCAACGTAGCTTGGAACGTCCACCGTCCACTCGGCCACGTTGCCGATCATGTCGTGGATGCCGTAGGGGCTGGCGCCCTGCCGGGGCGCTACCGGCCAGGCATGGCCGAGCCCGCAGCCGGGCTTGCTGAGACCGCCGGCCAGCTCGGCGACGACGGCCCGCTGCCCGCACTTGCCCGCGGCCTTGTCCCCCCATGGCATCAGCCGCATCTTCGCCTTACAGGCGGCCGGGCCGCCGTTGTGCTCGCAGCCGCCGCGGGCGGCCTTCTCCCACTGCGCCTCGGTCGGCAGGTCGCCGCCGGCCCACTGGCAGAAGGCGCGCGCCTGCGGCCAGCTCACGCAGTTGATCGGGTGGCCCTGCCGGCCGGGCTGCTGCCAGTTGCACTGGCTCAGGCTGCCAGGGCTGACCTTCATCGACCCCACCTGGCTGGCCGCGGTCGCTGCCAGCGGCAACGAGCAGGCGCCTGCGTCGACGCAGGCGGCGTACTGCGACACGGTGACCTCAAACACATCGACGTAGTAGCTCGACAGCAGCACCTCGTGCCGCGGCAGTTGGACCTGTGCATCTTTCGCCAACCAGGCGCTCACAGCGGGATTCTTGCAGGAATTCGACGGGATCCCCATGGCCTTGCTGCCCGAGTAACACATTCTTCCCTTGCACACCGAATTGGGAACGCAGGCACAGTTCCAGTGCAGGCAGCAGTACGGCGGCATGCACCCCATCCAGAACCTGCCTTCGGGCACCAGCGCCATCGACTTGCCGGCGCCATCCACCCAGCGGCAGGTCCCATCGACCAGCTTGCCGCCCCCATTGGCGCAGCAGGCTACACTGGCCGGCGGGCCCGCCTGGCACTGGCCCTGCTGGCAGCGATCGCCAGCGGTGCAGGTCGCGCCATCCTCGCAGGCCACGTCGTCGTGCACGGCGGTGTGCTGGCAGCCCAGCCCGACCGCGCACCAGTCCAGGGTGCAATCATTGCCGTCGCCGCAGGCCAGCCCGGCGCCGGTGCTGGTGCAGCCCACCGCCAGGTCGCAGGCCTCGCCCGTGCACGGGTCGCCATCGTCGCAGGAGGTCGCCGCCCCGGGCAGGCAGGCGCCGCCGGCGCAGTGATCGCCGGTCGTACAGGCGTCGCCGTCATCGCACCACTGGCCGTTGCCCGTCGCCGTGCAGCCGCTGGCCGGCAGGCAGCCGTCGTCGGTGCAGGCGTTGCCGTCGTCGCACAGCAGCGCGCCGCCCGGCTGGCAGAGCGTGGCGGCGCAGTGGTCGCCGCTGGTGCAGGCGTCGCCGTCGCTGCACGGCCCGGCCGCCGCGGTCACGGTGCAGCCCGATGCCGGATCGCAGCCATCGGCCGTGCAGGCGTTGCCGTCATCACAGAGCAGGGCGCCGCCCGGCTGGCAGGCGCCGCCGGCGCAGCCATCGCCCGACGTGCAGGCGTCGCCATCATCGCAGGGCGAATCGTTGGCGGTGGCCGTGCAGCCGCTGGCCGGCAGGCAGGCGGCGTCGGTGCACGGGTTCTGGTCGTCGCAATCGATGCCGGGACCTGCCAGACAGGCGCCGCCCGCACAGGCGTCGCCGCCAGTGCACGCGTCGCCGTCGGTGCAGGTGGCGCTGGCCGGCAGCGACAAGCAGCCGCTCGCGGGCGCGCACAGCTCGGTCGTGCAGCCGTTGCCATCGTCGCAGTCGACGGCGGGCCCGGCCTGGCAGGCGCCGCCAACGCAGCCATCGCCAGTCGTGCAGCCGTCGCCGTCGTCGCAGGGCGAATCGTTGCTGGTGACCGTGCAGCCGCTGGCCGGCAGGCAGACCTCGTCGGTGCAGGGGTTGTGGTCATCGCAGTCGACGGCGGGCCCGGCCTGGCAGGCGCCGCCGGCGCAGGCGTCGCCGCCGGTGCAGGCGTCGCCATCGGTGCAGGTCGCCCCGTTGGCCAGGGACACGCAGCCGGCGGTGGGGTGGCAGAACTCGTCTGTGCAGCCGTTGCCGTCGTCGCAGCTCGTCGCCGGGCCGGGCAGGCACAGGTCGCCCTGGCAGCGATCGGGGCCCGTGCACGGGTCGCCATCGTCGCAGCCCGCCTCGTTGAATGTGACCGTGCAGCCGCTGGCGGGCAGGCAGCCGTCATCGGTGCAGGGCGTGTCATCATCGCAGTGCAGGGCCGGGCCGGGCTGGCAGGCCCCGGCCAGGCAATTGTCGCCGGCCGTGCAGGCGTCGCCATCGCTGCAGCCGACGCCGTCGGCTCTGGCCACGCTGGCGCAGCGGCGAGTCTGCGGATGGCAGAACCGCAACTGACAGGGCGCCACGTCGAGCGCGGCGCAGTCCTGGTGCGAGGTGCAGGGCGAACCCGTGTCTGCGGCAGAGGTCTCGGGCTGGCCGCCCGTATCGCCGCCTCCAGCCGGTTTGGTGTCACCTGCAGCGATCATGCCGTCCGCCGTCGGGCAGCCGGTCCCGACGCAGGTATCGGCGGCGCTGGCCGGGGCGCTGTGATCCTGGCTGTCGCCGCAGGCGTGGGCGGCGAGGAGCACGCCAAGGGCCGCCAGGCTGAAGGTGGTTCGGCCAGCGGATCGGCGGCGGCCGCCGCCGCCCGCGGGTGTGGGTGCCGGGCCCCGCCGGCGCCGCCCCGGCCCGGCGGGCCG
>CAYTLW010000059.1:0-15477 GCA_964438735.1 uncultured Enterobacteriaceae bacterium | reverse complement strand
TTTCCTGGCTGGCGCCGCTGGGGGGGGGGGGGTGGAGCCCGCCATGGGCCGCGGGGGTGGTGGGGGTGGGGCGGGGGGCGCGGGGGGGGCCGCCGCCGCCCTCGTATGTCGATCCGGAGCCCGTCATGCGCCTCCGCTACCGGGCTGCGCGCCGCCGGGGTCGAGTCGCGGGAACCGACCGCAGCCCGCCAGCCCGTGCGTTCAGCATACCACGGACCGACCGGGTCCAGGCGGGGAGCTCAGCCCAGCGCCTGCTTGGGCAGACTGCGCTTGTTCAGCGGCAAGCCATACCAGGCGTTGCCGCCCTTGCGGCCGAGCGCGCCGACGTTGTCCTTGTTCTGCGCGAGGAAGACGGTCTCGTCGAACCAGAGTTCAGCCTGCTCGGGCATGCTCCACCTCCAGGCAGTGCCGCGTTGTCTGCCGCTGAGGCGGACAACGACGGTGGTGCGCACGGCGCGTGTGTTTCAGGCGTCACGCTACCCGGAGTTTTCTTTTTTCCTGTCAAGGACTTTGTGAACGATCGCGATCACGGAGTCGGCGGCCCGGCCGACCGGGCGCAGCGGAAGCCCACGGTCGACGAGGCCAGCTCGGGCGCCAGCGGCCGGCGCGCCGCGCTGCGCAGGTCCTCTGCCCAGTTGGCCAGGCTGCCGCCGCGGGTGATCCGAGACGCGGCCGCGGCCAGGTTCACCGGGTCGACCTTCGGCGACTTAGCGTAGTAGTCGGGCTGGTAGACGTCGAGCACCCACTCGCGCAGGTTGCCGGCCAGGTCGTGGACGCCGTAGGGGCTGGCGCCTTTGGGGAACGAGCCGACATTCTGTGGCAACGTAATCGTATAGGGTGGCTCGTGGCAGCCGTATTGCACCAGGACTCCGTACTTGCTGTACTTGGACGCGATGTCCGGCTGGCGCATCGCCGCCCGGTCGCAGGTCGCCACCTCCTCGCCCCAGGGCCAGGTCCGCATCGCCGACTTGCACTTGGCCTGCCCGCCGTTGTGCTCGCAGCCGCCGCGGGCGGCCTTCTCCCAGCGCGCCTCGCTGGGCAGGTCGGCGCCAGCCCAGAAGCAGTAGGCCCGCGCGTCGAACCAGCTCAGGCAGATGATCGGGCGACCATCCGGCTGGCTCGAATGCACCGGGTCCAACAGGCAACGATACGTCAGGGGAGCTGCAAACGGTTCGAAGAGACCGACATTCGGGACCCCATAGCTACCGAATCCGTACGGGTGGACGGCCATCGCCAGCAGCTCCGTCGCCGTCTCGCCGACTTGTGGCTTACAGGCTCCCACGGCCACGCAGGCCACGTAGTGCTTGACGCTGACCTCGTGGACATCGATCCAGTAGGCCGACAGCATCACCTCGTGCTGCGGCGTCTCGACGAACTCCGCCTTGGCCCCCGCCTGGCAGGCCTTGGACTTGTCCTTGGCCGGGTTGCAGCCCATCCAGAAGGGGCCGGCGGGCACAAGGGTCATCTTGCGCCCCCTGGGATCGACCCAGTAGCAGCGCCCGTTCTTGGACTGGCCGCCGCCAGCGGCGCAGCAGGACAGGGAGGTCGGCGCTCCGCCGCCGCACTTGCCGCCGCCACAGCGCTCGCCCCAGGTGCAGTCGTTGCCGTCGCTGCAGACCTGGCTGGCCGGCGCCGCCGTGTGCGTGCAGCCGGCCGGCAGGACGCAGGCGTCGATGGTACAACTGTTGCCGTCGTCGCAGACCGAGGCGGCCGCCACGTGCAGGCAGCCCATGAGCTTGTTGCAACTGTCGGCGGTGCACGGGTTGCCGTCATCGCAGGCCGTCGCCGCGCCCGGCAGGCAGGCGCCGCCGGCGCATTGGTCGCCGCTCGTACAGGCGTCGCCATCGCTACACGCGACCTCGTTGTTCGTCGCCGTACAACCCAGCGCCATGTGACAGCTGTCGGTGGTGCAGCCATCGCCGTCATCGCAGAGCACCTGCTGGCCGGCCTGGCACTGGCCGCCGGCGCAGCCATCGCCCGCGGTGCAGGCGTTGGCGTCGCTGCAGGCCGCCTCGTTGTGCACCACCGTGCAGCCGCTCGCCGGCAGGCAGGCGTCATCGGTACAGCCGTTGCCGTCATCGCACGAGACGGGCTCGCCCGGCTTGCACGCGCCCCCGGCGCATGCATCGAGCGCCGTGCAGGCGTCGCCATCGTCGCAGGGCTGCGCATGGACCGTGATCGTACAGCCGCTGGCCGGCAGGCAGGCGTCGTCGGTACACGGGTTGGCGTCATCGCAGGCCAGGAGCGCCGCCGGGATGCAAGCACCGCCGGTGCACACGTCCGGCGCCGTGCAGGCGTCGCCATCGTCGCAGGGCAGCGTGTTGACGATCACTGTGCAGCCGATCGCCGGTTCACAGGCGTCATCGGTGCAGCCGTTGCCATCGTCGCAGACCACGGCGGCGCCGGCCTGGCAGGCCCCGCCCCCGCAGAGGTCGCCGGCGGTGCAGGTGTCGCCATCATCGCAGGGCTGCTTGTTGCCGGTGACCGTGCACCCGCTGGCGGGCAGGCAGGCGTCGTCGGTGCACACATCGCCATCGTCGCATTGGATCAGCGCGCTGGGAATGCAGGACCCGCCCGCACACAGGTCGGGGCCGGTGCAGGCGTCGCCATCCTCACACGCACCCGACAGCGCCGCCGCAGTGCAGCCAACGGCCGGATCGCAGGCGTCCGCCGTGCAGTCGTTGCCGTCGTCGCAGGACAGCGCGGTTCCCGGAATGCAGGTGCCGGCCGCGCAGCGATCGCCAGCGGTGCAGGCGTCACCGTCATCGCACTGGCTGTGGTCGGCGGCGACACCAAATTCACAACGCGAGCGGTCGGCGGCGCAGCGCGGCACGTGGCAGCCGGGCGCGGGCAGGCCGGCACAGTCGCTGTCGTTCAGGCAGACGGGGGGGATGAAGGTGAGCGTCGCCGAGTCAGGCGCCGCGACATCGCTGCCCGACAGGTCGCCGGCGCTGGCGTCGACCACGATATCGGCCGGCCCATCGACCCCGCCCGAATCGACGCAGCCGGATGCAGGACAGCCCTGGACTGCCGGAACGGATCCGTCGCCTGGGGCGTCCTCGGCGCAGTGCAGCGCCAGCAGGGCCAGCAGAGCGGCCCATGCGATGGCCCGCTGGCGCGGGCGGTCCGGGCGGTCGATACGCACGCGTGCAGGATGCCATGGCCGGCGCGGCGGGCTCAAGACGAATCGGTCGACAAGGGCGTGAGATCGGATGGGTACGAGCGCTCACGTGTGGCGGTCGTGATTCCAGGCGGTTGCGCCACTGCCCGAGGCTCTCGTCTGGCGCCGGAGAGGTTCCCTTCCTCCGGGGCGCTGATGGCCAGGGAGCACCTGCACGCGGCGGCTTTGGAGAGCCGCTTTTCGGTAGCTTCGTCGCGCTGGGGGGCTGGGTATTGCCCCCGTCTCCAACGTCTTCCAGCCCGCCAGATGCCCATCGACACCGGCCGGCCAAACATGACACTGACCGGCCGACCAGGCGGCGCCGTTGAGTGGGACCGGGGTGAATCGGTAGGCGGCCATGCAGGCCGACTCATTCGATGCCTCAAATCTGATCCTTGACCCATCCCCGGATAACCGCGCACGCCTCGTCGAGCCTGATGCGCGGCCCCCAGAACATCGGCGCGATCCTCTCGTAAGCCCGCTCGACCTTGAACCGCTTGTCGGGATCGTCCAGGTGGAGCGCAGGTTCGCCGGGCGTCGGCAACGCCGCGATGTCCTTCTGGACGAGCATGTCCTCGGCGAGTTCGGCCGCCGACATGCCCATATCGGGCAGCTCTTCGACGGCGCTGATGATCCGCGCCGCGTCCTCGTAGTGGCGCACGAATGCGTCCGCCTCCATCTCCTCTCGCTTGTACCGACGGGCCATGGCGTCGAGCTTCTCCACCAGCGTCACGAGCGGGTGGACGCAGCGAACCGCAACGGGCCGGTTGTCGACATAGCCCGCCAGCAGTCCCTGGTCGGAGAGGTGCCGGTGGACAAACGAGCCGAGCGGCCTCTCCACGCATGGGACGACACGGGCGCGGCCCACCTCCAGACGTACGAACGGACTCATCGCCGGGGCGAGCTGTTCGAGCAACGCGCCGGGATAGCGTGCAAGGTATTCGGCGCCTCTGGCCTGCCTGTCGACCCGGCTCCCGTCGCGTTCAACCCGTACCCCGGGCACGGCCAGGGCTCCGGCCAACGCGTCGTAGAAGGCGGCGCGCTTCCTGACCGGCCCCTTGTTCGTGCTCGTCCAATTCGTGACCTCCGGCAGGCCGTTGGCCGAGCCGTGTCGGATCATCAGGTCGAGATCCTCGGAGAAACGCTGGATGAGTCCGAACCCCTTGGAGAGAGAGGTGCCGCCCTTGAACCAGATCTCGAGGCCGGTGTCGTGCAACGCCCACATGGTGTGCGTCACCCAGTAGTCCTTCTCGATGAGCGCGGCAGCGATCCCGGTCTCGCGCGCGACGATGTCGAGGAGAAGCTGGAATTCCGGTTCCTCGTGGACGAAACTCATCCCCGCACCCTCGCCTCGGCGATGCAGCGCTCGACAAGCGCCAACGTCGCCTTGGAGCCATACTGGTCGGCCAGGTCACGCAGCCGCTGTGGCTCCCAGCGCCCCTGGCGCAGGCTGGCCGCGAGACGCTCCTCCAGCTCGGTGAGGGAGACGCCGGCCATCTTGTGGTGCTGAATCAGGTCGATCACGAACCACTCTGGCGGCGGCACATCGGGGAAGAGCACACGACGGAGGAGGAAGCGCCGCCCGTCCATCGTGAACTCCCCGCTGCGTCGGGTGTTATAGGCGACTGACGCGGCGAACATCGTGGTCGAGCCAAGCCCGAGCGAGTTCCACAGCGGCGGCCCCGTGATCACGAACCGATCGCCGTCGAGGAATGCCCGCAGGAGCTCCTCGTCACGCGTCGGCGCCGGTCCGAAGTGACTGTCGATCGGCGCGTAGAAGAGCCCGTGCGCCGCCTCGCGCAGCTTGCCCTCGCGAACGAGGCGACGGGCCAGCCGGGTGGGGTTGGCGCCCCACTGCCGGAACTCCCGCGTCCGGTACGCGCGGCCAGGCTCGAGGTCGGGTTGTGCTGCGAGGCTCATGCAATCTCCGTCAGAAATCTACCGTAGGAAACATACTGTGGTTCTCGCTGTCTTGCAAGGCCGCCGATTGCGAGCTGCTTGAGGGCAGTGCCCCATGTTCTGGTGAGTCGCCCACCGGCTCCGCCGACACCGCCGAATGAAACGGGCAACTCACTCGCGGCCGACGACAGCCGGACGCGCGCCGCCATCGCCGATGCGGTGGCGCAGCAGATCCGTTGGTGCCCGCCCCCTGCGAACGGCGATGTGCTGGCCGCCGCGCTGTCGGGCGACCTGTCAGCGTATGACGCGGAGTTCGTGGCCGCTGCGCAGGTGACCGGGGCCCGCCTGCTCACGGGCGACAAGGCGATCCTGCGAGCGTGGCCCGGCTTGACCATGTCGCTGCGCGACGGACCGCCGGCAGAACCCGCTGCCGATGGGCCATGAGGCGTGCTGTGCGCCGGGCTTCTGACCGGCGGTGCAGACGCGTTGTCCGGCGACCCGCCGACGACGCGCGTCAACCAGCGTGGTGGGGCTCGAACCCGCCCGCCGACCCCTTGGCCCCCACCTGCCGCCCCAGCCGGCGGGTCTCGGGCAGCGGCGCCGCCGACAGCTCCTCGCGCAGCAGCCAGACGCAGCGCTCGTAGGATCGGCGCGCCTCTTCGCGCCGCCCGGCGCTCCACTGGCTGTGGATCAGCAGCTGGTGCAGGTCCTCGCGCAGGGGGTCGACCGCCAGCGCCTGATTGAGCACGTCGATGGCCCGATCCCAGGACGCGGAGCGGCAGTGGTAGCGCGCCAGCCGAAACAGGGCGTCCAGGTACTGGCGGCGATAGGAGACGCGCTCGGCGTCGAGCCACTCGGTGCGCTCGTCGTCGGCGTAGAGATCGCCCCGGTACAGGGCCACCGCCCGCTCGAGGCGCTCGGCGACCTCGTTGGCCGGGCTGCGGCCGACCTCGGCGATGCGCGCCTGCTCGAGGTAGGAGCGAAAATCCACGATGTCGGCCGAGTAGGGCGACGAACTGTCGAGCAGGTAGCCGTCGCCGCGGTTGACGATATGCACCCAGCGGCGGCCTGTCTTCTTGGGTTCGATCACCTTGCGCAGCGCGTGCAGGGTGACGTGCAGGCGCGAGGCGACTGCCTCGGCATCGGCGCCCGGCCAGAGCATCTCGATCAGGGCGTCGCGGGATAGCGGACGGTCGGGTCGCAGGGCCAGGATCTTGAGCAGCTCCACGGCCTTCGCCCTCGAGAAGGCCTGCTGGGGCACGCGATCGCCATCGACGAAGACCTCGAAGGGCCCGAAGCACTTCAGCTGCAGGCGCGGTGGCGGACTGGGCGTGGGGATGGCCACCGGCGGCTCCACCAGCGCGACTGACGACGCGGCCATCACGCGGCCGAGCATGGGGCCCACCTGCCGGGCCAGGGCGAGCAGGTTGGCGAAGTGCCGGGTGGACGGCCGGCCCAGGTCTGAGTTGTAGGCCACGTAGGCGAAGCTGGTCGTCTCGGCGCCGGTGTGCAGCGGCACGGCCACGTAGCTGCGGAAGCCGCCGGGCAACGTGCGACAGGGGCGTGGCCAGTCGCGCCGGATGCCGCGCAGCACCACGCAACGCCCGGCGGACAGCGCGTCCGGGCGCGCGCACTGGCCGTGTTTCGTCATGAAGTCGCAACGAATGTGGCAGTCGGAGGTGGAGCCGTAGGTCGGCGGGGCGCCGGCCTCGACGCGGTGGGCGATGGTCGCGGTGTCGCCGCCGCCGGCGTCGCGAAAGCGCCTGGCCAGGGTCTGCAGTCGGCCGTCGCCCAGGTCGGTGGCGTGCACCTGGCCGGCCAGGTCGGCGTTGTCGGCGACCAGGGCCGCGCCCAGCGGCACGCTGGCCCAGGTCAGCAGCTCGACAGCCCGTCGGAAGGGCGGGTCCTTGCGCTTCCAGGCCAGGTGCACCGTGCCCAGGACGCGGTCGCCGCGGATCACCGGCGCACAGACGTAGGAGCGGAAGCCGCGCGCCGGCACCTGGCGGCGGATGTAGCGCGCGTCGCGGGCCAGGTCCTGGGTGGTCAGGGTGCGACGCTGGCCGGCGACGATGCCCGGATAGCCCGTGCCGAGGTCGAAGCGCTCATGGGTGCAGAAGGCGTCTTCATCGCGCGCAGACAGACCCGTGAGCAGCATCTCGCCGGCGTCCGAATCGAGCAGGAAGAGCTCGCAGGCGTCCGCCTCCATGCCCTGCCTGATGGCGTCCAGGGCACGATCCAGGCCGGCGGGGAAGCCGCCGCCGGCACCCATCGCTGCGGCGATGCGCCCCAGCACGACGAGCTCACGCTCGGCGAGCGGCGGGAGTTGGTTCGGATTCCAGATGGCGCACCTCGGCCCGGGGCGGGTGCGCAACAGGTTAGCACAGGTCGGCCGAGGTTCGCGCCGGCCTTCAGTGCTGCGATCGGCTCAGCCGGCCTTGGCGGCGGGCGCGTCGCCGGAGAGCAGGCGGTCCAGCGAGAAGCGACCCGAGCCGTTCCAGACCATCAGGCCCAGCGCCACCAGCACGAAGATCGACAGCTCCAGGCCCTGGTCCGGGCTGAACAGACCCGTCGAGGAGTGCACGAAGAGCACGGCGCCCAGGAGCACCGGGATGTTCGCCGCCGCCGCCAGGCGCGTGACGAAGCCCAGGGCGATGCACGACCCGCCGACCACGTGTGCGGCCATGACGTACCAGGCCGCCAGGGTGCTCATCTGGCCCAGGCCTTCGCCGGCGATCTGCTCGAAGGCCTGCATGTCGACCAGGAAGTAGATGCCACGGATGGCCAGGGCGACGCCGATGAAGATGCGCAGCACCGTCATGGGGTTGATGGCGGCGACCAGCTCGGGCAGCTCGGGCAGGGTGATCCACGGTTTGCGATCGGGGGCCAGGCGGGCGCGCTCGGCCAGCGCCTTGTCGAATTCGTCCTTGGCTTCAGCCTCCTGCTCGGGGGTGAAGGTGACCAGGAAGGTGGCCAGGGAGAAGAATCCGACGACGATACCCAGGATCAGCAACGCATTGGGCCAGGTCAGGCCCTCGTGGCGGAAGAGGAATCCAGCGCCCACCGCGCCCGCGTTGCCGCCCGCGCCGACGATGCCGGCCACCGAGCCCAGGGCCTTCTTGTTGATGAAGGGCACCACGGAGAAGGTCGCACCCTCGGACATCTGCACGAAGAGGCTGAACACAATCATGACGCCGATGGCCACCGGCAGGATGGTCATGCGCGAGAAGATCAGCAGCGCCACGCACTCGACCGCCAGGGCGATGAACAACCAGCGAACGCGGCCTTTCAGGCCCCAGGCGGCGCCAAACTTGTCGCCGATGATGCCGCCGGTGGTGCGGGCGAAGATGTTCATCAGGCCGAAGAGACCAGCGACCAGGCCGGCGGTCGCCAGGCCCAGACCGAAGTAGTCCTTAAAGTAGAGCGCGGCGATGTTGTTGATGGTCAGCTCGACGCCAAAGCAGGCGGCGTAGATGATGAACAGGGCCCAGACCCGCTTGTCCTTGCAGGCCATCAGGAAGGTGCCCTTGACCTTCTCGGCCGGGCGATACTCGCCGCGCTCGCGCAGCTCCTTGAAGTTGCCGTCGGGCAGGTCGGTGGTCAGGAAGAAGTAGGCGATGCCGGTCAGGAAGCAGACCAGGCCGGCGACCACCATGGACAGGCGCCAGCTGGTAGAAGCGGCGTAGCCCAGGCCGACGAAGCCGGCGAAGATGAGCGGCATGATCATCTGGGTGACGCCGCCGCCCAGGTTGCCCCAACCCGCCGAGGTGGCGTTGGCGGTGCCGACACAGTTGGGCGCGAACATGACCGAGGTGTGGTACTGGGTGATGACGAACGCAGCGCCGATGGCGCCAATGGCCAACCTGAACAGCAGGAAGGTCTCGTAGCTGTGGCTCAGGCCGATGCCCATCACAGGCAGTGAGAAGAGCAACAGCAGCCAGGTGTAGGTCAGGCGCGGGCCGATGCGATCGCAGAGCCAGCCGATGAACAGGCGGGCCACAATCGTCACCGACACCGAAGCGATGATGGTGTTGCCGATCTGGGTCTTGGTCAGGCCCAGTTCATCCCGAACCACGGCCATCAAGGGCGCGATGCCGAACCAGGCAAAGAAGCACAGGAAGAACGCAAACCAGCTGATGTGGAAGGCGCGCATCTGCGGCGTGCTGAAGTTGAACAGCTCGATCCGCGTCGCTTTATTCTTGATGACGCTCAGGTCACTCATGACGTGCCCCCTCGGGTCGGATGGACGTCGGGGCGCTGGTCTTCAGCGCCACCCGGATGAACTCACGGGTTCTTGTAGTCAGCCTTCGGGCCCAGGTAGTACCACCAGTTCAGGATCGCGCAGATGGCGTAGAAGCCGGCGAAGGCGTACATGGCGATCTCGGGCGTACCGGCCTTCATCTGCTCGCCGATGACTTTGGGGATCAGGAAGGCGCCATAGGCGGCCACGGCTGATGTCCAGCCCAGGACCGGCCCGCGCTGCTCCTCGGGGAAGATCATCGAGATGGTGCGGAAGGTGGAGCCGTTGCCGATGCCGGTGGCCGCGAAGAGGATCACGATCAGCACGAAGAAGGGCATGAAGAACTCCTGCGGCGTGGCCGACTGGTAGGCCTGCGCGGCGTAGTAGCCGACGCCGATGGAGCTCAAGGTCATGACCACGGCCACCGCTTGGGTCAGGATGGCGCCGCCCATCTTGTCGGACATCCAGCCGCCGACGGGTCGAATCAAGGCGCCGACGAAGGCGCCCACCCAGACATACATGAAGGTCGCCGGACCGTCGGGGTTCGGCAGGTGCTGCCAGACCCCGGCGGCGTCCTGGATGTGCTTGACGCCAAAGATGAACTTGATCGACAGGCCGACCGCCGCCGAGAAGCCGATGAAGGAGCCGAAGGTCATCGTGTAGATGATCGTCATGATCCAGGTGTGCTTCTTGTCGAAGATCTTGTACTGCCGGTCGAGGCTCTTCTTCACGTCGGCGGGCGAGAGCTTCTTCATCAGCAGCAGGGTCAGGGCGATGACCGCAGGCAGGACCAGCCACTTGACCCAGGTGATCTTCTTGAACAGCAGGATGACGTAGAGGCCGCCGGTCGCGGTGACGAAGCCGATGAAGAGCAGCCAGAAGATGCGGCCGAAGGAGGGCAGCGGACCCTTGATGTCAGGCGAGACGTTGGGGGTCCGGATGTTGTTCATCTTGAACCAGCCCAGGAAGGCCAGCGGGATCAGCCAGATCATCCACACCCAGCCGGCGCTGGACAGCCAGGTCAGCGAACCCTTGTCGATGCGCTTGAAGATGGTGCCGCTGTCGCTGAGCAGGGTCATCGGGTCGCCGCTGAGCGGGCCGACCAGGGCCACGGTCATGCAGAGCGGGATGAGGATCTGCATGGTGGTGACGCCGAAGTTGCCCAGACCGGCGTTCATGCCCAGCGCGTAGCCCTGGTTCTTCTTGGGGAAGAAGAAGCTGATATTGCTCATGGAGCTGGCGAAGTTGCCGCCACCGAAGCCCGACAGCAGGGCCAGCAGCTGGAAGACCCAGAGCGGTGTCGTGCGGTCCTGGAGCGCGACGGCCGAGCCCAGGGCCGGGATCATCAACAGCGCGGTGGTGAAGAAGATCGTGTTTCGACCGCCGGCCAGGCGGATGAAGAACGAGCTGGGGATGCGCAGGGTGGCGCCGGTCAGCCCGGCGATGGCCGTCAGGGTGAAGAGCTCGGAGGTGGTGAACTCAAAACCCAGATTCTTCATCTGGACCGTGATGATCCCCCACATCAGCCAGACGGCAAAACCGCAGAGCAGGCTGGGGATCGAGATCCACAGGTTCCGGTTGGCGATCTTCTTGCCCTTGGAATTCCAGAACTCTTCGTTCTCTACATCCCACTCGTGCAGGTCGGTTTTGGCCATGGTCAGGTGTCCTTGGGCCGGGTGAGCCCGTGGTGGAGGCGGCGGCGCGGCTCAGTTGTTCTTCGGCCGCGTCGGGCTCCAGGGCGTATTCGGGTCGCGGATGGCCTTGCGATTCCAGTTCCAGATCACCTGCTGGTAGGGCCGCGTGATGTAGTGCAACGGCGCGACGACGAAGTGGACCAGGCGGGTGAAGGGCACCATGAAGAAGATCAGGAAGGCGCCGAAGATGTGCAGCTTGATGACCCATGGCAGGGCGAAGACGGCCGTAGTCTCGGGGCTGAGCTTGAACAGGGACCACAGGTAGGGGGTCAGGTCGGCGGCGAACCAGCTCGAACCCCAACGGAAGCCCAGGGCGACCCAGCAGCCGAGCACCACCTGCGCCAGCAGGAGCAGCTCGATGAAGACGTCCATGCGGGTCGTCACGGCCTTGACGCGCGCGTCGGTGAAGCGCCGCCAGATGAGAGTCGACAGGCTGATCAGCACGCTGAGCCCGAAGATGAAGGCGGACACCTCCAAGATGATCAGCCGAATGGGATCGGCGTTCCACATCAGGGTCGGCCCCGGCAGCAGGAAGGCGGTGAGGTGACCCAGGATGATCACCAGCAGGCCGACGTGGAAGGGCACCACGCCCCAGAACAGCTTGCCGCCCTCGAGGAATTGCGAGGACAGGGAGCTGACCTTGAAGCCGGTCTGCTTGTAACGCAGGGCCACGCCCACGATGAAGACGATGGCGGCGACGTAAGGGAACGCCACGAACATGAAGTTGTTGAGCATGTCTCAGTTCCTCCGGGCGGGCAGGCGCTTGCCGATGGAGAGCTGCGGTCCGGGCCGCATGTGCTGCTGATTGTTCTGGCCGGGCTGCTGCAGCGCGGCGGACGGCTTGTGCCCGGCACCCCGGGCTTCGATCTCCATCTCGCGACCGATGGAGCGCAGGAAGCTGCTGGTCTCTTCGGGCCGGACGCTTTTGGTCAGGCCGAAGTCCTGGCGCAGCACCTGCAGCAGGGCGCCCAGGGCGTGCCGGTACAAGGTCGCGCGGACCTCGCTGGTCACGATGAGCGTCTTGTAATGCTTCTTGTACAGGGCGTTGCGCTGCTCCATGCGCTCGGGTCCGAACTCGCCGATCATGCTCTCCACGCAGGGATGCAGGATCAGCTCGACGAACTCGGCCATGGTCGCCGCGTCCTGCCAGCGGGCCAGCAGCTTGAGCACGTTGACCAGGTGGTCAGAGAGCTCGCTGCCGCAGTCGACGCCCACCTCGCGATGCTCGCGATTGAGGTTGACCAGCAGCTCGGCGCGCTTGTAGTCGTCGCCGAAGGCCACATAGCCCACGTCCAGGGTGGTGACCGACTGGACCTCGAAGGAGCGCGTGAAGAGCTCCTGCATCTCGTCGAGCAACTCCGAGGTCAAGGTGCCCTCGGTCTGGGGCAGGAGCGCGGTGAAGAGCGCCATCTCCTCGGCCGCCTTGGGGTAGTTGCCGCTGAACGCCTCGCGAATCAGCGCCACCCGCTCGGGGAAGTCGGCCTTGGGGTAGCTGAACAGCTCAGCCAGCAGGTCGTAGCGATGAATGGTCTCCATATCAGGACCCCCTGCTGGCGGTGCCGGACTTGAAGCCGAAGCCGGTGTTGCCCTTGACGTCGCCGGTGAACTCCAACATCTCGATGGCCTGCTCGCGATGCGCGGCCGGGATGTTGAAGCGGTCGTCGAACTTGGCCAGCGCGGTCAGGTAGTAGATCGCCTGGGCCGAGTCCTCGTTCAGACCGGTGTCGGCGAAGACCTCGCGCACGCGCTCTTCGGAGATGTCGCCCACCGTCTTGTGACGACGGTAGATGCGGATGGCCATCATCTTCTTGAGCCGATCTTCCACCTGGGCGGTGTTGCCGGCGCTGAACATGTTGGCCATGTACTCCATGGGCAGGCGGGCCTGCTCCAGGGTGCCCCAGAGCTCGTCGGTGCTGGTGTCGTAGAGCCAGCGGTCGGGCCAGTACTTGGCTTCGTCGGCCATCTTCTCGGACTGGGCGTCCTGGTTGACCTCGGTGACCGACGCCATCACGGGCAGCAGCGGCGGCACGTAGAAGAGCATCGGCAGGGTGCGGAATTCGGGGTGCAGGGGCAGGGCCATGCCCCACTGCTTGACGAACTTGTAGGTGGGCGAGGTCTGGGCCGCTTTGATGGTCGAGTCGGCGACGCCGTTGGCCTTGGCCGCGGCGATGACCTCCGGATCGAAGGGGTCCAGGATCATGTCGAGCTGCTTGTCGACCAGGTCCTTCTCGTCGCAGGAGGCGACAGCCTCGATGCGCTCGGCGTCGTAGAGCATCACGCCCAGGTAGCGGATACGGCCGACACAGCTATGCATGCACGCGGGCGCGTGGCCGGCTTCGATGCGCGGGTAGCAGAGGATGCACTTCTCGGACTTGCCGCTGCTCCAGTTGTAGTAGGACTTCTTGTAGGGGCAGGCGGTGACGCACATACGCCAGGCGCGGCAGACGTCCTGGTTGATGAGCACCACGCCGTCCTCGCCACGCTTGTAGATGGCGCCGGAGGGGCAGGAGCCCACGCAGGCGGGGTTGAGGCAGTGGTTGCAGATGCGCGGCAGGTAGAAGAAGGCCATCTTCTCGAGCTGGAACATGGCCTCCTGCTGCGCCGACGTCAGACCCTCGAGGTTGGGGTCGTTGCGCGCGTAATCCGGCGAGCCGCCCAGGTCGTCATCCCAGTTGGGGCCCATCTTGATGTCCATGGGCTCGCCCGTGATCATCGAGACAGGGCGCGCGGTGGGCTGGTCATCGCCAGCGGGCGCCTCGATCAGGTCCAGGTACTTGTAGGTGAACGGCTCGTAGTAGTCGTCGATCACCGGCATGTTGGGGTTGTGGAAGATGTTGAAGAGGCCCTTCTTCTTGCCGGCGCCGCGCAGCTCGATGCCGTCGCCGTTGGCCTTCTTCTCCCAGCCACCTTTGTAGATGCCCTGGTCCTCCCACTTGGTGGGGTAGCCGGTACCAGGCTTGGTCTCGACGTTATTCCACCACATGTATTCCGCGCCTTTGCGGTCGGTCCAGATGTTCTTGCAGGCGACCGAGCAGGTGTGGCAGCCAATGCACTTGTCCAGGTGGAAGACCATGGAAATCTGAGAGCGAACGTCCATCTCGTACCTCCTGCGCTGGTGCGCAGTTCATCGATTGCCTGGTCTGCCTAGAAGACGACCTTGTCCATGCGCTTGACCACCACGTGGGTATCGCGATTCGGCGCGATGGGACCCCAGTAGTTGAAGTGGTAGGTGAATTGGCCGTAACCGCCGGCGAGGAAGTTCGGCTTGAGGTGCACGCGGGTGAAGCTGTTATGACCGCCAGCCCGACGGCCGCCGCGAACCTGCGACTTCGGGATGCCCACGGTGCGCTCGGGCACGTGGTAGACGATGCAGACGCCGCGCGGGATGCGGGCGCTGACGACGGCGCGGGCGCAGTAGACGCCGTGGTCGTTGTAGACCTCGCACCAGTCGTTGTCGGCGATGCCCATGGCCTCGGCGTCGACCTCGCTCAGCCAGACCGGCTCGCAGCCACGCGACAGGGTCAACATCCGGTGGTTCTCCATGTAGGTGGAGTGGATGTGCCACTTACCGTGCGGCGTGAGGCAGTTGAGGATGCGCGCGTCGCCACCATCCAGCGTCGTCTTGAGGTCGCCATAGGCGGCCGGCTTCGGCGAGGGCTTGTAGGTGGGCAGGTTCTCGCCGTAGGCCAGGTACATCTCGTGGTCGAGGTAGAAGTGCTGCCGTCCGGTCAGGGTGCGCCAGGGGATCATCTTCTCGACGTTGTAGGTGTAGGCCGAGTAGGCCCGGCCGTCGGTCATGATGCCGGACCACAGGGGCGAGGTGTTGTAGCGCCGCGGCTGAGCCTGCAGGTCGGCATAGTTGATGCGCACGTCGGCGCTGCCACGGCCCAGGTCGGCCAGCTCGAGGCCCGACTTCTTCTCCATGTTCTCGTAGGCGCGCACATTCAGCTCGCCGTTGGTCAGGGTCGACAGGTGCAGCACCGCGTTGGCGGCCCAGGTGTCTTCCTTGAGCGAGGGGTAGACCTTGCCGTCGGCCTTCTTCTCCACGGGGAAGTGGTTGGACTCCACCATCTCGTCGTAGGCGTCGTCGCAGAGGTAGTGGTTGCCGTGCGCGCCGAGACCCGCGCCGCGAATCCGGTCGCCAAGGGTGATGTACTTGTCGTAGATGGCCGTGTAATCCCGGTCGACGATGTTGATGTTGTGCATCGTCTTGCCGGGGATGGCCTCGCACTCGCCCAGGTACCAGTCCTTGACGGTGGCCTGGGAGATCTCGCCCTTGGAGTCGTGCGCCAGCGGCGAGGTGATGATGTCCTTCTGCGGTGCGGCCAGGTGCTTCTTGGCCACCTCGCTGGTCGCCCGGGCCAGCTCGCGGAAGATCTCCCAGTCGCTCTTGGACTCCCACACCGGCTCGATGGCCGCCGAGAGCGGGTGGATGAAGGAGTGCATGTCGGTGCTGTTCAGGTCGGCCTTCTCGTACCAGGAGGCCG
>CAYTLW010000058.1:0-45260 GCA_964438735.1 uncultured Enterobacteriaceae bacterium | reverse complement strand
AGGCGCCGCCACTGCCGCAGCGACCGTCCCTTGCCGTGCACAGGCCGTGCTTTCGACACGCTTTCGACGTTCGACACCCGGCATCGTCGACCGCTACACAGCGACCATTCCGGGCGGCGCAACGCCCCTCGTCGCGGCAAGGATTGCAGACTTTCCGCAACACGCGACCATCGACTCCTGACTTCAACACGCGACATGTCTGGCGGGCACAGTCGCCATTTCCGGCCGCCCGACATCGGCCATCGACCGACGTACACAGCCCCTCAGTCGCACACGATGGCGCCTGCATGCACTTTCGATCGCCGGGCGAAATACATCGTGCGAACGCCACCACTGTGCCGCGCCTGAAGCGATGCGACTCTCGGAGGCATCGCCCTTCCTTCTTGCAGACCGCAGCCGCCTTGCAGTGCTTTGTGCTGGACACGACACAGCGACCCCGAGACAGGCGGCAGCGCCCGTATTGCTTGCAGGCCGCGCTCGAGGCACAGGCAGCCTTGTCCCGGGCCACGCAGCCACGCCCGGGCATGTAAGAACACCGGCCATCGCTCGCACAGATCGTCGCGCGCAGACAGTGGGCGGGGTCAGTCGGTGCGCACCGGCCGTCAAGCGTGCCGCAGTTTCCCTCTTGTCGACAGGCCTCGCTCCCTTTGCAGCGAGCCGTGACAGCCGCACTTCGCCTGCGATGCCACGCCTGCTGAGCCGCCGCGACCACCTTCGCGGCGTTCGCCTGCGACAGGCAGATGGACCGCTCGCCTGTATCCACACAGCTCAAACCGGTCGGGCAGGGGGTACTGGCATCACAGGGCTTGCCTTCGCCAGGCTCACAACCCCACAGGACGAGCACCAGCAGCGGCGCAATCTGTGGGCCGATCAGTCGGGGCTGGTGCACTCTTCATCCTCCAGCTTGCACCGACCCATGAGACGACAGCCTTCGGACGCCTTGCACGCCGCATCGCTGGTGGCCATGCACTCGCCGGCCACCGCCGCACAGCGGCCGTCGCGCTTGCAAACCAGGCTCCTCTTGCAATCGCCTGGCCCGGCCACGCAGGACTCCTCGTCGCTCTCCTCGGGATCCTCGGGCGCGCTACACAACCCTTCCAACTTGCACATGGCGCTGCGGCGACAGTCAGCGTCGTCCGATGGCAGGCAAATCTGCGAGTCGGCCGTGCAGCGCCCGAATCGCTTGCAGTGAACGGAGCGCCGGCAGTCAGCATCGGAGTTGGCTACGCACCCCTCCTCGTCCGGGTCGAAGGCGCACATTCCGCGATTGCGGCAATCCGCCGAGGCAGCGCAGTCCTTGTCAGCCGCGACCACACACCAGGACGCGCCGCTCAACAGCCGTACAGCGGGACGCTCGAACCAGGGCTGGGACGCTGGGCGCCTGACTCTCCGCGTGCGGCTGGGGCGCCATGGGTCGCCATCCTTGGGCGCCCGGCATCGGCCGGTATCAGCACAGGGGTGGCCGCGCCGGCAGTCGGCACCGCCACCGACCACGCATACGCCCTGCCGTGCGGTGCAGCGCGAATGCAAATCGCAGAAGCTCGAAGCACGGCAATCGGCATCCGTCGCAGCCCGACAGGTATTGGAGAGCGTGGTGCTACCCGGCCCGGGCACTTGACGAGCCCCTGGGATCTTCAACAACGGTGGCACCCCGGCCTGACAGCGACCACGCCGGGAACACATCAGGGTCTTGCGACAACCGCGGTCATCGTACAGGCACGTTCCCTCGTGGGCGCGGCATCGCCCGCCTCGCTTGCAGCCCTTCGATCGGGCGCAGTCGGCGTCGCTGGCCACCACACATCGCCCATCTCGAGCCGAACACCGACCCTGAGAAGAACACTCTGTGGATTTTCCGCAGTCGTCATTGGTGACCGCTGCACAAAGCCCCTTGACCGCCACGCACAGTCCAGCTCGCGCACAGGCCTTGGAGGTCTTGCAGCGCTCGGAGCTGTCTGCCGTACAACTGCCGTCAGCCGGCGAGCAGCGGCCGGTTTCGGCGCAGACGTTGGCACTGAGGCAGTGGGCTGCGCGAATGGGTACACACCGTCCGGCTTTCAAGCCGCACGCACCGCGCTCCCGGCATGCGTCGGTGCGAGCACAGTCGGCCGACGTGTGGAGCACGCACAGGCCGCCACGGGCCGTACAATGGCCCTTGCGGCGGCAGGCGTTGGAACCCCGACAATGCGCATCGGTGCGCGCCGCGCAGCGCCCGTTGACCAGCCCGCAGCGCCCATCCGTGACGCAGGGGCTGCAAGTTGTCATCTTCGGGCGCACGCCGTCGGCGCCTGGCGCACCGAGTTTGACCAGGCACTTGAAACGCCGGCAGTCATCCGCTTCAGCGACCTGACAACTGCCTTCCCGCCAGGTGCAGCGACCGTCGCGCGCGCACACCGGCTCGACAGCACAAATCGCATCGCCCCTGCTGGCGCAACGGGCGCGCGCGCTCGGGCCGCCTTTGGGATGTGCCTGCCTACGCAGGTAATTGCACCGCTTGTCCTCTTTGCAGGCCTTGAGCTTGCGGCAGTCCCGACTGGAGCGCAGCACGCAACGACGCTTGTACAGCCTGCAACGTCCATGTTCCCGGCAGTCGCCGCTGGAGGTGCAGTCATTCACGTCACCGGCGAAGCAGCCTGCATCCGGACTCAGGTGGCACCGGCCTTGTTGCTGACATGCAGAGGCCGCCCTGCAGTGCGCCGGATCCGTGGCCGCACACCGACCATCCTGCACCCCGCAACGGCCTTCTTCGTTGCACTCCGCTGCGGCTGCACAACGTCGCGCCAACCGCACTGCACGGCGGCGGCTCACCTCGGCAAGCACCCGCTCACGGCGGCGCGGCGCCACGCACACCGATCGCTCGCCAACATCCAGACAGGTCAGGTGTTCCGCGCATGGCCTCTGGGCATCACAGGCCTCGCCTTCGCCAGGCTCGCAGGAACTGCACAACAACACCATCGACACGATCATCGACGACGCCACCGGCCAGCGCCCAACCGCCAGGCGCGTTTGCAGACTCTTCATCTTCATCGACCCCGCAAACGCGACACCAAGTCGCAGGCGACGGTACACGGACGGCATCGGCACGCCGTCCAGGGTAGCACAGACCTACCGATGACGAGCACGGTTGGGCGCGCTTTGCTGACCCGCAACATCACTGCTACCGTCGCCCCCCACCCCGTCCAGCCTCCCCAGGTCCGCCATGCGCACCCTCGCCGGCCTCGATTACGCGATCATCGTCGCTTACCTGGGCATCTCACTCTTCGCTGGCCTGCTCTTCACACGCAACGCCAGTCGCTCCATGGGCGACTTCTTCCTGTCCGGCCGCAGCCTGCCCTGGTGGCTGGCGGGCGTGTCCATGGCGGCGACGAACTTCAGCATCGCCCCCCCCCTGGCCATCACCCGCTACGTCGCCCAGCAGGGCGTGGCGGGCGTCTGGTTCTTCTGGTCCAACGGCATCAGCGCGCTGCTGGCGGCCTTCCTCTTTGCGCACCTTTGGCGTCGCGCCGAAGTGCTTGCCGACGCAGAGCTCATCGAGTTGCGCTACGAGGGTCGACCCGCGGCCGCCTTGCGCCTGTTCAAAGGCGCCTATTTCGGCCTCTTCCTGAACTGCCTACGTACTCGGCTGGGTGCTCAAGGCGGTCATCAAAGTGATGACGGGCGTGACCGACCTGCCGGTCCTGCCCACGCTGGCCGTCTGCGTGATTGTGGCCCTCATCTACGCCCTCAGCGCTGGCCTCAAGGGCGTGGTCTGGACAGATCTCTTTCAATACTTCGTGGGCCTCTTCGGTTCCGTGATTCTGGCCATCTATGCGGTCGCCGCGGTGGGTGGACTCGACGGACTGCAGCAAGGTCTGGCGAATCGCTTCGGCGCAGTGGAGCCGGTAGTTCGCAAGGTGCCGCCGCTGTTCGAGACCGGAGCCACTCCGCCCGTGGCGGACTCGGGCATGACCTGGATGCCGGCGTCGGTGTTCCTGGTGTACGCCGGCGTGCAGTGGTGGGCCCACAAATACAGCGATGGCGGCGGCAAGCACATCCAACGCATCCATCGGCGAGGCCTGGAAGTTCGTGCTGTCCTTCGCAGCCGGTGCCGGCGTCACTTGGTTCTTGAGCTGGTTCTGGTGGCGCATCAACGCCTGGTCGGAGATCGTCGCCATGGTGGCCTCAGGCGAGCTGGCCACATGGCTCACCCTGGCGCATCCCGACCTGGCCTATACCACCCGACTGATGTGGGTCGTCGGCCTGTCCACGGTGGCCTGGCTGGTCGCCACGCTTGCCACGGCACCTGTCTCCGACACACGCCTGCTGGAGTTTCTCCGCCGCGTCCGCCCGGGCTCCCCGGGCTGGGCCCGACTGGCCAGGGCCCACAACATCGAACAGCCGCCTTACCTGGCGCGCGGCGTGATCGACTGGCTGCTGGCGGTGGCGGCGCTCTTTGGCGTCAATGGTGCCATCGGTCAGGCGCTATTGGGTGACGGCACAACCGCGGCGCTGATGACCGTGCTGGCGGCAGCAGCCGGCACAGTTCTGGCGATACGCATTCGTAACCAACGTCGCGTAGCCAGCCAATAGAGCCGACGACAGGCCATTTAGACGCGGCATGCGGCCTTATTTCTTGTTCGGATTCGTGCACATGTAGGGAGCAGGCTTGCACGGACTGTGGCAGCCCGCACAACCCTGGCCGGCGTTGCAGGTATTGCACTCACCATCGTCGCCGACGTACTGCCACTTCCAGTCGCCGAGGTCCGGCGCCGTGTCTGGCGCCAGCTTCTTCATGGCCGTGTAGTTGGCCAACTCCTCGCACGCGGAGTCATCGAACTGCACCTTGACGAAGATGGAGCCTTCCGGGAACACGGCGGTGGTGGTCGTGTCCTCGTCGGCCAGCTGCACGACCAGCGCATCCCAGGCGTCCTTGCCTTCGGGCGACAGCCAGGTCTCCACGTACTCGGCCGCCGGATGAGCGCTCTTGGAACAGCCGGCCACCTTGGTATAGCTGTCGCGGAAGTTCTCCGGGAAGACAACTTCATCCTCCCAGGAGGCACAGCCGTTGGCGAGGCAGGCCACCATGAAGCCAGCCGTGGCCAACCGGAGAGAGCTCTTGGCCGTTGCCTGTGCGCTTTTTAACATTCGGGTGCCTCCTCTTGTCCGTTGTCTGTCAGCGCTTGATGGCACTGACGACCACTTTGGGCGCCGACGGTGTCGCCAGCCCGAGTTCGTCGGCAAGATTCGCCTGAGTATTGGCCCAACTGGCCGCATCCGACAACAGGGCCTTGGTCTGGCCCTGCCTGGCGATTCCGAAGAGATTGTCAGAAGACACCAGGCGCTCCAGTTCGATGTCCTCTCCGCCGTCCACCAACAAGCCGCTACGCAGATTGCCCACCGTCGCCGTGTCGCGAACGCTCGAGCCATCGGCCCTGATCAAGGCGATGCCGTCACCGAGGCTGGTCTTGTCGAGGGTTCCGGTCGACCAGAACTCCGCGCCCCGCGTGTCCAATGTCAGGCTGCCGATCACTTTGGCTTTGCTGGCGACTGCGAGAATGCCCGCGGTGTGATTGCGTGCAAGGAGCGAGCTGACTACGCCAATCGAGCCGCCGTTGACGGCGCCGATGCCAATACCAAAGTGGCTGGCTTCTCTCTTCTCGGGCACGCTCGAGGCCAGCGCGGTGGGCGTGGTGTCGGTCACCAGGCAGCCGATCACTTCAGCGTGCGAAGGGGAATGATTGGCCAGCACCCCAGTATGCCGATTGGCGACCAGTCGACTGCCCAGCAGGTCGAGACGCGCGCCACCATCAGCGGCCGCACCAATCCCCCAGATGCCGTCGTTGGGGTCTGGCATGGTCTGGTCGATCAGCACACCCACGAGCCGGGCCCGGTTGTGCAGCCCGTCCAGTCGAGCGCCGATTTCAGCGGTGCCGGTAATGCGCCCGCCGTGTACTGCAACGGCGGCGCCGTGAGCCAGTTCCATGCCCCGGCCATGATCAGCTTCGTGAGGGTCGTGCTTGGTATTGTCGATCAGCAGCTCCCAGGCGCGCACCCTTGTGCCAGCACCAAGAGCCTCCACACCCCAGCCGGGCGTGCCGCTAAGGCGCACCCTGCGCAGTTCGACCTCGGCGGAAGCGTAGGCGTGCATGGCCGTAGGAATCGTCGTGCCCAGCGCATGGCGGCGGGTGTCCTGAATCACAGTATCGGAGATTCGCAGCAAGGTGCCCACGCCCCCCGCGCCGACGCCCACGTGGTAGTTGGCCAACACGTGCGAGGCCACCAGGTCCACACGCGAGCCGATTAACGCCACGAGGCCAAACCCGTACTGCTTGTCCTTCCCTGTCGGCTGGTTGTGGGCCAGCAACGCGCCCACAATGCGCGCTGTGGGGTTGCCGAAGTTGTTGACGCCAAAGGCGATATTGTGGTCGACAAGCGCTCCCACCAACGTCAGATCGCCGCTCGCCGAGACCTCGACTCCGTGACCCAATTGGCTCGTTGCCGGGTCGGCGAGTGTGTGGCCGGCGTGCAACGAGATGACGGTCGCCTTCGTACCCGGCGTGGCGACCCGCAGGCCGGCGGTGCGATTGTCGAGCACGCTCACGTCGACCAGTCGGCAATTGTCGGTCCCGTAGAGCCCGACGCCAACGCCCTCGGTGCCATCGGAAGCCCGCGCTCGGGTGCCATCCACACGCAGTCCATCGACGCGCAGTTTCAGGTTCGGCGCTTTGGCCAGGATGCCATGGTCGCGGTTGTCGGACAGGCGTACGCGTTCAAGCCTGACGGACTTGGCCTTGACGATCTGGATGCCGTAACCCCCCGGGCCGCCCAGGTCGCGCGTTGAGTTGATGACGCTGTCACGCAAGGTGAATACCGCGCTCGGGTGATCGATGGAGATGGCCGCGGACCTGGCCTTGTGGATGTAGACGCCGGTCATCTCGATGGCCGCTGGCGCAACGGTGGCCATGCCTGCGCTGATGCCGCTCAAAGTGACGCCGGAGATCTGAACCACTGAGCCGGTGCCTGGCGCGATGAGCGCGATGGCTGGGGTGTCGGCCGGGCTGTCGATGCGTACCTTGGCCGCGCAACGGCCACGAATGCTGGCCAGCCGATTCATCGTCAGGTAGCCCGTGTAGACCCCGTCGGTGATGGCGATGGTGCCGCCGTTGGGCACCTTCTGCCAGGCGTCATAGAGCGTCCGCACCGGCTTGTTACGGCTGCCATCTCCGCCTGGAGCCGCCTGGCCGTCCACGTAGACATTGGCCGTCTTGCCCGGTTCATCTCCGTACGCGTCATCGGGACAGGCGAGCGGATCGGGCACACAGAGCGGCGGCGCGGCCCCCGACGGGCTGCCCTGAGTCACAAAACCCGGCGGGCAATCCCATGCTGCGCCCGGCACCCGACAGGTGCCCGGTTTGGACGTTGAAGGCACCAATCCGGCGGCACAGCCGGCGCTGTCGTCATCACATCGCCCGGCGATGGCAGGACAGGTGTCGGCTCGCCAGTCCGCGCAGGCTGCCACGTCCTTCGGCGAACCCGACCAGCACCAGCGCGGCGCGACCGGTGGCGCGGGCATCTTCAGATCGCTGCCATCGGCGGCGACCGCGGGTTGTCCGACGAGTCCGGCTGGCCGACAGGTTCCGGGCTTGTCGGGATCAGGCCAGCTGCCGGCCGCACATCCCGCGGTGGCCAGTTCGCTATCGGCCGGGTCGCAGCGTCGACCGACCAGGCATGGACCGCCTGCAGGGCAATCTTTGTGGCCGGCCGGCCGACTGTCCGCACACCAACGCGGCAGACAATCCTGTGGCGCGGTGAACAGGCTGTCGGCGCACTCCTGGGGCCCTACTGGCCGGCAAGCGGCTGCCGCACTGTCATACCACTGTCCTGCACCACAGCAGGTGTTGGGCCCTGCCCGAGGCGATGGACAGTCGCCGATCTTGTTGTCCGTGGGCGAGGTCGCGTCGGCGTTCTCGGACTCGACAGGACCACAAGCCAGGACCAACAAGGCGCAGACGCCGCTGCAGACGAAGTGGGGCACGAACGAGCGCATGGAAGCAGCGTGCCGCGAATCCTGGAGGGTGCCAAAGGATCCCCAAACAAGCCCTTGGAATCTAGCCGCTTACCGGCCGAACCCGGGGCGCCATTCAGGTCGTTCTTCCGTCGTCCACGTAGCCCGCGGGATGCGCCTGCATCCAACGCCACGCCGTGTCGATGATGTCATCGATGTGCACGTAGCGCGGCGCCCAGCCCAGGGTCTCGCGGGCCAGCGTCGCATCGGCATACAGCGAGGGCGGATCGCCCGGTCGACGCTCGGCCTCGCGCACGTGAAAGTGCACGCCTGTGACCCGATGCGCGGCGTCGATCACCTCGCGGACCGAAAACCCCCGACCGATACCCAGGTTGAGCTTCAGACCCTGGCCTGCAGACAGTGTTTCCAGGGCCAGCAGGTGGGCATCGATCAGATCGTCCACGTGCACATAGTCACGGATGCAGGTGCCATCCGGCGTCGGGTAGTCGGTGCCGAAGATCGCCACGCCATCGCGCTGACCCAGGGCCGCCTGCAACAGGATCGGCAGCAGGTGGGTCTCCGGATCGTGGTCCTCGCCCAGGCGACCGCCGCCGTCACAGCCAGCGACATTGAAATAGCGCAACGCGGCCCACGAGAAGTCCGGTCGGGCCACAGTGACGTCGGCCAACATGCGCTCCACGGCCAGCTTGGCCTGTCCGTAGGGATTGATCGGTCGTTGCGCCGTCGTCTCGACGATGGGCATGGACTCCGGTTCGCCGTAGGTCGCGCAGGTGGAGCTGAATACGAGCCGTCGCACGCCGACTTGCCCCATCGCATCCAGCAATGACATGGCGCCGCCAGCGATATTGCGCCAATAGCGAATCGGCTCCTGCACCGACTCCGGAACCAGGGTCAGGGCCGCGAAATGGAGCACGGCGTCGACGTCATGCTGCGTCATGACCTCGATCAGGCGTGCTGTATCCCGCACATCCGCCTGCACGAAGGTCGCGCCTGGCTGCACCGCCGCTCGGTGACCTCGGCAGAGGTTGTCCAGGGCGACCACGCGATGCCCCGCCTGCAACAGGTGAAGCACGGCATGGGAGCCGATATAGCCGGCGGCACCGGTGACCAGGACGTTCATGGGCTCCTCGTGGCTGCTGCCCAGCTGAAGCCGGGCGGCCTGACTGTTCAGCGACTTCCGTAGTTGTGGCTGCTGCTCTCTTCGTTTCGATCGGTGGCCGGTGGCGGCGCTGGCGACACGGCGGAGATGCGTACACGGCTCTGCTCATCCAATTCGATGTCCGCCGCGGCCAGCACACCATCGAGCTGTTCGAGATTGCGCGCACCGATGATGGGGGCCGTCACCGCGGGATGTGCGGCCACCCAGGCCACCGCCAGGGCGGCCGGTGCGTGACCCATCTCTCCAGCCAACTGACTGAAGCGGTCGGCCACCTCGTAGTTGGACGCGGCACCGTAGCGCACGCCGTACATGGCATTGTCCACCAGGCGGCCCACGGTTGGCCGGCGGCCGGGGCCGTATCGACCGGTGAGCAGGCCGGCGCCCAGTGGACTGTAGGTCAGCACGCCCAGCCCCTCCGCCCGGGCCATGGGCAGGATCTCTGCCTCGGCCTGCCTCTTGACCAGGTTGTACATGGGTTGGGTGCACACGATGGGCTGCCAACCTGATGCATCGGCGATGCCCATGGCTTTGGCTGTCTGCCAGGCGGCGAAGTTGCTCACCGCCGGGTAGAGAATCTTGCCCTGTTGCACCAACGTCTCCAGCGCCCGCAACGTCTCCTCCAGGGGCGTCTCGTCATCGAATCGGTGCAGGAAGAAGAGGTCGATGCGGTCGGTACCCAGCCGCTTCAGACTGGCCTCCACCGCGCGCACCAGATGAAAGCGCGAGTTCCCCCGCGCATTGACGTCCGCGGATGTCGGAAAGTACGACTTGGTCGCCAGCACAATCTCGTCTCGACAGTCCGCGATGAGACCACCGAGGATGGTCTCGGAGCGGCCGCCGGCGTAGACATCAGCGCAGTCGAAGAAGTTGATACCGGCATCGCGGGCGCGACCGAACAGGGCCGCTGAGGTCGCTTCGTCCGCGTCGCCACCAAATGACATGGTGCCAAAACACAAGCTCGACACCCGCACACCGGTCCGGCCCAGGAAGACGTGACGCACGGCAACCTCCCGCCGGCGACGAGCGCGTCCCGGCGCCGGCAGGCTGCCACATCATCGAGTCCGGCGCACGGTCGGTTTCGGCCACGGGATCACCGGGCGCTGCGGCAGGCTGTAGCCGCTCGCCTTCAGCTGCTGACGGCAGCGATCGCAGTAATCGTACTCGCCATCGGTCGTGCTCACTTTACCGCGCGCATCTTCCATCAAGCAGCCGCGGGTGGGGCAGTGGTCCAGGCCGAGCGTATGGCCGATCTCGTGCACCGCCGTCTTGGCCAGGCGAATGCGCGCGTGAGCGGCGCCCCGAGATCGTTTTCGACAGCGAAACCGTGAGATCACGCAGGCACGGCCGTCCAGCGTGGCCAGGCCGATGACGCCCCAGTCGCGGTATTTGCCCTTGGTGGTCGAGATGTCGTCGGCCGCCAACCCGAGGATGCGCAGACCATCGGCCGGCAGGCGCGGGGCGAGGAAGTCGAGCAGCTTTTCAGCCCGCCAGCGACGTCGAGGCCGGTACCAGGCCGCCTTGGGCATCCGCACCCGCTTCAGCAACCGCACCTGCAATCCGGTGAACACCACCAGGGCCTTTTGCACGGCGACCACGTCCCGTTTCGGAAGAGATCGGCCCAGGGGCTGGATGTAGATCACGTTGCGCTTCGGCGCTGCGGCGGCCGGCGAGGGCGCTGTAGCCACAACGCAAGCCAGAACGAGCGCCCAGAGGCCCGTCCACAGCGGCGACAGCACAGGACCCGATCCGGCGGCCCGGCACGTCACTCGCAGACCTTCTCACCGACACATGCGCCGCCCTGGCAGCCGTCGTTGGCCGTGCACTCGATGCCGTCATCGCATGCGGTCCCAGACGGCAGCGGCAACAACTCGCAGACACCACTGGCAGGATTGCATTGGCTCTCCAAGCAGTCTGTATCGCGGGCCGGATTGCAACTCACTTTGGAGCCGGGATCGACCAGACATGTGTTGCTGATTTGATTGCAAATCATCGTTCCAGTACAAGGATTTCCATCGTCTAACGCAATGCAGTCCTTGTCGATTGAACACTCACACGTCTTGGCCCCACCCACGCAGACTCCGCCCTTGCAGGCGTCGCCCTTGGTGCACTTGCTGCCATCCTCACACGGACCCGCCTTGGCCGGGTTGCCGCAGCCCTTGGTCGAGTCGCAGGTGACGCCTGTGCAGACCTTGCCGTCGTCGCAATCACTGGCCGTGCTCAACAGGCAGATGCCGGCAGAACAGGTCCTGGGCGGAAACCAGCGCGGCGGCGTGTCGGCCGTGCAGCCGGCCGGGCCACACTCGCTGCCATCGTCGCGCGACCTGCGCTGGCAGCTTCCCTCGTCACAAAAGCCCTCCTCGCAAGCTCCAAGATCGTCGAAATACTTGGCGCAATCCTCATCCGCGCTACACGCGTCAGCGGGTTTGCCTTCGCCGTCGTCAGCCGAACACGCGCCGATCAACGCCGCCATGGGCAACGCGACAAAGAGCGACAAGCGATGCGATCGAAGGTGACTCATGGACTCCCCGGGGTGACGAGGCCGGGCAATTGTACACCAACCGCCGACCCGAGGCTCGATCCTGGCCCGGTGGAACGCTCATCGGACCGGCATGCGGATCAATTGACATCCCGCGGCGCGATTCTACCCTCGACTGGCACGGGACGATCGTCCAGGGAGGTCGACATGACCCGCCAGATGCGCCACGCGATCCTACCGACCTTGGTGGTCGTGGCCGCAACGTTTGCCTGTCATGGTCAGGCATTCGCCCAAGACAAGGATTGGACGGCCGCCTCGGCCGCATTCGAAGCCGGCAAGTACCAGGACGCGCTCAATCACGCCGACGCCGGACTGAAATTGAGCCGTGAGGCGCGCCTGCTCTACCTCAAGTCGCGCGCTCTGTGGAAGCTGGCCCGCTACGAGGAATCCTGGTCGCTGATGAACGCAATTCGGCCCAATGAACTGCCCGCCGATCAGCAGGAGCCCTTCGTCGCCGACTACGGCAAGATGGAGTTGGAAATCAAGGAGAAGCGGGCCCAGAAGAAGGCCGCAGAGGCCGACAAGAAACGGCAAGCAACAGATGCCAAAAGTGCATACAACAACTCAATGTACATATTGATTGGCGCCGGAGCCGTCGCCGCTGGTGGAGCGGTGATGATGGCGCTGGCCGCCGGCAACGCCACCGAGGCCAACGAGCAAGCTCACGATGACCTTGGCACCCACGGCGACTATCACGACACGTACAGCTCGGCGACGACCTTGTACTGGAGCGGCGTCGGCGTAGTGGTCTTGGGTGCCGGACTGGCCACGTGGGGGCTGGTCACCTGGGCGGGCGCCGCGGAGAGCGCGTCGTTGCGCGGCATGGAATTGCGGCCGCGAACATGGCTGGCCGGCGAAGGCCAGGGGCCGATGCACGGCCTGGTGCTGAGCGGTCGATTCTGAACGCGCCGGAGGATGGGCAGATGAAACGCAATGTTTGGGCGCTGCTCGCAGCCGCGGGCATCATCGCCATGGCCGCCTCGTGTATGCCGGACGAGCTGACCGACGCGGAGTTGGCCGAGATCGCTCACAACAAGGGCGGCGGTGAGAACCCGGGTGGCGACTGCGTCCCTCCGGAGGAGTGCTGCGTCACGACGCCCGAGTGCATGGACAAACCGCACCTGCACTGCTTCGAGCCGGTCTGCACCGGCGGTCGCTGCGTCAAGACCCTGTCCGAGCCCAAAGCGCCGGGCACCGTGTGCGCCGTACCGGATTGTCCGGGCTGCATCTGCGCTGGCCCCAAAGATGTGCCCAACACCGAAGAGATCGGTCACTGCGTGCCGAATTGATCTGCCGCTGCGGCAGCGACTCGATGACAACTCAGAGGTGCGCTTCGCCGGCCTTTGGATCCTTCTGCGGGACCGCCGGTCGATTGTCGGGCCGCTCCTTGAAGAGCAGCTCGAAGGTCGCATCGATCTCGTTCCGATTGGCCGCCTGTCCAGCGTGCAGCGCGACGAGCTGCGTGCCATCGCGATTGACCATCACCACCGTCTCACGCCCGCCGTCGGTCATCACCCAGGCTCCGTCGAGTCGTTTGCGTTTGGTCGCGTAGTGTTTGCGCAGGTCGGCGCGTGAGGCGTCCGGCTTTAAGGTAGTGCACCGTCAGGCTGATCAAGCGGCCATTCTCGAACTTCAAATCGTAACGCCGAACGGCATGAGCGTGCGGCTGGATCGAAGCGGTCTGGGTCGCGGCGCCGTCGACGTCGACGTTGTGGGTGAAGCTGTGATCGGCGGCCCAGCCTCGCGCCTCCCCTTCGCTCATCAGCAAGCGCAACCCGGCAAACTCCAACCGAGGCTGTCGTGAGCTGTCCTGCACGATGACTACGGTCTTGGCATCGGCCCCTCCACATGCGGCGGTCCCCAGACCGAGCGCGAGCAGAAGGGCGGGCATCGCGACGAAGTGACAGCGTGGCAACATGTGGGGTCCTCAGGCGTAGGTGGCGACATCGGTCGGATGCGCATTGATCTTGCGGCCTGTTGGCGAGTAGATCAATGGCGTGACCAGAGACCCTGCCAGCTTCACCCCCGACGCAGCGGAAACCGCCGAACTCGAACCGTCGGCGCCTTTCGCCATCCCGTGGACCGACGTTCGCGAGAGTCTCGGCTTCCTGCCGGTCGACCAGAAGGCTTCTCTGAGCCTGCGGCCGATCTTTGAGGATGCCTCGCCCGCGACCAGTTGCCTGCCGCTGTACGCGGTGTGTGAGTCGCCCGCCCTGCCGGCGAGCGACGGCCGCGCCGTGGTGGCCCTGGCCGAGATCCTGGGCAAGGGCGGCATGGGTGTGGTCAATGTGGGCGAGCAGCTGTCGTTGCAACGACAGGTGGCGGTCAAACGACCGCGGCCCGGCGCCATCGGGCAACGCGCGCATACCCAGTTGATGCGCGAGGCCGTCGTCACGGGCGCGCTGGATCATCCCAACATCGTGCCGGTTTACGACCTGGCCCGCGACGAGGGCAATCGGCCCTTGTTGATGATGAAGCGCATCGAGGGTCGGTCCTGGTCAAGCGCCCTCACAGATCGGCCGAGATTCAACGATTCCCGCTGGTTGCCCTGGCTGGAAGATCAACTTGAGATCCTGATTCAGGTCTGCAATGCGGTCGACTTCGCGCACAGCCGCGGCATCGTGCACCGCGACCTCAAGCCCGACAACGTGATGATCGGCCACTTTGGCGAGGTCTTCGTGGTCGATTGGGGCGTCGCTGTCAGCCTGCGGGAGCAGGACGCCAGCCGCTTTCCGCTGCTGAGCGACAGCCGACATATCGCGGGTACGCCGGCATATATGGCGCCCGAGCTGGTCGTGGCCGACCCCAGATTCGTGGACGAACGCACCGACGTCTACCTGCTCGGCGGCATCCTGCACGAGATCCTGACCGGTAGCGCGCCGCACGACGCCGATGCGGCCCTGGCCTCGCTCTACCAGGCCTACGCCAGCAAGCCAGCGACCTTTGCTGCGGACATCCCAGAGCGCATCGCCGCAGTCTGCCAGCAGGCCATGGCCCGTTCACCCGCCAATCGATTCGCCAACGTGGCCGAGCTGCGGCAGGCCATTCGCGGCTTCCTGTCGACCCGCGCCTCACTGCACCTCGCCGAGACCGGCCAGCGGCTGCTGGCGAGCTTGCAGGCGATCGTGGGCGAGCGTGAACACGGCTTCGAGGCGCCCACCCTGAGCATGCCCGGCGAGCCGCTGCGGCTGTTCACCGAGAGCCGATTCGCCTTCCGCCAGGCGTTGGATGTATGGCCCGATAACGATCGCGCAAGCGAAGGCCTGGCGGCGGTGATCGCGCTCGGCGTGCACAGCGCCATCGAACACGGCGACCTGCGCACCGCCCGGTTGCTGTTGGCCGACCTGCCGGCCCCCGATGCCGACCTGCAGGCCGCGGTGGATGCGCTCGCCGAGCGACAGCGCCGGGAACGCTCCCGCATGGCCCGCCTGGAGCGCCTGGGCATCGAGTTTGACCTGGGCGCGGGCTGGCACTCGCGCAGGCTGCTTGCGCTGGCGCTGGTCGTGGTCTGGTCGGTCGAGCCCATCACACTCGGCGTGCTGCGCGTCACCGGGGTGCACGAGCCCACCTTCGCCAACAGCCACGCCGCCGCCGGGGTGCTGCTGCTGATCGTCATCCTCGCCGGTTGGCTGGGACGCCATTCCTGGCGCGCGACGGCGATCAACCGTTCAATCTACTTCGTCGCGGTGATGATGTCCGTCGCCACGGCGACCCTGCGCCTGGCCATGGACGTCGGCGGCGCCACCGTATCCCAGTCATTGACTGCGGACCTGGCGCTGTATTGCATGGCGGCAGTAGGCGCAGCGGCGGCGACCACAGACGCCCGTCTGCTGATCTGCGGCGCCATCTACCTGGCCGCCTCGTTGTGCGCAGGCATCTGGCCGCAGTGGGTGCAGTTCTTCAACGGGGCAGCGAACTTCTTTGGCCTGGGATTGGTGATCATCCTGTGGCGCCCGGCGGCAGAACGGCAGGCGCAGGCCATGCACGGCATCGGGATCGGCGCCGACATTGAAGACGACAACGCCTGACATCACGGGTAGTTGGCTAACCAGTGGTAAAGTGAATCCGGTCAGGTTGACGTTTATCTAGTCGGACGATTCGAGCCGGATTCGACGCCAGTCGCAGCCGATCGAGGCCGTTTTTGTGCTCGGAACGGCTTCAAGACGGCGTTTTCCGAACAGTGTTCGGCCCGTCGTTCGTGATCGGAGGTGGCAATCAGTGCAGGGTTGTGCAGCTTTCGGTGACCCGGGGCAGCCAGCGGGCGGCGGCCCTGGATTCCGGCGTCTGGGGGTGTTCGTCCACCAACGATTGCAGCAGGTCACGGGCGTGCCGCACCGCACCTGCTTGCTCTGCCAGGGTTGCCAACACCATGACAAGACTGAGATCGTCTGGTCGAATGGCGGCTTGGAAACGCACCGTGCGATACAGGGAGATGGGATTGCAGGCGCCGCGCTGGCAGCAACTCAGCCGGGTCAACGCCCGCTCGACCAGATGGTCATCGGTGATGGCCTCCAGGTACTCCTCCTGCCAGGGCAGGACGTTTCCGGAACGTTCGGCGACGATCTCGGCGCAACGTTCGACGCTGAGGCAGCAACCGCCGCTGGAAGGATCGAGCAGGGGGCCTTCGTCGCCGCCGACCCGGGTGATGTAGTGACCCGGCATGGCCAGGGCGTCCACTCGGATTCCCGCCCGACGGCCGACCTCGAGCCAGAGCGCCGACAACATGATGGACATGCCCTTGCGCCGCTCCATCACGCGACTGAGTCGAACGCTGCATGGTCGTTCGAGGCCATCATCTTCAGCACGGAAGCCCAGCTCGCGGGCCAGCACCTGGCGCATGGCGTCGGCCTGGGCGCCCGGTCCGCCGCCCTGACGCACCTTGTCAACCCGCGCGGCCCAGCCGTCCAGTCGGCCGGCGAAGCGCCGCCGCCGGGCACTGGTCATGCCTTCGACCGCCAGCAGGCTGCCAGCGAGGTCGCCGCGAGTCCGCGCGTCGCCAAACGCGACGAGGGCGCGCTTGTCCGCTGGTGACCATAGTTGCTGAACCCGCATGCCTGTCCCCTGAGATCCCCAACGGGTGATTCGAGTGGCGTGCATTCTTGATACCGGGATCGCTGGATGCAGGCCAGCATTGCATCCGATTGCGGTGTCGTATCCAAGCGTTGGCGGCCAGCGGCGGCAGGGCTTGCCGGCCAGGAGCCCGCCTCGCAGCGATCCTGAACAGGTGGTACGTTCGCAGACCCGACGGGAGGCGAGCATGCGCGCGCTGGTGATGACCGACCGTGGCCCCGAGTTGACGCTGGACTGGCCCGAAGGCCACCGGAAAGGCGAGGTGACCATCGGCCTGCGCCTGGCCGGCGTCTGTGCTACCGACCTGGAGTTGATCCGCGGCTACCAGGGCTTCGAGGGCGTGCTCGGCCACGAGTGGGTGGGTACGGTCCTGGCATCGCCAGACCCGGACTGGCTGGGCCGGCGCGTGGTGGGCGGCATCAACTGCCCCTGCGGCCACTGCCCAACCTGCGCCGCCGGTCGGCCAACCCATTGCCCGGAGCGCACGGTGCTCGGCATCCAGGGACGGAACGGCGCCTTCCGAGAGCGCTTCAGCCTGCCGTTGCCCAACCTGCACCCTGTGCCCGCGGATGTGGCCGATGAGGCCGCGGTCTTCGTGGAACCCCTGGCCGCGGCATGCGAGATCCTACAGCAGGTCCATGTTCGGCCGACCGATCGCGTGCTGGTGCTTGGTGCCGGTCGGCTGGGCCAACTATGCGCCCGGGTGTTGGCGTTGACGGGTGCGTCGGTGACGGCCGTCAGCCGATCGGAGGGGCCGTTGGCCTTGTTGCCCGAGCGCATCACCGGCGCGCTGTTGGATGACTGCGAAGAACATGCTGGCGCCGATCTGGTGGTCGAATGCACCGGCGCGCGAGAGGGGCTCGCGCTGGCCACCCGCCTGGTCCGACCGCGCGGCACTGTCGTCCTGAAGACCACTATCCACGATCCCGTGGGCGCCTCACCCATCCCCTGGGTCATCGATGAGATCCGGTTGATCGGCTCGCGGTGCGGTCCCTTTGGCCCTGCCCTGCGCCTGCTGGCGGCCGGCCTGGTGGACCCGCGGCCTCTGATCACCGCCAGGTTCGCGCTCAAAGACGGCCTCGAGGCGCTTCAAGCGGCTGCCCGGCCTGAACACATGAAGGTGATCCTCGACGCCGGCGCGGGGTAGTTGGAGAAGCCATGTTGGAACGCCTGTTTCACTTGCAGGAGCTGGGCACTCGGCCCCGCACGGAGCTGCTCGCCGGCCTGACCACCTTCCTGGGCATGGTCTACATCGCCTTCGTTAATCCTCCGATCCTGGCCGAGGCTGGCATCGACGCCGGCGCTGCCTTCGTAGCCACCTGCATCGCCGCTGCCATTGGCAGCCTGATCATGGGCCTGGGCGCCAACTACCCCATCGCCCTGGCGCCCGGCATGGGCCTGAACGCTTACTTCACCTACGGCGTGGTCAAGGGTCTGGGTCACCACTGGGAGGTGGCCCTGGGCGCGGTGTTCATCTCCGGCTGCATCTTCCTGGCCCTGAGCGTATTGCGGGTGCGGGAGTGGATCGTCGATGCCATACCCCACAGCCTCAAACTGGCCATCTCGGCGGGTATCGGCCTCTTCCTGGGCGTCATCGCGTTGAAGAACGCCGGCCTGGTCCAAGGTCACCCGGAGACCCTGGTCACCCTCGGCAACCTGGGCGATCCCACCGTGGTGCTGGCCGCGATCGGTTTTGTGGTCATGGTGGCGCTGGAACGACGGGGAGTGCGCGGTGCCATCGTGCTGGCCATCCTGGGCGTCACCGCGCTTGGCGTGGCGCTCGACCTGACTCCCGCGCACGGCATCGTGGCACCGCCGCCTTCGTTGACGCCCACGTTCCTGCAGCTGGACATCGCCGGCGCCCTGGATGTGGGCGTGATCACGATCGTCTTCGCTTTCCTCTTCGTGGATCTCTTCGACACCGCGGGCACCCTCATCGGCGTCGCCCACCGCGCCGACATGCTCGACGAGCAAGGCCGTCTGCCGCGCATCGGGCGCGCCTTCATCGCCGACAGCGCGGCCACCATCGCCGGCGCCACCCTGGGCACCTCGACCACCACCAGCTATATCGAGAGCGCCCTGGGCGTGCAGGCCGGCGGCCGCTCAGGGCTGACCGCGGTAACGGTCGCGGTGCTTTTCCTTTTGTGCCTCTTCCTGTCGCCCCTGGCGGCGACCGTACCCGCTTGGGCGACGGCACCGGCGCTGCTCTACGTGGCCTGCCTCATGGCCCGCGGGCTGGCCGAGCTGGACTGGGATGAACTCACCGAGGCCGCGCCGGCGGTGGTCACCGCGCTGGCCATGCCAATGACCTTCTCCATCGCCACCGGCATCGGGTTCGGCTTCGTCTCCTACGCCGCCATCAAGTTGCTCAGCGGCCGCCGCCGCGACCTGAACGCGGGCGTGCTGCTGATCGCGGGGCTCTTCGTGGTGAAGTTCGCGCTCTAGTTCAGCCCTTCTCCACGTGCGCCTTCAACGCCGCCACGTCCTTCTTGATCTGCCGATTGACGAAGAAGCTCATGATCGGCGTCATCAGCTTGAACAGGAAGTTCTTGGGCTCGATCTCGAGCACATGCTGCACGTCTGCACCACCCGACGCGGCGGCGACCTTCCAATTGACGACCACCACCGCCATCTTGTCCTCGAAGCGCATGACCAGGTGACCGGGCGGGGCGCAGACTTTGACCTCGCCATCCATGACCTCGACCCGTCCACCCTGGCTGTGCTCGTAGCGCAGTTTCGTTCCGGCGGCGACTTCACCTTCACCGACGGCGGCCAGGGACTCGCAGAGCTTCAGCCAGGTGGCAGTCTGTGAAAAGTCGACCAGCACGTCGAACACCTGCTCCGGGGTGCGCTCGATATGCACTGTCGCGGTCTTGATCATCGGAGCTCCTCCAGGTTGTCCAGCGACCAGCGCCACGCTTCGGCGGCGTCTTCGCTGAACAGGACCATTCGGATCTCCCCGATCTTGCAGGTGCTGTCCAGCGCGTGATCGCGCATGGCCGCCAGTGCCCACGGTGAGGAGTCCGCATGAGAGAAGCCGTAGACCCCGCATCCCAGAGCCGGGAACGCCAGCGACCGCAGGTCGTGCGACTCCGCCAGGGCGAGGCAGGCGCTGTAGTTGGCTGCCAACAGCTCGTGCGCCCTGCCCTCCGAGGGACAGTGATCGAAGATGGGCGCGGCGCAGTGAATCACGTGACGCGCAGCCAGACGGAAGCCCGGCGTCAGCACCGCCTCGCAGGAGCGCAGTCGAACGCCCGGGGAGATCTCCTCGATGACTCGGCAGGCGGCCAGCAACCCCGGACCTGCGGCGCGGTGGATGGCGCCGTCGACGCCGCCACCGCCGAGCAGGGTGACATTGGCGGCGTTGACGATGGCGTCGACTGCGTGGGTGACGATGTCGCCTTGCACGATTCGGATCGTCGTCTGACCGAAAGTGCGCTGGCTCATGGATCCCCCTGTTCGGCTACAGGCACAAGCGAAGACCGTCGACTACAGGCCCGCAGTCAAATCCAACGTCGGAGCAGTCCAGGTTCGACAGGCAGACCCGGCGGCACACGCCGGCGACGCACTGCTGCAGGTGCTTGGGGTTGGCGCAAGGGCCCATTACCTCGCCGTCAGCGTCTGGCGAACACTTCGCACCCACCGCAGGCCAGGGCGCGCCGATGATGAAGGGCACCGGCAGGCTCACAGCGGCGAGCGAACCGCCGCCCACCCGCTGCACGATGGCGTAAAGGGGTTTTCCGATTGGGATCTTGGGGCTCGCCTTCTGCCACTTGCCATCCACGATGGCGTGGCCGCCGGCCAGCTTGGCTTTGGTCGCGCTCTTGGCGGCGATCATGCGGCCCCAGATGGCAGCGTGAAGCAGCTCGCCGGAATGGGCGGGTAGCCGATCCAACACGAGCAGGATCGACGCCGTGTCGGATCCGAGCCACTCGAAGACGACCTCCTCGTGGTTGGCCAGCTCGGCGCCGAATGTGGGCTGCAACATGGTGAAGGTGGGCTTGTCCTCCAGGCCTTTGGGCGGAGGGGGCGGCTTGGCGATGATGCGACAGAAGCCATCGGCGCAGACGGTCTGGCCGAAGTCGACGGCGCTCTGGTCGAAGCCGGGGCAGTTCTCGGCCGCGGCGCAGCTTCCGTTGATGGGATAGCAGGCCTGAGCCCACGTATCGCAGATGGAGGCCTTGTTCTTACACTTGACCTTGGCCCCGCAGAAGACCTCTGCGCACTCGCTGCCCTTGCACTCCTGGTCGGTCGGACAGAGCGAGCTCTCACAGGCGGTGTGGCAGTAGGTCGGCGAGACCTCGTTGAAGAGGTCCACGCAGGGGTGGCCCGGGCCGCAATCCTGGTGGCTGGTGCACTCGTACACACACGCAGCAGGGGCGGGTTTGCAGGACTTGTCGCCGGTCTCGCAGACGGTGCCGTCATAAGGTCGGCAGGGTCCCCCGCCTCCGATCTCCGGCATGGCGGCCGCGTCGGAGTACAGCGCCGAGCCCGTGCCCTCGCCGGGGGCCATGTCCGCTGCCGAAGCGCAAGCCGCCATGCACAGGGCGAGCGCAAGTGCCGTCCAGCGACACGTCGCGTCAGTACGCATAGCCCACTCCAACGGCGACGATCCCGCCCCAGTCGGCGGGCTCGCTCGCATAGTGCGAGCCGAGCCCGGTGTAGGCGTGGCGGGCGCCAGGGCCATGCTCCATGGCGCCGCTCAGGCGCAATACGATGGCGTGGTAGCCATGGCCGGGCGACATGGCCAACTCCACCGACAGGGGGAAGCCCAGGATGGCCGTGGTCCTCGGGCTGCCATCAGGTGCCGGCAAGTCCGTCGAACCCACCCGCACACCCAGGCGTATGCTCGGGCGGAGTCGGGCGCGTCTGCGAAGGCGCAACTCCAGGCCGAGGTCCAGCCAGCCCATGGTGGCGGTCATATCGAGCTGCTCCATCGGCTCATCAAAGGGGTCGACGAAAGTGTGCGTGACCGTACCCAGCCGCAAGCCACCGCCAACGTGGGCGGCCAGGGAACTGGACCGCGTGGCAGCGGGCCACTCGATCAACTCTGCGGACAATCCGAAGCGCGGCGCGACGAAGAATTGAGCCGGACCGGCGACGACGGCGGCGCCGAAATCGACTCCAGCGGTGATGACGAACTGGGAATCCGCCCAGCGACGGGCCTCGGCCCGCACCCGCGCCGCCGACGCGTCCAGGGCGGCCGACTGGCTGAACGCTGGTCGGGCGAATGCGGCGACGTCATCCCACTGACCCAGGTTCGCAGTGGTGCTGGAGGCCAGCGAGGGCAGGTCCGCCGCCAGAAGCACGGCCCAGGAGACATTGGCCGACTCGTCGCCCCCCTGGTGCACACCGATCACGGTCATGGGATCGTCTGGACGGGTGACCGGCGCGCCACTCGTGCCCCCGGTGGGCGAGCCCCAGTACTGGACCAGACGCGTGCTTCGGGACAGGGAGCCGCGGATGCGTTTGGGATCGCGCTGGCCGGCGGCAGCGCCGCCGCGTCGGGCCAGGTGGCTGGCCAGGGTGCTGGCGTTGGTGGCGCCCAGCACGAAGCCCAGGCCGCCCATGCAGACGCTGGTACGGGAGCTGCCACGCACGTCGACCACCTCCCGGGCGGCCAGGGGCCGGCGCTTGTCTGCGAGCACCGCCACCCTGCCCTGCGCCAGTGTCTGCTCCTTGTCCGGTGGCACCGCCAGGGCTGCCAGGTCCAGTCCTGGCCAGACGGTCAACTCCGCCGCCGCCGGCACATCCCAGACCTGTTGTCGGCGCCCGTCTTCGTCGCAGTTGACCTCGTACACGGCCAGCCGGTCACAGCCGTGCACCAGGTGCATGGCGGTGGCCAGGAGGAGTTTGGGCTGGCCCGCTGCGCCGGCTTCAGATCGCCAGTTGCCAACGAGGAAGGCGTTGCCGACGCGCATGCCCTCGCTGCATTCAGCCTGAATCTCGAAGATGCGCGGCGAGTCCGCAGCCTGGCCGGCGGCGGGCCATAGGACAACGAGCACACAGAGCAGTGAGCCCCATCTCCACAGCGCCAGGCCGAACGAACGACTCACTTCCGTTTCTTCTTCCGCTTCTTCTTTTTCTTGGACTTGCCCTTGGCGGGCGCCGGAGCGGTGGTCTGCAGGCGCGTCAGGGTGTCGCCGATGCAGCTCCCGGTCTTGGCACCGTCACCGGCAGCGCCGATGGCGGTGGCGATGGGCGCGCTGCGAGCGGTGCCGGGCGGCAGGCCCTGGTCCAGCTGCTCGAACGCGATATCGGCGCTGCTGCCCTGCTGGCATAGCTGTGTCGCCAGCGACAGGACGCATTGGCTGCCATGACCAAGCCCGGCCAGGAAGCCGGCCACTTCGCCAGACTCGAAGAGCGCCGCGGCCTTGCCAACCCCGCCGCAGTCGGTCTTGCCCTTGGCGCCCGCCAGGGTGGAGTCGATGTAGCGGGCCAGGAAGAGGTCGGCGATCAGCGGGCTGGCGAACGCCCAGGAATCGCCGCGAGCCGACCCCTTGAACACTGTGGACTGCATCAGTCGCTCACAGGTGGCCTTGCGGGCCTCGATATCGTCGCCCGGCAACACGGCCAGGCAGGCGCCGATGGTGTAGCCGGCGTTTCGACGTCCGGCATCCGGCCCGCGAGCGGCGACCATCTTGTCGACCAGGGCCATGATGTCCTTCGGCACGGCCTTCAATCCGGTCAGGTCCTTGAGCAGCTGCGCGGTCAGGAAGTACTCGTGAACCCGCGATCGACTGGCCCGCACTTCGAGCTTCTTGCCATCCTTGCCGCCGGCCATCTCCGCCAGGCGCATGAGCACGTTCAGGTCGCGGAAGGTGGACATGTGCGGGTGGTAGCAGAGGTCACCGGCCTCGATCTTGCGCGCCAGCCCGTAGGCGTTGACGAACTCGTCGAAGGACTTGCGTTTGTTGGGGTCGCGGACCAGCTTGGTCAGCGCCTCTTCGGTGCGCTTGCAGTCCAGCAGCGGAATCTCGACGCGGGCGTCGACCTTGGCCAGACCGTAGTTGGCCGAGAACACAGGCGGCCGGGTGAAGACCACCGCAGCGCCAGACTGGTAGGGATTCAGGGCTGCCTCAGCCAGGTCCACGACCTGCTTGCGGTGATTCAGAGCGACCTCGTCCAGAGAGTCCAATAGCAGCAAGAAGCGGTTGCGTCGGAGCAGATTGTCAGCTGCATCCACGGGCGAAGCCGCCCCGGAGACACCCAACTGCGCTGCGATGGCAGCTGTGATGGGATTGAGCTTCGGCGGCTCCTTGCCCAGCTTATCGGCCACATCCCACTGCAGGTCGACTCGGAAGACCAGCAAGGCGTCGCAGGTCTGCGCCTGAATGGCCCGTGCCAGGGTCGACTTGCCGATGCCGCCGCGGGCCATCATCAAGGTCACGCGTGGGGCCTCGCTGCGCAGACCGGCGGTAAAGTGGGCCTCGGGCAGCATGGTGCGCTTGACGTTGCTGCCGGCGGCCGCCTCGGGTTTGCCGGGCCAGGCATGCACCACGAGCTGCGGTCGCACGTACGCGCCCGACTCGAGTTCCTTGTCGAACTTCGCCCGCAGATCTTTGCAATGCTTGGTATAGGCGGCCGGAATGGTGGGCTCGGGCGGCGGCGGTGGCGGCGCCTTCTTCGCCACTGGCGGCGCACCGCAGGCGAGGAGGGCGGCGCAGCACAACAGGACGATTGGCATGACCAGTGATTTCATCGACGGCTCCGGGCCCGTGGGCGGTGAAGAGGCCCCATCGTAGCCGCGCGTAGGCCGGCGGACAACCGGGCAGCAGTGCGCCCATGGCGAGGAAGGGCGCCGACCCCCAGACCTGGCCCCGAAGGACCGGGCATGGTGTCCGCCTCACTGCGGCGCTCAGAAACGAAGCGACAGACTCGCCGCAGGCGCCAGCATCCAGCCGCCGAGATCCACCGGCGCGCCGACGATGGTGGGCTCGTAGTCGATCGCGCCGATGCCGAATTCGGCCGCCACCCACAGCCACTTCCAGCCCACCTCCAGGCCCACGGTCAGCACGAAGGAGGTCATGGCGCTGGACAGGTCGCTCTTCAACGCCTCGGCGGCGCTGTTGACCTGCTCGATGACGCCCCCGATCGAGATGCCGCTGTAGATGTAGCGCGCCCCCAGGTAGATGCTGAACCAGTCGGATGAATGGGTCGAGGCCAGCACCGCCACCGAGACGTCGTAGCGACCGAAGTCGGCCAGCTTGACGAACTCGGCCAGCTTCCAGACCGCCTCGAAATGACTCGGCCCGACGCCGCTATGCCACGCGTAGGCCAGGTCGATGGCGACGTCCCATTCGCTCAGTCCGCCATCGACGAGCTGCCAGCGCAGGTCGCCCTCGACCTTCGGGCTGGCATAGCGCAGGCCCACATCCACGTGCTCCATCACGCCATAGCGGGCGGCGAATTCGACCACCGGCGAGGGCGTAAAGAGCGCGATCCCGATGGCCGCCTCGTACAGCTCGCGGCTGTCGTGCTGACTCAACTCCTCGTCGGCCTGTTCGGCCTTGGTCGCCTGGTCGAAGCCCTCCTCGGCCAGATCGGCGAAGCTGCGCGCGCCGGCTGTGTAAATGGGCAGCGAGACCGCCGCCTGAACCTCGATCTGGCCGGGTTGCAGGGTGCTGGCGGTACGCAGCTGGCTGGCGGGAGCGGCGCATCCCCAGGCCAGAACGAGCGCGGCGAGCACAGCGGTGCGGATCGTTGATCGCGTGGTCATGGAGGCCGCCTCCCAATGCAATGGTCCGCGAAATCAGGCCTGTTCGCTGTAGCACAACCGCTTACTGGAAGCACGTTTGCACGCCGCTTCCCTTGAGCGCTTCGGTCGTGCATTCTGCCGCCGCGCGCGAGCGCGGATCGGGAGGGGCAATATGAGCGAAGCGGCCGCGAAGAAGAGCTTTGGCGACCAGGTGACGGGCTACTTCCGGGACTTCAGCGTTCTCAAAGAGACGCGCATGGAGTACTGGGGCATCCAGGCGATCAATGTCCTCGATTCGACGGTCTTTTTTGCGGTGCTCACAATCGCTGTGGTGCTGCTGAGCGAGGACTTCGGCTTCAGCGACGTCAAGGCGGGCTACGTCGTCACCGTCTACGGCTCGACGACGACCATCTGCCTGCTGCTCTCGGGCATGGTCACCGACTGGTTGGGCATCCGAAAGTCCTTCTACATCGCCATGATCGGCCTGGCTCTGACCCGTTCCATGATCCTGGTCGCCTATTTCGTGCCGGACATACCCTATCGCGAAGCCTGGGTCTGGGTTGGCTTTGGCGGCATGGCGCCCTTTGTGGCTATGGTGCAGACCAACTTCCAGGCCGCGAACAAACGATTCACCTCCAAGAAGAGCCGGAGCGCGGGATTCAACCTCTGGTATCTCTTCATGAACATCGGCGCCATGCTGGGCGGCCTGAGCATCGACATCGTACGCAAGGTCTTCGGCCTGCCGAACATCCATATCTTCACCTTCGGCGTCTTGGTCACCGCGGTCTGCATCGTGCTGAACTTCGCATTCGTGCGCCGCGAGGAGCAGCTGGTCGGCGAAGGCGAGGAGCCCGAAGAGGTCATCGACAACAGCGACAAGAAGCCCTGGGACATCGCCTTGGCGGTGATCAAGAACTCGGTCTTCTGGCGCTTCGTGGTGCTGATCACCCTGCTGTTGGGTGTGCGCGCCGTGTTCTTGTACATGCACCTGCTGATGCCCAAGTTCTGGCTGCGCGTCATCGGCCCGGACGCCGCCATCGGCACCCTGGAGGCGCTCAACCCGGTCCTGGTGGTCATCGGCCTGATCGTGCTGATCCCGATCCTGCACCGCTTCAACGTCTACAAGATGCTGGTCTACGGCTCGCTGATCTCGGCGGCCTCGCTCTTTGTGCTCGCCATTCCCGGCACGGGCACCGACGTGTACACCATCTCGGTCATCTCGCTGTGTGTGTTGACCATCGGCGAGGTGATCTGGTCGCCGCGACTGACCGAGTACACCGCCGCCATCGCGCCCAAGGGGCAGGAGGGGACCTACCTGGGTTTATCCATGGTGCCCTACTTCCTGGCCAAAACCATCGTCAGCATGTTGAGCGGTCACATGCTGGTGAAGTGGGTGCCCGAGTACCCCGAAGGCGAGCCGATCCTGCGCGATCGCCTGGCTGCGGGTGAGATCCCCTTCTGGGACTCGCCGAGTGCCATGTGGATCATCCTGGGAATTGTCGCCTTCGCCGGCCCGTTGGTGGCCCTCGCCGCAAGAGGGTGGTTCACCCGCGGCGCCAAGTGGTAGGTTCGCGGCGACCGCAGACCGGTCCTTTTCCGGCGTCCTGAGCTGTCCGGACGCCGATGTGAGGCGTCATGCCCGAAGCCATCCTGGACATCCCGCTGCACGACACCACGCGCAGCCGCTATCTCAACTACGCCTTGAGCGTCATCACCTCGCGCGCACTGCCGGATGTGCGCGACGGGCTCAAGCCGGTGCAGCGGCGCATCCTCTACGCGATGTTCCACAACCTGCGCCTGATGCCGGATACCAAGTACCGCAAGAGCGCCGCCGTGGTCGGCGAGGTGATGGCCAAGTACCACCCCCATGGCGACCAGTCGATCTACGACGCCATGGTCCGCCTGGCGCAGGATTTCTCGCTTCGTTATCCACTCGTTGATGGTCAGGGCAACTTCGGTTCGGTGGACGGCGATCGCGCCGCGGCCATGCGCTACACCGAGTCGCGGCTACGGCATCTGGCGGTCGAATTGCTGAGCGAGATCCGCAAGGAGACGGTGGACTACCGGGCCAACTACGACGGCACCATCACCGAGCCCGTGGTGCTGCCAGCACAGGCGCCCAACCTGCTCATCAACGGCGCCACGGGCATCGCCGTCGGCATGGCCACCTCCATCCCCCCCCACAACCTCAAGGAGGTGGTCGGCGCCTGCATCGCCTTGATCGACAATCCAGAACTACCCCTGGAACGCGTGGTGCCCCGCTTCGTGCGCGGCCCCGACTTCCCGACCGGCGGCGAGATCCTCAACGATCGTGAAAGCATCCTGGAGATCTACCGAACCGGTCGCGGGCCCATTGACCTGCGCGGCACCTTTGAGCTGGAAAAGGAGGGCCGCAGTCGCCAGATCGTCATCACGTCCATCCCCTACGCCCTGGACAAGAGCGCCCTGGTCACCGAGATCGCCGAGCACATCCGCACCGGCAAGGTGCCGCAGATCATCGACATCCGCGACGAATCCACCGAGGACGTGCGCGTGGTGCTGGAGCTCAAGCATCGGGCCAACCCCGACGCCGCCATGGCCTACCTGTTCCGGCGCACCAAGCTGCAGAGCCGCTTCAACGTCAATCTGACGGCGTTATGTCCCACGGACGATCCACAGGTCGCCCGCCCCGATCGGCTGGATCTGCTGCGCATCCTGCGCTCCTTCCTGGATTTCCGCTTCGACGTCACCGTGCGCCGGCTGCAGTACGACCTGGCGCAACTCGAGCGACGCATCCACATCCTCGAAGGCTTCGAGATCATCTTCAACGCGCTGGACGAGGCGATCTCGCTGATCCGTCATAGCGAGGGTAAGTCGGACGCGCGCGACCGGTTGATGAAGCGTTTCGAGCTGGACTGGGAACAGGCCGAAGCCATCCTGGAGACCAAGCTCTACCGCCTGGCCCGGCTGGAGATCGACGCCATCCAGCAAGAGCTGGACGACAAGCGCACCGAAGCCGCCCGCATCCGCGCCATCCTGGCCTCCGAAGCCGAGACCTGGGCCCTGGTCCGCTCCGAGCTCAAGGAGATCCGCGAGGCCTATGGCGACCGCCGGCGCACCCGCATCACCGGCCCGGTGGAGGCCGTGTCGTTCAGCGACGAGGTCTACATCGTACGCGAGGACGCCTTTGTCATCGTCACCCGTCGGGGCTGGTTCAAGCGCCAGAAGAGCTACACGGACCTGTCGGCCATCCGCCTGCCCAGCGACGACGAGGTCGGCTGGGTCGTGCCCGCATCGTCGCGGGAGTCACTGATCCTGTTCACCGATCGCGGCCGCGCCTACACCATGCGTGTGGCCGATGTGACCCAGACGACCGGCTACGGCGAGGCCATCCAGACGCGCTTCGACTTCAAGGATCGCGAACGGGTGGTCGGCGTCGCCACCACGGACAAGCGGGTGCTGCCGCGCGTGCCGGCCGAGCTCATGGCCGAGGTGGCGGAGGGCGACCCGAAACCGCCCTACCTGACCGCCATCAGCAAAGCCGGCAAGTGCCTGCGCCTGTCCCTGGACGCCTACGCCGAGCCCTCGACGCGCTCGGGCCGGCTCTACATGCGCATGGAGAAACGCTTCAAGGGAGGCGACGCCGTGATCGGCGTGGTCGTGGGCCATGGCACCGAGATGGTCTCTCTGGCCAGTCACCAAAGCCGGGCGCTGGTCTTCCCGGTGGCCGAGATCAACGTGCTGTCCGGGCCCGGCAAGGGCGTCATGGCCATGAAGCTGGCCAAGGGCGACCACGTGGTCGGCTTCAAGCTCGTGCTGCAACGCATGGATGGCGTCGAGGTGACCACCAACCGCGGCAAGGTCGAGGTCGTACGGCCGAACAAGTTCAAGCCCTCGGCCCGCGCGGGCAAAGGGCGCGAGATCGTCAAGAAGGGGCACATCGCGTCGGTCAAGCTCGAGCCCATGGAGTGGCGCTTCCCAGAGGGAGATCCAGAGGAAGGCGAAGAAGGGCTGATGGAGGCCGAAGCGGACGCGTTCGACGCAGCCCTGGAGCGGGCCAAAGAAGAAGGCGAGCACACCATGCGGCCAACGACGCCGATCCCGCTCGAGCCACCGTCGACCAGCCTGGCAGCGGGCGCGTCGGGGGCGTTCGAAGCGCTGGAGATCGAGCGGATAGAGGAGAAGACGGTCACGGACACGGTCGCAGACCCGGTCACAGACGCGGTCACCGACACAGACGCGGTCGCGGTCACGGACACGGTCACCGACACAAAACCCAAGAAGAAGAAACCCACCCGCAAACGGCGCGCAAAGAAGTCCCCGCCTGCTGCCGAGCCTGCTGCGGCTGAGCCTGCTGCGGCAGAGCCTGCTCCTGCCGAGCCGCCTGCTGGCCCTGAGCCGGAGGTCCTCGCCGTGGAGCCGCTGCTCACGCCGCCGACCCCGTCCCCAGAGTCCTTGCCACGCGATCCGGAAGAAGATGACGCAGATCGCTTGCCGAGGCTCGATCGGATCGCCAAGATGGCAGCGGATCGTTTCGCGCGCCGCAAGCGCAAGAAGCCGGATGACGATCCCAATCAGGGCAGCTTGTTCTAGCTGAACCCGACGACCGGAACCGACGGATGGGAGTTGTGCCCACAAGGGAGATGCCGACGGATCGATGACCGACTACACCGCTTCCAGTATCACGATCCTCAAGGGCCTCGAGCCGGTGCGCAAGCGCCCGGCGATGTATATCGGCGGCACGGATATCCACGGCCTGCATCACCTGCTGTGGGAGATCGTCGACAACGCGGTCGACGAGGCCATCAACGGCTTCGCCAGCTACATCCAGGTCACGCTGCACGAGGACGGACAGTCGGTCACGGTGCGGGATAACGGTCGGGGCATCCCGGTTGACATACATCCAGTTGAGAAACGTTCAGCTTTGGAGATCATCCTCACCACGCTGCACTCCGGTGGCAAGTTCGACCAGGGCAACTACCTGCGCTCGGGTGGTCTGCACGGCGTCGGCTCGTCGGTGGTCAACGCGCTCAGCGTCGAGATGGTGGCCCGCATCCGTCGCGACGGGCGGCTATACGAGCAGTGTTTCTCGCGCGGCACGCCCATTACCAGCGTCGAGGATGTGGGCGCCGCTACGGGGCACGGCACGGACATCTACTTCCGGCCGGATGCGGAGATCTTCGAGGACGTGGACTACGACGCCGAGCTCATCGCCCGCCGCCTGCAGGTCAAGGCCTTCCTGACCGCCGGATTGCGGGTCGTCTTCAAGGACCAGAAGGCCGGCACGCGCACCGAATTCAAGGCCGAGGGCGGCATCGGCGACCTGCTGGCCCAGATCGTCGAAAACGGCGGCCATGGCGTGACCCATCCCGAGGCCATACGTTTCGACAACAGCAATGGTGCCGCGGCGGATACCCGTGTCGAGGTCGCCCTGCACTGGACCGAGGCCACCTCCGAGCGCATCGAGTCTTTCGCCAACGGCATCCCGACCCAGGATGGCGGCACCCACGAGGCCGGCCTGCGGGACGGTGTGGCCGCGGCCATGACCAACTACCTGGAGGCCCACGACGCCATCCCGCGTGGCGTCGAGATCAAGCGTTCGGACATCCGCGAGGGCCTGGTTGGCGTCATCAGCGTCTTCATGGCCGACCCGCAGTTCCAGGGCCAGACCAAGGACAAGCTCAACAACGCCGAGATCCGCAGCCTGGTGGCCGCCCTTGTGCGCAAGGAAGTCGTCCGCTACATGCACTCCAACCAGAGTGCCGGCAACGCCGTGGCCATGCGCATCATCCAGGCCGCCCGCGCCCGCGCCGCCAGCCGTACCGCCGCGCAAAAGATAAAGCGCAAGAAGCCGACCTCCCATCGTCTGCACCTGCCCGGCAAACTGGCCGATTGTTCCTCGACCGATCCGTTGGAGACCGAGCTCTTCGTGGTCGAGGGCGACAGCGCCGGTGGTTCGGCCAAACAGGGTCGCGACCGCCGTACACAGGCCATCCTGCCTCTGCGCGGCAAAGTGCTGAACGTGGAGCAGGCCACCGAACGCAAGGTCGTCGCCAACCGGGAATTGCAGGACATCATCGCGGCGCTGGGCTGCGGCGTAGGCGCTACCCTGGACGTCAGCGCCATGCGCTACGGCAAGCTGGTCCTGCTCATGGACGCCGACAGCGACGGCCACCACATCACCACGTTGATGTTGACCTTCCTGTACCGCTACATGAAGCCGCTCATCGACGCCGGCAAGGTCTACATCGCTCAGCCGCCCCTGTACCGGGTGGATATTGGCAAGGAGACCCACTGGGCAGTGGACGAACGCGAACGTGACGCCATCGTCAAGAAGGCGCGCAAACGCCGCGGCGACAAGGCCAAGTTCGTCATCACCCGCTTCAAGGGTCTGGGCGAGATGATGCCCAAGACGCTCTTCGAGACGACGCTCGACCCCAACCGCCGACGCATGTTGAAGGTAGTGATTCCTGAGGATCAGCAGCTCGAGGCCGAAAAGACCATCGCCGGCCTGATGGGACGCGACGCCTCGGTGCGCTTTCACTTCATCATGGATAACGCCGAGACCGCCGGGGATCTGGACGTCTGAGGCGTCGGTCGTCGGTGGGGCCTACACCTCGCCCAACAGGGACGTCAGCGCCTCGCGGCCAAGATGGAAGACGGGATAGCCGTCCCCCACCACCACGTGACGCAGCTCCGGCAGCTCCAGCAACGAGCGCACCGACGCCAACGCAGCAGCGCGATCGCTCAATTTTGGCTCTGGCAACAGGTTCAATGACCCGCCCTGGTGGCTGCGGACCAGGTCTCCGGTGACGATCGTATCGCCGCCGGGCATGACGAAGGCCACCTCACCTTTGGTCTTGCTGCCGGCCATGGGCACCATGCGCACGCCGCACTCCAGCAACTCGTCGCCGCCAAACCAGTAGTCGACCTCCAGGCCGCCGTAGGCCGGATGCAGCATCTCGGCAGCCGGAGCGCCGATCTGCGCCCCGAAGCGCGCCTTGAAGTCCGCCGCCGCGCGCACGTGGTCGGCGTTGGAGATGTTGACCCAGGCCACGCCGCCCAGGGAGGCCACGTGGGCCGCATCGTGCTCGGACAAGGGCATGGGATCGAAGACCAGGTTGCCCGTGGGCAACACCAGCAGGGTGCCGTGGAAGTCCACATTGCGGGCGGCGTCGAATGCGGACCACTGAAACATATCGGGTCGGTGCAGCTGCTTCACGGAAGCTCCTGGGCGCCCGCGGGGTGATCGGCGGGTCCTCAAACGATGTACACCCGGAAGGGTCCGAAAGGTGCCAGGCGATTTCCAACTGGGCCACTTGCGGGCCGATTCGAGCCCGCGTAGGCTCCGCGCCTGTCCGGCCTGGACGGCATGAGACACCCGAATCGGAGATGTGAATATGGCAAGCAAACGGGTGCGATTGGGCCAGATGAAGATCACGCCCAAAGTGGACAAGGAAGTAGAGGACGAAGGGCTGTCGCCCATGTCGCCGCCGGATGCCTATGCGCCGCCGGGCGCGGACCAGGGGCTGCCCTACGACGAGATGCATGCCCATCTGCAGCTATTGCGCGATGAGCATGACGCCTTCATCGAAGACCTGAACACCTTCGAACAGGCGCTGGGCACGCTGCAGGAGCACGGGATCACCCGCGAGTTCGCCGCGGCCATGACCGACTTCTTCCGCTCGGTGGACGAGAACCTGCTGCCCCATAACAAGCGCGAGGAGAAGGAACTGTTCCCGGTGTTGGCGCGGCGCCTGGTGGAGATCGGCGAACACAGCAAGGGACCGGTGCCGACCACGGCCATCAATGTGCTCGAAGAAGACCACGTTCAGATGTCGCAGATGGCGGCCATCATCTTCAACTTCTTTGGCCTGGCCAGTCGGCTGCCGGATCAGCGCTCGCGCATGATGGTTTACGACGCGGCCATCAGCCAGGCCAAGACCTTCGTAGAGCTGGTGCGCCTGCACATCTTCCGCGAGGACAACGTGCTCTTCTCGCTGGCCCAGAAGCACCTGACGACAGAAGAGTTCGACGCCCTGGAGGCCGCCCGGAAGTTGGGCCTGGCGAGCCCGTTGAAGTAGCTCGACGGCGGTATATCGCACCGGTTGCAGGAGCCCGAGATGACCAGCGAAGCGGATCGTTCGAAGTTCTTCGCCCGTACCATGGTCTACGCCCGCCGCGACCAGGAGGTGGTGCTGGTGGACATGCACGACGCCTCGTCGACCATGCCGCTGGAGCCCTGGCTGGGCAAGGTGCTGCTGCTGGCGGACGGATCGCATACGGTGCGCGAGCTGGTCGCCTATATCAGCGCCTACTACAAGGGCAATCCGCCGCCCAATCTCGAAGAGACGCTGCACTCGGTGGTAGACCGATTGCACGACTCCGGCGCCATCGCCTTGAGCGACACGCCGGTCAAGCTGCCGTACTACCTGGCGCTGCCGGCAGGCGAACAGGACCCCAAGAAGGCGCGCGAGATGATGCTCGCGGACGGCTTCCAGCAAGGGACGTTGCCCGAGACGGTCTAGCGGCCTACTTCCATCCCTGAATGGACACCAGCACGGCGAGCTCGGCGCCGTCATGGGGCAGCTTCGGCGCGGCGCCGCTGTCGGCCTTCATCAAGGCGGCGATCAGGCAACTGGCCAGCTCAGTAGCCGGCTCGGCGGTGGCGCTCTGCACGATGCCGGCCTCGAGCTTCAGCTCGAGCTTGAATTCCAGCGACGTGCCATGTCGTTCGACCAGGTTCCCGGCCACCCAACGCCCCCAGCAATCCCACTTTGCGCGCAGCGACTGCTGCAGCTTGCGCTCTGCCGGGGTACGGCCTTTGCTCGCCTTCAATGCCCGTAGCTCGCGCGCTTCCTTCGGCGTCTTCGTAGGCCTGTCCGCCACTGGCCGGTCCGTGCCCACCTTCAACGCGTGGCCGCCCAGGCGGTCGATGGGAATGGGCCGACAGGGCAGCTTCGCCTGTGCATGCACCAGCTCGATCGCGCCGTCCTTCTTGTGCAATCGCGCTCCATTCCAGCGCCGCTCGACCTTCCTGCGCGGGCCGCGGTTGGCATGAGTGGGGCCAGCCACACCGGTCAGCACCAGGTCGTCGCCATCGATGCGCCAGCTGCCGCCTCCGGAGCCGCCGCCGGTCCGCATGCGATAGCGAGCTGGCAGGAAATCCCACACCGTGCCCATGCCTTCGCCGCCGCAGGCCAGGCCGATGAGACTGTCACCCAGCGGACCTCGAACGGGCGGGCTGTCTGGGATCGCGACCGTGGGTTCGGCAGGCTGCGCCTTTGCTGGAGCCGGCATTTCTGCGCCAATCGCCCGGGCAAACTTCGCCGCAGCAGCCGCTTTGGTGGTTCGGGTTGTGCCGGTCCCTGCGCCGGGCTGCGCGGCGAGTTTGTCGGCCTCGCCGGCCGGTACGGGGGGCTTGTCGGGCTCGGCCGCGGGCGTTGCGCTCCTGTTCGGTTCGTCAGCCTGCGGCGGAGACGTCGGCCGATTGCAGGCCACGAGGATCAGGCAGCAGAACATGGCTGCAAATAGCGAGGCGACGTTGCGGGCGGTGGAGTGCGTCCATGGCATGGGGTTCCTCTCCTCGTTCGCTGTCAGGCGCGGCGTCGGAACATCCTGGGCCACTGGACGTGGCGGGGCAAGAAGCCCATGACCGCAACCGCCCCAGCGTGGCATCATGCGGGCCATCGGAGGCCTCCATGCGCCAGTCCAGACCATCCACAAGACTGCCGGGGCACGGTCTGCTTGCAGGCATGGCCTTGCTGGCCGTCGCCGGCTGCACGGACGCGGACACGGACACAGTCACGGACGCGGGGCGAGCGGAGCGAGACGAGCAGTGTGATATCTCATCAGACTGCGAGTTGGACACGGACACCGTCACGGACACGGTGCGAGCGGAGCGAGACGAACAGTGTGATATCTCATCACACTGTGAGTTGGACACCGTCACCGCCACAGACACGGCCACGGCGCCGGACACGGCCACACCCGCCGCCGTCGGCACCGCCTGCACCACCGACGAAGACTGCCCCGGCGGCATGTGCCTGACCTGGCTGCCTGGCGGCACCTGTGCGCCTGCCTGCGGGCCTGCAGCGCCCTGCCCTGCGAACTCGGTGTGCGCGCCCATCTACAGCGACCCGGCCATGCCCATCCGCAACCTCTGCCTGGCCCTCTGTGACACGGTCGCCGACTGCCGCGAGGGTTATGCTTGCGACGACGACACCACCTGCTGGCCCATCGACAACCCCATCGGCAAGTCCAAACCCATCGGCGCGGCCTGTCGCGTAGCCAATGAGTGCGCCTCCAACCTCTGTCAGCCCGAAATCAGCAAGGATCGCCCCACGGGTTTCGTTGACGGCATGTGCATCTCGACCAGCTGCCAGACCAAGAACTGCGCAGCCGGCGGCAAATGCGTCATCCTTGCTGGTGGCGGCTCGGCCTGCTTCGGTGCGTGCAGCAAACAATCCGACTGCCGCGGCGGCTATCGCTGCAATCCCGGCGCCGGCGCCTGCCTGCCCGCCTGCGATGACCACCCCGACTGCCCCGACAAACACGTCTGCCAGGACAACCGCTGCGTCAACGCCTTCGTTGCCTGTTCGGTGAGCCACCCGGCCGGTCAATGCCCGGGCAACCAGTGGTGCGATGGCGGCACCTGCAAGAACGCGCCGCTGGTCTGCGGCGAGGCCGATCCTTTCGAGCCCAACAACAGCGCCGAACACGCGGTCGATCTTGTGGCAAAGCGGACCTTTGGCGGCCGAGTCTGCGCCGGCGACGAGGACTGGTTCCGGGTCGACGCGCCCGCTGGCGTGCTCACCGAGGTCCAGCTGCGCTTCAGCAATCACGCCGGCGATCTCGACATGGTGGTGCACGACGCCAAAGGTGAGTTCGTCCGCTCGCGTTGGACCGACTATCCCTACAAGGGCAAGTTGTGGGCGGATTTCGACAAGAGCGACGAGGCCGTCGCGTTCTATCACCCGACGCAGAGCCGGAAGTACCTGCTGCGCATCGTCGGCTCCGAGGGCGCCACCAATACCTACGGCCTGACCGTGCGGCGCACCCCCTTCGCCGATGGCCTGACCTGCACCCCCGCCTTCAATGACGACGACTGCCAGGGCAAACCCGCCGGCGTGCTTCGCCTGCTGCACTGGCCTGAGCCCGAGGCCGACGACCCCTTGGGCGCGACCTATCGCTTCCAGACCGTCAGCGGTTACAAATGGGGGCGGCGGGAGCTGATCATGCTGGTGCGCGACAGCCTCAAGGCCCTGCACGACACCTTCCCCGGCACCAAGGTGGTGAGCTTTGCGGACACCTGCCAGGAAGACGGCGTCACCCCCGGCTACGACATCGGCAAGCCGCGCCACTGCTTCACCTGCCACGACCAGGGCGGCAACATCGACATCGCGTATTTCACCACCGACGGCACCAACAAGACCCAGACCATCTGCGGTCCCAAGGGCGCCAATGTGGACAAGAAGAAGCAGCAATGCGCCCAATCGGCGACCACCGGCCACATCGTCGACCTGGATCGACAGGTCTGGTTCATGGCCCGTCTCTTCGACTCCAAGCGCATGCGGGCCATCGGCGTCGACCCGATCATCGCCCCCCTGCTGCGGGCCCGGGCCAAGCAGATGCTCAAGGCGGGCACCATCTCCGCGGCGGGTAATAGCGGCATCCAGACCAAGCTGGGCCTGTGGGCGACCCATCATGATCACATTCATGTGTCGTTGAAGTGGTGGTAGACGTTCGCGCCACGACGCTGCCATCGTCGGGGCGATGCCACCCCGCGCGCATGCGGCGACCGGCCGCAACCTGTTGACGCACCAGCACAAGGCGACGACTCTGGGGACACGGTCGGCGGAAGGGTGTGTCTGAACGCCGAAGCATCGAGCAGGGTCGGGTCATGGTCCAGAGCCTCAAAAGCCTGCAGAAGAAGGACAAGGCGCCATCTTCCGTGCCATCTGCTGGTCCATCTGCGGCGCCGCCCGCGGCTGCGGGTGCAGGGGGCGGACTGCGCACCCAACTCAAATCGATGAACTACGCCGCCGGCGCCGCCGCGGTGCAGCCCAAGAAGCGGAACTCCGGCGAAGACGTCGGCGGACCAGGCGATGCCTACGACACCCCGCAGCAGCTCGACGATCCCGAGCTCGCACGCGACGACAAGACCAAGAAGCGCGAGACCCACGAGTACAAGCGCATGGAGGGTCGCCTCTTCGTCCGCGGCGTACGCGCCCAGGACGTGATGCAGGGCTACCTGGCGGATTGCTACTTCGCCGCTGCCCTGTCGTCGGTGGCCCAACGCCACCCGGGCGAGATCAAGGATGCCATCACGCCCATGGGCGGCGACGTCTACCAGATCCGCTTCTACGACGTGGACTGGGATGGCACCGCGAAGGCGCAGACGGTCACGGTCGATGCCGACTTCCCCTGGTACCAGAACAAGAACACCTGGGCCTACCTGCAATCGACCCAGAAGGGCGAGCTCTGGCCAGCGCTGATGGAGAAGGCCTGGGCCATCTTCAAGGGCGGCGGCGGCAAGGGCGACTACGACAAGGTGGGCCAGGGTGGCTACGAGAGCGACGTGATGGAGGCCATCACCGGCCGGCTGTGCGACTACCATGACGTCAAGGACATGGAAGACGACGACCTCTGGGCCACGCTGAAGAAGGCGGCGGACAACAAGCAGGCCGTCACCGCCGGGACCTACTCGGCCAAGAAAGGCAAAGATGGCAAGGCCGATCCGCGCTACACCGGCACGGGCATCTACGACGACCACGCCTACACGGTGATGGGCGTCAAGACCAAGGGACGCGGCAAGAACAAGAAGCGCTTCGTCATCCTGCGCAACCCGTGGGCCGAAGGCGAGCCCACTGGCGACGGCAAGGATGACGGCATCTTCGAGTGCCCGCTCGACACCTTCAAGAAGAGCTACGAGGCGCTCACCATCCTGGAGTAGCCCGTGGAGCCCGGCGAATCCGCAACGCCACGCAACAGCGCGGCGGCGTCCATCGAGGTGGGCGGCGGCGGCAGCGCGTTGCGCGATGCGTTGAAGTCCGCCGAGGCGGGCGCCGTCATCGAGGTCGCGGCCGGCCGATACGAAGGCCCTCTGGTCCTGCGACGGTCTGTGGAGATCCATGGCACCGGCGACGGCGGCGATGTCATCATCGACGCGAGCGAGGAAGGCGCGGTGGTGGTCCTCGAAGGCCGACGCAATCGTGTCCTGCTGAGTGGTCTCACCCTGACCGGCGGGCTCTCTCGCGGTGGTGGCGGCGTGAAAGTGCCCGGCGGCGCCTGGCTGACGATGCGCGACTGCGTCATCGACAACTGCAACGGCGGCAGCGTGGGCGGTGGCGGGCTCTATGGCCGGCGCGGCGAGCTGCTGTTGGAGCGGGTTCAATTCACCGGCAATCGGGGCCGACAGGGCGGCGCTGCGTTGCTCGATGGCGACGCGACGGTGACCTTCAACGACTGCAGCTTCCACAACAACCAGGCGACCGGCGGTGGTGCCGTGGCTGTCCTGGACCGAGCGAAGGTGAGCCTGCGGGGCTGCGAGTTCAGCGGCAATCTCGTCGACGGCAACCCCTTAGCGCCGGGCAGCGCCCTTTGGGTTGCCCCGTCACCGCGCGCGCCGGCACCCGTGTTGGTTATCGACTGCACCATCGACGGTAGTGAAGACGCGGTCTCCGGCCCGACCGCCAGCGAGTGACCATGCGCAAGACCCGGCTCACGACCCTCGCGCTGCTACTCAGTTTTGCGTTGGCGACCGAAGCCAGCGCCGTCGAAATCAACAAGGAACTGGTCCAGAAGGTCGCCAGCGAGGTGGCCAAACACGTACCGGTCAAGGAGCTGGCCGGCGAGCTGGTGGCCAGCACGCGCCGTTCGCTGAGCCTGGGCCCGACCTTGGGCGTCGGCCTGGGAACAGGCGTGCCGGACGGCGCCGATGTGCCCGTCTCGGTGGGGCTGGGCGGTTTCTACTTCCAAAATCGAATGTTCGACCCGGTCTTCCTGCAGGCGGTCGCCAAACAGGTCCTGCAGGAAGAGCTGGAAGACCTGGTGCGCAAGAAGCTGGAGGAGCACCTGCTCAGCAAAGCCAGGGAGGGCCTGGGCCAGGCGCTCAAGACCGGCATTCAGGTCGAGACAGACAAGCTGGTCAAGCTCACCAAGGAGGACTACGTCGCCATCGCCAAGGACATCTGGGCGGCCCTGCAGGCGGAATTGAAGAAGAAGCTGGCCGCCAACCCGCCCGTCCTGCCGGCCCCGCGCTTCGGCCTGCTGGCCGAGGTGGGCCACTTGCCGGCCAGCGATCATTGGCGCGTGCGGGCCAGCCTGGGCTACGGCATCTCCAAAGTCATCGTCGGCCCGACCATGGCGCTGCACATCGGCGACCCTGCCAGCTTCGCTCTGGGTACCGAAGTGACGGTCAACGCGCTCTTCGGGCAAGGGCCGAGGCCGTGGCATGTGCAGGGGTTCGCGCGCTACGAGTGGTACCTGTTCAGCCACGCGGCGTTCGGGCACCAGGCGGCGATTGGGGCTCGGTTGGTATTGGACGTGATTTGATTGGCAGCCTGCAGGCCTGCACATCTCGATTGCGTTGGCCACACTCAACAACCAGGTGTCATCGGGCCTTGCGCCATTCTGCCCCTTCCAACCAGCCCACCACCACGCCGACCCCCAACCACGGAGAAGGCAGGGCCCCTTTTACGCGGTGTAGCGGGTACGGCAGCACCAGGCCAACCTGAAGATAGGCACGAGGAGGCCCGATCCGCAGCGCCACGCCGGGCTCCCAAAACAAGTCTGTCGTCACTCCAAGCCGTTCGCCGTTGAGCGATGTGTCCATGACAAACGCAGCGCCCCGGAGGAGCACGCCCAACGCGACCCAGCGCCCGGCAAGGTCCAGTCGGAGCTCGACGGCCGCACGCCCTGACGGGCCGCGATAGGTCGACTCCTCTGTGATCGTCTCGCCGTTGATGGTCGCCGACCATCGGCTTGTGGAGCGCTGCCAGCCGCCGCCGATCTCGGCCGAGAAGCCAATGGTCATGTCCGGCAATCCGCTGCCCGATTGACCGAGCTGTGTAACGCCACCCCATCCGGCGGCCCCGTCGAGAAACAGGTCCCCGTCCACGTCCAGCGAGGATTGCGCCCAGCCATGAATACGCTGACCGGCCCAGGGCAACGCGTGGGTGCCGGACAGCTGGGCGCCGGGAGGGCCCAAATGCAGGGCCACGCGCGAATCTCCGGGGCGTTGCACACCTGACGGAAGCGGCGCCGCTGCCCGGTAGTACGGCCCGCAAGCCTGTGACGCTGGGACCACGCCCAGCAGTAGGACGAGCAAGGACCACGGCGGCCGTGTTGCGAAAGCGAGCTTGCGATGTCCGCCGGTCACGGTTGCCTCTAAAACAGCGTGTAGACGAAGGGGCTGGCTCCCTGCGAGACCACGACCAGGAGCCCGGCCAGCAGGAGCACAATCACCAGCGGAACGATCCAGTAGACCTTGTTCTGCCTGGCGAACCTGGCGAACTCGCCGATGAGCTTTCCGGTGTGCGCCAGCTTGCCCATGCTCACCTCTTCAGTCGCCCGCGCAGGGCTCAGTCCAACTTGAACTCTTCGCGCCAGGCGTCTCGGTCCTGCCAGCCCGCCTGGTCGCGTTTGAACAGGAGGAAATTCTCGAGCACAAGATAGTCCATCTCGGTGCGCATGAAGCAGCGGAAAGCATCCTCGGGGGTGCAGACGATCGGCTCATTGCGCACATTGAAGCTCGTATTGATCAGGATGCCGTAGCCGGTCAGGTCCTCGAACGCCTTGAGCAGGCGGTGAAAACGCGGGTTGTTCTCCCGCCCTACAGACTGCACCCGCGCGCTGTAATCCACGTGGGTAATCGCCGGCACGTCGCTGCGCGGCCGATTCACCCAGGCCGTCAGGTCCTCAAGCCCCCGTTCGTCGCCTTGTGGCGGGATGCAGCGCTCGGCTTTGACCGGGGCCACCAGCAACATGTAGGGGCTCGGCCGATCCAGCTCGAAGAAGTCGCTCGTACGCTCCTCCAGGCAGGCGGGCGCGAAGGGGCGGAAGCTCTCCCGATACTTGATCTTCCGGTTCATGACCGACTGCATCTTCTTGCTGCGCGCGTCGCCTACAATGCTGCGCGCACCCAGAGCCCGCGGGCCGTACTCCATGCGGCCGCTCACCAGGCCGAGCACGTTCTCTTCGGCGATGAGGCCGGCGAGGGTCGGCGCCCACTCCTGCTCGTCGAGCCGCCGGTATGCGTAGCCTTTGGCGTCGAGCCACTCCTGGATCATCTCGTTGGAGAAGCTCGGTCCGAGGTAGCTGCCCTGCATCCTGTCGGTCTCGCCATCGGAGACACGCGGGTTGTCGAGCACGAGATGCCAGACCATCAGCGCCGCCCCGAGCGCACCGCCAGCATCGCCCGCCGCGGGCTGAATCCAGATATCGTCGAAGATGCCCTCACGCAGCAGCTTGCCGTTGGCGACGCAGTTCAAGGCCACGCCACCGGCCAGGCAGAGATTGCGCTTGCCGGTCTCAGCGCGCGCCGTGCGTGCCATGCGCAACACAATCTCCTCGGTGACCTCTTGGATCGACCGCGCGATATCCATCTCGCGGCGAGTGATTCGGCCTTCGGACTCCCGCGCCGGGCCGCCGAAGAGATCGGCGAAGCGGTCGTTGGTCATGACCAGGCCATCGAGGTAGCCGAAGTAGTCCATGTCCATCCGGAAGCTGCCGTCTTCCTTGAGGTCGAGCAGCTTGTCCAGGATGAGATGCTTGTAGGTCGGCTCACCGTAGGGCGCCAGGCCCATGAGCTTGTATTCGCCGCTATTGACGCGGAAGCCGGTGAAGTAGGTGAACGCGCTGTACAGCAGACCGAGGCTGTGTGGGAAGTCCAGTTGCCTGAGGACGGTGAGCTTGTTGCCTTCGCCGACACCCAGGGTGGCACACGCCCATTCGCCCACACCGTCCAGGGTCAGGATCGCGGCCTCTTCGAAGGGGCTCGGGTAGAACGCGCTGGCGGCGTGGCTGCCGTGGTGTTCGGGATAATAGAGCCGCTCGGGGGCGGGCATGCCGCACTTGACCAGCGCATCGGTGATGTTCGGTTCGGTCCAGATTTTGTCGGTCATCCACAGTGGCAACGCCTTCATGAATGAGGCGATGCCCCTGGGTGCCACCGCAAAATAGGTCTCCAGCAGCCGATGAAAGGTCAGGATGGGTTTTTCGTAAAAGACCACCGCGTCCGGACCCGAGCCCTCGGCGATGCCCGCCTCTGCCAGGCAGTAACGAACCGCGTGGCTGGGAAAACCCGGGTCATGCTTCTTGCGCGTGAAGCGCTCCTCCTGGGCCGCAGCGACGATGCGACCGTCGTCGATCAACGCTGCGGCGGAGTCGTGGTAGAAGCAGCTGATGCCCAGGATCTTCAAGCGGTTCTCCCGGCCGGCAGGCCATGGTTCATCATCTCTCGTTCAGAACTGCGACCGGTGCCGCTGGACGACGTCCTCATCGGGTTGTCGGACGTTCCAGTAGGAGCCGACGTCGGCCTCGAAGCGGCGTCGCATGGGATCCCTGGCGCCGCGTCGAAAGAGCAGGCCGAAGGGCAGGAAGAAACCGAAGTAGATGGGCAGCAGCACGATCCAGCCGACCACCTGGCCGACCCGCCGCGCGAACACCTGCAGGCCGCGCTCGATGGAAGCGTAGATGCCACCGGGCGAGACGAGGGCGCTCAGTAAAGTGAACGAGCCGATGGCGGCGACGATGAGCGCAAGCGTGGGGTGGCCCAGCGCATGGATCCCGCCGGCGATGGCGAGCCCGACCGCGCCCTGAAGGCAGCCCCGGGTGCGCAACCTGGATGTGTGCACGGCGGTGTCGGTCGACCCTTCCCGCTTCCAGTCCCAGATCACCGCCGCCGCGCGGTCACTGCCTCGACGACCCACTGGCAGCGCCGCCGGCTCGCCTGTCAGCTCTGGCAAGTTGGGGGTTGAAGGCTCACCCATGGGCGGGTCTCTCCAGTTCGCGCCGGGCGTGCGCGGGGTTGGAAATCGAGACGCCTTCGCGGGTTTGATGGCCGGGCGCACCGCAGCAGCAGTGGTAGCCAACGGGGTGTCGCCAGTCAAGTGCGACCGGCCTGGCCCGCAGGCAAACGTCGGGGCGTTGCCGTCATCCACAGGACAGGCCTTCAATTCCGGCACCGGACCGGAGTAGAGTCAGGCGCAGCTGGGGCCGACAGGAGGATGTCATGGGATTGTACGAGGTCGCCGTCAACTACTTCCGGCGCCTGGCACGGCCGGCTCCCACCGTCCAGCCCGGTCAGGTCATCGCCGATGAACCGGCACGTCCTCTGCGCAAACGAGAACGTATTCGCCGCGCAGTGAAGCGAGCCCATGGCCGGGTGATGAGGCGAATCAACCAGCCACCACGCCACGGCAGCAATCGGTAGCCCGCGTGACGAAGCCCGTCCAGCGCACCCAGGCCGACCTGGCACAATTCCTGCCGCCCATCGTACGTCGGCTGGCGCCCGTGCGGCTGTTGATGCCGCCCGAACGTATCGTCGCCAGAGACCGTGAGATCTACCCGATCCGCATGACGCTGGTGGTGGTGGGTGTGATCCTGTTCGCGATCCAGGTCGTCATATTGATGTGGCTGGGCATCCCCACGACGGCCGGCTGGGCTGCCATCGGACTCGCTGCCCTGTTACTCGCTGCAGGTCTGTTGCGCATGGGGCTGCAGCACACCTCGATGACCGTGGGCTGGGTGGTGGTGCTCTCCTACACCCTGCTGCTGCACCTCTATTTCGGCCTCGCCGCCGGCGCCATGTTGTTCATCTTCCCGATCGCCATGGTGCCCTTCATGATCTACCGGCCAGCGGAGTGGTTTGGGCGGATCGTGCCGGTGGTCTTCGCCCTGTCCTGTTGCGGTCTGATCGCCGCCTACCCCGACCTGGAGCCGTGGCAACCGTTGATGGGCTGGAAGGTGCAGTTCCTGCTCACCTTCAACGCCGCAGGTTCGCTCTACTCGGTGCTCGTCCTGGCCTCGCACTCGGCCGCGATGCGCGACGCCGCCCGAGAGCACATCGTGCAGGAGCGCGACCGCGCGGATGGCTTGCTGCTCAACATCCTGCCCGAAGCCATTGCTGCGCGCCTCAAAGACGAGCCCGGCATCATCGCCGACGCTTTTGATGACGTCACCGTGCTCTTTGCCGACATCGTTGGCTTCACGCGGCTGTCGGCGGTGATCTCCAGCGTGGAGCTGGTTCAGATGCTCAACGAGCTGTTCACCGAGTTCGACCATCTGGCCGCGCGACATGGCCTGGAGAAGATCAAGACCATCGGCGACGCCTACATGGCGGTGGCGGGGCTGCCGGGTCCACTGGAGGATCACGCCGGCGCCACGGCGCACATGGCCTTGGACATGATCGAGGTGGTGCGACGCTATTCGGAGCAGAGCGGCCGGCAGCTGGACATCCGCATCGGCATCCACACCGGCCCGGCCGTTGCAGGCGTCATCGGCGTCAACAAGTTCGCCTATGACCTCTGGGGCGACACCGTCAACACGGCCAGCCGCATGGAGTCACACGGCGAGCCGGGGCGGATTCAGGTCAGCGACGCGACCCGGGCGCGGCTGGCCGGTCGCTTCGAATTGCAGGAACGGGGCGGTTTGCAGATCAAGGGCAAGGGCGCCATGCAGACCTGTTTTCTCGGCGCGCCGGTGGCCCGGGAATCCTAGTTCGACGGTCCCGAAGTACTTGCCCAGTTTGGCGTCCAAGCCATGTGCCGCGTTGAGACGGTTCGTCCAAGGTGGTCGAGGGCGCAAGCCCGAC
>CAYTLW010000057.1:0-45726 GCA_964438735.1 uncultured Enterobacteriaceae bacterium | reverse complement strand
CCCTGACGAGACCATCGGTGATGACTATGTGATCGAGCGCCAGCTTGGCGCCGGTGGCATGGGCGAGGTCTATCTGGCCCGCGATGCCCGGCTGGAGCGGCGCGTGGCGGTCAAGTTGCTGCTGCCCGGCGCGTCCGCGGACGAAGCCTCCGAAGCCCGCTTCGTGCGCGAGGCCAAGACCCTGTCTCGGGTCAACCATCCCAACGTCGTCGGCATCCACGCGTTCGGCCGCCACAAGGGCAACTGGTTCATCGTCATGGAATATGTCGAGGGCCAGGGCATGGACGTCTGGCTCACCGATCCCGAGCAGGTGCCGCTGAGCGACGCGTTGGCGGTCCTTCACCAGATCGCCAGCGGAATCGCCGAAGCGCACGCCGTGGGCATCATCCATCGCGACATCAAGCCGGCGAATGTGCTGTTGCGGCCGCTGGCCACGGGCGCCCGCCTGGCCAAGGTGCTCGACTTTGGCCTGGCCCGCAGCGTCAAAGTGCAAGGCGGCGGCGACATCTCCACCCCGGGCGCCCTGTTGGGCACGCCCGCCTATATGGCGCCCGAGCAGATTCAGGGCCAGGAATTGGACGGCCGCAGCGACCTGTACTCACTGGCCATCGTCGCCTTCCAGATGCTCACGGGGCGACTGCCCTTCTATCGAAACACCATGCAAGGCACGCTGATCGCCCACCTGGTGGAACCGGTGCCGGAGCTGGTCCTGCCGGGCGCCGACGCGGCGACCCGGGAGGCCTTGGAACGGGAACTGCTGCGGGCGTTATCCAAGACGCCGGACAAACGCCACGGCTCCATCGTCGCCTTCGCCGACGCCCTCTGTGCCGCCGCCGGTGTGCGCAGCGGGGGCCGGCCGGGCCCGGTGGCGACCTGCCCCTGCTGCGGCCACGACGAGGCCCTGCCGGGGGGCTTCTGCAATCGCTGCGGCTCGCCTGTGCCCATGGATCAATGCCCCACCTGCCAGACCCGGCGACAGGGGGAACGATTCGCGTGCCTGGAATGTGGTGCTCCGCTGGTGATCTCCACCGGCCGCTCCACCCGCTTCGAGGGCCAGCAGGGCAAGCGGCGCAGCCACATCTCGACGACCATGAACGAGCGCAGCCTGGTGGCCGCGACCGCCACCGTGCTGGTGGGTCGATTGGTGGAAGATACGCCGGAGCCGGCCGGACTGCGCGAGACCACGTCGTCGTTCATCACCGCCGTCGAGCGGGAGGGCGGACGGGTACTCGCGGTGGTGGGTCGCGAGATGATCGCCGTCTTCGGCCTCGGCGGCATGCGCGAGTGGGAAACCGAGGCGGCCGTCGACGCCGCCCTCGCGGTACGCGGCACGTTGGCCAGGAGCGGCAACGGCGATCGGACGGGGGTGATGCTCGCCCTGGGCGTCGCGGTCGGCCGCATGGGGACCTTCGGGGCCGGCATCGCCTGGGGCACGGCACTGGCGGGTGGCGAAGCCGTCGAGGTCGGACGCGCCGCCGCTGCAGCCGACCAGCCTGCCGACACCAGTGGAGTCTGCATCGCCGAACGCGCCTGGCGCGAGGTCAAAGGCTCCTACGTCTCCGAGCGAATCGACGAGAGCTTCCGCGTGATCATCCGCCGCAAGCCCGTGGCCTTTCTTGATCACGGGCAGGACGATGCGCCGACGCCCCTGGTCGGTCGCGAGGTCGAGCTGGCTCAGCTGCGGCGCGCCTGCCGGCGGGTCTTGCGGCAGTCGCGGGCTGCAGTGGTGCCCATCTCCGGTGCCGCAGGGGTCGGCAAGTCGCGCCTCATCGGCGAGTTCCTTTCCCGCCTGGATGCCGCCCGCGACACGTCGTGGCACCGCGACATGGCCCGTTGCACCGCCGTCGGCATCCCCGTGCCCTACGAACCCTTCGTGCACCTGCTGCGCGGCCGCATCGGGGCCGACGAGGCCCATCTCGGGGCCGATGAGTTGCGGGCACGACTGCGCGGCCTGCCTGGCCTGGACGCCGGGCCGACGCCGGTGCATGTCGTCGAGCGTCGGGTCATCGCCCTGGCGCGGATGCTGGGCGCCATCGACAACGGAGCCTTGACCGAGCTGCCGCGCCCGGCCAGCGAAGCGGAGCGCCACGCGGCGTTCGAGGCTGTGGCGGCCTATGTCCGCGGCGCCGCCAAACAGGGACCGACGCTGCTGATCATCGAAGATCTCGACCGCGCCCGCAGCGAGACCATGGACCTGCTGGAGCACTTGATCCACAGCTGCGCCGAGTCGCCGGTCCTGTTCGTATTGTCCATGCGCGAATCGCGCACAGAAGAGGTGCTCTCGGGACTGCACCTGTCGGTGACCCAGGCGACGTTGATCGAGGTCCCGCCCTTCGAGGAAGAGGAATGCGCCGAGCTGATGTCGGCGCTGCTGGATGGCTTTGAGCCGCCCGAGGAGTTGGTCGATACGGTCCATCGCTTCTCGGAGGGTCTGCCCATGCGGGTCGAGGAAGCGCTGGGTGCGTTCATCGGCGATGGCGTCTTCGAGCGCGGTCCCCAGGGCTGGCAGCTGGGTTCGGTCAGCGACGCGGCCCACTCGCTGGATCGCTCCATGGCCGACCTGATCATGGATCGCGTCGGCAGGCTCTCGCCCGGTGAGCAACAGGTGCTCCTGGCCCTGGCCATCGCCGGCCACGACTCGCCCGGCTCGCTGCTCAACGCCATGCTGGAGCGGGACGTCACCGACGGCCAGGTGACCGCGCTGCGTCGCAGCGGCTTCGTCCGCCTGGCCCGGCGCGGCAACTTCGGCAGCGAACAGGAACTGGCGCTGCGCAATCCGCAGGTCGGCGAGATTCTACGCGACAGCGCGGAGCAGGAGATGATCTCGGTCTGGCATCAGCGCGCGGCGCGCTGGATGACGGCCTGGACCGGTCCGCGCCCGCCGGATTTCGGGGCGCTGATCGCCGAGCACTTCATGGCCGCCGGCGACCTGGAGAAGTCGACCCGTTCGCTGCTGGGCGCCGCTCACAACGCCCTGTTGGCGTTCTCCAATCGAGACGCGTTCGACATCCTTCAGGCCGCGGCCGCGGTCGGCCGCCAGTGGCTCGAAATCGGGGGCGATGACGAGACACCGCGGCAACTGATGGGCGAGGTGTTGATCAGCGTCGCAGAGGTCGGCCATCGGGTCTCCGAGCTGGATACGGCCCTGGAGGCGGCTGGGGAAGCCCTGGATGTGACCGATCCGCGCGAGATCCCGAATCTGCGCGCCCTGCACGCCCGAGCCATCTGCGCTCGTGGCGACCTGCTGGAGATCCAGGGCCGCTATCAGGACGCCATCGACGACTTCGCCTCGGCCGCAGAGCTGCTCGATGACGACGACGAGGCCGCCGCCCAGGCCGCGCACGCTCGCAGCCGGCAGGCCATGGTGCTGCACAAGGCCGGCCAGTTCGACGCCGCCGAGACCATCGCCACGGCGGCGCTGCAACGCTGGGCGGGACGCAACGAGCCCGAGCTCCTGCGCTCCTACGGGCGCTTGGAGCAAGCCCTGGGCCACGTGGCTGCCCATGGACGCGACTTCGAGCGCGCCGCGCACCACTACCAGGCCGCCATCAACTGGGTCGAACGGGCCGGCGATCTCATCGGCGTGGCCATGGCCACGGTCTCCATGGGCAACCTGGCCTTCCGGGCGCGCGACCTGGACCGGGCCGAGAAGCTCTATCGCGACGCTGTCCGCCAGTTCCGCAGCCTCGACCTGGCCACGGGGCGGGCCATGGCACAGACGAACCTGGGCAATGTGCTGCTGGAGCAAGGGCGATTCGTCGAAGCCCTCAAGCAGCTGCGCGAGGCCGAGGGCACCATGCGCAAGGCGGGTTCGGCCGACATGTTGCCCGAGGTGCTGCGCCTGGTCGCGGCCTGTAGCCTGGCGCTCGGCGAGGTCGCACGGGCCGGCGAATTGGCCTCAGAAGCTGTCGAACGGGCCGAAGGACTGGGCAACGAGGCCATGCTGGCTGCCGCGCGCACCACGTTCCGCAAGGTCAAGCAGGCCTCGCAGGTCATCGAGAGGATCACCGTCTCCGACGATGCGCTGCCGGGCTTGTTGCGGGAGGGCGACGATACGATGCCCTACGTGCGCGGGCCGGCTCCATCCGAGCCGTCCACCTGGCACGAAGACTGATTCAATTCATCCCTGATCGGGCTTGAGCGGTGCGCAGCTGGCCTGGGGATTGTCCTGGCTGCATGCGCTCACACGGACCTTTTCGTCGGCGTCTTTGGCCAGCGGTTGGTCGACGCCCTGCGCTTTGCCAGCGGCGGCTTCCAGGTCGGTCGATGGCTTGGCGCTGCCCTTGTTGATCAGGACCCCATAGCCGCTGCTGGCGAAGGTCACATCCTTCAGCACCAGGTCGAGTTCGCCACCGCTGGCGGTGCCGCCCCCGTCGACGATCACGCCGGCGCGGGCCAGATTGTCCAGCTTGATCCCCTCGAGCGATCCGGTGGCACCTTTGAAGATGCCGATGCCGTCCGCGCCGGTCAGTTTCGGCGTCCCGTTGTTGTGCGGCGCCCAGTTGGTCGGCACGGTGTTGTCGACCCGGCCACCGGTGGCCTCGATGCGCGCGCCACCGGTCACACCGACGCCGATCAGGGCGTTGGCGGACATCCGGGCCTTGGCCTTCATGCGCAGCAGCGCACCCTTGCCCTGGATCCAGATACCGCCCAGGGAGTTCAGCGAGACATCGGCGGCCACGCCCACGCCGACGGTGTTGGCGGCCGCGCCCGCGGCCAGCACGCCGGCCCGCGCGTTGTGGGCCAGCACGCTGCGATCGTCCACCGACGCGTCGACGTCGACCTGGCTCTTGATGCCGGGAGCGACCACGAGTCCATCGGCGATATCGCTGTTGTTCTCGCGTCGCGTCTTGATGATCGCCGTCGCGTCGAGCTTCGCCGAGCTGCCGAAGACGGCGACGCCGAAGACCCAGTTGCTATCCAACAAGGCGCCCTGAATCAAGAGCGCCTCCTTGTTGTCGTCGGTCGGCGTGTAGCTGGGATCGATGATGGCGACGCCGCCGCCGCGGTTGTTGCGGATCGATGCGCTGTTGGCCACCTGGTACGAAGGGTCGATGATGCCGACCTCGTCGTCGGAGCTCGGCCGGGGCTGGTAGGAGGGGTCGATGATGTAGGAGGGGTCGATGATCGACACCGGGCCAGCGCCATCGGCCAGTACACCCGTGCCCTCGTTGTCGTGGATGCGGCAACCACGAATCATCAACGAGGCGCCGCCGGTGACCTGCACGCCGTGACCGCCGAGCTTCTTGCCGTCACCGTCACGACGGCCCGTCCTCTCCACGACCACGTCGTCGAGCACCAGCGGCGTCTTGGCCGATCGGATGCCGACCGGAGCGGCCTTGCTCACGCGCACATGGGCGATTTCGATCGCGGCGCTGCCGGTCGCCTCGATGCCCACGTTCTTTCCGGCGAGGATACTGACCCGATCAGGGCCAGCGCCCAGCAGCTTGACACCCGCCTTCAGCGTGACTGCTTCGGCGTAGCTGCCTGTGGCGACCGCGATCGTCTGGCCGGCGCTGGCGGCGGCTGCGGCCTTGCCAATGGTGCTGAAGGGCGCTTCGGCGGTGCCATCCCCCTCGCTGTCGCTGCCGCAGCCGGCGGCGACGTACAGGGCGCTGTCCGAGTCGGTGGGGAAGTCAACGCCGGGGCAGAGATCGCCCGCGCACGCGCCCAACATCAGCAGCCCGACCAGCCCGAAGGTCATCTTGTTGCTTGCCATGGTCATATCCTTTCTCCCGGCAGAGAAGCTCCGTGAGAACTGTCGAGCAAGATGTATGCCACGGCAGGGCCCGCGTCCAGGGTGGCGTAATTCCAGTGCGTTACAGCGAGGCCACGGCGCGGACGTGACATCGATTGTCACGTGACATCGTGACGATCGCGCCCATGTCACGCCTTGTCGCCATCAGCGCCTTCAACAAGATTGGGCGCCAGCCAACGGGCCGCCTCTGCCACATCGATCCCCTTGCGCGCGGCGTAATCCCGCAGTTGGTCGTTGCCGATGGGGCCCAGGCCGAAATAGCGCGCCTGTGGATGGCCGAAATACAGTCCGGAGACCGACGCCGCCGGCAGCATGGCGAAGGACTCGGTAAGCGACACGCCGATGGCCCGCTGCGCCTCCAGCAGACGCCAGATCGTCGCCTTCTCGGTGTGATCGGGACATGCGGGGTAACCCGGCGCCGGCCGAATGCCCTGATATCGGCCGCGGATGAGGGCCTCGTTGTCCAGGTCTTCGTCGGGGGCATAACCCCAGTGCTGTCGGCGCACGCGCTCGTGCAGCCGCTCGGCGAGCGCTTCGGCCAGGCGATCGGCCAGCGCCTTGACCATGATCGCCCGGTAGTCGTCGTGCTCGGCTTCATATCGAGCGGCCAGCTCGGCGACGCCATGTCCGGCGGTGACGGCGAAGGCGCCGACCCAGTCCACACCCACATCTTCGGGCTGCAGGAAGTCGGCGAGCGACAGGTTGGCGGCGGCGCCCTGGCGGCGACGCTGCTGGCGCAGGCCATGCAGCGTGGCCAGCTCGCTGGTTCGCTCTGCGTCGGCCCAGACGACCATATCCTCGCCGCGACGATTGGCCGGAAACAGCCCGAATACAGCCGCCGCACCCACGCTGCCCTCGGCGACCCAGCGCTGCAGCATGGCGGTGGCGTCGGCGTGCAGCTGGCGCGCCTGCTGGCCCACCGCTGGATCATCGAGGATCTCCGGATAGCGGCCGCGCAGCTGCCAGGTGGTGAAGAAGGGGGTCCAGTCGATGCGCTCGATCAGGTCATCCAGGGGCCAGGATTCGAAGACCTGGACCCCCGCCTGGGCAGGACTCGAAACCGCCGCCGAAGTCAGGGTCAGGGCGCGGGCCGCGGCTTTGGCAAAGGGCAGCAGATCCGGCCCCGTCCTGCCCGTATGGCGAGCGCGCAGTTTTGCCTGCTCAGCCCGCGCCTTCTCGATGAATCTCTGCCTGTCGGAGCCACGCAGCAGCGCGGAGACCGCCGGCGCCGCCAGGGATGCATCGACCACGTGCAGGACGATCTCCTCCCGGGTCGGCGCGATCTTCAAGGCCGTGTGGGCGCGCGATGTGGTGGCGCCGCCGATGAGCAGCGGCAGGCTGACGCCGAGTCGCGCCATCTCCTTGCCTACGTGCACCATCTCGTGAAGGGAGGGCGTGATCAGACCGCTCAAGCCGATCAAGTCCACCTCCTGGTCGCGGGCTTCGGCCAGGATTCGCTCGCAGGAGACCATGACGCCCAGGTCGATCACCTCGAAGCCGTTGCAGGCCAGCACGACGCCGACGATGTTCTTGCCGATGTCGTGCACATCTCCCTTGACGGTGGCCAGCAGGACCCGCCCGGCGCGCGCCCCGGTCGTCGCCGCTTCGGCCTCCATATAGGGCGTCAGCCAGGCGACCGCGCGCTTCATCACGCGGGCGCTTTTGACCACCTGTGGCAGGAACATGCGACCGCTGCCGAAGAGCTCTCCGACGCGCCCCATGCCAGCCATCAAAGGCCCCTCGATCACGTGCAGGGGGCGGCCGTGCAGGGCCAGGGCTTCGGCCACATCCGTCTCGACATGATCGGCGATTCCGTGCACCAGGGCGTGCTTCAGGCGCGCGTCCACGGGCTCGCTACGCCACACCGCGGCTTCGGGACGGTCGCGATCTGCCTTGCCCCGTACCCCGGCTGCGAACTCCACCAGGCGTTCGGTGGCGTCTGACCGTCGGTCCAGCAGCACATCCTCGACCCGCTCCAGCAGGTCGGCTGGGACCTCTTCATAGATGGCCAGTCGGCCGGCGTTGACGATGCCCATATCCAATCCGGCCGAGATGGCGTGGTAGAGGAAGGCCGCGTGCATCGCCTCGCGCACGGTGTCGTTGCCGCGCAGCGAGAAGCTGACGTTGGAGATCCCGCCGCTGATGAGCGCGCCCGGACAGCGTCGCTTCAACTCGCTGGTCGCCTCGATGAAGTCGATGGCGTAGCGATCGTGCTCCTTCATGCCGGTGGCGACGGTGAGCACGTTCGGATCCAGGATCACGTCATGGGGCGGGAAACCGACCTCGTCCACCAGCAGCCGAAACGCCCGCTCTCCGATGGCCAGACGCCGCTCCAAGGTGTCGGCCTGGCCCTGCTCGTCGAAGGCCATGACCACGACGGCGGCGCCGTGGCGGCGGACCCGACGGGCCCGCTCCAGGAAGGCTTCCTCGCCGTCCTTCAAGCTCAGCGAGTTGACGATGCACTTGCCCTGGAGGCACTTGAGTCCGGCCTCGATGACCGTGAAGTCCGACGAGTCCAGCATGACCGGAACGCGCACGATGTCCGGCTCGGCGGACATCAGGTGCAGGAATCGGGTCATGGCTGGTGGCCCATCGATCAGGCCGTCGTCTACGTTGACGTCGATGACCTGGGCGCCGTTATCGACCTGCTGACGAGCGATGGAGACGGCCTTGTCGTAGCGTCCGGCGCGGATCAACCGGGCAAATCGCGCCGAGCCGGCCACATTGGTCCGCTCGCCGACGTTGACGAAGGGGATCTGGGGCGTCTTGACGAAGGGCTCGAGGCCGCTCAGACGGGTCAAGGCCGGCACTTCCGGCACCACCCGGGGCGGCAGGTCGGCGACCGCGGCGGCGATGGCGGCGATGTGTTCGGGGGTCGTGCCGCAACATCCGCCGACCAGGTTCACCAGGCCGCTTTCGGCGAACTCACGGGCGATGGCGGCCATCTCGTCCGGTCCCTGCCGATACTCGCCCAACTCATCTGGCAGTCCGGCGTTGGGGTAGCAGGAGATGGGGATCGGCGCCACGCGGCCCAGGGCCTCGATGTGGGGGCGCATCTCGGCGGCACCCAGGGCGCAGTTCAATCCGACCGCCAGCAACGGGGCGTGGCTGACCGATATCCAGAAGGCCTCAGGCGTCTGGCCCGACAGGGTGCGTCCACTGGCATCGACGATGGTGCCGGAGACGATCAGCGGCACCACCCGCTCGACGTCATCGAGGACCTCGGCGACCGCGAAGAGCGCTGCGCGGGCGTTGAGGGTGTCGAAGACCGTCTCGATGAGCAGGGCATCCACGCCGCCATCCAGCAACCCACGCGCCTGCTCGGCGTAGGCTTCGGCCAGCTCATCCCAGGTGACGGAGCGGGCGCCGGGGTCTGTTACGTCTGGCGACAGGGAGGCCGTCTTGTTGGTCGGCCCCAGTGCGCCCAGGACAAATCGCGGCCGGGTGGGATCGCGGGCTGTGACCGCGGCACAGGCGGCCCTGGCCAGGCGCGCAGCGGCGACATTGATCTCGTAGACGTGATCCTGCAGGCCGTAGTCCGCCAGGGAGATCGACGTGGCGCTGAAGGTGTTGGTCTCGAGCAGATCGGCGCCGGCGTCGAGGTAGCGGTGGTGGACCTCGGTGACGATCTCGGGCCGGGTCAGGCAGAGCAGGTCGTTCGCTCCCTGCAGCGGCATCGGATGATCGGCGAAGCGCCCGCCGCGGAAGTCGTCCTCGCTCAGCTCATAGCCCTGAAGCGCGGTGCCGGTCGCGCCATCCATGATCAGGATGCGCTGACGCAACAACTCGGCGATGGGATGTGAGCGATGGGGCATGGGCAGCTCCAAACGCCGCGAGAGGACGCGACCAGGCACGCTTATACCCGTCTCTCGGTGGCCCGGAAAGCAAGTGGCGGTCCGGGCATGCGAAAGTGCCGATCAGTCGGTCGCATCCAGCGCCGCCAGCCAGGCTTTTCGCTCGGCGAGCCGAGGGCCATCACCGGCATGGGCAGACAGCGCCTTGACCTCTGCAGTCAGCCAGCTGCGATGATGGGCGACCAGCGCGGCCAGAACCGGGCCGCCGCGGCGCCGGATGGCTTGCCCCAGCAGCCGGTCGGCGAGACTCCAGCGGTCCCACCATTGTCCCTGCGGATCGCGCACGACCCGCATCACGGTGTACAGGCGGCTGCCATCTTGCACCCCGATCTCGTCCTCGATTCGCCAGCCTGCGCCGGCGAGCCAGGCGCGCAGTCGCCAGGGGTCGCGTTCCGGCTGCAGCACCAGCCGCTGGATGCCGAGCGTGTCCGTGTCCACAGTTCCGATAAGGCGTTCGATGGTGCGCCGGCCCAGCCCGGCCATGATGGCCACCTGCGCCTCGCCGGGTGCCAGCGCGCCCAGGCCATCGCCCAGGCGAAGCTCGAGCGAAGCGGCCGCGGGCACACGGTCGCGATTGGCCGCAGCCACCGCCAGCGGCGCGGCCCGCAGGTCTACGGCGATGGCGCGACGAACGGCCCCCTCCGACAACAGCGCGATGGGGAGCAGACCGTGGTCCGTGCCGATGTCGGCCATCGCCGCATCGCGTGGAATCAGTGCGGCGATCGCGCGCAACCGCGGCGACAGACGTGGTGGGGCGCTCTCAGCCCCCATGACCGAGCGCTGCGATCACGTCCGGCGGCGCCTGGACCAGCTCGATGAGCACACCACTGCCGCCCACCGGCGAGTCTGGGGAGGCGCGCGGATGGATGAAGCAGATGTCGTGGCCAGATGCACCCCGGCGGATGCCCCCGGGGGCAAAACGAACGCCTCGCGAGGTCAGCCAATCGACAGCGACCACCAGATCGTCGACCCACAGGCCCACATGATTGAGCGGCGGCACATGCACCTTGGGCCTGGCGTCGGCGTCGATGGGCTGCATCAGGTCGACCTCGACGGCATGTGCGCCCTGCCCCAGCGACAGGATGTCTTCGTCCACGTTCTCGCGTTCGCTGCGGTAATGACCGACTACGTTCAGACCGAAGAGATCGACCCACAAGTGATGCATCTCAAGCTTGTCCAGGCCGCCGATCGCGATCTGTTGCATACCGAGCACGACAAATGGTCTATCATTGCGACTCATGGGGCGCTCCTCTGGCCGGTCGTCCGGCCGCCAGACGCCCCTGGATAGCGCGCCCTTGCCGTCCTGGCAATGGGGGACTGAAAGCCGGTCATCGGACCTCGGTCGACGAATAATTTGCCCGAGTCACGGCGGATGCGACAATGCTCCACCACCGTGCGCGCGGCAAAGGTCGTGGCGCGCGCGCCCCTCTTGGGCGCGATACAGGAGCGACTGGATGGCGATATCCTCTGTAGCCGCATTGCGCAAAGCGGTCGAGGCGATCGAGAGCGCCATCGGCGAGGTCCGCTGCCCGCTGGGCATGGTGCTGGGTTCGGGCCTGGGTGGTCTGGCCAGCGAGATGCAAAACCCTCGGCGCATTGAGTACAGCAAGATCCCACACCTGCCTGCCTCTACCGTGCCCGGACACGCAGGCGAGTTGGTGGCTGGCACATGGCAGGACCGCGATGTGGTCATGCTGTCGGGTCGGGTGCACGCCTACGAGGGCCATTCGTTTCCGCGAATTGCCCTCTCTGTGCAGCTGTTGGCCGCGCTTGGCGTGGAGGTCCTGATCATCACCAACGCGGCCGGCTCCTGCAATCCGGACCACCGCGTGGGCGACCTGATGGTCATCTGCGATCACATCAACATCATGGGCGGCAACCCGCTGGTCGGCGCCAATGACACACGACTCGGACCGCGCTTTCCGGACATGACCGTGGCGTACGACGCGGAGCTGCGCCGGCTGGCCGTCGACACGGCAGCGCGTCTGCGCATCCGACTGCATGAAGGGGTGTACGCCGGGGTGTTGGGGCCGAGCTACGAGACGCCGGCCGAGGTGCGCATGATCCGCGTCTTCGGCGCCGATGCCATCGGCATGTCGACCGTGCCCGAGGTGGTCGCTGCCAGGCATGCTGGCCTGCGCGTGCTCGGCCTGAGCTGCATGACCAACAAGGCCGCAGGGCTTGGCAACGGCACCCTGGATCACGGCCACGTCAGCGAGGTGGCCGGACGCAGCACGGCCAAGATGGCCCGCCTGATCAAGTCCATCGTGCGGCACATGCCCGAGATGGAGCCCCGCACCGACTTCGTGGACCGAATTCGCGGACCCCGACCATGATGCCCGGCCTCTTCAACGCGTATGGAGATCACGTGAATCACGAAGAATTCACCATCAGCGAGGCCGAACTCGATGACGACATGCTCGAGTTGTACGAACTGGCGGTGGATGCCCGCGCCAGGGCCTACGCACCTTACTCCGGCTTCCGCGTCGGCGCCGCCCTGCGCGCCCGCGACGGTCGGGTCTTTGTCGGCGTCAACGTGGAAAACGCCTCGTTCCCGGTGACCATCTGCGCGGAGCGCGGAGCGCTGATGAGCGCCGTGGCGGCCGGTGTGCGGGAGTTTGACTCCCTGGCCGTGGTCACCGACGCGCTGGAGCCCGCTGCACCATGCGGCATGTGCCGCCAGATGCTGGCTGAGTTCGGCCTCGATCTGCCCATTCTCGGCGCAGGACGCGAGGGGCCGACACACATGATCCGCCTGCGCGATCTGCTGCCGCAAGCGTTCACGCGCGGGTCGTTCGAGCTGCGCTCCCTCGTCATGCCGGCGCAGGCAGTACCCGATCTGGAAGACTGAAGCCCCGCGCTACGACTCGGGGCCGCGACGGCGATTTCCCGTCGTCGGGCGAGCGCGCGGCCGCGGCGTCATGGGCGTCACCTTTGTCGGGCCGGTGGGCAGACGTGGGGTGACCGACGGGTTGCGCGGCACGCGTGGCACCGGCGCCGCGGCGCGACGAGGCGGTGGCATCTTGCCGCCACGCCAGACCTCGATCTTCCAGGTCCCGGCGTCGGCAGGCTGAACGCGGCGCAGGTACCCCGGCAGCTCGGCGGCCACGAGCGGCTTCGAAGAGCGACAGAGCAGGCTCTCGTCCAAGACCTCGCCCTTGGCCTTGGCGAGCTGCGCGTCGTGCGCCAGGTGGATACGCAGCACCCAGCTGCCGCCCTCTTCCTGGCCCATGCGCCAGGACAACTGGCCCTTGGCGCCGCCGCCCAGCCCCAGCGCCTCGCGCCGGGACTCCATGCTCTTGCGGCCCCTCTCCTCGCGGTGCAGACGCGCCTCGGCCAGGTCAGCCGGTGAGACGTAGGTCTTCTCGTCGATCTGAAAGCGCTTCAGCTGGCCCGCACACTCCACGTCGTGGGACGCTCGGAATTGGATCAGGTCGCGCGTGGCCGCCAGGTCGCTATGTTGCCCGCCGCTGCTGTCACGTCCCTGGGCCTTGCTGGTCTGGTGGTGCTTGATGGTGCCGAATCCGCGCCGGTCGATGGTCTGTCGGGACTCCACAGCGGCTTCGCGATAGAGGTCGGCCAGGGCCAGCCAGAAGGCGAACTCCGGCGGCAGACCGACGATGGTGTAGCCGGTGCCGAAATACGCCGTCGGCGGCGACTTCTTCACGTTGCCCTTGTGGCCGGGCCGCAGGATCTTGTCGACCGCCACCTGCTCGACGGTGATCTCGTCGACGTGCAGGCGACCGCCATACAGGCGCCCCATGAGGTGGTACCAGGCCTCGCCGCTGTCGCGCGCCGAGGACAAGGCTTCCCAGTCCTGTTCGCCTTCGATCTCGACCGGAGCCGCGAAGAGATCCCGGTCGACCGGGCTGCCGGCCCGCAAGGCGGCTTCCAGGGCCCGCGCGTGGGGATTGTCGTGCCGGACCGCACGCTGGCCGCCGCCACACGCTGGCATCATCGATGCGACACAGAGCGTCGCCAGCAGGATGCCCGTCGATCGACCGCTCATGACAGCCCTCCCGGCCTCTGATGGCGCAACGGCGCGGCCCCGGTATTCGCCGAGGCCGCGCCGCGCGAGGATCAGCCGTCGCTACCCGCTGGCGCGGGAAGCGTTGTGCTACTCGTTGTCGAGGCGCTCAAGCTGCTTGTCGAGATCAGCAAACTCGGCCTTGGCGCGCTTCTTCAGCGCGGCGCGCATCTTGTTGCTCATCTGGTTCATCTTGTCGAAGGCGTCCGCGAAGACGGCCGGATCGAGGCAGACCATGGAGTAGTAGTCCTTGCCGATCAGGGCGTTCTTCTTCGGAATCGTACCGACGAGCGTGGTGCTGACGATGTTCCGCGAAACGCGGGTCGTCTGCTCCTCGCTGAACTCCTTGCCGCCGGCCTCGCCCATGGCCTGGTAGGTCTTGATCATACCCTCGACCTTGACCTTGAGCTGACGAGCCAGGCCGTCGCGGGCGCTGGCGATGGCCGCCTTGCGGGTCAGATCGCGGATGCCGCGATACTTGGCGCTGCCCACGCCGCAGCCCTTGACCGGGTTGGTGACCCAGCTGGGCTCACTCGAGAAGCCGGAGTTGGGGGTTCCGCCGCCGCCGCTACATGCGACCAGCAGGCTCGAGCTCGCGAAGAGCACGCAAATCAATCGAAGCGCTTTCATGACACCTAACCTCGCTCACGATGGCCGTCTCGCGGCCTTTTGGACTTTGCTCTGGAGCGAGCGCCGCCTGAATTCCATCAGTGGCCGCGCCCCTCCCCTCCGGTTGATCTCCGCCCCGTTGCGGAGCCCAAAAGGTCGGGCGATCCGAGACCTCGTGATCGCCAGCGTCGCCGACACTGCCGAAAACGGTCGAGACCGTCAACCGGACGCTTCAACGTGCCGATATTGGATCTATTCGAAATGAAATCGGGCGCCGCAGTGATTTTTCGTTCGATGGCCAAAAATCACGGCAGAGCGAAGGACAATCCGACGCCGATTTGCAGCAGTCGCGCCATGTTGACGTTGTAGCTCAGCCGCACTTCGGCAGCGAACAAGGGGGTGACGGGGATGGTCACGCCAGCGAGCGCGCGCAAGACGCCGATGTTGGTCAGGATGCTGTCCCCGGCACCGCGGAAGTTGTCGCGGTCGGTGCCCGCAATATCGGTCAGCTTCTGGTAGCCCAGGCCCATCTCCAGACCGAGGAAGGGTACCAACGTCACGAGCCCCTGGATGTGCATCGGCTGGCTGTTGCCCAGATCGGTCATCTGCAATATGGCCGAGCCGAAGGCCTCGATGGCGAAGCCGTTGCCGAAACCGACTCCGACGCCGCCGCCCAGGCGAACGAAGTCGAGATTCCACCACCAGCGCCCTTCGGCGGTGTTGAGCAGGTTCAGATCTTGGTGGGCGCCGGTGGGCACGGAGAGGGCGTAGTTGACGGCCGCCCGATGGCCCTGGCGCTGGCTGCGGGCCAGTCGGACCAGGGCGCGTACGGATTCGGGATCCAGCAGCTTGATGTCGATCTTGACCTTGACGCCTGGTCGAATGGCGATCTCGCCGGTCTGTACCTGCTTGTAGAGCCACGCCTTGTAGGGCACCACGCCGCCACATCGCCCCTCCAACGTCACCCACGTCGCCCGCGGGATGGGTTTGCCCGCGGCGGTGACCTGGATCTTGTGCTTGTTGACGGCAAAGAAGACCTGGGGAAAGAGCCACTTCTTGGCGTCGACCTTGATCTCGACCCGCTTGCCGGCCGGGACGTCCACCTTGCCGGTGGCGGGACACCAGCCGGGCGCGTGCACGGTGTACTCGTAGCTGCCAGGTCCCAGGCCCACGTAGCGCGATGGATTGGCGACGAGCCCACCGATGGTGATGGTGGCCGCGGCGGGCGGGCCGACGAAGGTCACGCCCTGGGGCAGGTCGTCGCCAGCGGGCGTGGCGACCTTCGACGCAGGCGCGGCGGCGGCTTTCGGCGCAGGCGTGGCGGCGGCCTTCGGCGCCGGCGTGGCGGCGCGGGGTTTCGGTGAAGCGGGGGGCGCCGGTGGCGGGTTGGCCAGGACGATGACCGGCGACAGCAGCAGGGCGCCCAGTGATATCAGCAGATGGAGGGGGGGTGCGCTTCTCATGTGGGAGATGATGCCGCGATTGTCGGCGGTTGGGCAGTTTGTTTGCCTTCGCCGCTGGGCACCGGGGTGATCGATGGGGTACCGTCAGGCCATGAACGGGACCCTGCGCGCAGAGAGATGGAGCGTACACGGGTTGTGTGGCGCGGCCATCTGCGCCCTGTTGCTGGCCCCGCAGGCGGCGCTGGCCGCCAATCCGGGCTACCAGGTGGAAGTCTTCCAGGGCCCGGTGGTCAGCTCCCAGCGCGTCGTGGGCATGGGCGGCGCCTACATCGGTCTGGCCGAGGGGGTCGCCGGCCACCTGGACAATCCAGCCGCCTTCGCCGTGCGTTCGGTGTTCTCGGGCAATCCAGAGGTGGACTGGGATTTCGGCGTCGCCCTCTTCGACGTCATCGGCAACGACACCGACCTGGAGATGAGCGGCCGAGGCGGCGAATTCAGCGACGCCGGCGTGTTTCAGATCGGCGCCAACCTCAAGTTGGGCCGCCTGGGCATTGGCTACCACTACGGGCGGACGACGTTCAAGCTACCGGTCAAGGCCAAGAACGCCGACGGCGAGCTGGTGGTGCAGATGAACGGTAAGGAGCCACTGCTCTACGCCTGGGAACAGCCGACGCATGGTCTTGGGCTGGCCTGGGCGTTCTTTGACGGCGAGTGGGTGCTCGGCACCGTCGTTGGTTGGTCCAGCGCCATCATGGCCAACGGCCAGACCAAGCAGTCGCTGCAGATGTCCAGCTCCATCGGACTCGACAACTGGGGGCTGCTCTGGGCGCCGCGCAGCGAGCCCTGGCGGCTGGGCCTGAATCTGAAGCTGCCTGTGAATATGACCCAGGAGAATTCGGTCGCGTTCAGCGGTGATTTCGTAAATGATCTTGGAAAACTAGTGGTCCCCACGTCGGTCAACATACCGTGGTCGATCGGGATCGGCGGCGCGTACAGCCTCTGGGGAGAACGGCCGCTGAACGTACGCCCGGCCTACGGCACGGTGCCCATCCCGGCCGATTCGGTGGCGGTAGACAAGGTGCCGCGCCGCTATCTGCTGGTGACCGCCGACCTGGTCCTGACGGGCACCACCAGCAAAGGCATTGGCGTCCAGGGCTGGCTCGAGCAGGAAGTGGACGAGGCGGGACGTGGGATGACCCTGAGCGCAAGGGCCGGTGCAGAAGGCGAGGTGATCCCCGACTGGCTGATTCTGCGCGCCGGCAGCTACTTCGAACCCAGCCGTTTCGAAGGCCGTCTCGGCCGTCTGCACGGCACCGCAGGTTTCGACCTCAAGCTGCCGGTGCCCCTGAAGAGGTTCGGCGTCGACCTGGGCATGGAGACCGATCTGCAGCTGACGGGTGTAGCCGACGTGGCCGACGGCTACTGGAACATGGCCATCGGTTTCGGCATGTGGCGATAGCGCTACTTCGTCGGTTTCTTCCACCAGCGGATCTGGTCGCCGAGCTCGCGCACCGCGTTGCGCAGCGACTCCCGGGTCGCGTCCACGGGGCCGTTCTTCTGCGCACCCACCTGGTCGTAGACCGCGCCCTTGACCGCTGGATCGAGGGTGATCGAGCGCAGCGACTTGCCGTCGGAGGTCTCGGTCATACCGGCCCAGCCGTCTGCGAAGGCATAGAGCACATCCTCCTCCTTGACCTTGAAGCGACCGGAGAGCTCGACCCAGATGACGTAGGCGGCGCCCTTGCTGGCGCCCAGCCGGAGCAGGTCCTTGCCGTTGCGACCGTTGACGCCCTTGGGTGGCTTGATGATCGAGGAGATCGACAGGTTCGCCTTGTCCGCGGCTTTGCGCAGGTTGGCGGCCAGGTCATTGCTGCAGGCGCCTGCTGGCTCGCTCTCGCAGCTGAGGACCAGCAGGGTGCTGCCCGTCTTCATGCGCTTGATGCGATTGTATTCGGAGCCCGGCAAGGTGACCACGGCGCGGATCGTCTGATCCTTGTTGGCCGGCCGGCAGTAGGTGACCTTGAACGAGCGCACCTCCACCTCGGCGAGTTTGATGCTCTGGTTGGACTCGACCGAATCCAGACCGGTGGTCACCGCCTTGCCGCCGGGGCCGATCTTCGTCTGTTGCTTCTGCTGGATCTTGACGTCGCTGGCCACCTTCACACCCAGGGGCTTGAGGCCCTCGGTCAAGGCGTTGGCGAAGGCTTTCTGACGCGTGCCGGGGGTGTCCAGGCCCATGGCGTCGCCCGGCCAGATCACGGCGCTTCGGTTCATGACGGGGCCGCAGGGCGGCGGCCCCTTTTGGGCGCCGCTGCAGGCCAGCGTGGCGACGGCCGTCAGGGCGCAGACGGCGAGTGTGATGATGTGGTCGACGTGTGCGCGTTGCATGGCGGCTCCCCCGGAGGTGTCCGGTGGAGCAGATGCTGTTCGACTCGCCGGGGGGGTGTCAATTATCCGGCCATCTTCCGACCGTCAGGCGCTGGCCGAATCGTCGGACGCGGTGCCGAAGAGCCGCCGCAGCAGGCCTGCGTCACCCTGGATGGCGGTGCGCTGCAGGTAGAAGCGCAGCCCCCGTTCGCCGCCCAGCTCCTCGCCGCCACCCGCTTTGCCCGGGCCGCCATGGACCAGGGCCGGCAGGACCGCGCCGTGGCCGGTGCTCTGATCGTGCACCTTGGCGCTGCCCCAGAGCAGGCGACCATGCCAGGGCGCCAGGCCGAGCAGGACTTGCCGGGACCAGTCGCCGTCATCGCTGAAGATGCTGCTGACCAGGCCCCCGCCGCCGCGGGCGACGATCGCCACGGCCTCCGCCGCCTCGCCGCTGTAGGGCAGGATGGTGGCCACCGGGCCGAAGATCTCGTGATCGTGCACGAAGCCGGCGTCGACGCCGCCGCGGGCGAGGAAGAGCTGTGGCGCGACGAAGAAGCCGTCATCAGGTGCCGCCGACGGGTCTCCCCAGATGCGCTCGGCGTGGCCGGACAGGGCGTCGACCGCAGCGCTGACATCGGCCCGCTGGCTGGCCGTGGACAGGGGGCCCACGGTGCTGCTGCGGTCGCGGGGATCGCCGAGGATGGCACCGTCGAGGCGCTCGATCAGCGCTTCCTTCGTGTCCTCCAGCAGCGCCTCTGGGATCAGGATGCGGCGCACGGCGGTGCACTTCTGGCCCGCCTTCTGGAGCATCTCGTTGGCCACTTCGGCGACGAACATGGCGAAGGTATCTGAGCCGGGCGCGGCGTCGGGGCCCAGTACGGCGGCGTTGAGGGAGTCGGCTTCCACGTTCACGGGCACGTTCATGGCCAACACGCGGCCGTGGCTGCGCACGCGCCTGGCGGTGTCGCCGGAGCCGGTGAAGACGATGCAATCAGCCGGCTCGACGTGGTCCAGCAGATCGCCGACCGAGCCGGTGAGCAGGGACAGGACGCCGGCGGGCAGCGCGTCCGCTTCGAGCCAGCGCTCGACGATGCGCACGGCGACGGTGGCGGTGGCGGTGGCCGGCTTGGTCAGCACGGGCATGCCGGCGAGCAGCGCGCAGGCGGCCTTTTCGGCCATATTCCAGGCCGGGAAGTTGAAGGCGTTGATGTGCATGGCCACGCCCGGTCGCGGGGTGAGCAGGTGCTGGCCGATGAAGCGGCGTGAGCGGGAGATGCGCAGCTGCTCGCCGTCCAGCAGGTAGGCGCCGCCGCCGCTGCGATCGGCCATGCGCCGGCCGAGGGCTGCGTACCAGGCGAGCGTTCCGGAGGCGCCGTCTATGTCGAACTTGGCGTCCTTTCGGGTGCTGCCCATGTTGATCATCGACAGCTCGATCAACTCATCGCGACCGGCGTGGATGGCCGCGCTCATGGCCGAGAGCATGTCGGCGCGGGCGGCGAAATCCATGGCCCGCAGGGTCGGCCCGCCCGTGTCGCGCGCCCAGCTGGTGGCGGCGCCGAGGTCGAGGCCGCGGCTGGAGGCCTGGGCACAGATCTGGCCGGTGGTGGCGTCGTGCAGGGGCGTCCAGGGCGCCGAACCGGTCTGCCACGAGCCGCCCAGGTAGCTGTTCAGGGTCTGCATCTGCACCTCCTCGCCGGATCTGCGGCGGCTGTCAACGCGGCGCGCACCGTAGCATCGCGATCGACGGTGGCCACGGCCAACGGACGCAGGGGTGCGGGATCACTCGCACAAAGATCACTTGCAGGTGATCAACAGGTCGTCGATCCAGGCCTCGATCTTGCTCGGCGCCTGCGTCACGCGCAGGTCGAAGGCGGGCACCAGGGACAGGCCGCGCGGGCCGCCGGGCAGATCATCGCCGGTCTTGAAGTCGATCGCGCCGCTGAACTTCTGCCAGCCGGAGGTGGCCGTGCAGTGGCCGTTGAGCAGGTAGGAGAGCTGCTCCCCGGCGCCCGGATGGGCACCAGCCGGTGTCGGCTGATCGGTATGCTGCAGAGCGAGCACCAGCGGCCACTCCGGGGCCAGCTTGCCGGGGCCGGCGCAGACATTGGCCTTGCCCTCTGGGCCCACCTGCATGGCCACGTTGGCGGCGTAGGTATAGGTGGCGCCCATCACAGGAATCGGCAGCCTGCCGCCCTTGTTGACACGGGCGATCAAGTGGCCGCTGGTTTTGACCTTGGCGGCGGCGCTGACGAGCCCGCGGGCGGCGTGCGGTTTGCTCGCGGCCAGGGTCTTGCCCAGCTGCCAGGCGACGCCCTTGGCGGCCCCATCCACCGGCTTCCACGCCACCAGACCGTCGGCATCGAAGGTCTCGTGGAAGCAGGCCCAGGAGCAGGCCCCGGAGATGGCCACATCATCGATGGCCAAGGCGCCGGTGCCACCCTTGCTGGCGGTGACATCGGCCAGGACCTCCACGGTGACGGTCTTGCCGGCCCAGGGGGTCAGCGGGATGGCAAATACCTTCCAGCCAGGCAGGTCATTGCATCGCTGCAGCACAGTGCTGCCGTTGACGAGCACGGCCAGCCGATCGGCGGCGCAGCTGGGATCGTCCAGACCCTGCGCGCGTAGCGCGAGGCGCAAGATGTCGCCGGGTGCGGGGGTGATCATCGGCAGCTGCAGGCGTGCCGTCTGGGCCTTGCCGGCAGGCGCCTTGCCGGTCCAGCTGGCGCGCAGCGATGCCTTGCCCGTGTGGCCAGCCTTGTCGTCCAGCTTCCATGACAGCCAGGACGAAGCGCTGGCCTGCAGACGCCAGGGCTGCGGCATACGCGGCGGCGAACCTCCCCCGACGCCGTCGGCGGGCGGCCCCGCTTCGAAGTCCTCGCCGACGCAGGCCGGGCCGCAGCCGCCGGAGAGCTTGATGGCGTCCAGGACCACCGTGCCACCGGCCGACTTGTCGGTGCCGGCGTCGATTCGGAAGGCCAGGTCCACCGGTGCGCCGGCCCACTTCGACAGGTCCACGACGACGGCTTCGAAGCCGACCTGCACCTTCATCGGATCGGACTTGCCGCAGCGTTTCCAGACGACCACATCGTTGACCAGCACCTCCAGGTTGTCGCGCGTACAGCTCTCGTTGGCGACGGTCATGGCCAGCCGGAACTGCAGCGTGGTCGGCCCGTGCAGGTACAGGCGGCGATGGCGCAGGTGGCCGGATAGCTGCTTGCCGGCGGCGTCGGGGTGCGGTCCCTTCCAGGTGGCGCGCATGGCCAGCTTGCTGTTGGCCCAGGTCTGTACATCGCTGAGTTTGAAATCGGCGTAGTCGGGCCTGTCCGGGATGGACACCCAGGTGGGTGGCAGCTTCGGCTTGACCCCCGGCGCCACCGTCACATCGAAGCCTTCATCCACACAGATGGAACAGCCGGCGATCGACTTGTGGGCGCACTTGCCGGCCTGGCAGAAGTCCAGCGTGCAGGCATCGCCATCATCGCAGTTGAGCGCCGCGCCGGCCGCACACTTGCCGCTGGCGCAGACATCTCCGCCGGTGCACGGGTCGCCGTCATCGCAGGCGATCGTCGCCACGGGCTCGCAGAAGCCGGCCCCTTGCTTGTTCTGGGGCGCGCACTTGTAGTTGACGGGGCAATCCGGCTTCGGATCGGTCGGCGTGCAGCTTTGCGGCGGATCGAGGCCGGGCCAGCTCGCCTTGGGCGCAACCAGGCAGTCGAAGGCGTTGGCGCCACCGCTCTTGCACAACGCGTCGGCGCACATGCTGCCGAACTTCTTGCAGGTCTGCAGAGGTCCCTTGGCGCAGCCGCCACCGACGCAGGCATCCGGCGTGGTGCAGCCGTCACCGTCTGCGTCGCAGGGCGCGCCGTCGGCCTTGGTGACCGGCTGGCAGAGATACTTATCCGAGCCCTTGTTGGCGCATCCGCCCACGATGCATGCGCCCTTGGCCTGCTTGCTGCAATCGGGCGCCGGCCCCGGTTTGCAGAGTCCCGCCGCGCAGGTGTCTCCGACGGTGCAGCCGTCGCCGTCGGCGTCGCAGTTCGTACCGTCCGGCTTGGCCGCGCCCTGGCAGCTGAATTTGTGCGGGTCGGCAGGATGGGGCACGCATTTGCCGGTCGCGCAGGAGCTGCCGAAGGCGAGGCAATCGACCGCCTTGCCGTTGACGCAGGCGCCGGATTTGTTGCACTGATCGCCGACGGTGCAGCCGCTATTGTCCGCGTTGCAGGCCGAGCCTGCCGGCGCCGCGACGCCCTTGCAGTCGCCATGACTCGCCGACAAGGGCACACAGGTGCCGACGGTGCAGCCGCCACCGCCGTCAAAGGCGCTGCAGTCCTTCAGCTTGCCGACCACGCATTGCCCGGCGGCGCAGTGATCGCCCACCGTGCAGCCGTTCTTGTCGGCTTCACAAGGCTTGTTGTCGCCGGTCGGAGAAGCGATGCACGACCAGGTGCCGCCACCGGTCGATTTGCAGGCGCCGAGGGTGCAGGCGCTGGTCTTGGCCGTGCAATCGGGCCAGCTGCCGGGGATGCACTGGCCGCCGCCGCAGACGTCGCCGACCGTGCAGCCGTTGCCGTCGGCGTCGCAGGGTTTGCCCTCGGCGATGGGCACGGGCAGGCAGGCGCCGGTACCGCCGTTGGCCTTGGCGTCACAGACCCCCTTGGCGCAAGGACTCTCCACGGCCGCGCAGGTGGGGGGTTCCAGGCCCGCCTGACACTTGCCGCCCTTGCAGAAGTCGCCGACGGTGCACAGCTGGCCGTCATCACACAGGGCGCCATCCTTGGCCGGCGAGAGCTTGCAGGTGAAGCCGCTGGAGCCCGTGGACTGACAGGCGGCCACCTGGCAAGGCCCCTGAACGCCCTGACAATCGATGGATTTGCCGGCGGTGCATTTGCCCTGCTTGCAGCTGTCCAGGGCGGTACATCCGTCGCCGTCGGCGTCACAGTGCACGCTCGTGCCGGATTTGGGCAGGGGCACGCATTGGTAGCCCTTGTCGGCGGCGGGATCCGAGACGCAGAAGGAGCCGTTGCAGGCGTCCTCAACGGCGCTGCAGTCGGCTGGCTTGCCGCTGGCGCAGGCGCCATCGGCGCAGAGATCGTCCACGGTGCATGGCACCCCATCCTCGCAGGGGCTGCCGTTGACCAACGCCTTGGGGGCGCACTTTCCGGTCAGCGTATCGCAGGTGTTCTTCACGCAGGGGCTGTTGGCCAGCGGATCACAGACCACCTTGGGCACCGCCGCCACGCAGACGCCGCCGCCCGAAGAGATGCCCGATATTTTGCCGCAAGGCCCGTCCTGCACACACGTCCAGGCGCCGTTGCACAGGTTGTTGTCATCGTAGACGGAACAGTCCCCCTGGCCCGGCTTCGGACAGAGGGGGCAGACCACCTTGCCGCCGCTGCAGAAGCCGCCCTGGCATTGCTCGCCCTTGGTGCAGGCGCAGCCGTCATCGCACGAGGCGCCTTCCTTGAGGATGGTGGCCACGCAGCCCTTGATGGGATGACAGGCATCCTGGGTGCAGGGGTTGCCGTCGTCGCAATCCTTGGCCGTGCCGATGCACTTGCCCTTGCCGTCGCAGTGGTCGGTCGTGCAGAGGTCGCCGTCATCGCAGGTCAAGGCCGTGGATGCGATGGGCAGGTGGGCGCAGCCCTTGCCCGAGTCGCAGGAGTCCTTCGTGCATGCGTTCTTGTCGTTGCAGGGCACGATCTTCGACTCGCAATTGAGCCCGTTGCAGACGCCGCCCACGGTGCACTTGCTGCCATCATCGCAGGGCTGAAAGCCGTTGATGACCCCATTGATGCAGCCCTTGCCCGTGCCGACCGGCGGCGGCGGGTCGCACTTATCGGTGGTGCAATGGTTGCCGTCACTGCAGGTGTTCTGCACGTTCAGGCAGCCGGTCTTGGGCTGGCAGCTGTCGATGGTGCAGGCGTTGCCGTCGTCGCACGGCAACTTGATGCCCTGGCACGCGGCGCCGGCGCACTTGTCGGCGATGGTACATAGGTTGCCGTCATTGCAGGACTTGCCGTCGCTGGGCACGACCGTGCACCCCTTCTTGACCGAGCACGGCCCGACGACCGCGGTGCAGGGGTTGCCGTCGTCGCAGTTCACCGGCAGGGAGACACAGCTGCCCTGCGGATCGCAGCGGTCGGTGTGGGTGCAGGCGTCGTTGTCGTCGCACTTCTTGCCGATCTGGGGGGTCACCACGCAGGCGCCCTTGACGCATTGTTCGGCGGTGCAGGCGTTGGCGTCATCGCACCCCTTGAGCTTGCCCTGGCATTTGCCTGCCAGGTCACAGGTGTCGACCAGGGTGCAGGCATCGCCGTCGTCGCAGTCCTTGCCGGGCACCAGGATGTGTTTGCAGCCGCCCTGCCCGTCGCAGCCGTCGATGGTGCAGTCGTCGCCATCATCGCAGGCCAGCTGTTTGGCCGAGCAGACGCCGTCGACGCAGCCATCGCCGGCTGTGCAGGCATCGCCGTCGTCGCACTTGGCCTGGTTGTCCACCAGGGAGGTGCAACCGCCACTCTTGCTGTTGCACAGGTCGATGGTGCAGGGGTTGCCATCGTCGCAGCCGGCGGGTTTGCCCTGGCACTTGCCACCGACGCAGGAGTCGGTCTCGGTACAGGCGTTGCCATCGTCACATTTGCCGCCATCGCCTTTGGGGCCCTCGTTGCAGCCGAAGACCTTGTCGCAGACGTAGATGCGACAGGGATCGCCACCATCGCAGTTCAACGCGACCCCGTTGCACTTGCCGCCTTTGCACTTGTCCTTGAGCGTGCAGGCGCTGCTGTCACTGCAGGCGCCACCGTCGGGCACGGGCAGGAACGAGCACTTGCCATCGTCGGGGTTGCAGACCCCCGCCTGGCAGGGTTTGTCCGCTGGCGTCGGACAGCTCACGGCGCTGTTGGGGGCGGGTTCGCAGAAGCCATTGAGCCCATCGGCGCCGAGTACGCAGGCCATGAGGCCGTTGCACAGATTGCCATCGTCGAAAGCCACACAATCGACGTCCTTCTTGCACTTGCAATCGTTGATGCCGACGCACTTGCCGGCCAGGCACTGGCCCTGGGGCAGGCACTTGCTGCCGCCCGCTGTGCACGGCTTGCCATCGACCTGTGGACCGTGACTGCAGCCCCACTTGGCGCTGCAGCCGTCGATCGTGCACGGGTTGTCGTCGTCGCAATCCAGGGCCTTGCCGGTGCAGACCCCAGAGGCGGTGCAGGTGCCGCCCACCAGGCACTTGTCGGGCGTGCTGCAGGGCAGCCCCTCGGCGGCGAGTTTGGTCTTGCAACTGCCGGTCTTGGGGTCGCAATGGCTGGCCTTGCAGGGATCACCATCGTCGGCGCAGACCACCTTGGTGGTGGGATCGATGGCACAGACCTTGCCCTTGAAGCTCTTGACGCATCGCGCCTTGCCGAGACAGGGGTCGGAGGGCTGCCAGGCCAGGCATTGCAGGTCATTGGCGCAGCCGATGCACTTGTCGACTCCCTTGCAGGCGCCGCCATCGCATTGGTCCTGCAGGGTGCAGCTCAAGCCATCGTCGCAGGGTGTGCCGCCGGGCAGGGGCACGTGGGTGCAACCGGTCTTGGCCGCGCAGCCATCCTTGGTGCAAGCGTTGCCATCGTCGCATTGGGCCGGCTTGCCGCTGCACTTGGCGCCGAGGCAGACCTCGTCGACCGTGCACATGTCGCCGTCGTCGCACGGCCCCAAGAAGGGCGAATGCACGCAAGTTCCTTTGGCGCACTCATCTTTGGTGCACGACAGGCCATCGTCACACGGCCTGGGTTTGCCCTTGCAGGTGTCCAGCAAGCAGATGTCCAGGATGGTGCAGCCGTCGCCGTCGTCGCAGGCGATGGCTCCCTGCGGCAGATGGAAACAGCCGCTGGGCGGCGCGCAGCCATCCTTGGTGCAGGGATTCTTGTCGTCGCACTGGGCGGTGTCCTGGTAGCTCTTGCCGATGCACTTGCCGCCGGCGCAGACGTCCGAAGTCGTGCAACCATCTCCGTCATCGCAAGCGCCGCCGTCCGGCACCGAGGTCGCCACGCATAAACCCGTCGACTGGTCGCAGACTTCAGCGGTGCAGGCGTTGCCGTCATTGCAGACCACTGCGACGCCTTTGCAGACGCCCGCGGCGCACGCGTCTGCGATGGTGCACGCCGCTCCGTCGCTGCACTTTGTGCCCACGGCAGCGTATTCGATCGTGATCTTGGCCGATTTCGGATCGCACAGGAGCGTTGTGCAGGTCGTGGAGGGTTTGGCGTTCTCAATCAACCCGCCGGCGCACTTCCCATCGGTGCAGACATCGTTGGCGGTGCACTTGCTGGCGTCATTGCATGTTGCACCATCGGGCAGGGCGACGGCTTTGCAGCCAGCGTCCGCGGCCGGCCCTGGGATGCATAGATCGGTGGTACACGGGTCCTCATCATCGCAGGTGGTAGGCGGACCGATTGTACAGCCGCCGGCGCCATCGCAGGTGCCGATCTGGGTGCAGGGGTCGTCGTCATCGCAGGCCTGGCTGGCCGAGGCGGACAGGTGGACGCAGCCGGTGTCCGGCTGACAGACATCGGTGGTGCACGGCTTGGCGTCATCGCAGGGCACGACCTTGCCACCGATGCAGGCGCGGACCTGGCAGGCCTCGCCGGTGGTGCACGCGTTGCCATCGTCGCAAGGGCCACTGCGTGAGTGCGCGACACAAGCGCCATCGATGCCGCAAGCGCCCTGCTCGCAGGGACCGTCGACGGGGCACGCGAGCGCGCCGATGCAGGTGCCCTGGACGTTGCAGGCGTCGCCCTTGGTGCAGGCCTTTCCGTCGTTGCAGGTGGCGCCCACGTCGGCCCCGATCAGCTTGCAGTTGCCCGTGCTCTTGTCGCAGAAGGCGACCTGGCACTTGTCGGGGTCTGCGCCGAGGCCGGCGCAGTTGTTGGGGCAGGGGATCGAGATGTCGACGCCGACGGACTGGTCGGCGCCGCTGTCGGGCTCGCCGCCTGCATCGCCAGCATCGATATCCGGCACGCTGGCGACGTCGCCTTTGCCTGGGGTCGTGGCGGAATCATCCCCCGACGAGGCGGTCGCGCCACAGGCCCATAGCGCAGGGCCGAGCAGCAGGCATATCGCCAGGCGTCGGAGGCAGCGCGTGTGCGGCATAGGGGGCCGTCCTCTGCCGCCGCCCGGTCACCCGGAAACTCACATACGCGGTCGCGGAGTCAACCGCCGACGACATCGCATGATGCGTGATCCCGCGGGGCCGAACAAGAAAGCCGGGTTCCTGCTTCGACGGCGCCTCGTATGGAGGCTAGGGCCAGGGCTGGCAGTAACCGTCGCTCAGCAAGGCTTTGGTGTCCTCCTCGGGATCACCGCACTTCACCGTGGTGCCGGATTGCGTCCAGATGTTGTTGACTTCACAACAGCCCTGGCCACATTCCAGCAACGCCCTGCACTCGCCAACCGCGATCGCGTCGGGGCATTTCGGTGCAGGCACGCAGCCGCGGGTGCACATGAACACGGTGGGATCGTCGCGACCAGGCAGGCAGGCCAGGCCATCCTGGCAGACGTTGATCCCATCGCCGCATGGGCCGAACAGGCCGCTGGTCTCGGCCGAGACACCCTCGTCCGAATCGCAAGCGACCAGACAGGTGCCGGCGATGGCGACCACGAAGAGCGAAATCAGGACGTTGGGCAGGACGCGATGCATGGCTGACCTCCGCGGCGACGCAGGTTGCCCGGCGTGCCCCGGGTGGTCAACACTGCGCACATGAAGATCTGCGTCAGCATCGCCCACTCGGACAGCCAGGCCATGGCGGCCGCCTGCGCCCGGGCCATGAATGAGGGCGCAGACCTGGTCGAGCTGCGTCTGGATCACCTCATCGCTCCACCGGACTGGGGCGCATTGCTCGCCGACCGGCGGCGGCCCCTTGTGGCCACCTGTCGACGTCCCGTGGACGGAGGACGTTTCCAGGGCGACGAAGCCCGGCGCCTGGGCCTGCTCCGGGAAGCGGCGGCCGCAGGCGTCGACTGGGTGGACGTCGAAGTGGACGCCTGGGCCAAAGTCGAATTCACACCGGCCACGCGGAAGATCGTCAGCCTGCACGATCTGGACGGAATGCCGACCGACATCGCCAGTCGTGTCCAGGCCATGCGGGCCCTGGGCGCAGACGTCGTCAAGGTGGTCACGCATGCCCGCCGGCTGCTCGACAATCTGACGCTGCTGCGCCTCTGCGAGGCCGGGCCGGTGCCGACGGTGGCCTTCTGCATGGGCGAGCTGGGCCAGGTGTCGCGCATTCTGGCCGGGCGATTCGGCGCGCCGTGGACCTACGCGGCGGCCGATGGAGGGGCCCCTGTGGCCGCGGGGCAACTTCCGCTGAGCGTGCTCAGAGATCGCTACCGGGTCCATAGCATCGATCGGCGGACGGCCCTGTACGCCGTCGCCGGAGACCCCATCGAGCACAGCCTGAGCCCGCATGCCCACAACGCCGCGCTGGCCGCGCTGGGGCTGAACGCGCGTTATCTGTCGCTGCGCGTGCCGGCCGATGAGCTGGATCACCTGCTGCCGCTGGCTGACGCGCTGGGAATCGGTGGCTTGTCGATCACCCTGCCGCATAAGCGCGCCCTCCTGGGGCTGCTCGACCGCGTCGAGCCGACCGCCATGCGGGTTGGTGCCTGCAACACGGTGGTCCGCAAGGCGGATGGATGGTGGGCGAGCAATACCGACCTGCCGGCCGCCCTGGCCACCGCGCGCTTGCTCCTGGACACCACCGCACCGACCCCGCTCGAGGGTCGCCGGGTGTTGATCCTGGGCGCTGGCGGAGTCGCCCGTGCCGTGGCCACCGGGCTGCTGGATGCCGGCGCCTCGGTGGTGCTGGCCGCCCGAGACGAGGGCCGGCGACGAGCGCTCGCGCTGGACCTGGGCTGTGGAGATGTGCCCTGGAACGAGCGCCATGGCGTCGTCTGCGACCTGCTCGTCAACGGAACCCCGGTCGGCATGGCCCCGCACATCGACGACAGCCCCTTCGATGTGCATCGACTGCGGCCCGCAACGGCCGTCTTCGACACCATCTATACGCCGGCTCGCACCGCGCTCCTCACCGGTGCGGCGGAACATGGCTGCGCGGTGGCCAGCGGCGTCGACATGTTCGTCGCCCAGGCATCGCTGCAATTCCGCCGCTTTACCGGCAAGGCGCCGCCCGAATCGGTCATGCGGCGGGCTGTAGCCGACGCGCTTGCCGCGGGGAGCCCGTCGTCGTGAGCGCCATCGTCGGCCCGATGGAGTTGATGGCACCGCCGAGCAAGTCGGTGACCCACCGGGCATGCCTGCTCGCGGCGCTCGCCTCCAGCCCCTGTCGGGTTCGGCGGCCGCTGGCCGGGGCGGACTGCCGCTCCACGCTCGCTGCGCTGACCGAATTGGGCGCGCGTTTCACGATTCGACTCGACGGCGACATCGACTTCGAGCCGACGACGCTGGCGCCACCGCAGAGGGCCCTGGACTGCGGCAACTCCGGCACTACCCTGCGCCTCCTGATCGGCCAGGCCGCGCGCTTGCCTTTTGCGGTCGAGTTGACCGGTGACGCCTCCTTGAGGGGGCGCCCGAACGGCCCCTTGCTGGACGCGCTTCAGAGCTTGGGCGTGGCCGTCACATCGACCCAGGGGCGCGCCCCGATCATCGTTCACGGCGTCTTGCCCGCGCCCTTGAAGGGACCGGAGATCGCCTTGCCGGGCGGTACCAGCAGTCAATACGCCACGTCGCTGCTGCTCGCCATGGTGATGACACCGGGCCGCGCCCGGTTGCGCTTGCCACCGCCCGTCGCCTCCAAGCCCTACCTGGAGTTGACCGTCGCCGTCGCCGAGGCGTTCGGGCTGTCCCTGGACGCGGCCGACACAGCCGATGGCGGCCTGCTCTTCGACGTGGTCGGGGGTGCACAACCGCGGCCGCCCGCAGGTGGGGTTTACGACGTCGAAGGTGACTGGTCTGGCGCTGCATTCCCCCTCATCGGGGCGATCCTGGCCGGCGTGCCGCTACGCCTGGTGGGGCTGCGTGCCGATTCCCGCCAGGGCGACCGGGCGATCGTGACGCTGCTGGGGCGATTCGGCGCCAGGCTGAACATCACCGATAGCGCGGTCGAGGTGGCCGGCGGCGCACGCTTGCGCCCGGTCGAGGCCATCGACGTCGGCCCGACGCCCGATCTCTTCCCGCCATTGTGCGCCTTGGCGGCCTGTGCGCCCGGCACCACACGACTGCACGGCAGCCCCGGGCTGCGCCACAAGGAGAGCGATCGCATCGCCGCCATGGCCAGCGGCCTGCGCGCCTGCGGCATCCGAACCGACGAGCTGGACGACGGGCTGGTGGTGCACGGCGGGCGGCCTGCGGGCGCGACGGTGACCTCGCTCGCCGATCATCGCATCGCCATGTCATTCGCCATTCTTGGCCTGGCGTGCGAAGGCGCCATGACCGTCGACGATCCCGACTGCGTCGAGGTCTCCTACCCGGACTTCCATGCCCACCTGGCGCGGCTGAAACAGGTCGCCGGAGGCGATCGCCCATGAACACCCTCGGCACCTTGCTGCGCGTTCACCTCTTCGGGGAGAGTCATGGCGCCGGCGTCGGCGCGACGATCGATGGCCTGCCCCCCGGCATGCCCATCGACGACGTGCGGATTCAGGCCGCGCTGGATCGTCGGCGTCCTGGCCAGGGAAAGCTGGCCAGCCCGCGCGCTGAGCCCGACCGCCTGGAGCTGCTGAGCGGCACTCTCGACGGTCGAGCGACAGGCGCGCCCTTGACGCTGTGGATCCGCAACAAGGACGCCCGCAGCCGGCACTACGATCGGGTGCGTGCGGTGCCCCGACCGGGGCACGCGGACTGGACGGGGTTCGTGCGTTCACGTGGCCACGGCGACGGCCGCGGTGGCGGACACTTCAGCGGTCGCCTGACCGCTCCGTTGGTGGCCGCCGGCGCCCTGGCCCAGACCCTGCTCGACGCCGTCGAGGTGCGGGTCGGTGCCCATCTGCAAGCGGTGGGCGATCGCTCCGGGCCCGCCAACGCGGTGGACGTGGCCGCCATGCAGGCCGTGGGAGACGGCGAGTTGAAGACCGCCCACACCGACCTGGTCGAGCCGTTCACCCGCGACATCCTCACGGTGCGCAAGGGCCGTGACTCCATCGGCGGCGTGATCGAGTTCCGCGCCGAGGGCATGCCGGTGGGCGTGGGTGAACCCTTTGCCGACTCCATCGAATCGGTGCTGGCCCACGGCCTCTTCGCCATCCCCGCGGTCAAGGGGGTTTCGTTCGGCGCCGGATTCGACGCCGTCGCCATGCGCGGCAGCGAGCACAACGATCCTTGGTTGCCCGGTGACGACGGCAGTTTGCGCCCGGCCACCAACCGGGCCGGCGGCATCCTAGGCGGCCTGGCCACAGGCGCGCCCATCTGGGGCCATGTGGCCATCAAGCCGACCAGCAGCATCTTCGTGCCGCAGCAGAGCGTCGACCTGCGCAGCGGTGAACCGGCGACCCTGGAGTTGACCGGTCGACACGATCCGATCATCGCCATTCGGGCGGTACCGGTGGTCGAGGCCGTGGTGGCGCTGGGGCTGGCCGACCTGTTGCTACGCCACGCCAGTCAGGCAGCGCTGGCGTCGTCCTGGCCCGAGCGGCCCATCTCATAGCGCCGACCGATCGCCAACCACAACAATGCCACGAGCAGACTGGCCAAAGCGGTGTTGCGCTGGCCCGGTGTTCCCGCTCCGGTGGCCGAGCAGCAGCCCCCCTCGGAGGGCACTTCCCCTTCGGCGGTTGGCTCGCAGGCAGACGCATCCGGCTGGTGGTCGTACACGCTGCAGGTGCCGAGCACGTCGTCCATCGTCAGCGTCAGGGCCGCACCGCCGAGCACATCCGCCTGGCCATACATGACCGCACCCTTGTCGAGGCTGTGGTCCAGACCCAGGAAGTGGCCGACCTCGTGCAACAGGACCGGCCGAATGCCGGGCTGGAGCGCTTTGCAGTCCTGATCGCAGAAAGGGAACATGCCCGCGTTCAACGCGATGTCAGCATCGGCTATCAGGCCATCTTTCGGCAACGCTGAGATCAAGGTCATCGCCACCACCATGTGGCTGAAAGGCCAGCGGTCGGGCTCGTCGACCACCAGCACCTGGTTGCCGTTGGGCTCGGCGTCCGTGCAGCGTCCACCGTCGCCCCACAGCAGGCAATTCAGGCCGAGCCCCTGGGGCGGCCGGAGTCCCAGGTAGTTGAAAGTCACGCCCAACGGCCGCGGTCCGCACAGTTGGTCCTGGCACAAGGTCGCCACCTCGCCCAGGTCGCAGGGCTCGCAGGACACTTGCTGCCAAGCGTTGAAGGCCGCCTGCACCGCTGCTTCGAATTGCGGCAAGAGCGGCTGGCCCTCTGGCAGGCCGCGCTCGTCGATGCTGTAGGGAATGCCCTGCGCCAGCGCCCGCTTCGACCAGCGCATGGGCTCGCCCTGCGAGGTGCTGTACTGCTGCCAGGCGCGGGCGGGCAGGGCGATCAGCGCCGTGGCCACAAAAGCGACCACAAGCGCGCAACGGGCATGGCGGGAACCGTCGTCGCTCTCCGGCCCTCTTCGCACGACCACCTCGGCTGACTTGCCCGAGGGTCAACCTACAACGCCAGCAACGGCCGATCCAGCGTCGCCGCGACGGCGCCGGCAGCGCGCACCATGTGGTGGAATTGCTCCGGCGGCAGGGATTGCGGGCCGTCCGACAGGGCTTCGTTGGGGTTGGGGTGGGTCTCGACGATCAGCCCGTCGGCACCGGCGGCGATGGCTGCCAGGCCCACCGGCGTGATCAGGTCACGCCGTCCCGTGGCGTGGGAAGGATCGGCGATGATGGGCAGGTGGGTCAGGGTGCGCGCGATGGCGATCGCCGCCACATCCATGACATTGCGGGTGCTGTCATCGAAGGAACGAATGCCGCGCTCGCAGAGGATGACCTGAGAGTTGCCCTCGCTGACGATGTACTCCGCGGCCAGCAGCCACTCCTTGATGGTGGCTGACATGCCGCGCTTGAGCATCACCGGCTTGCCCGTCCGCCCCACGTGTTTGAGCAGAGTGAAGTTCTGCATGTTGCGCGCACCCACCTGGATGATGTCGGCGTAGCGGGCGACCAGGTCGGCGCTGTCACTGTCGATGGCCTCGGTGATCACGGCCAGTCCGAAACGCTCACGCGCCTTGGCGAGGATCTGCAGGCCCTCCTCGCCCAGGCCCTGAAACGAGTAGGGTGAACTGCGCGGCTTGAAGGCGCCGCCGCGCAGCACCACGCCGCCGGCCTCGGCGACGGTCCTGGCAGCGGCCATCAACTGTTCCTCGGACTCCACCGCACAGGGCCCGCCCATGATGGCCACGCCACGGCTACCGATGCAGGCGCCGTTGGCCAGCTCGATGATGGTCGGTTCGGCGCGCCACTCGCGACTGACCTGCTTGTAGGGCGCTGAGACGTGGATCACGTCGTGCACCCCCGGCATGCCGCGGATCCGCGAGTCGTCGACGCTGCGGTCGTTGCCCACCAGGCCGATGGCTGTGCGCTGGTCGCCGGGCATGGGTCGGGCCTCGAAGCCCATGGCCTCGATGACACCGCAGACGGCAGCTACCTGGCTCTGGGCCGCGTCGGCCCGCATGACGATCAACATCTCCCGCCTCCAGGACGCCCTCCAGGGGCGCCGAACTCTCTCATGACGGTCGGGTGGCCGCCTTCATGGTCTCGGCAAAGACGCGTACTTCTTCGATCATCCGGCCCCGATCGCCCAGGTTGTCGGCGATGCGCCGGACGATGGCGCTGCCGCAAATGACGCCGTCGGCGCCCGCGGCACGCACCGCGCGCACGTGCTCCGGCGCCGCGATGCCGAAACCCACCAGGGCGGGCAGATCGGTCGCCTGGCGCAGTCGCTTCAGCGTTGCGGCCAGGGCGCCCCCCACCCGGCGTTGCTCGCCCGTGATGCCGACCCTGGCGACGGTGTAGACGTAGCCCTGGGCCACTTCAGCGAGCCGAGTCAGTCTCTCGGTGGTGCTCAATTCGCTGGCGATGAACACGGGCGCGACGCCATGGGTTCGTGCCGCGGCCAGCGCCGGCGCCGCCTCTTCCAGTGGCACATCGGCGATCAGGATCGCGTCTACCCCCGCCTTTGCGGCGCGCTTATAGAAGGCATCCAGCCCGTATTGCAGGGCCAGGTTGTAGTAGATGAGCAACGAGACGGGGATGTCCCAGCGCGCCCGCACCTCGTCGAGCAGCTCCATCGCCGCTGGTGGCGTGGTGCCCGCTGCCAGGGCCCGCAGGTCAGCCGCCTGGACCACCGGACCGTCCGCCGGCGGGTCGGAAAATGGCAGTCCCAGCTCGAGCGCATCGGCGCCGGCCTCCACCAGGGCCTCGATGAGCGCCAGGGAGGTGGCCAGGTCCGGGTCGCCCAGGACCACGAAGGGCACGAAGGCGATCTCGTCACGGGCCACAAGGCGCTCGACGACGGCGCGGATCCGACTCATGCGACCCCCTGCTCGGCCATGGCTGCCAGGGCGTGCTCGAGATCCTTGTCGCCGCGACCGGACAGATTGATGACGACCACATCGTCGGCCCGCCACTGACCCGCCATGCGCAGGGCAGCGGCGATGGCGTGGGCCGACTCCAGCGCCGGCAGGATGCCCTCGTTGCGGCACAGCCAGGCGAAAGCGTCCAGGGCCTCGGCGTCAGTCGCCGAGACGTACTCGGCCCGGCCACGCTCCTTCAACCAGGCGTGTTCTGGCCCGACTCCCGGGTAGTCCAGACCCGCCGAGACGCTGTGGGCCTCGTGGATCTGGCCGTGCGCATCCTGCAGTACGTAACTGAGTGAGCCGTGCAGACAACCCGGCCGACCCGCGCCCAGGGTGGCGCCATGCTGGCCGGTCTCCAGGCCCCGCCCGGCTGGTTCAACGCCGACCAGGCGCACAGATTCGTCATCGATGAAGTCCGCGAAGGCGCCGATGGCGTTGCTGCCGCCGCCGACGCAGGCGATCACGGCGCTGGGCAGGCGCCCGCAACGATCCTGAAGCTGGGCCCTGATCTCCTCGCCGATCACCCGCTGGAAGTCGCGCACGATGCTCGGGTAGGGGTGGGGTCCGGCCACGGTGCCGAAGACGTAGAAGCTGTCGGCGATGGTCTCGGTCCAGTAGCGCAGGGTCTCGTTGATGGCGTCCTTCAGGCTGCGGCTGCCCCCCTCTACCGGCGTGACCTCGGCGCCGAAGAGCGCCATGCGACGCACGTTCGGCTGCTGGCGGGCCACGTCCTTGGCACCCATGAAAATGCGAACCTGCAAGCCGAGCAGGGCGCCCGCCATGGCCGTCGCGGTGCCATGCTGGCCGGCGCCGGTCTCGGCGATCAGGCGGGTGCGTCCCATGCGCCGCGCCAGCAGGCCCTGGCCGAGCGTATTGTTGGTCTTGTGTGCGCCGCCATGCAGCAGGTCTTCGCGCTTGAGCCAGGTCTGGCAGCCCATGGCCCGACTCAAAGCCTCCGAGCGATACAGCGCCGTGGGCCGTCCGGCGTAGTCGCGCAGCAGGTCGCCCAGCTCGGCAAGGAAGCCAACGTCGGCGCGCAGGTCGAGCCACGCGGTCTCCAGCTCCTCCAACGCCGGCACGAGCAACTCCGAGACAAATATCCCGCCGTAGGGACCGAATCGACCGTCCAGCTTCATGGCGCCTCCAGCGCGTCGGCGGCCGCGCGGGCCTGCCGACAGAACGCGACGACCCGAGCCGTCGACCAGGTGCCCCGCTCCTCGACACCGGAGGCGGTGTCGACCACCGCCGGCTGGAGCGCCGCGATGGCCTCACCCACGTTGCCCTCGTCCAGACCGCCGGCCAGCCACAGGGGCACTCCGGCGAGCCGACCGGCGGGCCGACAATGGCGACGCAAAGCGACCCAATCCCAGGCCTGGCCACTGCCGGGCCGGCGCCCATCCACCAGCAGGGCGCTGACATGGGGCGCCAGGGCGTCCAGCAGGCCCGGCTGCTCGACCTGCCTGAGATCGACGGCCTTCACCACGTCAAGATGCTCGGCCACTGCGGCGCAATCCGCCGGTGACTCGCCGCCGTGCAATTGCACCGTGCGCAAACCCAGACGTCGACTCAGCTCAAGGACCTCGCCCACCGGCTGATCGGCGAAGACGCCAACGGCCTCGACGCCGCCCAGGACGGGCAACAGCTCGGCAGCCAGGGTCTCCGTAATACAGCGCCTGCTGGAGGGCACGAAGTTCAGGCCCACCAGGTCCACCCCGGCAGCGACGCAGGCACGCGCTCCGTCCTGATCCCGCAGGCCGCAGATCTTCACCCGCATAACGCCCCCTGCCAGCGCCCGCCGCACCCGGCCGGCCAGCCCAGGGTGGCCAGTCGTGAAGCGGGTTCCGGGTCGGCGGCCAGGGCCGAGCCGATCAGCAGTCCATGCACGCGCCCCGACAGCGCCGCGACATCAGCGGCGGTCTGCACGCCGCTCTCGCCGATCACCACGCGGCCCTCCGGGACCTGTGCAGCAAGCTGCGCCATGCGACCAAGGTCGATCTGCAGAGTGCGCAGGTCGCGGCTGTTGATGCCGATCACGGTAGCGTCCGTGGCCAGGACGTCGGCCAACTCGGCCGCGTCGTGCACCTCCACCAGGGCCGCCAGCCCCAGCTCGGTGGCCAGGTCGAGCAAGGTGACCAGGCTGGCCGGCGGCAGCAGCGAGGCCATCAGCAGGACCGCGTCGGCGCCTGCGGCTCGCGCCCGGTGCAGCTGGCGCGGGTCGATGATGAAGTCCTTGCAGAGCACCGGTTGCGGCACAGCGGCGCGGACCCGGGCCAGCAGGGCCAGGCTGCCGCCGAAGAAGGGGGCATCGCAGAGGACAGAGATGGCCGCGGCGCTCGGCGCATAAGCCCGCGCCAGGGTCATGGGATCGCGATCGCCCAGCAGGTCGCCACGGGACGGCGAGCGCGGCTTGACCTCGGCGATCAAGGCCATGCCGGGGGCCCGCAACGCGGCCACAAAGTCGCGCGTCGGCGGCGATTGGGCGTCCGTGCTCGGCGGCTCGGGGCCCGCCATGAGTGCCGGCAGGTCGGCGCGCTTGCGGGCGACGATCCGGGCCAGGACACCCTCCAGCGGGCGCAGGGGCAGGGGCGCGTTCACTCGGCCGCCTCCGCCTGCCAGGTGGCCTCTTTCCAGGCCTGGAAGCGCCGCCAGGGAGCGCCATCGGCGAGCAGCTGGGCGGCGAGGCCATAACCGGCGGCCAGATCGTCGACGAGGCCGGCGACCAGCAGCGCAGCGCCAGCGTTCAATTGCAGGTGACGCGCGTGGGGACCGCGCTCCTGTCCGCTGAGCACGGCCTCGAACAGGGCCGCGTTGCGTTCGGCCTCGCCACCGGCGATATCGGCGAAAGGCACGGATTCCAAGCCCAACTCGGCCGGTTCGAATCGCTGCTCGGTCACCGCGCCGTTGCGCACGACCCAGATTCGGCTGGGGGCGCACAGGCTCAGCTCGTCCAGGCCATCCATGCCGTGCACCACCAGCGCCCGCTCGGTGCCCAGGGCGGCCAGCGCCTGAGCCATGGTGGCGGCCCGCTCTGGCTCGCAGACGCCGACCACCTGCCTGCGCACGGCGGCGGGATTGCATAGCGGGCCCAGGAAGTTGAAGACGGTGCGGAATCCCAGGGTCCGACGGACCGGCACCACGTGGCGCATGGCGGGGTGGTAGATCGGCGCGAATAGCGCCGTGACCCCCACCTTCTGCAATACACGACCGGCCGCTTCGGGGTTCAGGTCAATGCGCCCACCGAGGCGTTCCAGCACGTCCATGCTGCCGCAGCGTCCCGACGCCGAGCGATTGCCATGTTTGACCACCCGCGCGCCGGCCGCAGCGAGCACGAAGGCGGACATGGTCGAGGTATTCGCCGTGTCCAGGCCGCTTCCACCGGTGCCGCAGGTATCCACTCCATCATCGGCGCCGGGCAGCGGCGTGGCGTGCTGTCGCATGACCTCGGCCATGCCTGCGATCTCGCTCGCCGCTTCGCCTTTGGCCGCCAACGCGGTCAACAACGCCGCGGCGCGCACCTCGCCCAACTCGCCGGTCATCAGGGCCTGCATCAGCCCCCCGGCCTCCTCCCGGCTCAGGTCCACGCCGTCGAGCACGGCAGACATGGCTCGGCGATACAGTCCTTCCATCACAGGCCTCCATCCATGGTCAGGAAGTTGCCCAGGAGTCTGCTGCCGTCCGGCGTGCCGATGCTCTCGGGATGAAACTGCAGGCCGAAGAGGGGCCACTTCCGGTGGCGCACGGCCATGACGAGTCCGTCTGCGGTCTGCGCGCTGATCTGCAGCGACGCAGGCAGGCTTTGCCGCTCGGCCATCAAGGAGTGGTAGCGCATCACCTCGATGTCCTGGGCCAGGCCGCCGAACAGGCCCACGCCATCGTGTTGGATGGGGCTCGCCTTGCCATGCACGATCTCGGGCGCCGACACGACCCGTCCGCCGAGGCCGTGCACGATGCCCTGGTGGCCCAGGCAGATGCCCAACAGGGGCACGCGACCCGAGAAGCTGGCTATCACGTCAGCGCAGATGCCGAAGTCACGGGCTCGCTCCGGGCGTCCGGGCCCCGGCGAGATGACGATGCGATCGGGGGCCATGGCTTCGACACCCGCCACGTCGATGGCGTCGTTGCGCACCACCTCCACGGCGGCGCCCAGCTCGCCGATCCGCTGGTAGAGGTTGTGGGTGAAGGAGTCGTAGTTATCGAGCAGGAGGACGTTCACGGCGCGCCCTCCAGGGCCAGGGCGAGCTGCACGGCGCGCAGGCCGGCAGCCGCTTTGTCCAGGCACTCGCGATGCTCCTTGGCCGGCACCGAATCGTAGACCACACCCGCCCCTGCCTGGGCGTGCACGGCGTCGTCCTCGATGACAAGGCTGCGGATGGCGATGCAGGTGTCCATGTCGCCGCCGACGCCGAAGTAGCCGATGGCGCCGGCGTAGACTCCGCGACGCTCCGGTTCCAGCTCCGCCAGCAGCTCGCAGGCGCGGATTTTTGGCGCGCCGGAGACGGTGCCTGCAGGGAAGCAGGCGCGGAAGACGTCGTAGCAATCCAGCCCTTCGGCCAGGGTGCCGCGCACATCGGTGACCATATGCATCACGTGCGAATAGCGCTCGATATGCAGCGGCCGCTCGACCCGCACGGAGCCGATGGCGGCCACGCGCCCGACGTCGTTGCGCCCCAGGTCGACCAGCATGCGATGTTCCGCCAGCTCCTTTTCGTCCGACAGGAGATCTCGTGCCAGGGCCTCGTCCTCGGCCGGATCGCCGCCGCGCCGCCGCGTGCCGGCGATCGGTCGGACCAGCAGTTCGCCGCCGTCGAGGCGCACCAGGACTTCGGGCGAGGCGCCGACGATGGAGAACTTGCCGAAGTCGAAAAAGAACATATAGGGCGACGGGTTCAGCGCGCGCAGGGCCCGGTAGACGGACATGGGCGCGACCTGCGCCTGCACGCTGAGGCGTTGGCTGATGACCACCTGGAAGATCTCGCCAGCGACGATGGCTTCCTGCGCGCTGGCCACCGCCGCCTCCATGTCGGCCGCGCTGCGATTGGCGCGCGTGGGCAAGGCGGGCAATTCTCCGGTGACGTGGGTGGCGTCAGCGTCCAGGAGCCAGGGTCGGGCAGCGGGTCCACCGCCACTGTGAAGGCGCTCGACCGCCTCTTCCAGCCGCTGCCTGGCCCGCTCCCAGGCTGCTACACGGTCGCCGTCCAGGGGCGCGTGCACCATGCCGATCAATCGATGGGCGAGGTGATCGTACGCAAAGACCTCGTCGGCGAAGAGCATGATGCCCTCGGGCAGACCCAGCGGGTCGGCCTCTGGCAGGGGCAGGGTCTCGAAGCTGCGCACGCAGTCGAAGCCCAGGTAGCCGATGGCGCCACCATGAAAACGGGGCAACTCCACCGGCGACCAGGCCTGCCAGCCGCGCAGCCGATCGCGCACCCGATCGAGGGGGTCGACCACGAGAACGGTCCTGCCCTGCTCTGTCGTGCCCAGCGTGCCCTGGCCATCGCGAAACTCGAAACGTTCATCGATGCCGCAGACCATGAAGGAATAGCGGCCCATGAGCTCGCCGCCCTCGACGCTCTCCAGCAAGGCCGAGCCCGATCGACCCGCGCGCAGCTTCCAAAACGCCGAGATGGGCGTCTCGGTATCCGCCAACAACGACACACTGACGACGGCGTGGCTGGCCGAGCCCTCGTAGGCGACCATCTCCGCCAATGTCGGGCGGCACCTCATGCGTCCGCTCCCCCGTCCGATGTGGACTCTCCGGCCATCGCCGCCAGCCGTTCGAAGGCCAAGGCGAAACCACCCGAGCCATACTTCAACTGCCGGCTTCCGCGGCTGACGGTGGATACCGAAGCCCCCACGGCGTCGCGGATGTGGCGCTGGCTCTCGCCCGCTGCGAGGCGATTGACGATCGCCCAACGTTCGCAGACGGCGTCCAGCTCGGCCGGCGTGAACAGGTCTTCGAAGAGGCGCTGAAGTTCGGCGGGACGCTCCAGGTGGGCAATCACCGCCAGTAGATCGTTGGGCAGCTTGGGCGCGGGCATAGCCGAACTCCTTGGATTCACGGACGGAGTGCTTAGATTCGGCGTCCTGTTTGCCGGACGTAGTGTTTCGACATACCAGTACACTAGCGTTCTGGTACATTGCCGTAGTAGACCTTCCCGGGGGCGCCGTCAAGTCGGGCGCGGTCGGCGACCGGGGCCGCGATGGGGTACAGTGGTGGGCGAAGTCGATGCCGATCGGCCGGGGAGGTGAACAGATGCAGCGCCAGGTCGCCGTCGAGCTCGGGCAGCGCCGATATGAGGTGACGGTCGGCAGCGGTGCGCTGACCCGCGTGGGCTCGATCGTCGACGCCTTGGGACGACCTGGCCCGCTGCTGGTGGTCAGCGACGAGCGCGTGGAGGCGGCCTGGGGCGCCTCGTTGCGTGCCTCTCTCGCGACGCTGGCGGATACCGGCTGGCCCGAACCGCGGTGGTTGCTCCTGCCGCAAGGGGAGACCCACAAATCCATCGAGCAGGTCGCCCGGATCTGGGACGCTGCGCTGGATATGGGCGCCGATCGCTCACTTGTTGTGGTGGCCTTCGGCGGGGGCGTGGTCGGCGATCTGGCCGGATTCGCAGCGGCGAGCCTGCTGCGCGGGGTCCGGCTGGTCATGGTGCCGACCACCCTGTTGGCCCAGGTGGATTCGTCGGTAGGTGGCAAGACGGGCTTCAACCGCGCCCAGGGCAAGAACCTGGTCGGCGCCTTCCACCAGCCCGCGGCGGTGATCGCCGATCCCGAGGTACTGGGCACCCTGGATGAGCGCGACTATCGGGCCGGATTGGGCGAGGTGATCAAGTATGGCGCCTCGCTGGACGCGCCCCTCTTCGATCTGCTGGGTCGGCAGGCGGTTTCTTTGATCGCCCGTTCACCAGCGCTGCTGACAGAGGTGGTCGCCCGGTGTTGCGAGTTGAAGGCCGAGGTCGTGGTCGCCGACGAACGAGAGGCTGGGCTCCGGCAGGTACTCAATTTCGGCCACACCGTCGGTCACGCGATCGAGAAGCTGGGCGCCTACGAACGGCATCGTCACGGCGAGGCGGTAGCCATCGGCATGGTCGCGGCGGCGCGCCTGGGTGCCGACCTGGGCGTGTCCGATAAGGAGCCTGTCGACCGTATCTGTACCCTGCTGCAGAGCTTCGGACTGCCGCGCACGATCCCGGCCGATATGGGCCGAGCGGCGTTGATCGAGGCCATCGGGTTCGACAAGAAGCGACGGGGAGACCAGGTGCGCTGGATCCTGTGCCCGAAGATCGGTCACTGGGTCGCCCGGGATCTCACCGCCGCGACCGCTGTGGATGCGTTGCTGGGCTGACCTACATGCAACCTCATTCGACAGCCTGGGGACGCTGCCGCTATCGTCGACAGGCGCTCGACCACAACCCACGATCAGGGAAGATGAACAGGTACCTCCCCAATCTGACGTGTCTGATCGCGCTGGTCGTGCTCGTGGTGGCCTGTGGCGAAGACCAGGCGGTGATCGGGCCCGACAAGGCGCTGGACGCCGGCGGATTGGACGGCGGAGTCCTGGACGGTGCAGCCAAAGACACGGCGGTCGCCATCGATGGCGGCGTGGCCGACACGGGCTCTATCGACGCGACCGGAAGCGATGACAGCAACGGCGGCGGAGACGTCGCCAAAGATGGTGGGGGGCCGCCGCCTTGTGTCGCAGCAGCCGATTGCCCACCCGCCAAGCAGGCCTGTCGGATCGCCACCTGCATCGGCGGTGTCTGCGGCCACGGCCCGGCGTCCGATGGGCTGGACTGCGACGATGACGACGCCTGCACCAGCGCCGAGTCCTGCAAAGGCGGCCTCTGCTTGCCGGGCGCGTCGACCGTTTGCGATGACGGAAACAGCTGCACCTTCGATCACTGCGATCCGGCGAGCGGTTGCGCCACCAAGCCGTCGGCCGGGGCCTGCGACGACGGCGATCCCTGCACCTCCAGCGACGTCTGCAAGGGCGGCGCCTGCGCGCCCGGGCTTCAGCTGCCCTGCGGCGACGGCAACCCCTGCACCAACGACTTCTGCGACAGCCAGGTCAGCGGCGGATGTGTACACCTGCCGACGGACAAGCCCTGCGACGACGGCAACGCCTGCACGGGCGCCGACCAGTGCGCCGACGGCATCTGTCTGCCGGGCAAGGCGACCAGTTGTGACGACAACAACCCCTGCACATCGGACTCGTGCAACGCCCAGAGCGGCTGCGTGAACACGCCCAATGTCTCTCCCTGCGACGATGGCGACGCCTGCACGCTGGACGACGCCTGCGCCAGCGGCGCCTGTGCCGCCGGCAAGGCGGCGATCTGCAACGACGGCAACCCCTGCACCAACGACGGCTGCAACAACAAGACGGGATGCCTGTCCACGACCAACAGCGCACCCTGCTCAGACAGCAATGTGTGCACCGAAACGGACCTTTGCAGCGCCGGCGCGTGCGCTCCAGGCAAGGCCAAGGACTGCGACGACGGCCAGCTGTGCACCGCCGATGCCTGCGATCCGGCCAAGGGCTGTGTCCACCTGGCCAACAAGCTGCCCTGTGACGACGGCGATGCGTGCACGACCGGCGACAGCTGCGCCGCGAGCAAATGCGTGCCGGGTACGGCGGTGCTGTGCAACGACGCCAACCCATGCACCGACGATGCGTGCGACGCCAAGAAGGGATGCAGCCACGTGGCCAACGCCAAACCCTGCGACGACAACAACGCCTGCACCAAGTCCGACACTTGCAAGAAGGGCACCTGTGCGCCGGGTCCAGCGCTCAAATGTGATGACGGCAACGCCTGTACCTCCGACGGCTGTGATCCGGCCACCGGCTGCCAGCATCCGGCCAACACATTGCCCTGCGATGACGGCGACGCCTGCACCGATAGCGACGCTTGCGCTGCGGGGGCCTGCAAGTCCGGTGTGAAGATGACCTGCAATGATGGCAACGTCTGCACCGACGATCCCTGCGATGCCAAGAAGGGCTGCCAGAGCGTGGCCAACACCGCCAAGTGCAGCGATGGCAACGTGTGCACCGGCGACGATCTCTGTGCCGAGGGCGTCTGCCTGCCCGGCGCCGCGACCTCATGCGATGACGGCAATGCGTGCACCACCGACGCTTGCGACGCGATCAAGGGCTGCGGCAACGCGGCCAACTCGCTGCCCTGCGATGATGGCAGCGTCTGCACCGCTGGGGACCTCTGCGCTGGCGGCGCCTGCAAACCGGGCAAGAAGCTGCCCTGCGACGATGGAAATGCCTGCACCGACGACGCCTGCGATCCGGCCACCGGCTGCACCGCTACCGTCAACCAGGCGCCCTGTGACGACGGCAACGCGTGCACTGCAAAGGATGGCTGCGGGGGCGGCAGTTGTGCCGGCAAGAAGGTCGACTGCGGCGATGACAACGCCTGCACCATCGACTACTGCGACAGCGCCAAGGGCTGCCAGACCATCCACCCTGTGGTGCCCTGCGATGACGGCAGCAAGTGCACGTCGGGCGACGCCTGCGACAAGGGCAAATGCCTGGGGCAACCCGTCGACTGCAAGGATGACAATCCCTGCACAACAGATAGCTGCGCAGCGGATACCGGCTGTCAGCATCCACCGGTCAAGGACGGCAGCAAATGTGGCGTCGGCGGCATTTGCATGGCCGGCGCGTGCTCCATCGGCAGCGACATCAACCCGGCGGCATCCTGCAAGCAGATCCTCGATTCGCTGACCAATCCGCCCTCTGGCGTCTACTGGTTGGACCCCGATGGCGCCGGCAAGGGTGTGGCCAAGTTCCGCGCCTGGTGCGACATGGTCTCCGACGGCGGCGGCTGGACGTTGCTGGCCAAGATCAACGGCAAGTCCAACGCGTTCGTCTACAGCGCCGCCTTGTGGACCAACGCCACGACATTGAACGCCGACAAGCCCGACTTCGACGACAACCAGGCCAAGCTGGCTTCCTTCGCCACCCTGCCCTTCGACGAACTGCGCCTGGGTATGCGCCTGGGCAAGGAGAGTCGATGGCTGAAGCTGCAGCACAAGGCCACCTCGTTGCTCGCCATCATGAAGACCGGCAAATACGTGCCCCTGGCCAAGCCCGTCGGACGTACGGCCTGGAAGGGGTTGCTCAAGGGCGGCAGCCTGCAGGCGAACTGCAACCGCGAGGGCTTCAACAACCTGGTCAAGCTGCCCTGGGCGGCGGTACGCATCGGCATCATCTCCAACGAGCAGAACAACTGCGGTTCGCCGGACTCGCGTATCGGCTTCGGCGGGGCGGGCAATGTGTGCGGGTTGGACGCCAATACCGCCGTCGGAAACGGCGCCGGCTGCGGCGGCGATCTGGGCAACAAGAACCTCAAGGCCGATTTCGGCTGGATCCTGGCCCGCTGATGGTTTGTGGTACGATGGCGCCGGAATCGCTACACTCCGGTTCTGACACAGCCCCCCACAGGAGCAACCCGTGACAGAGAGCCCGCCTTTCATGCCCCGTGCAGGGTGGCTGCTGGCCTTGCTGGCTGCCACCGCATGGGCCTGCGGCGACCCGGTAGACGACGATGGTGCCTCCGGCGCCAGCGCCGACACGGTTGTCGACAGCCAGGTTGACTTCGGCGACACCGGTGTCGATCCCACGATCGACGCGACCGAGGCCCCCGACGAAGGCACGTTGCCGGACGACGGCACGCCGCCGGATACCGATACGCCCGACGACGCCGAACAACCGGTCGACAGCGGCCCCACCGATACTGGCGACAAGACCGACATCGGCCCCCTGCCGCTGGACTGCCCCGGCGGACCGCAGTGCGAATGCGAGGTCAACGGTGATTGCGACAACGGCCAGTGCATCGACACGCCAGCAGGCAAACGCTGCGCCGAGACCTGCATCACCTCGTGCTCGGATGAAGTGAACTTCAAGTGCGCGACCGTCGAATCCCAGGGCGGCGACGTGACGACCATCTGCGTGCCCAAGTACGGCCGCATGTGCGACCCCTGCACCGAGTCCAAGGCCTGCAAGAGCCTGGGCCTGTCCGACTCCCTCTGCGTGGTGCACGGCGCTGGCGGCGCCTTCTGCGGTGTCGCTTGCGAGCTGGACGCCGAGTGCAAGCCCGGCTTCGAGTGCAAGGCGGTCAGCAGCGTCGAGAAGATCAAGGGCAAGCAGTGCGTGCCCAAGGCGCCGGCTGGCAGCA
>CAYTLW010000056.1:18187-46235 GCA_964438735.1 uncultured Enterobacteriaceae bacterium | reverse complement strand
GAATCGATTCTCGAGAGCCTGGCGAAGCCCTGCCGCGATTGATCCCAAAGAGGGTCATCGTGGCCTCATGGCCAGCTCACTCTGTCCGCCTTTCGAGAAACCAGGCCCCATTCACCACAAAAACTCCACTAGTGGACTTTTCGGTATCACGGTTTTGTTGATTGATTCGGAAAATCACCTATAATTTCAACATGCAAAACCATGTACAAATCACCCTCCTCCAAGACGCCGGCATCCACCACCACGACGCCGACATCCGCACCATGTCCGCCGAAGAACTCATCACCCACTTCGGCTCGCGCGACACCGGCAAGGTGGTCACCGCCCGGCTCATCAAGAACATCATCTACCAGGTCTGGCAGAACATCCGCGCCGGGCGGGAGCCCGAAATCCAGGGCAACGTGCGCACCTTCTGGTACCGCCACGTCAAGCCGGCCTGGTCGCGCATCCCCGTCAGGCACCGCCAACGCAAGGCGCCCGCTCGGGCGACGAGTCGACTGCTCGCAGAGCTCATCGAGGGGCTGCGGCTGTTCGACTACGCAGACTTCGGCTTCACCGATGAGAACTGGCGCAACCGCGGCATCGGCATCGCCCGGCCGCAGGTGCTGCTCTTCGCCGAGAAGGCGGGCCAGATCCGGCTGCTGCTTCGCCTGCACAAGCGCCTTGGGGTGTCGTTCCTGGCCCTTGGTGGCATGCCGTCAGCGTGCACTTCGGAGTTCACCGCCAGGCAGGTGCGCGCGGCCGTGGACCTGGCCGGATTCAGTCGTCGAAAGACGATTCACCTGGTGGGCATCGTCGACCATGACCCGGCCGGGCGCCTGATCGCGCAGACCTTCGCCGACCAGCTGCAATCGTTCGACCTGGGGCCGCTGGAGCTGCACCTGGTCCTGGGGCCGGAGCACTTCACGAGGCGCCAACTCGCCGCTGGTCGGCTGCCGCTGAAGGACGACGCCCGCACCCGCCGCTGGCTGGCCGAAGGCGGCGGCATCGACGGAGAGCCGTGGGCGCTGTCGGTGGAGGCGTTGCCGGTGGAGAAGCTGGAACGCATCACGCGGCGGGTCATCCGCGAGGTGGCGCCCCGACCTGTGCAACGCAGTCGAGCGGGCGTGCCGGTGCACGATCCGCGGTGGCAGCGGGCGCTGGATGGGCCGGGTGGGGCGGCGAAAGTGGTCGTGTTGCGCCCGGAAGACCTGGGCGATGAGGTCGCGGCGAGAATGGCTGAAGGCTACCGGCTGGTGGTGGTGGACGATGGGCAGATTGTGGGGGTGTTGGGGCAGGGGGCTGCCGAGACAAGACGCGCTCCAGTTGCCGATTCGTGAAGTCTGGCGCACGCGCGGCGGCAAGGCGACGGCGGCGAGCGTTTGGTGCGGCTGCCAGCGACGACGCTATCGATTCGAGAACAGTCCGCCACCCCACAGCAGGCCAACACCGCAAAAGCCGCTACCCAGTATGTCGTAGGGGTCCCGGTTGTAGGGTTCCTGGGTGCGAGCGCTTGCCCAGGTGCAGCGGGCGGACAATGCCGGCACTAAAAAGGGCAGGCCGCGTTTGTAGTCATGGCCGCCCAGCACCAGGATGGCGCCAACGCCCGTCAAGGGCGTCCCCATGGCCAGATGCGTCAGCCAACTGTATTCGGCATAGACAACCAGACGACTGAGGCGTACTGCAACGCCGATGGGCAACCCGGCAAACATCGAGCCCACCGTGCCGACGTCTGCGGCAGGGTCGTTCAGGGGTGACACGACCTGGAATCCGCACGTGGTCCCGCCGATGGTGATCGGCCCGTCTGTGGGGATAAACGCAAAGCTTCGCCAGATCTCGAAAGACAAGGTATTGCTCTGGAAGTTGAGCGAATCAGACTTTGGGTCGCCGAGGCCGTCGGTTTCCGGCCTGGTGCCGAATCCCCCGCTTCCATACTCCAGCCGCAACACGAAAGTGCCCCACCAAGCGGGCATGTCCCAGTACGACGGCCCCGAGTCCTCGTTCTTTTGATTCTCGTCCCAGGTATCCGGATTGCGCCACGACGAAGCGTCCTTGCGCTTACTGCGAGGTGGCGCGCGTCGGACAGGCGTGCGACGCACTGGCACTCGCGCCTTCCTGGCGGCCACCGGGAAGCGCAGGTCAATGCGCGTGAGCTTGCGTTCGCGCAGCGACAAGGCCTTGCGAACGCGACCGTGCGCCGGGTGGCGCACTTCCAGAATCCGGCTGCACATCGGCACCTTCAAGGTATTGAAAGTGGTTCCCACTTTTCGCCCATCGACGTACACGCTCGCCCGAACGTCTCCGTGGGCCGCGCGTGCTGCCACCAGCACTGCCGCGGGTCGCTGCGCCGGGCGCAGCACCACTTCCCGTCTCTCTCCACGCTTGAACACAACCGTCTTGTTATGTGACGCGTGGCAGCTGTCTCCCGCCTCGATGACGTGCGCCCCGGCAGAGACTCGATGCCGGTCATGAGCCGTGATCAGCTTGCCATCCAGCTTGATGGGCACGCCCTCGGGTCTGGTGCGCACGCTGACGAGCGCGAACTCCGGTTCCAGCCGCCACCGCACCCGCTGCTTGTCCACGAAGCGTACCGTGCGTTCACGGGCTGCGTACTGGGGCAGGTGCATCGCCACCCGATGGGAGCCTGCGGGCACCGCCTTGCTGCACGGGGTCTGGCACGCAGCCTTGCCATCCACCATGACCATGGCGCCCGCCGGCGTGGACTGAAAGGACACCAAGGCCAGATCTGCCGCGCCCGGAGTCCAGTCCGCCATGCCACGGTCGCGGCGCTCTCGTTCCTTGACCGGCGCGGCGCTGGCCGCCCGGCCAACCGGCCACTGCAACTCTGGCAAACGAAGACGGTCGAGCAGATCCGAGACCGCCTCTGCGACGCTCCTCCCCGGCCGGTTGGGGTACCACGGAGCTTTGCCGGCGCCCAGGCAAGTGCCTCGCAGGGAGGCCATCTCCAACGTCAGCGATCGCTGTCGGCCCCCATGCACCTGGACCTTGATGACCGCGTTGGCCGGCAGGGCCTGGCCGAGCCGGTCGCATCGGCCGTCGCTGCCGGCGTACTTCAAGCCGCTATACTTCTTTCGCAATTTGTCGAAGAGCGGCCCGTCTTCCGGGCCCGCCAGCACGTCGAACTTACCCGCCCGGCGCAGCTCGTCGCGCACCTGCGGGATCAGCGCAGCCCTGGCGCCGCGACCCGCGAGCACCAGCGCCCGCGACTCGTTCTTCATATGCTTCTGAACCGCCGCCCGCACCTCGGCCACGTGGGCGCCGTTGCGGACCAGCAGCTCGCCGCGCCAGTTCCACAAGAACGCCGCTGGAAAGCCGGTCACCCCGAAGCGCTTCTGCAGCGTTCCAGCTTCGTCGTCGCAGAAGGCGCGGTGGGGCTTCCATGGCAGAGATGGGCACCGCCCATCATCGGCGTTGCGCACCACCAACAACCGCAGCCCCTTGGGATCGTAGCGGTCGACCAGGCGCCGCCAGTCCGGCATCGCCCGCACGCAGGGGCCGCAGTCCAGCGAATAGAAGTCCACGGCGAGCAACCGGACGTTGGGTTTGCGCAGCCATCCGTCGATGTCCAGCCGGTCCGCTGCGTGGGCGGAGGCAGGCAGGACCCATGCCACGAGCAGCGCGGCGATCAGCACCCTGCTCGGCGAGGACCCGGCCGGTACAGCGCCCACGCTACACCCCAAATAACTCGGAGAACGTCGCGCTCAGCGCCGCGTGCGCCTCATCCAACAACGCTGCCCCATGCGCACTCAGCAGATGCCGAAAACCCAGCTCCTTCACCCGCACAAAGTCCACAACCTCCGGCTTCGACATATTCAACCAGCCAATCCCCACACCAGCCTTGCGAAAGAACCCCAACTGCGCCATGGACGCCGCCGTCGCTTCATCAAAGAACTCATCGGCCCCATCGGCCCAGTTCTGGAGGCTGTCGCAAGACATCAGCACGCCGCCATGGCGCTCCGCCAACAGCAATCCTTCGACCGACGATGAGGTCTCGAATACGAACGCCGTCGCCCCTTCGAAGGGCATCTCTCCCCCAGGCAGCAACTCGCGCTCCGTGACCACGCCGCGCTCGTGGGGCATCCCCGCAAACGCCCACATTCTCGCGCCGTAACGGCCGATGTAGAAGGCGTCATCACGACCGTGATAGCTGCCGAGCTTGACCACGTTGACCACCCGCCCCAGCTCGTCCAGGCGCGCCAGCCCGGCTTCATCCAGGCGCAGCGTATTGACCAGGGTGAGCTCTTCGCCGTGGCGGATGACGGTCATGTTGCGGCTGAAGGCGAGCTGTTGGCCGCCGAATACCGGGCGCGTGGCGCCGGTGACCATGAAGACGTCCGGCAGCAACTCGCGGAGCTCGCCGTGGGGCAGCTGAGGCGGCAGTACAGACATGGTGTCCTCCAGGTCGGCCGGCGCCGAACCTACCATCCGCCCCGGGAGCGTGGAAGGCAGCAGCGTGGAAGGCAGCGGTGTTGATGACAGCGGCGTAACACTTCCGCCCCCCAAAGCACTCCTGGCATAGACTCCAACCCACGGAGCCGCGCTCATGCACCTGCTGGATAAACTCCCCTGGACCCTGCTGATCATCGCCTGCCTGACGTTGGGCCTGGCGCCATTTGCGCCGCCGCACATCGTCGAGAAGCTGCAGATGCTCTTTTCCGGCACCCTGAAGCGACCCATCGACTGGTTCGACCTCGCCTTTCACGGCCTGCCATGGACCCTGCTCCTGCTCAAGGGCCTGCGCTCGGTCACGGGGGGCAGCTGATGGCCCGCATCGCCGACCTGCCGTTCAAGTACCGGGCGCTGATGAAGGTCTATCCATGGCGTCGTATCAACCCGGTGCCGGCGAGCGCCCTGCCCCGCCCGCTGGACCAGGCGCGGGTCGCCCTGATCACCACCGGCGGCCTGGTGCAGCCCGACCAGGCGCCTTTTGACGAGTCCATCAGGGGCGGCGACGTGTCGTATCGCGTCATCGACCGTGACGTGGCGACCGCGGACCTGCTGGAGACCCATCGCTCGGACGCCTTCGACCACGCCGGCATCGCCCAGGATCGCAACCTCGCCCTGCCGCTGGATCGCCTGCACGAGCTGGCCGAGGCGGGGGTCATCGGCGAGGTGGCGCCGCGGCACCTGTCGTTCATGGGCTCGATCACGGCGCCGGGACGGCTGCTGCGCGACACGCTGCCCGACGCGGTCGGCTTGCTGCAGGCGGACGGCGTGGACGTGGCCCTGCTGGTGCCGGTGTGACCCTATTGCCATCAGACCGTGGGTCTGATTCAGGCAGCTGTGGAGCGCGCCGGCATCGCGACGGCCTCGTTGACCGCGTTGCCGGAGGTCACCGCCAGGGTGCGGCCGCCGCGGGCGTTGTCGGTGCCCTACCCGCTCGGGTTCACGCTCGGGAGGGCGCATGACGAGGCGCTGCAGCGCGACCTGATGCGGCAGGCGCTGGCGCTGCTGGACGAGGCGGACGTTCCGGTGCTGAGGCCGGCTCGACTCACCGCCTGAGCGCCGACCGTCGCCGGATTCCTGCAGCGGCCACGACCAGCAGCAGTACCGCCCAAGCTGTGCCTCCGCGCCGCTGGCCGCCAGGGCTGGAATGACAGCCGCCATTGTCAGGTGGCAAGACCGTCGGCTTGACCCCCGTGCCGCCCGAGTCGAGTCCAGCCGTGTCGGCCGGCACCACATCGGCCGCGGCGCTGTCGCCCTGCCCCGGCGCGTCCGCGCCCCCCCGGGCCGAGCCCGCATCCTCGCCACCAGCAGCGCCGCCATCTTCGCCGGGCGCCACAGGGCCACATTCCTGGCTCGGATCCCGGCCCGTATTTGTCACCAACTCCGCCATCTTCGGCTGGCAGATGGCCGCGACCTGGCCGCAGGCCAGCGGGCCGGTGACACGATGAAGGCAGACACGCCCCTTCCAGCTCTGGCCACCGTTATCGCTGACCATCAACGCGTGGCCATCGATGTAGTTGTCGGTGCAGGCCCACAAACGCTCGCCAACGCTGTGCAGACACTCGATCAACGGCCCCTTGGGCAACTTGGCGAACGTGGCGCCTTCATTCTGGGTCTGGTGCACGCCAGACAACGCGCTGGCCACAACAAGGGTCGGCGTGGCCGCCTGTGCCAGCCACGTTGTGGCGTCGATCTCGACCCCATCGGGCATGGCCAGGGAGACGGACCAGTTCTTGCCGCCATCGACGCTGCGTACCAATCCGCCGGTCATTCCCTGGTGCGCCCGAAGCATCAGCACCGCGCCATCGGCCAACGGCCCGAAGGGGATGGGCTGCACTTTGTACAGTCCGTCCGGCAGGGTCACCGCCTGCCAGTTCTTGCCACCGTCGAGTGTACGCAGGGCCGACGAAACGCCTTTGTTGTCGGTGCCGGCCACGAGCGCCAGGTGATCGCTGTCGATTCCGCCAGCGACCGCGCTGAGGTCCAAGCCAGAGCCCTTGTGCACCGGGAGCCAGACGCCCTTGCCCGCGGCCCGCCAGACATGGCTCGCATCATTGGGCTTGTCCTTATCCGCCGGCCCGGTTGCCCAGGCCACCGTCTTGCCCAGGTCCATGTCGCGCACTCGCGCCTTGGCCAACGCGGCGACCGGCTGCCAGGAGCAACCGCCATCATCGGTGCGCGCGACGATGCCGCCGGCGCGGACAAGCACGCCGCCGGCGAAGGCGAGTACCTCGCGATTGAAGATGTCATCGGGCGTGCCGCCGAACGCCTCGTCGCAGATCCAAGTGGCCGTAAATCCCTTGTCGTCCGAGCGCAGCAGGCCGTAGGGCGCGGCGATCAGCATGCGGCCCTGGCCGGCGTCGGCGATGGATGTGGTCTGGTTGACGGGGCTGTGGGCGTGGCCAGCGGCGGAGAAGAAGACGCAGGACATCGCCATGACGAATGGCGCCAGTGGGCTCGATCTACGCAGGGGTGTGGCTGTCGCAATGGGCATGCCGGCGAATCGTGCCATGTCCCCGGTCTGATGGACGAGTTTGGGGTTGGCCGTGCGCGGATCGGTTGCGGTTTTGGTGTCGGAATGGGGCCAGCGCAAGTCCGCTGACGCGGGCGGGTTGGAGGGTTGGTGCGTTGGCGGGTTGGCCGATTGGCGGGTTGGCCGATTGGCGGGGTGACGACGTCGCGGCGTCAAAAGGTGTCAAGTGTCAATACCTGACCCTCTTCGGCGCGACCTCTCAGTGGTGCGAATGTCCGCAAAGGTGTCAAGTGTCAATACCTGACCCCCTGCGCGTGGTCGGCGTAGTCGGGATTCTGCACTTGCATGGGGCGCTCCGTGGCGATGGTCAGCCCTGTTATACTCGCCGCGATGGAAAAGTCCGCCATCCCCACCGACGCACGGCAGCTACCGCAATCGTTATCCCCGCCCGCCGGGCCACGTCGGCTTGTGGCGTTGCTCTGTGTTGGGTTTGTGCTCTCCGGCGCTACGGGGGTGACCTACGAGCTCGTCTGGACGCGCTGGTTGATGCGGCTGCTGGGCGGCTCCACGCCGGCCGTCGCTGGGGTCGTGGCCATCTACTTTGCCGGGGTGGCCGTGGGCGCGATTCTGGCCGGGCGGTGGCTGGCCGGGACACGAAGCGCGTTGGCCACCTATGGCCGGATCGAGCTGGGCATCGGCGCCAGCGCTGCGTGTGTGCCCTTGCTGCTGGGCGCGGCCGAGTGGCTGGCGACGGGTCTGGCCATCCCTGTGGACGCGTGGGCGATTCGCCTGCTGCTGGCGACCCTGGTTCTCATGGTCCCGGCAACGCTGATCGGCGCGACCTTTCCGGCCATGGCGGCGACGCTCTCCGAGCTTCGCAATGCGACGTCCCGGACGGCGTTGTTCTATGGCGTGAACACCCTGGGCGCGGTCGCGGGCTGCGGGCTGGCCGGCTTTGTGGCGATCCCGACCTGGGGGCTGTGGGCGACGACGGGGGCGGCCGTGTCGATCAACGGGATCATTGGCGTGTTGGCGCTGCTGGCGGCGGGGCGTCTCGCCCGTCGACCTGGACCCGAGCCAGTTTCCGAGACGGCCAAAGCCCCCATCACGGAAGCCCCCATCGACCGACCAATTCGACCTTCAATCGGCTGGACCCTGGCGGCGGTCAGCGGCGCGCTCGCCATCGCCATCGAGGTGCTGTGGACCCGGGCGCTGGCGCTGGCTTTTCCAGGCTCGGTGTACGTCTTCACGGTCGTGCTTGCCGCCTTCCTTGCCGGCATCGGGGGCGGTTCCCTGATCTTGCGTGCGGCCGCCCGTCGCTGGCGGTTGCGCTGGCGGGCCCTCGCGGGGGCCTGGGCGGTGTGCGGACTGGGCGGGCTGGCCGCCATGGTCCTCTTTCCTCGCCTCTACGGCTGGTGCATTGACCTGCTGGCGGGCGGTCACCTGCCGTCGTGGCCCTGGTACATGGGCGCGGTGAGCGGGCTGTCCCTGCTGGCCATGTTGCCTGCCACCCTGGCCATGGGCGTGGCGCTGCCGCTGCTCATCGGGGCCATGTCAGGGCGCGGCGACGACACATCGGTGGCGGGTCAGGTGTACGGGCTCAACACCCTGGGCGGCGTGCTCGGCAGCCTGGTTGGCGTGTTCGTGCTCATGCCCGAACTGGGGCTGTCCGCGGCGTTGCTGTGGCTCGCTGTCGGCTACCTGGTGCTGGCGTCGGCGGTGCTGTTGGTGACCCGTCAGACGGTGGCGACCCGCGTGCTGGCCACGACCCCGCTGCTGGCCTGCGTGGTCGCGGTCGCCGTCATCGGCGTGCCGGAGGTGAACGGCCGCAAGCTGCGCCCACGCATGAAGCTGCTCCACTACAAAGACGCGCCATCGGGCACTGTGGCCGTCTACGAGCACCGAAGCGGCGTGCGCAGGCTGATGCTGAACAACCACTACACCCTCAGCGCCACGGATCCGCATACGCTCTCGCTGCAACGTCGACTGGGCCTGCTGCCCCTGCTGCTGCACCCCAATCCACAGCGTGCCCTGCTCATCGGGCTGGCGACGGGCACGACCCTGCAGGCGATGGCGGAAGCCCCCGTCGCCGAACTCGACTGCGTCGAGCTGCATCCCACCCTGCTGCAGACCACTGGCTATTTTGTCGACCCGCCGGGCCTGCGCACCCTCGTCCGGCGAGGGGTGCGCATCCAGGCGGCCGATGGACGCCACTTCCTGGGCCGGGCCGGCGCCGATTGGGACGTCATCGTCGGCGACCTCTACCTGCCGCGGCTGGCCGGAGTGGGCGCCATGTTCTCGCGCGAACACTTCGCGGCGGCGAAGGGGCGCCTCGCCGACGGCGGCCTGTTCGTCAGCTGGGTGCCGCTCTTCCAACTGGCGCCCGAACAGCTGGCCAGCGTGGTGCGCGCCTTCCTGGACGTCTTCGGGGAGGCCGAGGGCTATGTGGGCCACTGGCATCACCCGGCGCCGGTGCTCGGGCTGGTGGGCTGGCGTGATGGAGCCAGGAGGAGGGGCCGGTCCGATTCTGCCATCGAGGCGGCACTACAGCAGCAGGGAGCGGGTGAACAGAACACCCGTGGCCAGTCCATGCGCCGCCCGCGTCAGGTGCTCAACACCGCGATGCTTGCGGAGCTGGCTGCTGGCGCCACGGCCAATTCGCTGGACCTTCCCCTGGTCGAGTACGGCGCCCCGCGGGCGCTGCTGAACGCTGGCGTGCAACGACGCCCGCTGGCCGGCGAGAACCTGGCCCTGCTCAACCGCCTGCTGCTGGCGGCGGGGCGGCCGGCATGGTGAGCGATCGCGCTCAGGCAGCCTTGGCATTGAAGTCCGGCCCGCCCACGTCGCCGAATCTCCAGTTGGTGCCGGGGCCTGCGCTAGCGGGTTGCGGAGCCACGGCCCCGTTGCGATACGCTTGGCGAACTGCTGACATGAGGCCACATGACCGACCCCACCTACAATCCGCTGCTGCTCTGGGATGGCGACTGAGGCTTCTGAGGCCGTGCCGCCGCCTGGGTCAGGCGAAAAGACATCCATAACCGCATCGAGGTCCTGCCCTACCAGGAGGCGCCCAGTCCGCCCATGGACGAGGCGCTGCGCACGGCGTGCAAGCGGGCGATTCATCTACGCCTGGCCGATGGCACGATACTGCGGGGCGGGCGGGCGGCGCTGGCGACCCTGAGTCTGCTGGGCTGGCGGTGGACGGCGCGCATCCTGGGCTGGCCACCCATGGTGTGGGCGGTCGAGCTGGGCTACCGCATCGTGGCTGGCAATCGGCCGTTCTTTGCGCGATTTCTGTTCACCCGGCGGTGACGGCAGCCGCGGCCCGGTAACGGCAGGTTCGGACTGCCGACCCTAGAACTGCCCGCACCGCCGCCGCGCATGAACAAGCGCCGGAGACGAGATGGACAACGGCTCCCACGACCTCCGCTCATTCCTCGCCCGCATGAACGACTTCGGCAACGGCGCCTGCGTCGGCTACGACCTGTGCATGAAGGCCTGCCCGGTGGTGGACGCCGACGTGCCCATCTACGAACTCAACGCGGCGGCCGACGACCCCGCCACCATGACCGACCGGGTGCGCCAGTTCGTCATCGACTGCGTGCAATGCGGTCGTTGCACCGACGCCTGCCCCACCGGCGCGCCGCGGGATCACATGATGCTGCAGGCGCGGGCGAACATGCCCGACCGACCCAGGCAGTACGACAGGTACGCGCGCCTCAAAGGGGGGCTGGGTCTGCAGTCATGGACCACCGAGTTGGTCCAGAGCGCGTTCACGCTCTACGCCAGTGGCGGCGTCGACCAGCGCGTGCGGCCACACCTGGACAAGAAGACCTTCGAGCAGAACGACACCCTGATGTACTTCGGCTGCTACGCCTTCTCTCACACGGGCAGCCCCGGGGTGACCCTGGACCTGGCCGAGGAGATGGGCATCGACTACGAGGTGATCGGCGGACTGCGCACCTGCTGCGGCTGGCCACAGTACCTCTCGGGTGACCTGGAGCGGGCTGAAGAGCTGTTGCTGGGCCTCGGCGAGCAGATCGAGCAGGTGCAGCCGAAGGTGGTGGTCTCCGGCTGTGCGGAGTGCGTGGCCGCGGTGCAGGTGCTGGCGCGACGTAGCGGTGGCGCCTACGAGTCCATCAGCACGGTGGAGTGGCTGCGGCGAAACCAGGACAAGCTGCAGATGGACCCGGACGAGGCGCCCATCACCTTCCACGACTCCTGCCACCTGACCCGCAAGATGAACAAGGGGCACGTGGCGCGCGAGCTCATGGACGGTGTCTTCGAACTCAACGAGATCGAGCAGAGCGGCCGCGACGGTCAGTGTTGCGGCTACTACGGTTTCGGGATCAGCGAGGACAAGACCCGCGACCTGCGCCGCCTGCGACTGGACCAGGCCAAAGCCACCGGAGCCGGCCGCATGGCGGTCGAATGCGTGACCTGCCAGGAGTCGTACGAGCGAGAGCACGGCGAAGGGGACGTGCAGATCGTCGAGCTGCAGAAGCTCGTGCTGGAGTCCGTGCGTCGGGCCAAAACCAGAACGACAGCCCATGAGGCGGCGTCCGAGGGCGCGGCATCAGAGGAGGCGGCATCAGAGGGGGCGGCGCCATGAAGCGCTATCTCATCATCGGCAACGGGATCGCGGGGGTCGCCGGCGCCCTGGGCATCCGCAAGCTGGATTCCGAAGGCGAGATCACCTTCATCGCCGATGAAGTTCATCCGCCCTACTTCCGCGCCGGCCTGTCCGAATGGTTGCACGGCGCCATCGACCAGGACGAGCTGCAGATCCGGCCGCCAATGGAGTTCGAGCGCCTGGGGCTGAAGACGCGCATCGGCCGCGCGGTCAGCGTCGACGACCACGGCCACACCGTCACCCTGCAGGACGGCACCACCCTGCCCTACGACAAGCTGCTGGTGGCCACCGGAGCGCGGCCATTCGTGCCGCCATGGCCCGGCACCGACCTGGAGGGGTTCTTCACCTACCGCACGCTGGACGATAGCGCGGCCATCAAAGCCGCCGTGCTGGCGCAACCGGATAAACCCGCCGTCATCGTCGGCGCGGGCATCCTGGGGCTCGAGTTCGCCTGGGATTGCAAGGGTCTGGGCGTGCGCGCCGAGATGCTGGTGCGCGATGAGCGGGTCGGCACACCCATCTTCGATGATGGCGCTGCCGTGCAGCTGCTCAGGCGCCTGGAAGACGACGACGTGGTGGTGCACTTCAACGAGGAGGTGGACAACTTCGAGGGCGAGGACGGCAAACTGGTCGCGGTCGTGACCAATACCGGCCGAAGGATCGAGTGTTCAGCGGTCGTGGCGGCCATCGGCGTGGTGCCCGAGGTGGGCCTGCTCGAGGGCACGGACATCGTGGTCGACCGCTGGATCAAGGTGGATTCCCACCTGCGCACCAGCGACCCGGACGTCTACGCTGCCGGCGACGTGGCCACCGTCTTCGACATGATGCTCCAGCAGCACGCGCCAACACGCACCTGGGATCCAAGCTACTGGTGCGGCTGGACTGCAGGCGAAAACATGGCCGGCGGCAGCAGACAATACGTGCCCTGCACCCAGATCAACGGCAGCCTGGTCTACGACCTGCCGTACATGTTGATGGGCGGCTTCCTGTCGTTCGGCGACCACGTGGAGACCGTACTCGACCCCGCTCCGACCGGCCGCTACGGCTATCGCAAGCTGCTGCTGGTGGACGACATGATCGTCGGCGGCACCTTCCTGGAGGATCGCAGGCACTACCTGGCGTGGCGGCAGCTGATGCAAAAGCGCATCAAGGTGACCCACTTCAAGGAGCACCTGCTGGACAGCGACTTCGATCCGAACCTGTGCTTGCCGGGTGGATCGCTGGACTACTACTTTTTCTAGTCGCCGAACTCGCGCGCAATCGTCGCCTGCAGCAAGGCGGCCCCACCACTCTCGGCCAGCCCCCCATGGCCGCCGATGATGCGCTCGAAGGGCAGCGCCGCGATGCGCTCGAAATCCGCCTTCAGGCTGCCGCCGGCCGGGGTCTGCTTCTTGCGCCAGGGCGGGCCGATCTGGGCCGGCTTCTTGAAGCCCATCACGCCGGTGATGAGCCTGGCCAGGGGCGACAGGTAGCCCCGATCCACCCAATGCTGCACGCTGTCGCAGGTGATCAGCAGGCCGCCGTCGCGCTCGACCAGCAATGCCGCCTCGGGCTGGATCGTGTGCTCGAAACACAGCACCCGCACGCCTGGCACCGGGAACGCGCCGCCATCGGTCATGCGTTCGGCGTCGTCGCCCACCTGCATGCCATCGACCACGCAGTAGCGCGCATCATAGCGATCCAGGTAGTAGCCATCGTCCATGCCGTGAAAGCCGATCTTGACCACGTGCGCGACCCGGCCCAGCTCGGCCAGCGCGGCCTCACCCTCGGCGTTCAGGCGAATGGCGTTGATCACCGTGAGTTCGCCCTCGTGGCGCAGCACCACCATGTTTCGCGACAGGCGGACCAGGGGTTTGAACTGGACCGAGCCGGTCAGGTACCAGGCATCTTCGAAGATGGGTTCGAGCGCGCCGTGTGGCTGCGCCGCGGGGAATCCGCCTGTCATGGGTTGTCCTTTGAGGTCAGTGGCAGCGCTCGCCGGCTGCGGATCGGCTTGCGGGCTGTGGTCAATCGTCGTCCTCGGGCGACTCCTCGATCCAGGCGACGGTGCCCTCTTCTACCGTGAAGCCGATGGCGTCGACGACCCCGTCCAGGCTGTCGAAGTCCCTGATCAGATTCAGCCTGTAGCAACGCTCATCGGCATCCCAGCCATTGCCGGGCTTGCAGCCCTCGTCGATGACCCAGCCGTTGGCATCCCAGGGCTCGCGGACCTCGTCCATGACCAAGGCGGCGGCGTCGGCTTCTTCGTGCAGGCTGACGCCCTGCCAGCGGGCTTCCAGGGTCAGAGACAGCGTCAGGGGGTCCTCTTCGACCAGGCCGACGGTGTTGCCATCGAAGAGCACGTGGGCCGCGGGGCCGACGCGCTCGACCACGAAGCCGGTGGCGGCGATGTCTTCGACGTTATGCTCGACGATCGACGCTTCCAGCAGGGGGGCGAGCCGAGTAGCGAGATCCGGTGTAGGATCATTCATGACGACCTCCGTGTCCCGGCCGAGACTGCCTCCGCGACAGCCCGCAGGCAAGCGTGGGCCTGGCACAAGGAACGCAGGACGATGACCACAGCCGCCGCAGGGGACGAGTTGCTCTACAAGCACACCCAGATCGGCTGGTGGATGTTGGCCCTGCTGGTCCTTGTGGTCGGCCCCATCATCGCGCTCGCCTACAGCGCCGGCGGTTCCAGATTCTGGGACGTTCTCGGCGTGACGGTGACGATCATCACGATCAATTTCTGCTTCCTCAGGGTCACCGTCGACGGCCAGCAACTGGTCGCCCGATTCGGCATCAGTCCCGTCAAGAAGCGCATTCCGCTGTCGCGTATTCGAAAGTGGTCCGCGGTCAGGAACAGCTGGCTGCACGGCTGGGGCATCCGAATGATCCCTGGCGGCTGGATGTACAACGTCTCGGGCCTGAGCGCGATCGAGTTGATCCTCGAGGACGGCAGCCGATTCCGGGTCGGTACCGATGAGCCCGAGCTGCTGATGCAGGCCCTGAACGCCGCGATGGGCCGTGAGCCAGAAGCCAGCGCCGAAGAGCTCGTGGCGCCCAAGCGCAGGAAGCGGTGGCTCATTGCGGCCATCATCGTGCTGGGGGTGCTGCCGTTGCTGGCTCTGCCGGTCGTCTTTGTCCACTTCTTGCAGCAGCCGGAGGTCGTGGTGCACCGCCACGGCGTGGAGGTGGTCACGCCTTTTTATGGCTATGGCGATCTCTGGACCTACGACGATGTGACCGAATTGAAGCTCCTCGAGCGGCTCCCACACATCGGTTGGCGGACCAACGGCTTCGCCCTGGCCGGCACCCTACGCGGGTGGTTCAAGAGCGACGACCTGGGCGAAGGCAAGCTCTTCCTCGAGGCCGACCAGCCGCCCTTCGTCCTGATTCGGCTGCGAGATGGCTACGTCATCGTCGGTTTCGAGGATCCCATGCGTACCCGTGCGCTATACGAAGATCTCGATGCTGCGATGAAGGGCCGGCCGCCCAAAGCTCGCGCTCGCTGAGCGGAGCGCAAACCATGTTTCAGTGAGTTACATGGCAAAGTTCTGATATGTGAGGGTCTGACACCTCTCTATCACAACGCGAAGCTGACCAACGCAGCTGCAGCCACCAACGCACGCGCCCTCCAACAGCAATCGTACAACCCGGAGTCACATCCCTACCTCAAGACAATTCTGCGCCTTTGCGGCTTTGCGCGAGACCTTCCCCCCACCCCAAAACAGACGGCTCCCGAATGCCGAAACCGTCACCCTGCAACGCCGCCAGCGCCAATCCACCATCCTCCAACCCTACCACCTCGACAACAGGGTCGCGATGAGATCGCTTGCACAATCGCCCCATCCGCCCAAGGATTCCCGCTCCCAGCCGTAGACCCGAGAGAGCCATGAGCGAGAACGTCACCCCCACCCCAGCCAGCAAGCCCATCGAGCTGCTCTCCAGGTTTGTGGCTTACCTCAGCCAGGACCTGCTGGGCGGGCCCAAGGTGGTCAAGCAGGCGTGGGTCATCAATATGCAGAAGGGCCTGACTGCGCTCTTCGTCTACTGGCTGATGGTCGCCTGGGAGAACTTCTCGCCGGCGGCGTGGACCTACCTGGCCTTGCACGGCACCTACGGCGTGGTCTGGCTGATCAAGGACGCCACGATGCCCGATCCGAACTGGGAACGGCGCATCACTTTCGGCGGCGTGTTCACCATGCTGGCGCTGGTCCTGCTGCCTTACTGGCTGGCGCCGGTGCTGCTGATCACGGACGTGCTCGGCCCCGACCGGGCCCAGCCCTCCACGGCGCTGCTGGCCGGCGCCGTCGCGCTTCATACCCTCGGCGTGGTCCTGATGATGGCCGCCGACGCGCAGAAGTACTTCACCCTGAAGGTCAAACGCGGGCTGATTACCGACGGTCTGTTCCGCCGCATCCGCCACCCCAACTACCTGGGCGAGATGATGATCTACGCCACCTACGCCATCCTGGCGATGCATTGGGCGCCTTGGATTGTGCTGGCCTGGGTCTGGGGCGTGCTCTTCCTACCCAACATGCTCATGAAGGAAGCGTCGATGTCGCGCTACCCGCAGTGGGCGGCGTACAAAAAGCGCAGCGGCATGTTGTTGCCATGGCCGTTTGGCGGCGATTCTGGTCGTTCGCAGACGTGACCTGCTTGGTGCAGGAGCCCTCGACTGCGAAACAGGCCCCGGAGAGCTTGCAGGCCTCCGAGCTGGCGCAGTCCGCGTCTGTGCCAGCCCGGCAAGCGCTCGGCCCCAACGAGCAGCGGCCAAGCAGGCGGCAGAAGCCCGATTCCTGGCAGTCGACTGCGCTACGGACCACGCACTCACCCGCCAGTGGCGACCAGGTGCAGCGACCGGCCCAGACGCAGCCGTCGGTCTGCCGGCAAGCGTCATCGATGGAATCCGAGCCCGCTTCGCCATGAACATCGCTCGGTGCTCCGGCCTGGCCCGCGGCATCTTGCTCGTCATCGTCTCGCGCGTCGCCATCGTGTGTGGACGCAACGTCGCTGGCGGTCGCCGCTTGCGGCAGGCAGCCAAAGGGCGCGCATGGGGCGCGACTGAACGCCAGATTGTCCTGCGTCTCGTCGCCGAAATCACCCACAGGCGCTGGCGGCTCCACGGCGCAACCCTGGGTGCTGCCGGCGGCCATCAAGACGCCGAGCGAGAGGGCCAGGGCCGGGCCGATCACGTAGACGGAGCGGGCGCGGAAGAGGCTTCGGTACAGAGACGTGGCCGATCGTTGAATGGGATGCATGGCAGGACTCCTTCGAGGTGGTCCCCCCCCGATGCCGATCGCCGGTGGGCGGTGGCTGGGAGGGTGGTTCAAAGGGGTGATCGACCGTTGCGGCAAAAGCGTTCGGCAAAAAGTCCAGCGCTGGGGTCGGGGCGCCCCACGTGGCGAAAACGGCGTTGCGACCGCGTGGACTGGAATCGTCGCCTGCGTGGATCTATAAACGCCCCTTGACCTCGGGGACCGCCAACCGATGACCGCCACGCTCCGACCCCAGATGCGACTGCTGGATGACGCCCTCATCGGCCGCATCGTCGGCGAGGCGCGGGATCTCCTGGTCACGCTCGGGGTCAGCATCGCCAATGACGACGTCATCGCGTTGCTGCTGGAGCACGGCGCGTGGCAGGGGGATGACGGCAGAATCCGCATGGACGCCGATCTCATCGATCGGGCGCTCGCCACCGCGCCGACGACGATCGCGCTGCACGATCGAGACGGCGCGCTGCGCGCCACGCTGGGCAGTGGCCGCACGTACTTCACACCCGGTTCTTCGGCGATCCACGTCTTGGATTCGACCACCGGCGAAATCCGCTTGCCGACCACCCCTGACTACATCCAGCACGTCACCCTCTCCGAACGCCTGGACGCCATCGACTACGGCGCCACCGCGTTCGTGCCGCGGGATGTGGCGGCCGGGGTCTCCGACAGCTATCGCCTCTACCTGTCGCTGATCTTTGGGCGTTCGCCGGTGGTGACCGGGACCTTCACCATCGAGGCGATGGCCGTGATGGCCGACCTGCTGCTGGCCGTACGGGGCAGCGAACAGGCCCTGGCAGACGCACCGCTGGCCATGTTCAGCGCCTGCCCGACCTCGCCCCTTGGCTGGTGCGACGTCACGTCGCGGAACGTGCTCGACTGCGCTCGGCTGCGCATCCCGGTGGAGTTCATCTCCATGCCGCTGACCGGCTTCGTCGCGCCCGGCACGTTGGTGGGCACGCTGATCCAGCACACCGCCGAGACGCTCAGTGGCGTGGTCATCAGCCAGTGCGCAGCGCCCGGCACGCCCATCGCGTGGGGCGGCTCGCCGGCCATCTTCGACTACCGCTATGAGACACCGCCGCTGGGCGCCATCGAGTCCCAGATGATCGCCTGCGCCTACACGGAGATCGGCAAACACCTCAATCTGCCCACCCAGGCCTACATCGGCGTATCCGACGCCAAGTTGCTGGACGCACAGGCGGGGCTGGAATCCGCCGCCGGCTGTCTGTTGGCGGCATTGGCGGGGGTCGACAGCGTGTCGGGGCCTGGCATGCACGACTTCGAAAGCTGCCAGAGCCTGGAGAAGCTGGTTGTCGACAACGAGATCTGCGGCGCTGCGCAACGCCTGGCGCGCGGCATCGAGGTGAGACCCGGCGACTTCCCCTCACGCGCCCATTTCGAGGAATTGCTCGACGAGGGCCACCTGCTCATCTCCCGTCACACCCGCAAGTGGTTTCGCAAGGAGGTGCGCTTCCCATCGCCGGTCATCGATCGCGCCAACCTGGCCCGGCATCGCGAGGAGGGCGCCAAGACCCTTCACGAGCGCGCCAGGGAACGAGTCGCCGCGCTCCTGACCGAGCCGCCCGAGACCATTGACGGCGACCGTCGTGCCGATCTCGACGACATCATGCTCGCCGCCGCCAGGGCCGCGGGCATGGAGGGGCTGCCCGCCCAGATCCAGGACTCGAGCACCTCCACCAGGAGGCCGACATGAGCTCGTCCGATCTACAGCAACGCCTGGCGGCGAACGGCGCCCTGCTGCTCGATGGTGGCATGGGCAGTATGTTGCTGGCGGCCGGATTGCAGAGCGGCGCCTGTCCCGAGTTGTGGAACGTGGAGCGGCCCGACGACGTGCGCGCAGTGCACACCGGCTATCGAAACGCTGGGGCGCAGATCCTGACCACCAATACCTTCGGCGGTTCGCCGGCGCGCCTGGCCCATTTCGGCCTGGCTGAACGTTGCGCGGAGCTGAATCGAGCCGGCGCGGAGCTGGCCCGAGCAGCGGCGGGCGACGAGCTGCTGGTGGCTGGCTGTGTGGGTCCGACCGGTTCCTTGCTGGCCCCATTCGGGCCCCTCTCCGAGGCGGACGCTCTGCAGGGCTATGAGCAGCAGGTGCAGGCGCTGGTCACTGGGGGCGTGGATTTGCTGCTGGTCGAGACCATGAGCGACCTCACCGAGGCCTGCGCGGCGGTGCGCGCGGCAGCGGCGACAGATCTGCCCGTCGCGGCGACGATGACCTTCGAGCGCGGCAAACGCGGTTACTTCACCGTCATGGGCGTGACCCCGGAGCAGGCGGCCCATGGCCTGGCGGAGGCTGGCGCTGTGGCCGTGGGCGCCAACTGCGGATTCGGCCCCGACCAGATGATCGAGCTGGCACGCCAGTTCCGCGCGGCCACCGAGCTGCCGCTGGTGATCCAGTCCAACGCCGGCCTGCCGGAGGTGCGCGGCGCCGAGGTCCATTACCCCGAGACGCCTGCGGGCATGGCCGGCTATATGCCCGCCCTGGCCGCCCTCCGACCTGCGTTGATCGGCGGCTGCTGTGGCACGACGCCGGACCATCTCTCGGCCATGTCCGACGCCCTGACCGCCGCGCTATCCGACCTGGCAGCGACGAGCGGCCAGGACCGGGGGGCGCCATGAGCGGCTCTGCGGGCATCGGGCATGGAGCTCACGGTGCGGTCGCCGCCGGCGATCAGCAGACCGCCGAGGCGGGCGCCATCCTGCTGCGCGCGGGCGGCAACGCCATCGACGCGGCCTGCGCCGCCGCTTTCGCCAGCTTCGTGGTCGAATCCCCGCTGTCCAGCCCCGCGGGCGGCGGCGTGGCCCTGCACGGAGACGCAGCGCGCGGATTCGAGGCCATGGACTTCTTCTCGGTGGTGCCCGGGTTGGGCGGCCAGCCAGGCACGCTGGACTTCCACGCCATCACCATCGACTTCGGCGCAACCACACAGGATTTCCACGTCGGCCGCGGCGCCGCTTCGGTGCCCACCGCAGCCATCGGCCTGCTCGAGTTGCATCAGAAGGGCGGCAGCGCGCCCCTGCTGGAGGTCATTGCGCCGGCCATCTCCCTGGCCCGCGGCGGCTTCGTACACAACGCCCAGGTGGTCTGGATCCTGCGCCTGCTGACCGACATCGTGCACATGACGCCCGAGGTCGAGGCCATCTACTGCCGCGATGGCGACATCGCCGGCCCCGCCGTCACCCTCACCAACCCGGCGCTGGCCGACTTCCTGCAGGCCGTGGCCGAAGACGGGCAGGCCATGTTGCGCGGCCCCTTCACCGAGGCCGTGCTGGCCGACTTCGGCCCGGAACGCGGCGGACTGCTCAGCCGCGCCGACCTGGCCGGATTCCAGCCCCGCCACATGCGCCCGTTATGTGTGCCCTTCGCCGGCCGCGAGATCCTGCTGCAGCCGCCCCCTTCGTCTGGCGGCGCGCTCATCGGACTGGCCTTGCGCCTGGCTGAAGGCAGCGACCTGGCCAACGGAGACTTCCTGGGCGCCGATCACCTGGGCGCTGTGGCCAGCATCCTGGGCGCCACCAGCGCCGCCAGGGCCAATGGCTTCGACGAGCGGATCCGCCAAACGGGCGCGGCCGAGGCATTGCTCTCCGATGAAAACGTCGCCCGCCTGCGCGGAGCCCTCGGCGCCGGTGAGCGATCTCTGGGCAGCACCACGCACATCAGCGTGGTCGATGACGCCGGCGGCGCCGCTTCCATCACCCTGTCCAACGGCGAAGGGTGCGGTCATGTGGTCGGCGACTTCGGTTTCCAGATGAACAACTTCCTCGGTGAGGAGGACATCAACCCGGCCGGCTTCCACCGCGATCCGGCGGGCACCTGGATGAGCACCATGATGGCGCCCACGATCGCGCTCAAGGACGGTCGACCCGAGCTGGTGCTGGGCAGCGGCGGCTCCAATCGCATCCGCAGCGTCGTCTTCCAGGCCCTGGTCAACGCGCTGGCGTTCAACAGACCTCTGGCCGAGACCATCGACGCCGCCAGGCTGCACGTCGAAGGCAGGCGGCTGTGGTTCGAAGATGTCGGCCTGGGCAACGGGGCGGGCAGCGCCCTGATGCGGAACTGGCCCGGCAGCACGGCCTTTGACGGGACCAATATGTACTTCGGCGGCGTGCACGCCGTGGACATGACCGATGAAGGGCCTCACGCCGTGGCCGACGGGCGCCGAGGTGGTGGCGTGGCGTTGGGTTGAGTGGCCTGAAGGGCGAGCTTCCGTCGCTGCAGCGCCACCCCATCAACCCGACTTTTCGACCAGCACCGCCGCAAGCCAGCTCGCCGTCGTCATGATGGGGGTCATGGTGTGGCTCGAACTGCTCGACGGATAGACAGACGAGTCCACGACCCACACACCGCGAGCGCCGCGCAGCCGACCTTCTGGATCCACCGCGCCCGTCGCCACATCGGGCGACATGCGCAACGTGCCCTGCTGGTGGGCGCTGATCAGCGGCGCCGTCGCCGGACGCAGATCCAGGTCGTCGACCTGCGAGATGTCCGCCTCGTTGGCGATCTCCAGGCCAGGCGCCGTCGGCACAAGCACCCGGGTCGCGCCGGCGGCCAGGTAGACGCGAGCGGCGACTCGAATCGCCTCTCGGACCCGCTCCTTGTGTTCGTCGGTTTGCTCGTAGGTGATCTTCGGCCGCCCGTCGCCGTGCAACTGCACTCGTCCCGAGGGCGCATCTGGCACCAGCAGCAGTGCGCCGGCCATCTTGTTGTATCGGGTCATCAACGACTTGCCCGGCGCGCCGAGGGTCGGCAGCAGCGACGAGGTGATGCCCGGCGTGCCCATGATGCCCTCGATGCGGAATCCCCACAGTCCATGTTCGGGATGGTCAGCGCGTTCGTATTCGGTCACCGCCCAGGACTGCGGGATGCCCTTGAAGGCGTCTATCCGACGGTCGAACATGGCGGTCAGCGGCAACTGAGGCTGCAGCATCAGGTGGCGGCCCACATGTTCGTTGCCCAGCCCCGAGCGCAGCAGCAGCTGCGGACTGCCGACAGCGCCGGCGGCCAGGATGACCGTTCTCGCGCGCACCTCGAAACCGACCCGCTCGTGATAGCCGCGCTCGTCCAGCACCCGTGCGACGATGCGCTTGATCTCCTTGTTTCCGTCCTCGATGCGCAGGGCCCGGGCACGCACCAGGAAGCGTGCGCCCGCGGCCACAGCGGCCGGAATCGCGACCTTGCGGGCGTTGCGCTTGGCGTCCACCGGGCAGCCGATCAGACAGGTGCCGAATCCGACGCAGTCGACCCGGTTGTGGTGCATGTTCTCGCCGGCCAGGCCCAGCTTCCTCGTGCCGGCCTCCAGCACACGATTGCCGCCGCTGATGAGCCGGTCGGGGATCGGCGCCGCGGCCAGATCCTTCAGCGCCCGGGCCTGGTGGCTCGCCAGGTCCTTCTTCGTCCAGTGGCTCAAGCCGTGGTTGCGCTGCCAGTGGTCGAGCACACCGTCGGGGATGGGCACCACGTCGCTGACGTTGATGACCGACCCGCCGCCCAGCGCCCTGCCCTGCAGCACCGATATCGCCAGGTCGTCTGTGCTTCGACCGCCGCGATCCATGTACAGCTGGTCGTACATCTCCAGCTCGCGCTGGGTCATCTGGCCACCTGTGCGATCGGGCCCTTCTTCGAGCACGAGCACTTCGCGACCGGCCTCGGCCAACACCCGTGCCGCGGTGGAACCGCCCGGGCCAGAGCCGATGATGCAGATGTCGACGGTGACGTCTGCAGGCGCGCTGCCTTTGCTCAGGTCGACGATGGCGCCGCTCATGGCGCCTCCTCGACGGACTCGACCGGCTGTTCCATCGCCTTGGGCCCCGGGTAGCCGATGTGCGCCCACAGTGCCGGCTGGCCGAAGAAGACCATGGCCAGGAAGCGACGGAAGGCCACAGCGACCTTGCGTCGCAGCAGGCTGTCGCTCAACGCCCAGGTCTGCCAGTGAGCCAACTGTTCTTCGACAGGCAGGTTGGAGAACGTCGTCGCCCGGCGGTCGAAGATCAGCGGGCCAAACTCCACCAGCTGCAACGCCGTGCGCAGATCGCCCTGATTGGCCTTGGGTTCGTCGGCCAGGAAGCCGTCAAAAGCGCGCGCCAGATCCAGGTCATCGGCACCCTGCGCAAAGGGCCCGCCGGCCGGAAAACAGGCGCGCGCCAGGTGAGACAGGGTGCGGTATTCGTGGGCCGACAGGATGCGCAGGCCTCCGGCGCTCGGAGCGCAGCCACGCAAGCTCGCCAGGCCGCCTACGCCTGCCCCGAGGAGGGCCGCGCCGCCCAGTCCAATGCGCAGGAATCGGCGGCGAGAGAGGAACGCGAACGGGCCCGGTGGCGAAGCGGCTGAGGGCATGGCGTCATCTTGGGCTACATGGCGCCCGGCGAGCAAGGGCGTCGTACGCAGCCGACGTGTTATAAGCGAGCCACCCTACTCCCCCGCACCTGCCGGAGGACACATGAAAGCGATGACCATACTCGCCGCCGCACTCTTCCTCGGCCTGCTCTTGCTGGCCGGCTGCGGCAAGCAAGGGGGCGGCGACGGCGCCAAGACGATGACCCCGCTGATGACCTGCGAGGCAAACTGCAACAAGCCCAAAAACTGCTACTGCCGGTACAAGAACGGCTCGTCCTGCATGCAGAATCACGTGCTGCTGGGCGAATGCACCTGCGTCTGTGAGTAGAGGTCGCGGGCCAAGGGGACTGGTTCTGGCCAAGGCGCACGTCAGGGAGGTGGCATGAACGACCAGGACTCCGTCATTGGCCGACTGGCCACTGAACAACTGCGCGCCTACAACGCCGCTGACCTCGACGCCTTCTGCGCCTGCTACCACAGCGATGTACGCGTCCTCGACGCCGACGGCCAGGAGCAGTTCCGCGGCATCGCGGCATTCCGTGAGCGCTACCGGGCCAAGTTCAACAGTGGTGGCTTCGGCGCGACCGTGGACGCCCGGCTGGAGCTTGGCGAGCACTGCGTCGAGCGCGAGACGTGGTGGGCCACCGACACCGACAGCGGTGAACGCATCAGCGGCGATGTGCTGGTCCGCTACTCGACCCGGGACGGCCGGATCGGCACGGTCACATTCCTGCGGTGAGCCGGGCTGCCAGGTGCGAGTCGTCGCCAGAAGGTGTCAAGTGTCAATACCTGACCCTCTTTTGCGGGGGCTTTCGGTGGGGCGAATGGGGCCAAAGGTGTCAAGTGTCAATACCTGACCCTCTGGGACTAGTTGCAGGCGCAGCCGCCTCCGGCGCCGACGGCGTGGCCTCCGGTGGCGCCTTCTCGGGATTCGAAGAAGGTGCGCTCGCAGGTGGCCTCTTCGGGGCGGGCGGTGCGGCTCATGACGTCGGTGGCCAGGTGTTGGCGCTGCCAGGGGCGGACGGTGGCGCAGCCGGGGGCCAGCAGCGCGGTGGTGCCGAGCAGGACGAGCAGCGCCATGAGCTTTCGAACCGCCATGGCGACAGCGTAGCGGCGGGCGCGGCGGCGAGGCAACGAATTCGGCCCGGCATGGCTGCCCTCTTTGCCATGATGACATGCCTGAACGCGGCGCCATCGGCTGCGGCGCCGGCCCCGTCGAGCCAGCATCAAGGGGCCAGTACGGTCAGCTTGTATGTGGACGATGACCATACACAGGTGATCACCAGCGTGACCCGGGCTCGGGTGGCGCCCTGGGTGGGCGGGTCTCTGACGGCGTCGTACCTGGTGGATGTCATCTCGAGCGCGTCGGTGGACGTGATCTCGCAGGCCACGCCGCGGTTTGAGGAGAATCGCCACTCGGTGAATGTGGGCGCGAGCCAGCTGGTGGGCTTGCATACGGTGCGGGCCAGCTATGGCTACAGCGTAGAGATCGGCACCGGCGAGCAGGCGGCGTATCGCACGAGCCGGGTGTCGGATTATTCGGGCCATGGGGTCGGGCTGGGCGCGGACGTGGTACTGGGCCAGCGCAATACCACCATCAGCGCGGATTATGCCCTGGAGCTGGGCCGGGTGGGCCGGGCCGATGACGCCAACTTCGGCGAGTCGCTGACCACGCATATGGTCGACCTGCGGCTGTCGCAGGTGCTGAGCAAGCGCCTGGTGGGTCTGCTGGGCTGGACGCTGACGGCGCAGCAGGGCTACACGGCCAAACCCTATCGCTTCGCCCGGGTACAGGAGGTGTTGCCGGGGGTGTGTCGCCTCTGCCCGCCGGAGACGCATCCGCGCTCTCGGCTGCGCAACGCGGTATTCGTGGGCGGGCGGCAGCACCTGTTCGCCGAGTCGGCGCTGGATATGCGGTATCGCTTCTACTTCGACGACTGGGGGCTGACCGCCCACACGGCGGAGCTGCGCCTGCTGCTGGGCTGGACGCCCGCGTTTGGCTTGCGGCTGCGCTATCGCCTGCACATGCAGGGCGCGGCGTCGTTCTGGGAGGATATCTACCAGCAGCCCAGGCGCTACATGACCGCCGACCGCGAGCTGTCGCCGCTGAACGGCCACCTGGTCGGCGTGCTGGCGTTCTGGAAGCTGGCGCGTTGGGGGCCACTGGCGGCGGTGGAGATCTACGCCAAGACGGACGCGTTCCGCTACGACTATCACGACTACCAGCGATTGCCGGCGCGCATGGGCCTGGTGGTCGAGTCGGGCCTGGAGGTGACCTTCTGATGGACCGTCGCCTCCGAAGAACGCTCGTCCGGGGTGTGCTGATGGCCGGCTGGCTGGTGGCGGCTGGCTGCGTGGACAACCCGATCTGGCTGCCCGACCTGGACCCGGCATTTCATCGCTGCGAGGTGCAGCCGGTGTTCGACAACTCGTGCTCGACGCTGGCCTGCCATGGTGACGGGCGGCGACCGTTTCACGTATTCACCCGCAATCGACTGCGCCTGGAGGGTGAGATCACCGATCTCAACCAGCCGCTGACGCAGGCCGAGATCGACGCCAACTTCGACAACGCGCGCGGCTTCGCCAGCGATCGGGCGCAGGAGAGCTGGCTGTTGAAGAAGCCGCTGGAGCCATCGGCCGGCGGCTGGTTCCACATCGGCAAGGAACGCTTCGAGGGCGAGGATGTGTGGACGACGACCGACGACCCCAACTACCAGGTGGTGTTGCGCTGGCTAGCGGGTGAGGTCGGTGATCCGACCTGCGTGGCCAAGGGTTCGTTGTAGGCGCAAAGCGGCAGCCGCAGACAGCACGAGCATCAGCGCGGCCAGCGGAGCGCCGTCCCGAGAAGGCGCGCTGGCGGCGCTGCACCCCGGCTCGGTGAGCGGCTCGGGGCGCGGTTCGCCCAGCTCCCAGGCGTCGACGCGCAGGACCATCACGTCGTCGCCCAGCGGGTCGGTCAGGGCCTGGTCGGCGGCGCCAGCGCCGTCGCCATCGACACCGGCCAGGTAGAACGTCAGCCGGCCGGAGCCCGTCGCCGGCGCCTGCCAGTGAAAGGACCACTGCGTGGCGGAGATGTCTGCGCGAGCGCGCGAGAATAGGGCAGACTTGTCGACGGTCGAGACCATGCCGCCGGCGACGAAATCGGCAAAGCCGCCCACCGGCTTGTCGGCTACGTCCAGCACCTCGATGTTGAAGGTGTTGTAGTTGACCTTGGCGGTCAGCCCGCGGCTCTCGTGCTGCAATTGCACCGAGATCTTGTAGTCGCCCCCCGGCTCGTAGACGCCTTCGGCCAGCAAGGGGGCGGGGGTCGAGGTCGCCACCAGCCGGGCCACGCCGGGCGGGTCCAGGTGACAGGTGGCGCAGGTGTAGCCCTTGGTGCGCGGTGAGCCGTTGTAGAGCAGCCCACCGCCGCCGCCCACCGACGCGTCATCGGGAAAGAGCATCGCCGAATGAAATGCATGGCCCTGGGCCGACGGGATCAGCAGGACGCAGAGAAACGCCGCCAACATGGCGAGATTCTGGCGGGTGGCGGGTCCGGGTCGGGGCGTGTTCACGACGTCCATTGTCCCCTGTGCCCGCCCCATTGCACAGCCCCGACTTCCAGGGCCGCCGGGGCATTGGATAAAGTGGCTGCGCGCACGACGCCCGGACGCGCAGGAGCCGGCCATGGCCGACAAGATCCGACGACATCCCCGCACAATCGCCACGCGGACCATCAGCCGCCGCACCTGGTTGGAGTGGATGGGAAGAGCAGGTGGCCTGTCGCTGGCCGGCCTGGCCCTGGGCTGCTCGCCCGATGATGACGGCGGCGGCGCGCCCGGTGCAGGCGGGCAACCCCTCGGCGGTGGTGGGACGGACATTGGCGGCGTAGACGCGGGCAGCGCCGCGCTCGACGTGGGTGGCGCGGGCAGGACAACCGCAGCAGACGCGGGCGCCGCGGCCGATGTGGGCGCGCCGTCTGCCGCAGACGCCGGCGGGCCCAGCGGGATCATCTTCGAACCGCTGAGCGATGCGGCCACGACCATCAAGCCGTGGGGAGAAAACACGGTCGATCCCCAGGACGCCAAGTCGATCATCAAGAGCTGGTCGCTGAAGGTGGACGGCATGGTGGAGACCCCGCGGGACCTCTCCTTTGCAGACGTGCTGGCGCTGACGCGACAGGATCAGGTGACCGACTTCCACTGTGTCGAGGGCTGGTCGGTCTACGACATTCCGTGGAATGGCGTGCACATGCAGACGCTCTTCGACCTGGTCAAACCCACGGCCAAGGCCACCCACGTCACCTTCCACTGCGTGCAGGCGCCCAACGGCATCAAGTACGACGAGTCCCTGCCGTTGAAGATCGCGCTCGAGCCCAAGACGCTGCTGGCGTACGGCGCCGACGACCTGTCCCTGCCGCTTCGTCACGGCTTCCCGCTGCGCCTGGTGATTCCACGGCTGCTTGGCTACAAGAACGCCAAGACCATCGAGCGCATCGAGTTGACCGACCATCCCATCGACGGGTTCTGGGTCGAGTTGGGCTATCCCTACGACGCCGAAGTGCCGCCAGAGCGCCTCCGCGAGGGCAAGTACTGAGAGCCGGCGCCAGACTTGCACACCGAGCCCGCGTCCAGCAGATTGTCTGGCGAACTTCGCCGCATCCCACGGCCACCTGAGGAATCCATGAACGTCCTGTCTCGCTTCTCTTTGCCGATCGTCCTGATGACGGCCCTGCTCGTGCCCGCCCTGGCCTTCGCCGCGCCGCCCAAGACGGTGCAGCTCGAGGGCGTCATGCGCGCTGTCAACGGCGGCCCGGTCACCGACGGCGACTACGCGGTCACCTTCTCGCTCTACGCTGGCGAGAAAGACGCCAAGGCGGCCTGGGCCGAAAAAGACATCAAGCT
>CAYTLW010000056.1:10674-18087 GCA_964438735.1 uncultured Enterobacteriaceae bacterium | reverse complement strand
AAGGTCGGCTTCACGTTCGCGGGCAGCAAGACCAAGGGCGGCCCGGCGACCACCGCGCTGGACCTGCAGTGCACCGGCTGCGTCGGCGTCAGCGAGTTGAAGATCGACGGCGATTTGGATCTCGGCGGCAACGGGCTCAAGGCCAAAGCCATCAGCGCGGGCCAGATCTCGGCCACCTCCATCGCCGCGACCACCTTCGTCGGCGACGGCAGCAAGCTCACCGGCATCAAGGTGCCCGCCGGCACGTGCCCCAAGGGCCAGGTGGTCAGCGGCATCGACAAGGAGGGCAAGCTGGTCTGCATTGCGCCCACGTCGGCCAAGCTGCCTGGCGACGCCCTGGATGACGTCTCCGGCGGCCTGCTGACCACCGAGTTCACCGACGTCTGGGCCAGCAAGAACGCGCCGGTGAAGATCCCCGACAACAACCCCACCGGCGTCGGCGACGACGTGGTCGTGGGCGATACGGGCATCGCCAAGGGGCTGACCGTGCACCTGGAGCTGGAGAACAGCGCCATGGAGTCGGTGGAGGTGACCCTCTTCGACCCCACCAACGCCAAGTACATCCTCATCGAGAAGGGCAGCGCCAAAGGCACCAAGCTCAAGAGCGTCTTTCCCACCCAGAGCAAACCCAAAAGCGGCGACCTGACCGCCTGGCATGGCAAGAACCCCAAGGGCAAGTGGCGCATCAAGGTGGCCGACACCAAGTTCCTCAACAACGGCACCGATGGCGTCATCAAGGCCTGGAGCATCCAGGTGCAGACGGTGTCCAACCAGAAGGTGGAGGCGACCAAGGATCTGCACGTCAAGGGTGACCTGACCGTAGGCGGCGCCCTGGTGGCCAACGGCGTCTTCCGCTACCCCATCGGTGACAAGCCGCCGATCAAGTGCGAGGCCAAGACCGTCGGCTACGCCTGGGTGCACACCAAGGACGAAGCCCTGATGATCTGCAACGGCAAGGACTGGGGCATCATCAACATCGGCGTCTGGGGCACCAAGGACAAGCCGGCCGAGTCCTGCCTGAAGCTCCTGCAGAAGGCCCCCGGCACCAAGTCGGGCACCTTCTGGATCCAGCCGCCCAAGGGCAACACGGCGGTGCAGGCGTACTGCGAGATGGACACCGATGGCGGCGGCTGGACCTTCTATCCCATCGCCAGCGGCATCGCGACCTCGCGCAGCACCGACAACAACTCCTGCAAGGCGCTCGGCATGGACATCGTCTATCCACGCTCCAAGGCGCACTGGAAGATCATGTTGGATAAGTACGGCAGCAGCTTCTTCGCCACCATCCCCGGCGTGACCAAGCCGAACAACGGCGGCAACTACACCAACTGCCCCATGCGTTCGCCCAAGCACTACGGCTCGGGCTGCAGCGCCTGGCGGGTGCCCGACGGCGGCCGCTGGTGGATGCGCGACAGCAACTACAGCGAGCCCAACGGCGACTACACGGCCAACTGCTGGCTGTCCATGTACAAGCACGACATCAACGACATCCGATTCAACGATGGCAACTGCAGCTATTCGACCAAGAAGTACATCTGTTCCACCAACGACAAACCGTAGAATGCCGATTGGCATTCGTTTCACGGAAATCGGGTTGCAGTTCCTGGCATTCTACCTTCTATCTTCTGGGGGGCCGGGGCTCGGCCCCCAGCGGGAAAAAGTGTCATTTTTCCCGCTTCCCCACTGCATGGGACAGCCGAGCTGCCCCCAGGTCGCGGTGTCGGTCGCCACCCATCTTGCGGCAGATTTGACGGAGACCCTCAGTGGCTGACGCGACGACTGACGGGCCCACCATCGACGCCGGATGGCGTTCTGGCCTCAAGGCGGATATCTCAGGCGGCATCTCCGCCGCCATCATCGCGTTGCCGCTGGCGCTGGGATTTGGCGTCGCCGCGTTTGCGCCTTTGGGGCGAGAGTACGCCGCTACGGGGGCGCTGGCGGGGCTGATTGGGGCCTCGTTTACCGGCATCTTCGCGGCGTTGTTTGGCGGCACGCCTTCGCAAATCACCGGGCCGACGGGCCCGATGACCGTGGTCATCACCGCCACGGTGGCCCGGCTGATGGCCATGCAGACGGCCGCCGGCGACGAGATGGACGCCGCGCGCGTGCTGTTGCTGACGTTCGCGACCGTGCTGTTGGGCGGCGTGGTGCAGATCCTCATGGGGTTGTTGCGGGCCGGCAGCGCCATCAAGTTCATCCCCTACCCGGTCATCGCCGGCTTCATGAACGGCATCGCGGTGATCATCTTCGTCGGCCAGATCGAGGCCGTGCTGGGCATCACCGAAGGGCGTTTCTGGGAGAACTTCGTCGTGGTGCCGGAGATCGTCGCCACCGCGGCCATCACCATCGCCGCCATCTACGGCGCCAAGCGCTGGCTGCCCAAGCTGCCCGCCTCGCTCATCGGCCTGCTGGTCGGCACCGGCGCCTACCTGCTCATCGGCGCGCTGGTGGCACCACAGCTGCTGGTCTTTGATGGCAACAACTTTATCGTCGGCGAGATCCCCAGCGGCATCCCCATGCCCAAGAACATCACCGCCTTCGCCGGCCTGATGACCGATCTCGACGCGTCCCTGCTGGCGACCCTGATCCCCGCCGCCGTGGTGCTCGGCGTGCTGGGCGCCATCGACTCGCTGCTCACCTCGCTGGTGGCCGACGTGGCCACCCACACCCGGCACAACTCCAACCGCGAGCTCATCGGCCAGGGCATCGGCAACGTGGTCGCCTCCCTCTTCGGCGGCATCTCCGGCGCCGGCGCCACGGTGCGCACCCTGGTCAATGTGGACGCAGGCGGTCGCGGACGGGCCTCGGGCGTCACCCACGGCTTGCTGCTGCTGGGCATCCTGATGTTCCTGGGCAGCCTCGCGGGCTGGATCCCCATGGGCGTGTTGGGCGGCATCCTCATCGTCACCGCCATCGGCATGGTCGACACCTGGTCGCTCAGCCTGGTGCGCAAGAAGACCGCGCTGCTCGACCTGGCCGTGGTGCTGGTCGTCACCGTAGTCACCGTGGCCGTGGACCTGATGGTCGCCGTGGGCGTCGGTTTCGCCATCACCACCGCCCTCTTCCTGCGCGCGCTCACGTCGGTGAGCCTGGTCCGGCGCAAGTACCGCTGCACGCGTCAGCGCTCGCGGCATGTGCGCGACGCCAAAGCCCAGGAGCTGCTGACCGAACATGGCGAGCGGATCCTGGTCTACGAGCTGAAGGGCAACCTCTTCTTCGGCTCCACCAGCGACCTCGCGGTAGAGGTGGAGGCGGAGCTGGCCGGCACCGGTTATCTCATCATCGACCTGGAGCACGTCGACACCATCGACATCACCGGCGCCGAGCTGCTCAAACGCATGGCCGACCGGGCTACCGACTCGGGCATCGAGCTGCTGGTGAGCCACATCAACCCGGCCCATCGCGCCGATCGAGATGCCCTGGAGACCTATCTGCAAGAGCTGCACGTCATCGAGAAGATCAACGAGGACCGGGTCTTCGACAGCGTCGACCGGGCCATCGAGGCGGCCGAGGATCGCCTGCTGGCGACCCTGGGCCATGACGACGCGGCGGTGGAGGCGGCGGGCGCCATCCGCCACTGCGACCTGCTGGACGGTCTCGACGACAGCCAGTGGGCCCTGGTCGAGCCGCACCTGGAACAACGGGAGTTCGCCGCCGGCGAGACCATCTTCGCCGCGGGCGATCCGGGCGAGTTCCTGGCCATGGTCGAGCATGGCCTGGTCAGCGTCTATGGCAGTTCGTCCAAGCGCGTGCGCCTGGCCACTTTCGGCGCGGGCATCCCCTTCGGCGAGATGTCGCTCATCTCCGGCTCCGATCGTTCGGCCACTGTGCACGCAGACGTGGATTCGATCGTGCAGGTGTTGACCCGCGAGCACTTCGAGCGCCTGCTTGCCGAACACGAGGCTGTCGGTGTAGCCATCCTGCGCAGCATCGGCACCGAGCTGGCGCGCCGGCTGCGGGTGGGCAACGAAGAGCTGGGCGAGGTGATGTGAGTCGTAAGGGCAAGACCACGCAGGATTTCGTCGAGCTGGCGCCCTTCCTGGCGGCCAATTCGTTCGTCGACAGCGATCATCCGGCGGTGGTCGCCTTCGCCCACGACAACACCGATCCCGACGCCACGCCCCTGGCCAACGCCGTGCGCCTCTACTACGCGGTGCGCGACGGCTTCCGCTACAATCCATGGGGCGTGGACGTACACCCCGAAGCCTTCCGCGCCAGCAACGTGCTGCTCCGCGATCGCGACCAGGGCGGCCACTGCATCGACAAGGCCAACGTGCTCGCCGCCTGCGCCCGCGCCGTCGGCATCCCCAGCCGGCTGCACTTCGCCAACGTGCGCAACCACATCGGCACCGAGGAGCTGGAAAAACAGCTCGGCACAAGCCTCCTGGTCTTTCACGGCTTCGTCGAGTTGCGCCTCGAGGGCCTCTGGGTCGCCGCAACCCCCGCTTTCAACAAGGAGCTCTGCGAGCACCTGGGCGTCGCCCCGCTGGACTTCAACGGCCGCGAGGACTCCATCTTCCAGGAGTACGACCACGAGGGCGGCCGCTTCATGGAGTACGTGCACGACTACGGCGTCTTCGCCGAGGTGCCGCACGAGCTGATGATCGAACAGTGGCGCAAGTACTACCCGAGCTTCATGTCGACCGGGCGCTGGCCGGGTCGTGTGGCGGCCGCCAGGTTGGGGTCAGGTATTGACACTTGACACCTTTTGCGGCCCTTCCCCTTCCCCCCCTCCCACTCCCACTACCGCTCCCGCGCCCGATCATCGGTGCAACCCGAGACGCCAAAGATCGTAAGCCCAACCCCCGCGTCTTTGCTCTCGGGGGAAGGTGATGGCGTACGTCTCGAAGGCGACTGGCGGCCGTAAACGCACCGGCTGGCTATGCACCTTGGCCGTCGCGCTCCTTCCCGCCTGCGCAACGGGCGGCCCGGTGGTCGCCCCAGCCCCACCAGCCCCCACCCCCACCATCGCACTCTCCAAACGCTGCGCCTGGGCGCCACCGGCGCTCTTCGACAGCACCCTCGTGATCGCCGGCAGTTGCCCTGTGACCCTGCCGACCGGGCCCACCTGGCGGCATACTTTCCGCTTCATCCATGCCAGGACAGGACGCACCTGGGGCAGAGCGAGCCTCAAACCCGCAGCCCCAGGCACCCCCACCGACTGCCGGCTGCCCGGGGGGTTCGTGACCGGCGTGGATCCGCTCTACGTCACCTTGTGCGAGGTGGCGGCCGTGAGCATCAAGCTGCGCCGTGTCGAGCTCATGGTGCGCGCCGAACACGCACGAATCGTGGGCGTGGCACAGTTGGGGGAGACCGCCCTGGTGTTGGAGCGGACCGCAGACTCCGAGCCCGCCAGGCTGTTGTGGACGGCGGTGGATTTTGGTCGGGGCGAGCTGCTGGGCCGGGCGAGCGTGCCGGATGCCGTCGTGGCCGCGCTGGCCGTGCGCCGGGATGAAACGGGACTCCGTGCGGAGGTGGTGGAGAAGGATGGAGACCTGCACCAACGACTCACGGCCGCGCTGCGCGATCCGGTCGGCCGAGCGGTGGCGGTGGAGGATGTCCTGACCGTGCGGAGGCGCGGCACGAGCCCGCCGCGCCCCGCCGTGAAGGCGCCGTCAATCGCACACTGTTCCGTGGTAGAGGCCGGCGACAGCGTCTTGATGTCCACCAGCAGGCTCCTGGCCGAAGGCATGTGCACGCCTGCCAGACAAGGCGTGCTGCAGTGGCGAGCCAGGTTGGGTCCGAGGGGCCTGCAGTTGCAGGGATTGCCGCCGCCGGCGCTGGAGGTGAGCGAGGGTTCTTTTCGAGTCTCGCTGGCGGGGTTCTACAGGTCGTCAACCTGGCGGAGTCGCGGGTTCACGTGCTGCATGGGATGCCGGCGGCAGCCGTCATTTCGCTATGAGCTCTCGCGTGGCGTTGGCCCCTTGCCATAGTCCGCCTCGGCCGCTCGCTCCACACCTCAATTGCACTTCCCATCCGGCTTCTTGACGCGCACATGGAAGTGGCTGTTGTGGCCGCTCACCGAGCGCATGAAGGTGCCGAACCACGGCTTGTAGGTGTACTTGGACTTGAAGTAGGCGTTGATCTGCTTCTGCACCACGACGTCGTTGAAGATGATGCCGCACACTTTGCCCGTATCTACGAAAAGTTTTGCCAGGTTGATGGCGGGCTTGGTGTCCTTACAGGCTACGGACGTGGCGCAGCCGGCGACCACGTCGACATGGGTGCCGTCGCCGTGGGTCGCGTGCTTGACCGTGCTGCACGAGCCCTTGTTCAGATCCAGGAACTTCAGGGGTGAGTAGGCAGGCGCCTGCTTCTTTGACCACCACGCCACCGTGTACAACACGTCGATGAGCAGCTTGGTGCCCCGGGCGCAATCGTCCGCCTTGCGCGTATACAGGCCCGGCGGGCAGGACTTGGGCAGCAGGTGGAAGCCCTTGTTCACGTTCTTGGGGTCGAAACAGGGTGGGCTGAGCAGCTCGCCAGGCTGGGTCGGGGTGCAGTCGGACGAGACCTTCAACGCGTACTTGACGCTCTTGGACAGCTTCGGCGCGAAGCCGCCGTCGATGACGCTCCAGCCGGTGATGTAGATCTGCAGTTTCATCGCCTTGGCGGCGTTCAGGCCAACCTTGGCGGGTTTGCCATTCTTGCCGGAGGCGATCGGGCTCACCTTCAGGGCGGCCGTGGTCCCCCCTGTCAGCCCGTCGTAGACCGTCACCCCGGTCCCATCGCGGATGACCAGGGCCGGCTTCATGCCGCCAGCGGTGGTCTGCAGGCTCAGTTCGACATCCACATTGGGTTTGGGCGAGAGCGCGTACTGGTGCACGTTGTACTTGCCCGAGCTGTAGTCCTCGTTGACCGTCTCCGCGCCGCAGAAACCGCCCAACGAGGGCGCCGACCAGCACTGGCCGACCTTGCACGGGTTCAGGGATTCGGGGCTGATGGTCTTGGCGACGCATCCCGGCGGATCCTGCACGCAGACCGTTCCCTTCTTGCAGACGGTGTGCTCGACCCAGTCCGACAGCACGTGGTGCTTGCTGCTGGTCGAGCAGCTGGCGCTGCTGCCACTGCAGCCGGCGTAGGCAAAGCGCTTCTGCAGTGTCGCCCCGGCACATCCCCAGAAGGTCTCCTCCTTGTCGACGCCGCATTTCGAGCCCTTGGCGGCGTAGCTGCCTTCGGGCAGATCGCAACATGGGCCGGCATCGCAGTCATACTCGGGGTCGGCGCCGTCGGCGAACGCGGTGTCACCCGCGCCATCGTCGTCGCCGTCGGATTCGGTGGAGTGCGAGTCGACGTCGTCATCTGTGCCGGCGGCATCCGCCGCGGTCACATCCGACTCAGGGACATCCGCCCCAAGAACATCCGCCCCAAGAACATCCGCCCCAAGAACATCCGCCCCAAGAACATCCGCCC
>CAYTLW010000056.1:0-10574 GCA_964438735.1 uncultured Enterobacteriaceae bacterium | reverse complement strand
ACATCCGCCCCAAGAACATCCGCCCCAAGAACATCCGCCCCAAGAACATCCGCCCCAAAAACATCGCCGCCTGCGACGGCCGCGTCCACCTGGAACAGCACGCCGTCTGCGGCGCCATCCTGCCCGGCGTCGGCGAGAGCGGTCGGGTAGGGGCCGGCGGTGCTGCTGCAACCGGCCATCGCCAGGACCAGCAGCCAACCGGCGGCATGTAGGTGTCGATGCATCTGCGGCTCCCGGGTATCACCATAACGCGCCGAGGACAGGAATCCGAGCCGTGGGCGACAACGCCAGGGCTGCCCCTGGGGCGGCCAACGGCTGATCAAGGTCAATCGGCGGGTGCGCTGGATGTTTGAACGTGGCAGGGTCGGCGCCCGTTTCGGCTCCGGTCGCGGTGGGTTATTGGCCCACTGGATGGTGAGTTTGGCGCGCGGGGGGCGCGCAATAAATCGGTTATTCACACCTCTTTTTCCGCGTGCGCGGGTTCGGCACCGTGGAAATGGCCCCCTGTCGGGCCTAGCATCGCAACCGGGCCTTTTCGGGGGGAGCGGCCCACAAACCCCGGCACGGCCGATCCCCTGGTCTCGAGGAACTTCGTGGCAAGTCTGCTTGTGGCTGTAGCGACGACCGGCGCGCTGACCTTTGTGTTGGCGTCGCTGCTGATCGGCGCCAATCGCAAGCTCTACGTGGTCGAGGATCCGCGCATCGACGTGGTCGAAGACCTGCTGCCCGGCTCCAACTGCGGCGCCTGCGGCTCGCCCGGCTGCCGCCCCTTCGCCGAGGCCCTGGTCAAGGGCGAACTCGCGCCCGGCAAGTGCACCGTCAGCACCGACGGCGATCGCGTGCGCATCGCCGGCTTCCTGGGTGTCGACGTAGGCGGCGAAGAGAAACGCGTCGCCCGCCTGGCCTGCGCCGGCGCGAGCAATGTCGCCCGTGACCATGCGCGCTATATCGGCACGGCCACCTGCGGCGCTGCCAACGTGGTCGCCGGTGGCGGCAAGGGCTGCTTCTGGGGCTGCCTGGGGCTGGGCGATTGCGACGTGGCCTGCGGTTTCGACGCCATCACCATGAGCCGCAACGGCCTGCCCATGGTCGACGAGGACCTCTGCACCGCCTGCGGCGACTGTGTGACGGCCTGCCCCAAGAACCTGTTCTCGATCCACCCGGTCAGCCACCGCCTCTGGGTCGCCTGCAGCTCCCTGGAGCATGGCGACGAGCTGCTGGAAGACTGCGAGGTCGCCTGCACAGCCTGTGCACGCTGCGCCAAGGACGATCCGGTCGCGGTCGTCATGGCCAACAACCTCGCCGTGGTCGACTACAGCAAACACATCGAGAGTCACAAAGCGATCGAACGCTGCCCCACGGGCGCCATCGTCTGGCTGGCGCCGGATGGCATGGTCCAGAAGGGACCGTCGGCGAAGAAGATCATTCGAATCGGCGAGCGCAGAGCGGCGCCAACGTAAGCGATCGGGCACGGGCACGGGCACGGGCACGGACACAGACACGGGAACGAGAGAGCACCAGGAGTACACAATGGCCAACGAAACCCAGTTCAAATACCCGGGAAGCCGCGCAGCCCTCGACGGCAACTCCGCCGTCATCATGTGCGAGCGCGAGTCCACGGACGCAGCGGGCGCCTATCCCATCACCCCGTCCACTCAGATGGGCGAGTACTGGGCCGAGGAGACCGCCAAGGGGCATCTGAACACCTCCGGCCGGCCGCTGATCTTCATCGAGCCCGAAGGTGAACACGCCGCCGCTGGCGTCACCGCCGGCATGGCCATGAGTGGCCTGCGCGCGGCGAACTTCTCGTCCGGCCAGGGCATCGCCTACATGCACGAGTCGCTCTACGCCGCCGTCGGCAAGCGCCTGACCTACGTGCTCAACATCGGCGCCCGGGCCATGACCAAGGCCAACCTGAACGTGCACGCCGGCCACGACGACTACCACTGCGTCGACGACACCGGCTTCTTCCAGATGTTCGCCAAGAACGCCCAGAACGCGGCCGACCTGAACATCATCGCCCACCGCATCGCCGAGCTCTCGCTCACGCCCGGCATCATCGCCCAGGACGGCTTCCTGACCACGCACCTCATCGAGTCGCTCAAGGTGCCCGAGCGCGAGCTCATCGACGAGTACCTGGGTCACCCCGACGACATGATCGACACGCCGACCGCGGCCCAGCGCATGATCTACGGCGACACCCGCCGTCGCATCCCCGTGCTCTGGGACGTGGACAACCCGGTCATGGCCGGACTGGTGCAGAACCAGGACAGCTACATGCAGTCCGTGGCCGCCCAGCGCCCCTTCTTCTTCGACCACATCGACGAACTGGCCGACCGGGCCTTCGACGAGTTCTACAAGCTCACCGGGCGCCGCTACCACAAGGTCGTTCCCTACCTCTGCGACGACGCCGACTACCTGATCCTCGGCCAGGGCAGCGTCATGCCCAGCGCCGAGGTGGTCGCCGACTACCTGCGCAAGACCCGCAACCTGAAGGTGGGCGTGGTCGACCTGGTCATGTTCCGGCCCTTCCCGGCCGCCGAGCTGGCCAACCTGGTCCGCGGCCGCAAGGGCGTGGTGGTACTCGAGCGCCTCGACCAGCCCCTGGCCGTCGACCTGCCGGTGGTGCGCGAGCTGCGTACGACCCTGGCCAAGTGCCTGGAGAACGGGCGCGGCGAAGATTACACGCCGCATCCCGACCTGCCGACCTTCACAAAGCTCACCGACGCGCCGCCCATCTACTCGGGCAGCTTCGGCATGGGCAGCCGCGACCTGCAGCCCGAAGGCCTCATCGGCGCCGTCGAGAACATGCTCCCCGACGGCGGCAAGAAGCGCTTCTTCTACACGTCCATCGACTTCGTGCACGAGACCGCGTCGTCGCCGAAGATGGCCATCCACCAGGACACCATCGTCAAGGACTACCCGCACGTGGCCGACCTGGCCGTGCGCGGCTCCGAGAATCCCAACCTGATGCCCGACGGCAGCGTCACCGTGCGCTTTCACTCGGTCGGCGGCTGGGGCGCCATCACCACGGGCAAGAACCTGGCGATGACGCTGTTTGACCTGTTGGGCTTCCACATCAAGGCCAATCCGAAGTACGGCTCCGAGAAGAAAGGCCAGCCGACGACCTACTACCTGGCCGCGGCGCCGGAGCCCATCCGGATCAACTGCGAGTACTTCTACGTCGACGTGGTGCTGAGCCCCGACCCGAACGTCTTCAAGCATACCAACGCGCTCGCCGGGCTCACCGACGGCGGCACGTTCATCATCGAGTCCGATGGCCGCTCACCCGAAGAGGTGTGGGCGTTCATCCCCGAGCGCTATCGCAAACTCATCATCGAAAAGAAGGTCAAGGTCTTCGCGTTGGACGGCTTCAACATCGCCCGCGCCGAGGCGTCCAACCCCGAGCTGCAGCTGCGAATGCAGGGCAACGCCTTCCAGGGCGCCTTCTTCTCGGCCTCGCCGGTGGGCAAGGAAGCCGGGCTGTCCGAGGCCCAGTTGCTGGAGGCCATCGAGGCCCAGATCGAGGCCAAGTTCGGCAGCAAGGGCCAGCGCGTGGTCGACGACAACATGCGCATCATCCGCCGCGGCTGGGACGAGGTCCGCGCCGTGCCGACCACCGAGGTCGTGGCCGAAGAGCAGGGCCTGCGCCAGCTCGGGCCGCCGCTGCCGCCCATGCTCAAGCGCCTGCCCGCCAGCGAGGCGCCCATCACCGACATCCACCGCTTCTGGGAGCAGACCGGAGCCTTCTACGCCGCCGGACGCGGTGACGATCAGCTCACCGATCCTTTCATCGGTCTGGGCACCATGCCGGCGGTCACCTCGGTGTTCCGCGACATGACGGGCATCCGCTTCGACCACCCGGAGTTCATCCCGGAGAACTGCACCGCTTGCGGCGACTGCTACACGGTCTGCCCGGACACGGCCATCCCCGGCCTGGTCAGCGAGGTGGGCGCGGTCTTCAACACCGCCATCAAGCGCATCGGCAAGCGCGGCGTCGAGCTGCAGCACGTGCAGCGGGCCTCACGGGTCGCCGAGAAACACGTCAAGGCGCTCTTCGATGACGCCGGCAACGACGCCAACGTGGACGGCTTGCTCGACATGGCCATCGGTCTGGCGGTCACGGAGTCGGGTCTGGACGACGCCGGCAAGACCGCGCTCGAAGGCGAGTTCGCCCTGGTCAAGGACGAGCTCGACGGATTCCAGATGGCCCTGACGCGGCCGCACTTCACCCTGCCCGAGAAGAAGCTCAAGGGCTCGGGCGGCCTGTTCAGCGTCACGGTCAATCCCTACACCTGCAAGGGCTGCATGGAGTGCGTCAAGGTCTGCACCGACGACGCCCTTATTTCGGTGCCACAGACCGAAGACTCCATCGCCAAGATGCGCAAGGCCTGGGACCTCTGGCTCGACCTGCCGAGCACGCCGGATCGTTTCATCAAGATCTCCAACCTGGAGGAGGGCGTCGGCACCCTGTCGGCTCTACTGCTGGACAAGGCCCACTACATGGCCCTGAACTCCGGCGACGGCGCCTGCCTGGGCTGCTCGGAGAAGACGGTCCTGCACCTGTTCACGGCGACCGTCGAGGCGCTGATGCAGAAGCGCGTGGCCAGCCACCTGGAGTACCTCGAGGGGCTCATCGACCGGCTCGAGAAGCACGTGCAGTCGCGCCTGCTGGGCAAGCTGGACATCACCGACCCGGCGACGCTGGGCGAGGTGCTGCAGGGCGCCGAGGGCCAGGACGTCACCTTGGCGTCCATCGCCGAGAAGATGGAGGAGGCCCGCGAGGGTGACCCCATCGACCAGGCGTGGCTCAAGGAGGCCTCCCAGCTGGTGGCCAAATTGCGCAAGCTGCGCTGGCGTTACCTCAAGGGCACCACGGGCCAGGGTCGCGCGGCGCTGGGCATGATCAACTCCACCGGCTGCACCTCGGTGTGGGGCTCGACCTACCCCTTCAACCCCTACCCCTACCCCTGGGCCAATCACCTCTTCCAGGACACGCCGTCCATCTGCATGGGTGTGTTCGAGGGGCATATGGCCAAGATGGCCGATGGCTTCCGCGCCATCCGCCGGGCCGAGCTGGAGGTCTCGGGCGAGTACGATCCCAAGAAGCACGACGAGTACCTGACCTACTTCAACTGGCGGCACTTCACCGACGAAGAGTGGGAGCTCTGCCCGCCGGTGGTCGGCGTCGGCGGCGACGGTGCCATGTACGACATCGGCTTCCAGAACCTGTCGCGGCTGATGATGTCGGGCAAACCCATCAAGACGGTCATCGTGGACACCCAGGTGTACTCGAACACCGGCGGCCAGGCGTGCACCTCGGGCTTCACCGGCCAGATCAGCGACATGGCGCAGTACGGCAAGGCCTTCCAGGGCAAGGAGGAGGTCCGCAAGGAGATCGGCCTCATCGCCATGGCCCACAGGACCACCTACGTGCTGCAGGGGGCCATCTCCAACGCCAACCACATGATCGAGGGCTTCATCCACGGTCTGAAGGCGCGGCGTCCGGCCCTGTTCAACCTGTACACCTCGTGCCAGCCGGAGCATGGCATCGGCGACGACATGGGCTACGACCAGGCCAAGCTGGCGGTCGAGTCCCGTGCCTACCCGCTGTTCACCTATGACCCGGACAAGGGCCTGACCCCGCAGGAGTGCTTCAACCTGGACGGCAACCCCGACATGGACGCGGACTGGCCGACCTACACGTTGAAGTACAAGGACGCGCGCGGTGAGCGGACCATGGACCTGCCCTTCACCTTCGCCGACTTCGCCATGACCGAGGCGCGCTTCCGCAAGCACTTCCGCAAGGCGCCGCAGGACACCTGGAATGACAGCATGGTGCCCCTGCACGAGTACCTGGACATGTCGGTGGAGGAGCGCAACGGTAGCTTCCCCTACATCTGGACGGTGGACGGCAAGCAGCAGCTCGGTCGCCTGCTGGTGGCCGAGCCGGTGGTCCTCGCCTGTGAGGATCGGCGGGCCTTCTGGACCCTGCTCAAGGCCATCTCGGCGGTCGAAGAGCCGGTGGTGCAGACCGACGACACCGAGGCGCGGGTGCGCCAGGAGACCGTGGCGCGCATCGCCCAGGGCCTGATGAGCCTGGCCATGGGCGGCGAGGGCGACGCGTCGGCCATGCTCGGTGCGCTCGCTGGTGGCGGTGGTGATGCCGCAGCCGCCGGCGGCAACGGCGCCAGCGACGCCTACTCGGCGCCGTGGATCGAGGTCGCCGAGTGCACCGCCTGCGACGAGTGCATCAAGATCAACAACAAGGCCTTCAAGTACAACGCGGACAAGAAGGCCGAGCTGGTCGACCCCGCCGCAGCCACCTTCGCGCAGCTGGTCAAGGCGGCGGAGCTCTGCACCGCTGGCGTCATCCACCCCGGTCACCCGCGAGATCCGGACGCGCCGGGCGCCGACAAGCTCATCGCCCGCGCAGCGAGTTTCAACTAGCCCGGGCGGCAAAGGAGCTCTACCGATGCTCTTCGGGGCGCGCCCCACCGGCGCGATGACCAGCGGCAGGACCTTCCGGCACGGGATTCACCCGCCGGAGGCCAAGGACGCGACGAAGGATCTGCCCATCCGGCAGTTCCCCTTCGCGCCCTCGCTGGCTGTGCCCCTGTCACAGCATATCGGCAAGCCGGCGGTGCCCTGCGTGAAACCCGGCCAGGAGGTCACCCGGGGGCAGACCATCGCCAAAGCTGACGGCTGGATGTCGGTGGATATGCACGCGCCCGTGTCGGGCGTCATCCGCAAGATCGGCCTGATGCCGAACATCAACGGGCGGATGATGGACGGCATCTACATCGAGCCCTACCCCGGCTCGACCCAGGAGGTGGCCGCGGGGCCCGCCTGTGACTGGCGCACGGCCAGCCGGGACGAGATCCTGGCGGCCATCCAGGCGGCGGGCATCGTGGGGCTGGGCGGCGCCGGCTTCCCCACCCACGTCAAGCTGGCGGTGCCGGACGAAAAGCCCATCGACACCCTGATGCTCAACGGCGCCGAGTGCGAGCCCTGGCTGACCACCGACCACCGGGTGATGCTGGAGCAGCAGGCGGACATTTTCGAAGGCATCCGTTACGTGCTCAAGGTCACTGGCGCCGAGCGCTGCATCATCGGCATCGAGGCCAACAAGGTCGACGCCGCCGAGTCGCTGCGCGCAAAGATCCCCGACGACCTGCCCTGCACCGTCGACGTCATGGAGGTGAAGTACCCCCAAGGCGCCGAGAAGATGCTCATCAAGTCCACCCTGGGCCGCGAGGTGCCGTCGGGTGGCCTGCCGCTGGACATCGGCGTGGTGGTCATCAACGTCGCCACCACCGCCGAGATCGGCCGCTTGCTGCCCTGGGGACGGGGCATCCAGGAGCGGGTCATCACCATCAGCGGCCCGGGCGTGCGCGACAAGGGCAACTACCGCATCGCCATCGGCACCACGCTGCGCTTCATCCTCGATACCGTGGGCACCACGGGCGACATCACCCGCGTCTTCATGGGCGGACCGATGATGGGTCCGGCGGCGTCCAGCCTGGACATCCCCATCACCAAGGGCACCAGCGGCGTCATCGCCCTGACCGAAGCCGACACCGGCCCGCAGAACGCCATCAAGGTGCATCCTTGCATCCGCTGCGGCTACTGCCTGGACGCCTGCCCGCTGTTCCTGAACCCCTCCGACCTGGGCACCCTGGCGGCCATCGGCGACTACGAGGCCATGGCCGAGACCCGCAATCTCTGGGACTGCTTCGAGTGCGGCAGCTGCACCTTCGTCTGTCCGTCGCATATCCCGCTGGTGCAGCGCTTCCGCGTCGCCAAAGCCGAGCTTCGCAAGCGGGGGAACTCCTGATGGCGTCGCCCGGCAAGACCCTGGAGATCCGCTCCTCGCCGCACGTGCTCAGCGGCAACAGCGTCGAATCCATCATGTGGAACGTGGTCCTGGCCCTGGCGCCGATCACGCTCTTCGCCGTCGCCGCGTTTGGTCTCACCGGGCTCATCACCCTGCTGGGCGCCGTCGGCTCCTGCGTGCTGGCCGAGCACCTGCTCTCGCGCAACAGCCCGGGTGGCACCACCATCGGCGACGGCTCGGCCGTCATCACCGGCCTGCTCTACGGCCTGGTGCTGCCGCCGGCCATTCCCTTGTGGATCGTGGTCGCCGGCGGCTTCATCTGCATCGGCCTGGGCAAGTGGCTCTTCGGCGGCCTGGGCGCCAACCCCTTCAACCCCGCCCTGGTCGGTCGGGCGGTGCTGCAGGCGGCCTTCCCCATCCCCATGACGACCTGGCATGAGTCCTTCGCCGAGGGCCGCTTCTGGACCGTAGCCGACTCGGTCTTCACCCTGCCCCTGTCGCGCCCGTCCACGGTGGACGCCATCACCGCCGCGACGCCGCTTTCGGCCTGGAAGTTCGACGGCCAGGCCACCGAAGCCACCGACCTGCTCCTGGGCATGACCACCGGTTCGGCGGGCGAGACGTGCGCGGTGCTGATCCTCATCGGCGGCGTCTGGCTGGTGGCCCGCAACATGATGAACTGGCGCATCCCGCTGACCATCCTGGGCACCGCGGCGCTGCTGGGCGCCATCTTCCACGGCGTCGACCCGACGAAATACCCCTCGGCGCAGTTCGTGCTCTTGTCGGGCGGCCTGATGCTCGGCGCCGTCTTCATGGCCACCGACATGGTCGGCTCGCCCATGACCAACCTGGGCTGCGTGCTCTACGGCATCCTCATCGCCGTGCTGACCGTCTCCATCCGCTTCTGGGGCGGCATGCCCGAGGGCATGATGTACGCCATCCTGCTGGGCAACGCCGCGGCGCCGCACATCGACACCATGTTGCAGCCGCGGGTGTTCGGTACGAGCAAGCGCAAGAAGGTCGACGCGGAGGGGGCGCCATGAGCGACGCCGCCTCCAAGAGCGAAGCAGCGGCCTTCGTCGCGCCACCACCGCCCAAGGCGTGGCCCATGTATCGCGCCCTGGTGGGCGTGGGCCTGATGTGTGGCCTGCTCATCGTCAGCGTCTTCCTGTTCACCCTGCCCATCATCGAGAAGAACCAGGCCGAGGCCCTGCAGGCGGCCATCTTCCGGGTGGTGCCGGGGGCCGAGCGCAGCCAGACCTTCAAAGCCCTGGAGGACGGCAGCTTTGCCGCGCTGTCTTCTGGAAGTGGGGGCAAGGGCGAAAAGGCCAAAGGCGTCGTGCACGGCGCCTTCGATGCCAGCGGCAAGCTGGTCGGCGTGGCCCTGGAGGCCAGCGGCATGGGCTACCAGGATGTGGTCAAGGTGCTGGTCGGCTACGCGCCCGACCGGGACGTCATCGTCGGCATGGAGATCCTGCAGAGTCGCGAGACGCCGGGCATCGGCGACCGGGCCGAGAAGGAGCCCGGCTACCAGGCCAACTTCAAGGCGCTGGACGTCAAGTTGAACGCCGACGGAAGCGCACTGGCCCACCCCATCGAGGTGGTCAAGCCGGGTCAGAAGACCGGCCCCTGGCAGATCGACACCATCTCCGGCGCCACAATCACCACGCGGGCGGTGGGCAAGATGATCGGCGTCAGCGCGGCGAAGTGGGTGCCAAAGGTCAAGAAGGCCGCGGCCAGCTTCAAGGCGCCGGCCAAACCCGCTGCAGCAAAGGAGGGCCCCGCAAAGTGAGCACCGAACTGCTGCCAGTCGAACAGACGCCGAGCACCGACGAGTTCATCAAGGGCTTGTGGCGCGACAACCCGGTGTTCGTGCAGGTGCTGGGCATGTGCCCGGTGCTGGCGGTGACCAACACCGCCGAGAACGGCCTGGCCATGGGCCTGGCCTCCATGATCGTGCTGCTGGGCTCCAATACGGTCGTCTCGCTGCTGCGCAAGTTCATCCCCAAGCAGGTGCGTATCGTCACCTACATCTTGATTATCGCGACCTTCGTGACCCTGGTGGACTACACCATCGCGGCCATCAGCCTGCCGCTGCACAAGGCCCTGGGCGCCTTCATCGCCCTCATCGTGGTCAACTGCCTGATCCTGGGCCGCGCCGAAGCCTTCGCCTCCAAGAACACCCTGGGCCGCTCGGTACTGGACGCGTTGGGTATGGGCGTGGGCTTCACCATCGCCCTGCTCTGCCTGGGCGGCGTGCGCGAGCTCTTCGGCAGCGGCTCGCTCTTCGGCTTCTCGGTGGTGCACGAAGGCTTCCAGCCCTGGGTCATCATGATCCTGCCCAGCGGGGGCTTCTTCACCCTGGCGGGCTGGTTGATGGTCTTCAGCTGGCGCGCCGAACAGAAGAAGAAGCAGGCCCTGGTGGCCGAGGAGGTGAGCGCATGAACGACGAAGCGCTATGGCTCACCTTCGCCAACGCCTGCCTCATCAACAACTTCGTGCTGGCCTACTTCCTGGGCATCTGCCCCTTCCTGGGCGTCAGCGCCAAGATGGAGACCGCCACCCGCATGGGCGGCGCCGTCATCTTCGTCATGCTGGTCGCCTCGACGGCAGCCTTCGGCATCAACCACCTGCTGGTGGCCATCGACGCGCCCTACCTGCAGCTCATCAGCTTCATCGCGGTCATCGCGTCGACCGTTCAGCTGGTGGAGATGTTCATCAAGAAGGTCAGCCCGGC
>CAYTLW010000055.1:0-46690 GCA_964438735.1 uncultured Enterobacteriaceae bacterium | reverse complement strand
GCGTTGGAATTGCGACCGCGAGGGCGCCAATCAGGCAGGCGGCGGAACGCCGCCACTACGCAGTGGGGAAGCTGAGAAAATCACACTTTTCTCAGCTGGGGGCCGAGCCCCGGCCCCCCAAAGATGAAGCGTTGGAATTGCGACCGCGAGGGCGCCAATGAAGGAAGGAAGCGATTCGCGGAAAGGCGGCTCGAATCAGGCCGAGGCGGCCTCGCTCTTCAGGCCCACCAGCGGGTAGACGCCGTTGGTGATGGTCTCCTCGTTGATGACCACCTCGGCGACATTATCCTGGCCCGGCAGCTCGTACATCACGTCGAGCATGGCCTCTTCCATGATGGCGCGCAGGCCGCGGGCGCCGGTCTTCAGGTCCAGGGCTCTACGGGCCGCAGCTCGCAGGGCTTCGGCCGTGAACTCCAACTGGATGTCGTCCAACTCGAACAGGCGCTTGTACTGCTTGGACAGCGAGTTGCGCGGCTCGACCAGGATCTGGACCAGGGCTTCCTCGTCCAGCTCGTTGAGCGTGGCGACCACCGGCAGACGACCGATGAACTCGGGGATCAGGCCGTACTTGAGCAGGTCTTCGGGCTGCACCAGGGCGAGCAGTTCGCCGATGTTGCGCTCGGTACCGTCAGCGCCTTCGCGACCGAAGCCGATGGACTTCTTGCCGACCCGGCGCTCGACGATCTTCTCAACGCCACCGAAAGCGCCGCCGCAGATGAACAGGATGTTGGTCGTATCGACCTGGATGAACTCCTGCTGCGGATGCTTGCGGCCACCCTTGGGCGGCACGTTGGCGATGGTGCCCTCGAGGATCTTCAGCAGCGCCTGCTGCACGCCCTCACCGGAGACGTCGCGGGTGATGGAGGGGTTCTCCGACTTGCGCGTGATCTTGTCGACCTCGTCGATGTAGACGATGCCGCGCATGGCGGCGTCCACGTCGTGGTCGGCGTTCTCGAGCAAGCGGACGATGATGTTCTCCACGTCCTCGCCGACGTAGCCCGCTTCGGTCAGGGTGGTGGCATCGACGATGGTGAACGGCACCTTGAGCACGCGAGCCAGCGTCTGGGCCAGCAGGGTCTTGCCCGAGCCGGTGGGACCGATTAGCAGGATGTTGGACTTCTGCAATTCCACGTCGCTGCGCTTGCCGCCGCGGTAGTCGATTCGCTTGTAATGGTTGTAGACGGCGACGCTGAGCACCTTCTTGGCGCGATCCTGGCCGATGACGTACTCGTCCAGGATGCTGCGCAGCTCTTTGGGCTTGGGCACGGACTGCAGGGTCGGGCCCTTGTCGTCGCGTTCCACCTCTTCGGCGATGATGTCGTTGCACAGCGCGATGCACTCGTCGCAGATATATACGGTCGGCCCGGCGATGAGCTTCTTCACCTCCTTCTGGCTCTTGCCGCAGAAGGAGCATGAGAGGTTGCTGGAGTCTCGTCGTCGGTCACTCATCTGGTGCGTCTTCTCCTGTGGTGCCGCAGATCCCGGCCAGCAAGCCCGTGGGCTGGCGGCAAAATGCCGGGCACCTTGGTGCAGGATAGTACCGAAGGGGCGACGAGGCCGTCAAAAACCCTGACCCCCGGCGATGGCGCCCTGTTCCATTCAGGTCAGGCAGCGCCCTCTTCCCTGCGCACCACCTCGTCGACGATGCCGTAGCTGGAGGCTTCGTCAGCGCCGAGGTAGTAGTCTCGATCGGTGTCGGTCTTGACCTGATCCACAGGCTGACCGGTGTGGCGCGCGACGATGTCGATGAGCACCTTCTTGAGGTGCAACATCTCGCGGGCCTGGATGTCGATGTCCGTGGCCTGGCCGCTGAATCCGCCCAGCGGCTGGTGCAGCATCACCCGGGCATGGGGCAGCATGAAGCGGCGGCCCTTGGCGCCGGCGGCGAGCAGCACGGCGGCCATGGAGTAGGCCTGGCCGATGCAGATGGTCGATACCGGCGCGTTGATGTACTGGATGGTGTCGTAGATCGCCAGGCCAGCGGTGACCGAACCACCAGGGCTGTTGATGTAGAGCGAGACCTCCTTCTTGGGATCTTCGCTCTCGAGCACCAGCAGCTGGGCGATGATGGAGTTGGCCAGGCCGTCGCTGACCTCGTCACCCAGGAAGATGATGCGATCGCGCAGCAGCCGAGAGTAGATGCCCCACTCGCGCTCGCCGCGCGGTGTGGTCTCGATGACTGTCGGAATAACCCAGGGCATGGCCCACCTCCAGGCGCCGACAACAAGCGGCCGCCTTGTGCAATTCCCGCTATTCCTTGGCGGACTCGGACTCGGACTCGGGACCGGACTCACCATGGTCATGGTCATGGTCGTGGTCGTGGTCATGGTCGTGGTCATGGTCATGCTCGACTGGGGCCTCTTCGCGATCGCGGAGCCGGCGGACCTGGCCGATGCGCAGATCGGCGGCTTCGAGGACCTTGTCGAGGACCTTCTCTTCGACCAGCGAGCCGCGGATGGTCTCGCGGCCTTCATCGTTGTCGTAGCTCTGCAACAGGTGCTTGCCGTATTCGCCCATCTCGACGGCCATCTGCTCGAGCCTCTCCTGGATCTCCTCGTCGCTGACCTCGCAGGTCTGGGTCTCGACGAGGTTGCGCACCAGGAGGGCTTCGGCGACGTGTTTTTCGGCCTGGGGGCGCATGGTGCCCCGCAGCTCGCGGAGCTGGTTCATCATCTGGCGATCGTTCTGCGGCAGACGACCACCGAAGGCCTGCTCGAACTGGCGATCGAGCTCGCGCTCCACCAGGGCGGCGGGCACGGGGACTTCGCGATTGTCCAGCAGCCAGGCCAGGGCCGCGCGGCGGCGATACATCTTGGTGCGTCGATCGGACAGGCGGGCGACCTCGACGGTGGCCTTTTCGCGCAGGGCGGCCAGGTCGGCGACGTCTTCGAGGGCGGCCAGGGCGTCGTCGAGTTCAGGCCGGATGCGCCGCTTGATGGACACGATCTCGCCGTCGAGATGACAGGCCTTGCCGGCCAGCGGGTGGGGCTCTTCGGCCGGCATGTCGAAGTCGACATCCAGGGCATCGCCGACTCGACGATCGGCCAGGGCCTCGGCCAGCCAGTCCGACAACTCGGGGTTGCCCAGCTGGACGTGGCGCTCCTCGCGCTCGTCTTCAGATTCTGCACCCTGCTCGTAGACGCGCATGGCCACGGCCACGTCGTCGCCATCTTCGGTCGGGCCGTCCACGTCGCCGGGGCTGGTGTGCTTGTCGCGCACCTTGTCCAGCTGCGCGTCCACGTCTTCTTCATCGGGCTCGACCACGTCGGCTGTGATCGGCTCGCCGTCTGGCAGGGCGATGGCCAGCTCGGGCAGCACCTCGACCGAGAAAGACGCGGTCAACGCCTGACCGCTGCGCAGCTCGCCGACCTCGTGCAACTCGGGCGTACCGATGGGCTCCAGCCCTTGCGAATCGATGGCGTCGGGCACGGCCTTGCCGAGCAACTTCTCGAGCACGTCGTCGCGGATCGCGGAACCAAAACGCCGCTCGATCAGCTGACTTGGCGCCTTCCCCGGCCGAAAGCCGGGGATGCGCACCTGGCCGGCGACCTTGCGCACGGCCTGGCGCCAGGCCTTGGTGACCTGCTCGGCGTTGATTGTGACGTTCACCTTGCGCTTGACGGCAGAGGTGGATTCAACGGTGACATCCATGTGGACCTCGGGCCTCGGGGCTGGGGAAGGTGCGAGAGGGGGGACTCGAACCCCCACGCCCTCGGGCGCCAGAACCTAAATCTGGTGCGTCTGCCATTCCGCCACTCTCGCGGTGTGAGCCGGATGCGACGAAGCCCCCGCCGCGTACGGCGAGGGCTCCGTAATCCGACCCTGTGGTGACCCCTGAAGGACTCGAACCTTCAACCTCCGGATTAAGAGTCCGCTGCTCTACCAATTGAGCTAAGGGGCCATGCAAGCACGGTGATCGACGCTGGCACCGCGTTGTGGGTTGGTGCGCGGCGCGCCCGGCAGGATTCGAACCTGCGGCCTACGGATTCGAAGTCCGGTGCTCTATCCAGCTGAGCTACGGGCGCATGGTGCCCGACCACCGCTTATCGATTGTGGCAAAGAGCTGAGTGCATCGCGCGAATGCATCAACCGACTCGGGGTGGAAGACGGGACTTGAACCCGCGACCTCAGGTACCACAAACCCGCGCTCTACCAACTGAGCTACATCCACCGATTGAGTCACCGGCAAACAGGACCCCGTTGGGAGCCCAGGCTTTCCGGCCGCGGCATCCTGTATGCAGGGGCCCCACCTGTCAAGACCGATGTGACGGCAGAATTCGCCGTTGACATGCGGGTGGAATAAGATTCCGTGTACCGCGGTTGGAGCCATGAAGCCGGCCTGGTGCCGGAGGGGGAACGACCGATGCTGAGACTCTTTCAACGCGACCGTGAGCGCGAGGCCTTTGAGAAGGAGGCCATGCCGCACCTGGACTCTCTTCATGGCTATGCGATGCACCTGGCCCGCAACTCCGCAGACGCCGAAGATCTGGTGCAGGAGACGTACGTCAAGGCGCTCAAGAACTACAAGCGCTACACGCCCGGCACCAACTGCCGCGCCTGGCTGTTCCGCATCATGACCAATACGTTCTTCAACCTGCAGCGCAGCCGAAAGCGGCGCCGTTCGGTCGGCAGCGAGAGCCTGCCGGACATCGAGATGCAGGTGGCCGAGCACCACCAGGACCAGGGCATCTACCGGCCATTGGAAGCGCAGGTGCTCGATCGCATGGTCAGCACCCACATGACGGAAGCCCTGGCCTCGCTGCCGGACGACTTCCGCACCGTGCTGCTGCTCGCCGATCTGCAGGACTTCTCCTACAAAGAGATCGCCGAGGTCTGCGAGTGCCCCGTGGGCACCGTCATGAGTCGACTGTACCGGGCCCGCAAGGCGATGCAGCGCAAGCTGCTCGACCACGCGGTCAACGAGGGCATCGTCGAGCGCCCCGAATTGGACGAGAACGGCGTCATCCCCATGGACGCATTTCGCCTGCGCGGCAAGCGCAGCGCCAACGGAGGTAACGCGTGAACTGTCAGGATATCCAGAAGTTCGCCTATACCTACCTGGACGAAGAGTTCGACGAACGGGATCGAGCCGAGTACCAGACCCACCTGACCATGTGTCCGCCCTGCCGCGGCACGGTGGAGCGGGATGCGGCATTCCGCGACGCGGTGCGCCGGCATCTATGCCCCACGACCGCCGACCCCGAGGTGCACGATCGTGTGCATCGACGGCTGGCCGAGGCCCATCGCAAGGCGCGCATGTCGCGCACCCTGGCGGTCCCGCTGGCGCTGGCCGCCTCGTTGGCCCTGGCCTTCGTGAGTTGGCAGGCCATGCGCCAGGGTGCACCGACCGAAGCCCCCATGGTCGCCGCCGCGCCGGCAGCGCCGGTGATGACCGCGGCTGCGGGTTCTGCGACCGACACCCCCGTGGCCACCGAGGCCGTGGTCGCCAATGGGCCCGCTGTGGGCACCGAGGCGGCGCCAGCAGCGCCAGCGGCCACCGACACGCCGACGCTGCCGGGCACTGCGGTGGCGGCGCTGCAGCCGGCCACCGATCGCCAGCCTGACTCGGAGCCCGTTCTCCGGCGACCCGCCGCTGACCCATCCGTCGCCGCGAACCACGTCTCCGACGAGCGGTCGGCAGGTCAGGTCATGGGCGGCAGCCTCAACGCCGACTCGCTGGCGCAACGCAGCCCCTTTGGTGCGATCCGTTCGGCGTCGAGCCTGCGCGCCATGGTGCGCAGCCACATCCGCCCCTTGCCCCCAGAGGTGCGCGGACCGGCGGCGCTGGTGCAGCGATTCCTGCGTGAGCGCCTGCCCTACGTCGGCCCGCCGCCCATCGCGGACGGCGTCGGCGTGCAGCTGCACGGTGCCCGCCTGAGCCGCTTCGCCGGTCGACCGGTGGTGCGCTATTACTATGAGGCGTTCGGCAAGCCGCTGACCGTGTTCCAGTTCGTGCGCACGCCGGGCCAGGAGCCCTTCGAGGATCCCGAGGTGGAGCAAGCCTCCCCCGGCGACCCGAAGGCTGGTGAAGAGGGCGTGCTGCTCGATCGCCTGGCCGGCTACTCGATCGTGCACTCGCTCAAGGGCGGTGAGCTGACCTGTTTGATCAGCGAGCTCGGTGGCGATGAGCTGCACAACCTGATCAGAGCACCTACAGTTCTGTAGCTTCCGTTCCCGAGGCCGAATCTGGCCGTTCCCGCAGCTCCTTCAGGATCCGCGGCAGAAAGGGCAGCGCCACGGCCAGCCGGGTCAGGATGAAGCCGATGATCACCACCGTCGAAAAGGCGTCGATCACCGGCCCCGACACCCGCCCATCGGCGACCATGGGTGCGTAGAAGGTGCGCATCAGGATCTGGGTGGTGCCGAGGCCCGAGATGGACAGGGGCACCACGCCGACCACCGACAAGATGGGCACGTAGAGCAGCAGCAGGTCCAGGCGGGGCGACATGCCGAAGGCCAGCATGACGCCGTAGGTATTGGCCACGTACCCCATGACGAAGAGCATCCGCATGGCCACGCCCATGAGCATGGAGCGCGGCGGTACGGCGGCGATGGGGCGCAAGATGGCCAGCGAGCGCAGGCGATCGAGCCAGCGGTTGCGGATGGGTGATTGCAGCAACAGCAGCACGGTCAGGGCGAGGCCGAAGACGGCGACGGCGATCACGGTGAGGCGTTCTACCAGTTCGGGCTGGCTCGACAGGGCGTCCGCCGACAGGACCAGGCCCAGGACCAGCAACGCCGTCAAGGCGACCAGATCGATGTAGCTGAGCACCGCCAGGGCGGCCAGGGACTCGATCATGCCGACGCGTTTGCGACGGGAGACGATCCAGGCCATGCCGACGGTGGCGGCGTTGTAGTTGACGATGTTGAGCACGTACGAGGCGGCCTTGATAGGCAGCACGTCGCGCAGACGCAGGGCGCCGCCGGTGCCGCGATGACCCAGGGTCAGGCCGATCAGCCAGGTCAGGCAGACCCCGTCGTAGAGCCAGGTGATGACGGTGATGCCGCCCAGGACCAGGATGGCCAGGCCCACATCCGCCTGGCGGAAGGCCGCGGCGGCGGCGTCCAGGTCGGTGCTCCAGACCAGGTAGGTGACCAGCGCGATCGTGCCCAGCGGTGGCAACCATCGGCGCACCTGGGTGCGCCAGCCAGCGCTGGCCTTGTCGCGGACCTCGTCGCGGACCTCGTTGCCGTCGCTGTGCATTTGCCTCCGCCTTGACAGGCGCCGCCGACCGGGGCTGGTTGGGACCACTGGGGAGGTCGACCGGTCCCCTTCTACCGGAGAGGCCGGCCATCCGTCGACACCCGGCCACGAGGATGCCCATGGCAGACGAACGAGCACCGGCAGCGAAGGCACGCGGACGGCGGCGGGGACGGCCTCGCGACGTCGCCGGCACCCTGCCGCGCTCCCGGGCGCTCGCCGCGCTGCTGGAGGTGGAGGACGGTGCCGGCAGCCAGGCGGCCATCCGCCGTGCGCTCGACGGGGAGCCCGCGTTGCGGGGCGCCGACCGCGGCCTGCTGACGGCCCTGGTCTACGGCACGTTGCGCCACCAGCGACGGGTGGATCGATGGCTGATGGAGGCCTGCAATCGCGGCCTGGTCGGCATGGATCTCGCGACCCTGACGACCCTTCGCCTGGGCGCCAGCCAGCTGGCTTTCCTGTCGCGCATGCCTGCATTCGCGGCCATCGACACCACGGTCCAGGCGGCCAAAGCGCACGTGGGTGCCGGCAAGATCGGCTTCGTACACGGTGTGCTCCAGCGACTGGCCCGGCAGACCCCCTGGCAAGGCGATGAGAGCGACGACCTGCCAGATTGGATCGCCGCCCGGGTCGGCGACCTTGGACAGCGCGTGGGCGCCGACGCCCCGTCCATGATCGCCGCCTTCGAGGCCGAGGCGCCGTTGCACCTGCACCTGCTGGCCCCGGAGAGAGCCAAAACCGTCGCTTCGCTGGCCGACGATGGCGTCGAACTCAGCCCGCTGGGCGGAGTGCCGGGCGCCTTCCGGGTCGATGCCGGCGAACCATTCAACAGCGCCGCATTCGAGGCTCGCCAGGTGATCGCCCAGGACGGCGGCAGCGCCGCCATCGTCGAGTGGCTGGACGCAGGCCCCGGCCAGCGGGTGCTCGACCTGGCGGCCGGACGGGGCGGTAAGGCCCTCTTCTTGTCCGCCGCTGGCGCCGAGGTGACCGCCGTGGACCTGGATGGCGACAAGCTGGTGGCCGCCGCGGCGCTCTGCAAACGAGCCGGCCATCCGCTGCACGACCTGCTGGCCGTTGACGGGCGCGCGCAGAGTCTGCCCGCCGACCACTGGGATGCGGTCCTGCTGGATGCGCCCTGTACCGGGCTGGGCACCCTGCGGCGACGGCCGGAGATCCGCCACCGACGAAGGGCGGCCGACGCCTTGCGCCTGGCCGGGCTGCAGCGCCAGTTGCTGGATGCGGCGGCTCGTTGCGTCCGCCCCGGCGGCTTGCTGATCTACGCCACTTGTTCGCCCTTGCCCGAGGAGGGGCTGGCGATCGTGGAGGAGCTGCTGGTCGCGCGGCCGGAGTTTGTGCGCGACCCGGGGCAGGCGCCCTGGGTGGGCGAGCTGCTGGACGAGAACGGGGACCTGTGGAGCCACCCGCTGCGCCACGGCATGGACGCCTTTTATGCCGCACGCCTCCGCCGATCGGTGGACTGAGCGAGTTTCGGCAACGCCGTGGGGCCTGTGCTCCCCACCGATTTCGACAATTCGCGAACGTTTTTGCCGCTGCGAACGATCACCTCCCGCACGACCCGAACGGTCGTCCTGGAGGAAGATATGGCCCGTCACGACCACAAGATCGATATCAGCGCCGCCTTCTCCATCGCCCCCGAGGACCTGTTGCGCCGCCCGATGCAGGGTGTGTCGTTGCGGGCGCTGGGACGACTGCCATTTGGCGACATGCCGCGCGTGGCGGTGATCGGTGCCCGGCGCGCCGGGCCTGCCCAGTTGGCCATGGCGCGCACCCTGGCCGGCGCCCTCTGCGAAGCGGGCGCCGTGGTGGTCAGCGGCGGCGCCATCGGCGTCGGCGCCGCCGCTCACCAAGGCGCCATGGACTGCGGCGGGGCCACCGTCGCGGTGCTGCCCGGCGGTCTGGCCCGGCCCTCGCCGGTGCGCCATGACCAACTCTTTGCCGACATCGCCGAACGCCGCGGAATGCTCCTGAGCCCCTTTGCCGACCTGGAGCCCGCCAGCCGGGCCTCCTTCCACGCCCGCAACCAGTTGATCGCACACTTGATCGACGCTTTGATCACGGTCTGCGCCGACCCCCGCAGCGGCTCGCTGCATTGCGCCAACCGGGCGCTGCGGGCGGGGGTGCCCGTGTTCGCCGTGCCATGGTCTCCCGGCACGGCGAATAGCGAGGGTAGCAATGGCCTGCTTGCCGGCCACGCCAGCGCGATCTGGCATCGCGATGGTGTGGCTGCGCTGATCGAGACCCTGTCCAAGGGGACCGGGGCAGATGGCGGGGCCGGGGCTTCAGTGACCCGTTCGTCGAGGCGGCAACGGCCATCTGCAGCGTCCACTTCGGGCGGCGGAGACGGCGCCACCATTGACGCGGGGCGACGGGGCCGGCAAATATGCGCGCCCCTGGAGCCGCCGCGTGGCCGAGCCTTCGAGCCGCCACCAGGCGCCGAACCGGGGCTGGTTACGGCTCTGGATGCCCTGCTGGCCGCCGATGAGGCGCTGGGCATCACCTTGGAGGAAGCGGCAGGGGCGTTGACCCGGCCGCGCGGAGAGGTGGCTGCGGCGCTCCTGGCGCTCGGCATGTCGGGGCAGATTCGAAAAGGCATCGGCGGACGATATCGCCGGAGCCGATAACGAGATCGACGGAGGTGCGGATGGCAGCGGGCAGCAAGGGCACAAGCGGCGGACTCGTAGTGGTCGAGTCGCCCACCAAAGCGGCGACGGTGCGCAAGTACCTGGGCGACGGCTTCGACGTGCAGGCCAGCGTGGGCCACGTCCGCGACCTGGTCACCCGCAAGACCGAGCTCGGCAGCCGAGACAAGCGGCGCGAGGCCCGTTGGGTCAACTACGGCGTCAACATCGAGAACGGCTTCGAGCCCCTCGAAGAGATCTACCGCGTGCCGCCCAACAAGCGCCGCCAGGTCGACGCCCTCAAGGCCGCCCTGGGCGAGTGCGATGCCCTGTATCTGGCCACAGATGATGATCGCGAAGGCGAGGCCATCTCCTGGCACCTGGTCGAAGAGCTGGCGCCGAACGTGCCCGTGCACCGGCTGGTCTTTCACGAGATCACGCGGCCGGCGATCGAGAACGCCCTGGCCAGCCCACGAAGCGTGGACATGAACCTGGTCAAAGCCCAGCGGGCGCGGCGCGTCGTCGACCGCCTCTTCGGTTGGGATGTCAGCCAGGTCCTGTGGCGCAAGATCAAGCCCGGCCTCAGCGCCGGTCGTGTGCAGTCGGTCGCCCTGCGCTTGCTGGTCGAGCGCGAGCGCGAGCGCATCGCCTTCCAGAGCACCAGCTACTGGGACCTGCAGGCCCATCTGATGGGCGCTGATAACCGCCCATTCGACGCCCTGTTGATCCGCCTGGGCAAGCAGCGTGTGGCCGCCAGCCGAGACTTTGACGCCCGCACTGGCCGCAAGGTCAATCGCGACGCCCTGGTCCTGGACGAAGGCGCCGCCCGACAGCTGGTCACCCGCCTGTCGGCGCAGACGGCGCGCGTGCTCAAGCGCGAGGTCAAGCCCCAGGTGCAGCGCCCACAGGCGCCGTTCACTACCTCGACGTTGCAGCAGGAGGCCAACCGCCGCCTGCGCTTCTCGGCCCAGCGGACCATGCGCGTGGCGCAGTCGCTATATGAGAACGGCTACATCACCTACATGCGAACCGACTCGACGCGCATGGCCGCAGAGGCGATGCAGACCGCCCGCAGCGTGATCGGCGACAGCTTCGGCAGCAACTACCTGCCTGGCGCGCCTCGGCACTACGCCACCAAGTCCAAGGGCGCCCAGGAGGCCCACGAGGCGATCCGGCCTGCCGGCGACAAGTTCACCGATCCCAAGCAGGCCAAGGGCTCGCTGGCCGTGGACCAGCAGCGCCTCTACTCGCTGATCTGGCGGCGAACCATCGCCAGCCAGATGGTCGACGCCCAGATCGAGAGCACCACAGTTGATATCGGTGTCGACGACGCCACCTTCCGCTGCAGCGGTCGCACGGTGCGCTTCGACGGCTACCTCAAGGCCTGGAAGGGCAGCGCCGAGACCGATCAGGAGCAGGCCGCCGAGGCCCTGCTGCCCGACATGTCCGCCGGCGACGACCTGCGCTGGGGAGAGCCGACGCCTCTGGACGCCCGCGAGCGCAAGACACGGCCGCGGACGCGGCTCAACGACGCCTCTTTGGTGCGCGCCCTCGAGGAGCGCGGCATCGGCCGGCCGAGCACTTACGCCACCATCATCCAGCACCTGCTGGATCGCGGCTACAGCTTCCGCCGCGCCAACCAGCTCGTGCCGACCTTCATGGGTATGGCGGTGGTGCGCATGCTCGAGGAGCACATGCCGCATCTGGTGGACTACAACTTCACCGCGGCCATGGAAGCGCAGCTGGACGCCATCTCCCGCGGCGAGGTGGATGCGGGTCACTACCTGCGCGCCTTCTACACCGATGGATTCAAAGATCTCGGTGAGGGAGACCCCGTCCAGGGGCTGACGCCGCTGTTGGCCGAGGTGCGCGATCGCATCGATCCGGCCCAGGCCAGCGCCCTGCTGATCGGCGAGCACGAGGGCACGCCCGTGAACGTGCGCATCGGCCGCTACGGCACGTTTGTGCGCGTGGGCGAAGAGACCGCCAGCGTGGCCGAAGACCAGGCGCCGGATGAACTGACTGTGGCGCGCGCCATGGAACTCATCGAAGAGCGTCGCAAGGGCAACAAACCCTTGGGCACGAGCGCCGATGGCGAAGAGATCTTCATGCGCAACGGCCGCTACGGCTGGTACCTGCAGTTGGGTCGCGGCAGCGAGGGCGTCAAGCCGACGATGGTGAGCCTGTCCAAGGGCATGACCCCGGAGCAGATCGACATCGACCGGGCCCGGGCGCAGCTGTCGCTGCCACGAGATGTCGGCGCGCATCCCAAGGATGGCGAGACCATCACCGCCCACGTGGGTCGGTATGGCGACTACGTCAAGTGGGGCGATGAGACGCGCACCCTGACCGCCGGCATCTTCGCCGTGGATGTGGATCTGGACGCCGCGGTCGAACTGCTGGCGACGCAGCGCAAGCGCGGCCGGCAGTTGATCCGAGAGCTGGGCACGCGGGCGGCCGACGGCGCCAAGATCGCCCTGTGGACCGGCCGCTGGGGGCCCTACGTCACCGACGGCAGCACCAACAAGACCCTGGGCGAAGAGGACCCCGACACCGTCACCGTGGAGCGAGCGGTCGAGCTGCTCAAGGCGGCCGCTGAGGCCCGCAATGGTCGGGTGCTGGGCAAGGATCCCAAGGACGAAGCCGAGGTCCGCCTCCTGGACGGACGCTTCGGCCTCTACGTCACCAATGGCAGTGAGAACGCTTCCCTGCCGCGCGGCGTGGGCCGAGATGAGGTCGACCTCGACCTCGCCCTGACGCGTCTGCGCGACTTCGGCAAGCCGGTCAAGAAGCGCGGTCGCCGAGGCAAGGCGGCGACCAAGGCGCCCGCAGCCAAGAAGAGTCGCTCGGGCACCAAGCGCAAAGCCGCGGCCAAGAAGACCGGCAAGCCGGCTGCGAAGAAGACTGCCAAGAAGGCTGCCAAGAAGGCCGGCAAGCGAGCGAACAAGCCCGCCAGTAAGGCCGAGTAGCTACGGCGATTGCATCGACATTGATCAACGCGGCGCTTCGAGCAGGGCCACCGGGCTCAGGTGCTTGAGACGGCGAGCGATCTTCTTCTTGAGGTTGGCCTCGATCTGGCGCACCCGCTCGCGGGAGATGCCGTACTGCTCGCCCACATCCTGCAGCGTCCGCGGCTCCTCGGAGAGGAGGCGATCGCTCAGAATGGTCAGCTCCTTCTCGTTCAGATCGCTGTGCAGCTCGGCCAGGCGATCGGCCACCTCGGCGGTGAGCTGGGCGCTGGACAGCTGCTCCTCGGCGCTGGGTTCGCCCGAGGCGATGGTCTCGGCCAGGGTGAGCCGGCCGTCATCGGACAGGGTGCCGTGCAGACTCATGTCGCGGCGTGCGGCCATGGCGGCCTTGCGCCAGCCCTCCACCTCTTCGGGGGTGGGCTTGCGCGGCGGCTTGCGCTTGGGGCGCGGACTGTCGGCGGACTCGGCGGCGATCAGGAAGGTGGTCTCGTCGGAGGTGGAGTCCTCGGCGGGGGTCTCGCTATCGGCCTTCGCCTCTTCGACCGCCACCTCGGGCTCGGCGTCCGCCTTCTTCGCCTTGGGCGCCTTCTTCTTGCCCTTGTAGATCGACCGGCCCTTGTCTTCGGGCGGCGGCAGCTCGCGCCGGCCGAAGAGCACCTTGCGCTGCTGGGCCACCGGGCCGACACGGACCAGGCTCCAGGTGTTGATGATGTAGTTCTGGATGTAGGCCTTGATCCACCAGACGGCGTAGGAGATGAGGCGGAAGCCACGCTCGGGGTTGAACTTCTGCACGGCCTTCATCAGGCCGATGTTGCCCTCCTGGACCAGGTCGGTGAGCTTGATGTCGTAGTTGTGGAATTGATAGGCGACCTTGACCACAAAACGCAGGTTGGCCGTGACCAGGGCGCGGGCGGCCTCTGGATCGTTGGTCTCCTGGAAACGACGCGCGAGGGCAAACTCCTCCTCGCGGGTCAACAGCGGGTAGCGGTTGACCTCGCGCAGGTACTGCTCGAGCGGGTCGTTGAGGATCGGTTCCTTGCCCATCTATCTCCTCGGGGGTCGGCCCCGCTTGACACAACACCGGCCCGGCCCGGACCATTTCGACGAATTGTGCGCCGGCCATTTCGGCGGGCGCGCTCAGACACGATAGCCCGCTTCCCCACCGACGCAACATCGCGCAAGGGAAGCTGTGGGGTTGCAGGACGATGGCAGACAACAGCGCCGGCATCGACTTCTCGACGTTCATCCTCTCCCTGGCCAGCTCGGCGATGCTGCACCTGGGCCGGATGCCCGATCCCACCGGTGAAGGCGGTGGCGTGGATCTCGGCCTCGCCCGTCAGAGCATCGATCTGCTCGGCATGCTGCAGGAAAAGACCAGCGGCAACCTGAGCCCGGAGGAGGCCACCCTGCTCACGCGACTGCTGCACGACCTTCGGGTGGCCTTCGTCGAGGAGAGCGGTCAGCGATCGTCGTGACCGGAGCCGACGCCCAGACCATCCTCGTCGTCGACGACGAGGCCGCCTTCGCACAGCTGATCTGCGACCACCTGGAGCGCGGCGGCCATCGGGCCATCGCCGCCGGGGACTGCCGACAGGCGCGCCAGCTGCTGGGCAGCGAACGGCCGGACCTGATGCTCCTGGACGTGCACCTGCCAGACATGAGCGGCCTGGACTTCATCGCCGCCCTGAACGACGCCAGCCGCCTGCCCCCAACCGTGGTGATGAGCTCCTACGGCGACCTGGAGACCGCCCTGAGCGCGGTGCGGGCCGGGGCGCTGGACTTCCTGTCCAAACCCTTCCGATTGCCCGAACTCGAGCTGAAGGTGCAGCTGGCATTGGAGCGTGCGCGCCAGGCCGAAGCGACGACCGAACCGCCGGACAAACCCACGGCGGACGCCTGGCGACCGGTCTCGGGCGAGCATGCCCACCTGCAGGCCGGCGCCCTCTTCCACGGCATGGTCGGCCGCAGCCCGTTGATGACCGAGCTCTTCCACCGGATTGAACGGGTGGCGCGCTTCACCTCGACGGTGCTGATCACCGGCGAATCGGGCACCGGCAAGGAGCTTGTGGCGCGCTCACTGCACGCCGCCTCACCGCGCGCCGACGAGCCCTTCATCGCCGTGAACTGCGGCGCGATCCCGCACAACCTGCTCGAGAGCGAGCTCTTCGGCCACGTGCGCGGGGCGTTTACCGACGCCACCCAGGATCGCCGCGGTCTGTTCGAGCAAGCCCATCACGGTACGTTATTTCTGGACGAGATCATCGACCTGCCGCTGCTGCTGCAGGTCAAGTTGCTGCGCGTGCTGCAGCAAGGCGAGGTCCGGCGGGTCGGCGGCAACAAGGACATCCAGGTGGACGTGCGGGTGGTCGCCGCCAGCGCCACGGCGCCGGCCGAACGGGTCGCCGAGGGGCGCTTCCGCGAGGACCTCTTCTACCGGCTCAGCGTCATCGACCTGAAGGTGCCGCCCCTGCGCGAACGGGTGCAGGACATCCCCTTGCTTGTGCAATTCATCGTCGCCAACGCCAACCGCCGCCTGGGTACGACCATTCGCGGCGTGCATCCCCACGCCCAGGCCCGGCTGATGGCCTGGCCCTGGCCCGGCAACGTGCGCGAGCTGCAGAACGCCATCGAGCAAGCCTGCGTGATGTGCGAAGACGACGAGATCGGCGCCGACAGCCTGCCGGCGAGGCTGCTGGCCGAGGTCAGCCCGCAGCAGGATGGGCTGGAGATGACCCTGACGCGCGACTCGTTGAGCATCCCGGCGGCCGTGCAGGCGACCGAGCGGGCGCTGATCGAGGCGGCGTTGCGGCGCACGGGTGGGAATCGCACCCATGCGGCGGAGATCCTGGAGATCTCGCAGCGCAGCCTGCTGAACAAGATCCAGCGCTACGCCATCGACATTCCGGGGCAGGTGGGACGACCGCCCAGGCGCTGACGCGCCAGGTCCCTTGTCTTCTGGGGGCCGGGGCTCGGCCCAAGGCCGGGAAAAGTGTGATTTTCCCGACCGTCCCACCGCCTGGAAGACGTGCTTCTCCGGAGGCGCTCGCCTCCTTCGGCCCTGCGATGGGGGCCGCTTCTACACGGTGCCTATCGCTGCTAGGCTCCGGCCATGGACCGCAGCCGCCCCATCAACGAACGCCTGGCCGCCCGCTACCCGCTGCTGTACGTCATCAGCGGCGATGAGCCGGACGCCCGCGGGGTGCTTCGCCGGGCCGGGCGGGCGCGCAATCTGAAGGTCATGGAGCCCCGCTACGGTCGCAGCGACCTGCAGGATGCGGCGTCGGACGCCATCGAATCGCTGGTGGCGCAGACCGATCGATCGCTGTTGATCCTGCCGCTGGGTCACCGTCTGCTGGCGCGCGATGGCTTTGTTCAGCTGCTTTCCGAGCACCTGCGCCCCATCGAGAAGGCCGGCCACACGGTGGTGTTGCTGGCCGCCAACGACGTGCCCAGCGCCGAGCTGGATCGCGATCGGGTGGTGCTCTACCTGCCCCTGCCGGGCTCCGACGAGCTGCGCCCGCTGGTGGAGGCGGCGTTTGCGCCGGCCGGCGGCCGCACAGCCGACCCGCAGACGGTGGAACGCGCCCTGGAGGCGGCCAAGGGCATGACCACGGTGCAGCTGCGCCGGGCGTTGCGGCGGATGCGCCTGGGCCGGCCCGAGCCGGGCATCGAAGCGGTGGCCGAGCTGCATGCCGAGAAGCGCGACCTGGTCGCCCATGGCGGGCTGCTGGACGTGGTCGCCGAGCCGCCGACCATGGACGACGTGGGCGGCATGGACAACCTCAAGGAGTGGCTGGGACGCCGCCGCCGGGCGCTGTCGGAGCAGGCCCGCAAGTTCGGCCTGCCGGCACCGCGAGGCGTGCTCCTGCTGGGCGTGCAGGGCTGCGGCAAGTCGCTCTTCGCCAAAGCGGTCGCCCACGCCTTCGGGCTGCCCCTGTTGCGCTTCGACCTGGGCCGCCTGTTCACCCGAGACAGCGCGCCGGACGAGAACTTGCGGCACGCCCTGGCGGTCACCGAGGCCATGGCGCCGGCGGTGCTCTGGGTCGACGAGCTGGACAAGGCGTTCTCGGGTGCCATGACCGGCTCGGACGTCACCGCGCGCATCTTCGGCACCTTCATCACCTGGTTGGCCGAGCAGCGCGACGGCGTCTTCGTCGCCGCTACCGCCAACCGGGTCGACCACATGCCGGCCGAGTTGATGCGCAAGGGTCGCTTCGACGACACCTTCTTCGTCGACCTGCCCGATGCCGACGTGCGGGCCGAGATTTTGTCCATCCACTTGCGCCGTAGCGGCCGCGATCCGGCCACCTTCGACGTGCCCGCCCTGGCCCGCGCCAGCGAGCGGTTGACCGGCGCCGAGCTGGAGCAGGCGGTGGTGGAGGCCCTGGCGGTGGCCTTCGAGGCCGGACGGGAACTCAAGGACGCCGACATCGAACGCGCGCTCCGCGAGACGGTGCCCTTCGTGGAGACCTACGAGCAGCAGGTCAAGGAGCTGCGCGAATGGGCCCGACGGCGAACCCGTCATGCGGGCCGCGATCGCAGCCTGCGCGACCTCTTCCTGGAAGCGAGCCGCGGCGACGGCGATGAACCCTGGCGCGAGTAGGCGCCGAAGCAGCGACCAGCCGGTCGCCTGGAGACGACATGAGCCAGCTGGTGAGGGTGGGGGTGATCGGTGGCGGCGCCTGGGGCACGGCCCTGGCCATCCACGCGGCCCGTAAGGGTCACGAGACGCTGATCTGGGCGCGCGAAGAGCAGGTGGTCAAGGACATCGAGACCGACCGCATCAACAAGATCTTCCTGCCCGGATTCGAGGTGCCCGACCGGCTGCATGCCACCGGCGACCTGGAACGCTGTGTGCGCGAGTCGACGCTGCTCCTGAGCGTGGTGCCGACGCCCTTCGTCGGCACCGTGATCGGCGGCATCACGCCCTGGCTGACCGACGATCACATCATCGTCAGCTGCTCCAAGGGCATCCAGAACGAGACCCTGGAGACCGTCGACGAGATCCTCGAGCGGGTCCTGCCGCGCCGCTACCACGCCGCCCTGTGCTACCTGAGCGGGCCCAGCTTCGCCAAAGAGGTGGTGCAGCAGATCCCCACCGCGGTCACCGTCGCCTCGCACATCGCCTCGGTGGCGCGCGAGGTCCAGCAGATGATGTCCACCAATCGCTTCCGCTGCTACGCCTCACGCGATGTGGTCGGAGTCGAGATGGGCGGCGCGTTGAAGAACGTCATGGCCATCGCCGTGGGCGCCGCCGACGGGCTGGGCTTCGGTCACAACGCCCGCGCCGGCCTGATCACACGCGGCCTCAGCGAAATCACCCGCCTGGCGGTGCGCCGCGGCGCCAACCCGCTGACCCTGCAGGGCCTGGCCGGCATCGGCGACCTGGTCCTGACCTGCACCGGAGATCTCAGCCGAAACCGTACGGTCGGCTTCCGCCTGGGCCAGGGCGAGAGCCTGGAGGACATCCTCGGCTCCACGGTCACGGTCGCCGAGGGTGTGCTGACCACCCGATCGGCGCACATGCTGGCCCGCCGCCTGGAGGTGGACGCGCCGATCATCGAGAACACCTACCGGGTGCTCTATGAGCAGCTGCCGCTGCTGCAGGGCCTGGAGAACCTCATGACCCGTCCGCTCAAGGACGAGTTGATGATGAGCTGAAGCCATGGCCGCAGAACAACCCCAGGCGCCTGCCCGGACAACCGACGTGCCCGACGGCGGCGCCAAAGATGAGATGGTGGTGATCGGCCGCGTGGGTCGGCCCCACGGGGTGCGCGGCGAGGTTCGCTTCATCGCCCACAACCCGGACTCGACCCTGTGGAAGAAGGGCATGTCGGTGACCTGGCGCAAGGCGGGCAAGCGCGATCGCCAGTTGCAGCTGACCACCATGCGACCGACGCCCAAGGGCCTGCTGGTGCGCATCGAGGGGATCGGCGATCGCGACGAGGTGGGCAAGTTGGTGCACGGCGACCTGGCGGTGCCGCGAGACCTGCTGCCGCCGCCAGACGCCGGCGAGTACTACCACGTGGACGTGATCGGGTCCGTGGTTTACGACGCGGACAGTGGCGACCGGCTGGGCACGGTGCGACATATCGGCCAGACCAACGTGGACCTGCTGGAGATCCGCCTCGATGGCGGCGGCAACGTGACCGTGCCGGTGCTGGCGGACTATGTGCTCTCCATTGGCGAACAGCCCGGTCGGGTGGAGATCCGCAACCTCCACCACTGGAAGGACTGAGCCATGGATCCAGGTCCACAACCCGGCGTGGGTTCCTTCACATTCGACGTGCTCAGCCTGCTGCCCGCGGTGCTGGATGGCTTCGTTCGCGAGGGCCTCATCGGCAAAGCCATCGCCAACGGCCGGCTGGCGGTGCGGCCCCACGACTGGCGACAACACGCCACCGATCGCCACGGTACGGTGGACGACACGCCCTTTGGCGGCGGCGCCGGCATGGTGCTCAAGCTGGAGCCGCTGGTGGCGGGTCTGCGGGCGGTGCGCGCCCAGGCGCCGAGCAGTCCAGCGGTCCTGCTCAGCCCCGCTGGCCGACCTTTCGACCAGGCCACGGCGAAGCGTTGGGCAGCGGGCGAGGGGCTGATCCTCATCTGCGGTCGCTACGAAGGCTTTGATGCCCGCATGGAGGCCTACGTCGACGAGGTGGTCAGCCTGGGCGACTACGTGCTCAACGGCGGCGAGGTGGCCGCCATGGCCATTATCGAAGCCGTGGGCCGGCTGCGTCCGGGGGTCATCGGCAACGCCGCCTCCCTGGCCAGCGAATCCCACCGCAGTGGCACGTTGGAGTACCCGCAGTACACCCGACCGCGCGATTTCGAGGGCCACCCCGTGCCCGATATTCTCCTGTCCGGCGACCACGGCAAGGTGGCTGCCTGGCGTCGCGAGCAGGCGCTTGCACGCACGCGAACGCTCCGACCCGATCTGCTCGACAGCCCTCCGGTGGGCGATCCGGCAGACATCGCTTGACTACGAGGCCCATATGGCTATTTTCCTCGCCCTCGTTCACCACCCCGTCTTGAACAAACGGGGCGAGGTGGTGGCGACGGCGTTGACGAATGTCGACGTCCACGACATCAGCCGATCGGCTCGTAGTTACGGGATCGAGCGACTGTACGTGGTCACGCCGGTGACGCTTCAACAGCGCATGGTGGGCGAGATCGTCGGCCACTGGACTGTTGGAGAAGGTGCGCGACTCAATCCGTTGCGCGCCGAGGCCATGTGCCGCGTCACCGCTGCATCGTCGCTGGACGCCGCCTGCTCTGCCATCGCGGAGCAATGCGGGCAGCCACCCCTGGTGGTGGTGACCAGCGCCCAGATGCCCGATGCCGATGTGACCTGGCCAGGTCTACGGAGGCAGCTGCGGGAGCCCGATCGGCCTGTGCTGATCGTCTTCGGCACGGGGTGGGGGCTGGCGCCGGAAGTGCTCGCAGGCGCGGACATGCGGCTGCCGGCCATCGTCTGCGACCCGGAAGTCGGGTCGGAGGTAGATGGCTACAATCACCTGTCGGTGCGATCCGCTGCGGCGATCGCCCTGGACAGGTTGCTCGGGGCCCGCTAAAGGTCCTGGCTCGACGGGCGACACGTCCCCTCACTCGTACGACAATGGGGACCGCTATCACCGGGGGCAGACATGACACTTCTCGAATACGTGCAAGACAATCAGCTTCGCTACGACATCCCCACGATCCGTTCGGGGCAGACCGTGCGCGTTCACACCCGCATCACCGAGGGTGAGAAGGAGCGCGTGCAGATCTTCCAGGGCACCGTGTTGCGCAAGCGTGGCGCGGGCGTCAACGCCAGCTTCACCGTGCGCAAGATCTCCAACGGCGTCGGCGTCGAGAAGGTCTTCCCGCTGCACAGCCCTCGCCTGGCGCGGGTCGAGGTGATCAGCCAGGGCTACGTGCGCCAGTCGCGCATCTACTTCCTGCGCGATCGCATCGGCAAGGCCACCAAGCTGCGTCGGATCGACTGATCGAGCGCGGCTGCCATCGAGCCGCTACCACGCATCCAGCTCCAACCACGTCAGCCGTTCGCTGCTGGCGTCGAAGTCGCAGTACACCGCGACCACGCCGACCTCGACCAGCTGCAGGCGGGGGACGAGTTCGCGCGCCATGGACCACAGGCGCTCCTGCTTGGCGGCGGTGATGCGCTCGTCCAGGTCGTAGCCCTGCCCGGTCGACTTGACCTCGATGAGCAGCCCGGCGAGACCGCCGGTCACGGTCCGGGTGCAGACGATGTCCGCTTCGCCGGCCTGCAGGCGCAGGTTGCGGCCGTGAATCTGCCAACCCCGTCGCACGGCCAACGCCGCTGCCGCCTCCTCCCCTCTTTGACCAACCCGGCGCGCCTTCTTTCGTTCAGGGGCTGGCCCAGGGGCGCGATCGTCGCTCATTGAGAGGCCTCGCGGGCGGCGATGGCGGCGGCGACCGGGGCGAATTTCGCTCGGTGGATGGGGGTCGGACCCAGCTCGTTCAGCGCCCGCAAGTGGGCCGGGGCGGGGTAGCCCTTGTGGCCGGCGAGGCCGTAACCGGGGTACTGCGCGTCCAGCTTCACCATCAGGCGATCGCGGTAGACCTTGGCCAGGATCGACGCCGCGGCGATGGCCCGCGAGCGGCTATCTCCCTTGACGATGGCCCGCTGTCCGGGCCGCACCAGACCTGGCAGCGTGCGATTGCCGTCGACCAGGAGCAGCTTGGGCATGGGCCCACGAGTGTCCTCCGATTGCGCCTCCAGGTGCCGCCAGCAGCGCTCAACCGCCTCCTGCATGGCCCACAACGAGGCGCCCAGGATGTTGAGTTCCGCGATCTTGGCCACGCTGCCCTCGACCACCGCCCAGGCCAGCGCACCCTTGCGGATGGGGATCACCAACGCCTCCCGGCGGGATTGTGTGAGCGCCTTGGAGTCGTCCAGCCCGGGCAGGCGGGCGCCATCGCGCAAGACCACCGCGGCGGCGACCACGGGACCGGCAAGGGGGCCGCGGCCGACCTCGTCGGTGCCGATGACCGGCCAAAGCCCTGCTGCGCGACAACTGCGCTCGATCTCGCCGATCTGATAGCTGCGCCTGGGCAAGTCAAAGAGCTCGCTCTGGTCGTTTCGTCTGGCCACGGGGCTCGCTCCTGGATGGCGTCGGAACATGATAGCTCGCCGGTTCCCATAAACGCACGCCGGGGGCCTTTCTGGCCGCCCCCTCGCGCGCGCTGTAAGGTCGTGTCGCCCGGAGTTCGGTGACTTCGAATGCCGCGGCGCCTCTCCCCGTTCATTGGGGACGAGTACTGAAGTGCCGGGGAGCGGGCAGTGTCGAGCACGGACGCGCAGGGCGATGGGAGCTCGGGCCAGCCGCCTGCTGCGCCGCCACGCCGCCGACGTCGCCGAGACGGCGTCTTCCGCGTGCTCTGGGTCAGCGCATACACCGTCCTGATCCGCCTGTCGGTGGTGATCGTCACGGTGATGCTCTTCGTCTACTTCGCCTTGAACTCCTCGTTTGTCACCCACCACGTCGCCGCGCTCATCTCGGACACGATCCCCGGCACCATCGACGTGGACCAGCTGCGCTTCGGGCCGGCGCCGGAGCGGATCAGCATCATCGGCCTGGCCATCGATTCGCCCGATGGCGAGCGCATCATCGCCGCCGAACACGCCCTGGTGGAGCTGCCCTGGTGGCGCATCGTCAAGGGCCTGCTGGCCGGCGAGCGCGGCATGATGGTCCACCTGTGGAAGCTGCGCGCCGTCGGCCTGGACGTGCGCATCGACAACGACGCCCAGGGCCGGCTGCGCATGTCCACGGCCTTCGCCGACCCGGACAAGCCACCCTCGCCCGAGCCCGCCGCGCCCTTCCACTTGCGGGTCGACCACATCGCTGCCCTGGGCATGGACTACAAGATGGACCTGCCCGGCATCCGGGTGGACGCACTGGATGGCGACTTCGAGGGCGGCGTCAGCATGTCTGTGGTCGATGGCCAGGCGGAGATGCAGTACGAGACCGAGGATCTGCTGATCGCCCAGGTGGGGATGCACCTGGACGCCTACGACGCTTCGGGATTGCCACAGCATGGCACCGCGACCGCCCAGGTCGAACGGATGCGGGGCAACCTGAAGACGGTCGATCTCCGCGGCGTCAGCCTGGATATGGGTCCCAGCAAGATCCGCGACGGGTCCATCAAGGTGACCTGGAAGCCCATCCTGGAGGCCGTGATTCGACATATGGCCTTCGACGCCTCCACCGCCGACCCCTTCATCGGCGGCATGCTCGGTCCCGCTTTCGCTTGCAACGCCACCGGAGAGGGCCGCCTGACCTGGCGCGCGCCGGTGTACATCGACAGCAGCATGACCGTGCGCGGCGGCGGCAAGGTGTCCGGCTTTCAGCTGCGCGACTACGCCGGCGAGATCAAGGTCCGCATGGGCCAGGATGAGCAGGAGTTCGTCGGCGTGGACGCCAACAACGTGGTGGTGCACGGCTTCGGCGGCGAGCTGCGGGCGCCGCGCCTGACCTACCGGATGACCCCCGACAAGCGTCACCTGGTGGACACGAAGCTGCAGCTGGACGAGCTCTCCCCCGCCGAGATGCTGGGCAGCGATCCGGTGGCCATGACAGGCGCCGCGGTGGGCGCGGTCGAAGGGGCCTTGAGCGGCACCGGCGAGCTGCGGGTCGACCTGGGCCTGGTCAAGGGTGGCAAGCCCCCCATCGACATGGTGCTCAAGCTGGACGCGGACCTGCAGCTGGCGCGCTCGGAGCGGGCCCTGTACCTGCAAAAGGCGCTGCCCATGCTGTACATGCGCGGCGGGCTGAAGTTCGAGATGGGACCCGAGCGCGGCATGGTGACGACCATGAACGACATGGCCCTGTCCGCGGCTGTGCGTGCGGATGGGCGGCCCGATCGACGGGGCAAGAGCGAATGGATCGCCGCCGACGGCGTGGTCGATCTGAAGGGCGCTGGCACGTCGCTGAAATTCGAAGCCCAGGTGCCCGAATTGCGCCACCTGCTCGAGCCCTTCGGCGTCAAGGGCATCTCCGGCGGGGTCAGCGTGCGCAAGGTCGACGTGGCCGGCTCCCTGCAGCGACCAGCGGTCACCGGCGAGGTGCAGGCCCGCAATGTGCACGCCCAGGGTTATGTGGTCGACGAGCTGCGCACGAAGGTGCGGCTGGAGGGCGGCCAACTCTCGTTGCAGAAGCTGCGCGCCAGCCTGCCGCAGGGCCGACTCGAGGGCGATTTCACGGCCACGATCTTCGGTGACAAACCCGGCAGGCCGCCGAAGAAGCGCACGGTGAGCGGCCGCAACATGCGCGTCATCGGCCTCGCCCTGGGCCCGCTGCTGCGCCAGCAGGGCATCTCCGGCTACAGCGGAATGGCCGCGCTCAGCGAGGCGCGCTTCGACATGGACCTGGCCGACCCCATGGCCAGCATGCGCGCCGGCGGTGAGCTCGATCTGCGCGATCTGCAGGTGCTGCACCAGAAGATCCGCCGCGCCGAGACCCGGCTCGACTTCGCCAACCAGTGGCTCAAGCTGCGCGACGTGGAGGTGGAGTTGCCGCCGCGCCATGCCCTGGTGGCGGTCAACGCGCGCGGCCCGGTCATCACCGGAGAGGTGGACTTCGCCCTGACGACGAAGCGCTATAGCGCGGACCTGGACGTGCCGCCCATCGAGCTGAGCGGCCTGGGCGACATCCGCCACCTGAAGCTGCCGCTGCGCGGCGAGATCGGCGGCAGCCTGAGCGTGCAGGGCGACCTGCGTGACATGGCGCTGAAGTCCGACCTGACGGTCACCGAGCTGGCCTGGGGCGAGATCGTCATCGGCAACGCAGATGTCAGCTTGCGCAAGGTCCGCGGCGAGCCCATGACCCTGGCGTCCAAGCGCTTCTTCAAGGACCTGACCCTGCTGGATGGCTCGAAGATCATCTTCAGGCGGCTGATGCCCGAGCGCTTCACCATGGGCCTGCAGGCGGCGCGGTTGGATCCCTTCGCCATGGTCTCCATGGAGCGACCGGGCGGCATCAAGGTCAGCCTGGACGCCACCTCCTGGGTGAACGTGGACCTGCGTCGCGGCAAGAAGCTGTTCCACATCCGCACCGAGCTGCCCGCCGGTGGCGCCATGGTCGACCCGCGGCATGGCCTGACACCGCTGAACAATACCCGGCCCATGGTCGTCGAGGTGCATCCAGACCGGGTCGACATCGGCAGCACGTTCCTGGCCATCGGGCGCGACGAGTTGGAGCTCTGCGGCAGCTTCCTCTATGCCAACGCGGCCGCCCGTCGCAAGGCTGAGCTGCAGCTCTACGCCGCCGGCACCCTGGACGTGATCCGCGTCGGGCCGCTGGCCGACTCCATGGCGGCTATGGACATGCGCATCGACATCGCCGCCGACCCGGTCGTAGCCAAAGATCCCGGCGCGAAATGCCTGACCAGCCTGCGCGGCGATCGCGGCGCCCTGCGCATCGCCGGGCCCGTGGACGCGCTGAAGCCCCAGGGCGTGCTGCAGCTGCAACGCTCCACGATCACACCGCGTGGCATGGGCCGTGACATCCTGTTCTCGTCGGGCGGGCAGCTGGTCATCGGCACCCAGCGCAACGGCCAGCTGCAGGCGACCATCCCCGAGGAGCATCCCATCGAGGTGCGCATGGAGGATGGCTGGTTGAAGTCCTGGGGCTTCGTCCGCACGCAGGGCAACGCGCTCGAACGCATGGACATCCGGCTGATGGCCAACGACATCTCCTACCTGCAGCCCAAGATGATGTCGCTCTCGGCTTCGGGCGGCTTGCGCCTGACCGGCCGCAACCTGCACAAGGCCGACAAAGACATCCTGGTGCGCGGCGATGTGCAGGTCACCGAGGCGGCCTACTTCGCCAACCACGACCGCCTCGGCATGATGGTCAGCGGCCTGGCAGGACGGCAGGCACAGGGACGCTCGGAGTCCATCACCGACCGGATGCCGTGGATCAAGGACATCAAGCTCGACCTGGGCCTGCGCGGCCGCAACGTCGAAGTGCTCAGCCGCTTTCCGCTGGTCAAGACCGATATCGAGCTGCGCACAGACATGAAGGTCGCCGGCACAGTGGGCGCGCCCTCGCTGGACGGTCGGGTGGCGCTGGAGCCGGGCAGCATCATCACCTACTCGGTCTTCAAGCGGGACTTCGAGGTCACGCGTGGCACATTGGACTTCAAGAAGACCGATACCAAGTGGAACCAGGGCTACCTGGATCTGAGCGCCCGCAGCGTCATCGAGTTGGAACAGGGAGTCGATGCGGCCGCGACCTCCACCATGGGCATCGGCCTGAGCAGCAGTGGCGGCGGCGCCGGCAGCGACAACAAGGTCACGGTCACGGTCGACGCCAGCGGCACCCTGGCCGAGCTCATGGGCGCCGCGGCGGGCGGCAAGGGCTTCAACCTGAAGTTCAGTTCCATGCCCCCGTACGAGCAGGGGGATATCCAGGCGCTGATCGTCACCGGCCGGCCCCTCACCAGCGGCTCTGGCGGCGTGCTGGGCTCTCGTGCGACCATCAATCTGCTGGTGGATGATGTGGCCGAAGCGGTCACCAAGATGCTGCTGGGGAGCTGGTCCCCAGAAGTGTCGGTCGGCTTCACGGCGACCGGCGACCTGAACGCCACCGTGCGCAAAAATATCGGCAAGGCGATCCGGCTGTCGGGCGAATACTTCTCCGGCAGTGACAGGACGGAGACACGGGCCACATTGAGCATCCGCATCAGCCAGGACTGGTCCATGGAGGGCCTGCTGCGCCACGAATTGAGCTCATCGGCCGCCGCCGCCACGGGCAACATCTACGAGGGCAAGGCCCGCTACAAGTACGACCTGGACAGGCTCAACAAGTGAATTCAGGACGACCGGATTCAAGCTATCAGAGCGTCCCCGCCAGGGCGCGCCGCAGCCATATGCCCCAGCTCACGGCGTGGGCGGTCTGCGTGATGGTCGGTCTGACCGCCGCGCCCGCGCTGAGCGACGAGCCCGAGACGCCCGCGGCGCCCCCGCTGGCTGGCCTCAAGCGCACGCCCACTATCAGGAACCACACCATCGACCTGGACAGTGGCGAGCGAGCCCGAAAAGGCAAGGCCAGCAGCCGTGTGCTGCCGCCGTCCAACTGCGACATGCCGGCCGAAGTGACCGCGACCATCGAGGCCGCCGAGAAGAAGTGCCTGGGCCATGTCATCGCCGAGCGTGAGCTGCTGGGCTGCATCGGCACCCGCTGCCAGGATGGCGCCGAGCGCAAGCGACTGCTGAGCCTCATGGACATGAAGCCCGCCAGTCGGCTCGCTCCCGGCCAGCTGGCCACCGCCCGCTGCCGCCTGCTCGCCACCGGCTTCTTCCGGGTGCCGAAAGTGTATTGCCGGCTGGTATCCGGCCGGGCGCACGTCGCCTTGAAGGTGAAGGGCAACACCTTCATCCGCTGGATCGCCTTCCGCGGCAACGACAAGATCTTCACCGACGAGCTGGAGAGCAAGCTGTCCTTCCAGAAGGGTGACGTACTCAACCCGGCCACGCCCACAGGCATCGCCCGCCTCGCCGCGCAGGCCGAGGCGTTGCGCAACGTCTATGTGCGCCAGGGCTACGAGAGCGCGCGGGTGGACATCAGCACCAGGCCGGTCGGCGTGGGTCGAATCGGCGTGATGATCGATGTGCGAGAAGGCGAACAACGCCGCGTGTCCACGTACGAATACCGGGTCCGCGGCCGGCAGCGACCGACGAAACTGGACCTGACCGCCGGCCTGATCTGCAACCGCATCCGGGAGCGCGATATCCGCGACGCCGCCGAACTGGAGTCCGATGACGTCTACAGCCGCAGGGCGGGCCGCAAGGCGCGCCGGACCATTCGACGCTGGTTGCGCACCCAGGGCTACAGCAACCCGCGCATCGAGCTGCGCCACCATCGCCGGGGCAGACGGGTGGTCCTGGATGTGCGCCTGGGTCGCTGCTCGGTGGTGCGCATCTACCAGCGAGAGACCGGCCGCGGCCAGAGCGGCTTCCGGCTGACCGAAGACGCGTCCCTCATGGAGGTCCTGCCCTTTGCCGAGAGTGGGGTGTTCGACGCCGACGAGGGAGAGCGAGGTCGGCAGGCGCTGCGGGCGGCGCTGGAGAATCGCGGCTACCTCTTCGCCAGGGTGCGCATGGAGCTGCGCGAGGTGCCCCACCATGCGCGCAGCCAGGTGGACGCGGCGGTCACCTACTGGATCACCTCGGGCTACCAGGCCCAGATCCGCGGCATGTCCTTCGAGGGGGCGAAGGCTTTCGAACCGAACGAGTTGCGGGCCGAGATCAGCACGCGCTCTTACGATCTCTTCGACATCGGCGGCTACCTGCAGACCGAATCCCTTTTCGCCGACCTGGAGCACCTGCGGCTCTTCTACCGCGACCACGGCTACTTCGAGTTCGGCTACCGCCTCATCGGCCAGCCGGGCTCGCGCAGCCATGGCGGGGTACAGCGGCGCAAGCGGATTGAGCGCGGCAACGAGGTCTTCGAGTTCCTGCGCCACGCCTCCGGCTTCCGCATCCGACGTCCGCTCGGCGAGCACTTCATCTACGTCGAGGTGCCACTGGAGGAGGGGCGGCGCACCAAGCTCGGGGCACTGAAGGTCATCGGCGCCAAGCAGGTGCCGCAGCTCAAGGTGCGTCGCTTGATCGGCCTCAAGGTGGGCGATGTGGCCTCGTTCAATCTGCTCCTGGACGGTCTACGTACCGTGGAGGGGTATTACCGCGGCCTTGGCTTCTTCAACGCCACCTTCGAGATCGAGTGCCGGGCAAAGGGCTTGTCGGCGGCGGCGCTGGTCGAGGCTCGCGCCCGCGATGGCAGCAAGAAGAAGACCGCTGACGACCTCGGTAAATGGGGTCGCTGCTCGGCGCAGCGCATGCTGGCCGAAAGGGTCGACGTGCGGCTGAACATCTACGAAGGCAAGCGGGTGCGCATGGGCGAGGTCTTCGTATCGGGGAACTTCGACACCGATGAGGACGTGATCACCCGCGACCTGCCCAGACGCGGCGAGGACTTCTCTTCACAACGACTGTTCGAGTCCCAGCGCCGCTTGCGCAATCTGGGCCTGTTCCGCTCGGTGACCTTCGCCTACATCGGTCTGGACGAAAAACCGGTGCGGGATCACGTCGGCCTGGTCATCCGGGTGGTCGAAAAGCCGGCCCGCTGGCTCAACCTGGACGCTGGCTTCCAGACCATCAACGTCGAACAGAGCACGCGCTTTTCGCCAGCCCTGATCGACAGCCTGGAGCATGTCACGGCGGGGCAGCAACGGCTCACGGCCGGCTACGGCAGCCGCGTCGGCGTGGACCTGCCCTCTCTGCTGCTGGTGGGCGATGCCTCGCTGCGCAGCGAGAACTTCCTCGGCGCCGGCAAGCAGATGAGCGCCTTCATACGGGTGGGTTGGATTCCGAACTTCGAGACCCCGCAGCTGGGCCAGGCGGCGGTGGAGTACCTCGATCGCCGGCTCTTCGGCAGCGACGTCACCCTGCGCCTGATGGCCCCGTACGTCAGCCACGACACGGCGACCATGACCATCGACGTGCAGAAGTACGGCGGCGCCGCTGAGGTGAGCAAACGATTCGGTCGCCTCTACGTGGCCACCGGTCTGGATGTGGGCCAGGTGCGAACCCGCGACAAGAGCGCCACCGACCGGCCGTTCGGCGAGTTGGGCTTTCAGACCAAGATCATCCCGCGGCTGAGCTACGACAGCCTGGACAACGGTCTGAACCCCACCAAGGGCTTCTTCGGCTCGACCTCCCTGGCCTGGATCAACGCGCTGCTTGTCGACAACGCGGGCAAGTCACTGGGTCAGCACAACTTCCTCAAGCTGGAGGGCACGGCCAAGTACTACTTCACCATCGCCCGCCGGGTCACCTTCGCCACGCTGTTGCACGCGGGGTGGGGCCTCAAGTTGGACAATTCACCCGGCGCCCAATTGCCCGAGACCGAGCGCTTCCGCCTGGGCGGCCAACTGGGTCTGCGCGGCTACGACGATGGCGGTATCGCCCGCTACGATCGCGAAGGCCGGGCCTATGGAAAACCCGCGAGCACCGAGGCCGAAAAGGACGCCAACCTGGACTTCGCCTGTGCGGTGGACGTGGACCCGACCGCGGACGTGAAGTGCAGCCTCTACGCCGCCGAGAACGACGGCGACGTGATCCTCAACGGCTCCATCGAGTCCCGCTTTCCGGTGGCGCGAAAGTGGAACCTCTTCGGCGCCCTGTTCTGGGATTGGGGGGGCATCGCGTCCAACTGGAGCGAGCTGCACTCGACCAGCATCCGCCACGGCGTGGGCGTGGGGATCAGGTGGCTGTACTCCGACCAGATCCCGTTCCGCCTGGACTGGGGCTTCTCCGTAGGCGATCGCTGCCTGGAGCCCGTGGTGGAGGTGACGGACGAGACCGAGGTCGCGCAGCGTGCTTGTGTGAAGGAGGACTTCGGCAAGCTCAACCTGGGCCTGATGTACGCGTTCTAGGCTACGTCTTGGTGGCGGGTGCGGCCAGATCGGCCGCTTTCAAGGCCTCGACCAGGTTCTCGTAGGACTGCTTGCCCGAAAGCTCGCGGTGGATGACGTTGTCGCGGCGGATGACGTAGCTGGCCGGGATCGAGGAGATGCGCCAGGCCTCGTGGGCGGCGCCGTCGGCGTCTTGCAGGACGGGGAAGGTCGTCTGCTCGGTGCGCAGGAACTCGCGTACGTCGCCTGTATCGTCGCCGGTGATGGTGACCACCTCCCAGCCGGCGTCGCCGTCGCTGCCCTGGCGGAAGAGCCGCTCGATGATCGGCAATTCCTCCAGACAGGGCGCGCAGGAGGGGCCCCAGAAGTGCACCAGTCGCGGCCGTGGATGGGTGCCAGGCACGGCGTACATCACCGGTATGGGACGCGGTTTGAGGGTGACCACCGGCAGGGTAAAGGCGGGCGCCACCTGCCCTTCGAGACCGCCAGGCACGTGGGCCTGACTGCGCATTCCGATGGCGATGAGCGCCAGGGCCAGGGCCACGCCGATGGCCAGCACGGCGGCGATCCGACGGCCGCGGACGGGGTTGGCGTCGGCGGTGGGTGGGCTCATATTCACTCCGTCGAAAGGTCACCCGCGCGGCGATGGGCTCAAGGCGCCTGGAGGACCCGGGCGCGGGCCAGCACATGATAGCGCCCATCGGCGGCCAGGTCTGGCACCTGCACGCCATTTCGAACCAGCGCCGTCTGGTCCTCGAACCAGAGTGGGATCACCGGCAGGTCCCCCCGGATGATCTTCTGCGCCCGGGCGTAGGCGGCCGCCCGCCGATCGCGCCGCAGGTACGTGCGGCCAAGCTCCAGCAGGCAGTCCACCAGCGGGTCGTGATACGAAGTCCGATTGGCCGAACCGAAGCCCGGATCCAAGCCCAGCGGGGCCAGCACGAAGGCGCGCATGGCGTTGTCGGCGGCGCCCCGACTCCAGGCGGCGCACTCCGGGTCCGATTGCACCTTCGCCCCCCACAATCCAGGCGGCATGGCCCGCCGCTCCAGGCGTGCGTAGGGGCTCTTCGCCTGCAGATCGGGCGCCTTGTCCGGGGCGTTCTGGCTGTGGAACATCCAGGCCAGGAAGTCCGGCTCCAGGGGCTCGGGAAGCAGCAGCAGGAAGAGTTCGAAGCGGCCGGCGCGCACATCGTCCAGGAAGGTGCCCAGCTCGAAGGAGCGCACCGCCACGTCGACGCCCACCTTGGCCAGGGCATGGGCCACCGCGCGGGCCACGGCGCGGCGCAGGCGGCTGGTGGAGACCTTCAACTCCAGGCGCAGGCGCATGCCGGTCTCTGGATCGCGGGTCAGGCCAGCCTCGTCCAGCAGGCGCTCTGCCGCGGCCGGATCGTAAGGGATGGGCGGCAACGGCGTATGCGCCCAGTGCTCCGGTGGAAACATGCCCTGGCTCAGGCGCGCCCGGCCGGCCAACAGACTGTCGACGATGTGCTGTCGATCCAGGGCCATGGCCAGGGCCTTGCGCACCCGTAGATCGGCCAGGGCCGCGTGGCGGAGGTTGTAGCCGGCGTAGGCCCAGGCGATGCCCGGCGAGGAGAGCACGTGGCCGCGGGCGTGGTCTCCAGCGGCACCGATCACCGCCGGCGACAGGCCGCCCATGGCGACGTCGGCGCCATCGCCGAGCACGGACAACACCCGGGCGCCTTCATCGGGGATGGCCCGCAGCAGCAGTCGATGGGGCTCGCCCGGGCCCGGCAGCGGGTCGTCTCGCCAGCCGCGATGCCGTTGCAGGCGCACGGCCAGCGGATTCCAGGGCCCGACCAGGCGCCACGGGCCACTGCCTACGGGCAGGCCGACGAAGCGCTGGTCGGGCTGTTTGGCCAGACGCGCCGGGGCGATGCCGAGCACGATGTCGGTGCGGAAGGTGGCCAGCGGGCGGCGCAGGTGGAAGTGCACCACCAGCGGGTCCTGCCGGTCGACCACCACGGCCTGGAATCGCCGTCTGAAGGCGCCGGCGATGGGTGTGCCAAAGGCCGGATCCATGACCGAGGTGTAGGTATAGGCCACGTCTCGGCCGGTCAGCGGCGTCCCGTCATGAAAGCGCACCCCAGGCCGCAGCCGCACCCGGTAGCTCAGGGGCCGACCATCGGCGTCGCGGCTGGCGCCCGGCTCGATGGCGGCGGCGAGCACCAGGGTCGGTTCGCCGCGATCGTTGACCTCGGTGAGGCCATCGAAGACCAGGCGGCTCAGGCGGGCCGAAGGCGAGTCCACGGCCAGGCGGGGATCCACCGTGCGCGGCGGCGTGTCGACCAGCACCACCAGCTCTTCAGGAGGGCGTTCGGGTTGGCAACCGCAGACGATCAGCACACAGAACAACGAACCGGCCCGGGCGAGCGCATGTGTGGGCCAGCCGGCGTGGTTCACTTGCGGGACCGCCGATTGCGACGCTTCTTGCCGCCGTCGCCGCCGGCCTTCTTTGAGGCCTTGCCCGCGTCGTCCCGCCCATGGCGATCCGCACCATGGTCGCGGCCTTCCGATCCCCGGCGATGTCGCTTGCCATCGTGGCGCCCCTGCCGTTGCAGCTGCTCCAGCTGCCGTTCCAGGGCCTTGAGGCGGCGCCCCACGGGCACCTTGCGGCCCAATCCGCCGGCGGCCTTGCGCATGTTCTGGGCCAGTCGTGGGCTGGCTTCGCGGGTGGCGGCGGCGAGCAGGGCGCCGCGCGAGGCCGGCTCGCCCAGGGCCTTCAGGGCGTCCGTCACCTGGGCGCGCATGCGCATACCCGAACTCTGCAGCAGTCCCTCCAGGTGTACGCGGATGGACTCCCGCGCCGCCTCGTTGCGCAGGCCATAGGCTGCCAGGGCGGCGACCGCACCGCGACGCAGGGCCTGCGGACTGCCGGGCACGGTGGCCTTCCACAGCGGCTCCAGGTCGCGCCCATCGGCGAGCAGGGCCAGCTGAGAGAGCGCCCCCAGGGCCACGCGATGGCGATAGGATTCGGTCTGCAGCGCGGCCAGCAACGTCTTGCGGGCCCGCCGCCGATCGATGGTCGTCAGGGCGCGCAGCGCGGCGACCTGGATGCCGGGGCTGGTGCCCTTGCGGGCGGCCCGGTCGAGCAATCGCCAGCTCGCCGCGTCGTGCAGCTCGCCCAGGGAGGCGACGGCCCGCGCGCGAACCCGAGCCTCGCCGTCGCCGCGCGCGGTCTTCTGCAGGCCAGCGCGCACGAGGTCACGGGGGGCGCGACCGAGCACCTTCGCCGCCGCCTGGCGCACGTGGCGCGCGCCGTCCTTGTGCATGACATCCAGCAGGGCGTCGACTGCTCGCGAGCGGGCCAGCCACTTGCGGAGCGCCCGCACGCCCCGCAGGCGCACGTCGGCGGTCGAGCCATCGCGGGCCAGGTTGGCCAGCATGTCGACGCCGGCGATCAAGTCCCAGCCGGTGAGCAGGGCCATGTTGGGGTCAATCTCCACCAGGTCGGGGCGCGACGGCAGCGACAGGGTGAACTCGCCCCGCTTGCCATCCAGCAGGAAGCGATGACGCGTGCCGGCGTCGGCCGCTGTCTTGCGCACCAGCAGGTCGATGGGCAGCTCGAAGAGGGGCCGGCGGGTGTCGATCTTCTGGCGCTGCTCGAAGGACACGCGCAGCAGCTTTCGCTTGCCGTCATACCGGGTCCTCACCCGCAAACTTGGCACCCCCGGCTGGTGGACCCAGCGTCGGAAGAAGCCGCGCAGGCTGCGACCCGATGTGGCCTCGAGGGCGCGCTGGAAGTCCACGGTCTCGACGCTGCCCAGGCGATGCGCCAGCAGGTAGCGCCGCACGCCGGCAAAGAAGGCCAGATCGCCCACCTGGCTGCGCAGCATGTGCAGCACCCAGGCGCCCTTGCCGTATGCCAGGTCGTCGAACAGCTCGCCGGGGATGGCATAGCGATCGCGGACGATGGCGTTGTTGCGCGCGTTCTTGCTCTTGGCCAGCACCCTGCGGCCCCAGGCCATGTACTCGTGCAGCCGATCCCGGCCGTCGGCGTGTTCGAACCACAGGCCAGCAAAATACGTGGCGAAACCCTCGTTGAGCCAGATGTCGGCCCAGGTGCGACAGGTGACCAGGTCACCGAACCACTGGTGGGCGAGCTCGTGGGCGACCAGCCCGTCGGCGGTGTGATCGCGATCGGTGCGGGCGCTGCCGATTCGACGCCGGGCCAGCGTCGTCAGGGTGATGTTCTCCATGCCGCCCCAGCCAAACTCGTCGACGAAGACCTGGCCGTAACGGGCCAGCGGATAGGGCACGCCGGTCAGCTTGTCGAAGAGATCCACCATGGCGGGCAGGTGTTTGCCCGTGCGACGCAGTCGGGGCTCGTCGCCGGCGAACCCCCAGGTAGACAGGCGCACGCGCTTGTGGGGATGCACGACCTCGACGAAGGGGCCGGCCACCAGGTTGAGCAGGTAGATGGGGAAGGCCTGGTTCAGCTCGTAGCGCACCAGGCGTCGAGCGCCCTTGACCTTGTCGCTCTTCGGTTCGCCGTTGGAGAGCACCTTCATGGCCTTGGGTACATCGGCGGTAATGGCCCACGTCAGGCGCTCATCCGGGTCGTCCGGGCAGGGGATCCAGTGGCGCGCCTCGGTGGATTCGCCTTGGGTCCAGGCGTGCACCGGCCGGCGCGGTTGGTCGGCGTCGGGGCCCTGAAAATACAGGCCCTGGCGCGGTCGGGCGGTGTACTGGATGCGCAGGGTAAAGGCGGCGCCCTTGCGCCGGTTGGGCAATACGAAACGAAGCGCATCGCCTTCGGCCTGCCAGGCGGCTTTGGCGCTGCTGTTGGCCATCACGAAGGTGGCCTTGGCGATCTTCAGATCGCGGCCGTGCAGCAGCAGCTTGGCGTCGTCGACCAGCACCTTGCCGCGCAGGGTCGCGGTGCCGCTGACGGACTTGCGCGCAAAATCCAGCCGAACGGCCAGGTCCAGGTGCTGCACATCGACCTGCCGATCGCGGGGCTCGTGATAGCGCGCCTTGGGCCCACCGTCGGCCGCCAGGGCGGTGGCCGGCACGAGAGCGAGCGGGCCGGTCAGCGCCAGCGCCGCCAGGAGGATGGGCAGTTTCTGGATCCGAGACACGCAGACCTCCGTGGGGGCAGAGGGGCGAGCATACGCCGCCTGACGCTGTCGTCACAATCGGGTCTGGCAGGCCGGCGGGCAAGACCCGGGCGTGAATCCGTGCTGGCACCGGCCGGGCCGCTACGCTATTCTCCCGCGCCCCGCAGCCCTGGCGGGGTCGTGAGGTTCCCCTGGCCCCTACATCCCGCATTCTGGTCGTCAGCAGCAGCGCCGAGGTCCTCGAGGCCATCGGTCGGGTCGCGTGGCCGCGCACCCTGATGTTGTTCCAGGCGGCGACGGCGGATGACCTGGTGGCCTCGCTGGCCGATCTGCAGCCAGAACTCGTGATGCTCGATGCCGACTGCCCTGCCTGCGGTGACGGTGGCGAAGTGGCCGCCGTTCTCGGGGGCGCGTCGGGGGAGACCCGGCCGCAGGTGATGCTGCTGGCCCGACCCGATGACGCGCGCCGCAGCGAGCTGGCCGACATCCTGCAGCCCAGCGTCATCGCCGACCTGCCCCTGGACGAATTGGAGCTGGCCATCGAGGTCCGCACCCTGATCCGCGTGCGCGCCCAGGTGGCGGCCGCAGCGCGCGATCGCTCGGTGGTCAACAAGCTGCTCGAGCTGTCCACGTTCAGTAATGGTTTTACCAGCACCGACGAGGTGCTGACCACGTTGACCCGCCGGGTCGGTCGGTGGATGGCCATGCCCCATGTGGTCCTGACCCGCGGCCCCGCCGAACAGCCTCGCGTCGCCGCCAGTTGGCACAAGGGAGGCCACCTGGGCGCAGGTCGCACGCTGGTCGATCGACGTCATGGCGAGCTGTACGGCCGCGCCGAGGTGCTGGCGGTGGACGGCGCTGAGGGCGTGCTCACGGGCGATGATCCAAACACACTGCCCTACATCGGCATCCCCCTGCGCACCCATGACGAGGAGGTGCTCGGCGTGCTGCACGCCTGGGGCGGCGACCGGTTGCCCGCGGGCGACGATCTGCGCGTGCTGCGCGCGGTCGCCGAGCGCATCGGCACCGAGATCCACCTGCGCGATACGAACCGCCGCCTGGAGGAGAAGGTCGATCGCCGCATGGGCGACCTGACCGCCCTGCTGGGCCGGCTGCGCACCGTCAACGACCAGCTCCTGGAGGCGACCCGCGACACGGTCATGCGACTTGCCCGGGCGGCCGAATCACGCGACGCCGAGACCGCCGAACACGTCGACCGCATGTCCGCCTACGCCCGCATCATCGCCCGCCGGCTGGGCATGAGCGCCGAAGAGCAGGCCCTGATCGAGCTGGCCGCGCCCATGCACGACGTGGGCAAGATCGGCATCCCAGACGCCATCCTCCGCAAGCAGGACAAGCTGACCGAGGAGGAGTGGGACATCATGGGCCAGCATCCCACCATCGGCGCCAACATCCTGTCAGGGTCGCGTTCAAAGCTGCTGCAGATGGCCGAGCTCATCGCCGCCAGCCACCACGAGCGCTGGGATGGCACCGGCTATCCCAACCAGGTCAAGGGCACCGAGATCCCGCTCGCCGGCCGCATCGTGGCCCTGGCAGACGTCTTCGACGCGTTGACCTCGCCTCGCGCCTACAAGGACGCCTGGAGCGTGCAAGACGCCGTCTCCCACGTTCGCAAACGCTCGGGCAGTCACTTCGACCCGCGCGTCGTGGCCGCCTTCGAGGCGACGATCGACGAGCTGCTCGCGGCCCGGGAGCAACACGCCAGCAACGGCGACAACGGCGACCGACCGCCCAGCGCCGCCGAGGCAGACCTGCTTTCATGACATCGCGCCAACCACTGCTGCCGCCGGCGCTGCTGCTGTCAGCGCTGCTGCTCATCGCCACGGTCTCTGGATGCAGCCGCAAGGCGCCGGCCCCAAAGCCCGCGCCTGCCGTCGCGCCACCAGCGGCCGCCACCGCCGTGGTGGCTGCAGGAAGCGCCAGCCCGACCGGGGACGAATCGGCGACCGCCCAGGCGGCCAGCGCAGAGAACGCCGCCTACCTGCAGCGTCGGCGCAAGGATCCGCCCGTGATCGGTGGCTGCGAGGAGCGCTGTGAGACCCCGGAACGGGCCGTCAATCATCTCTTCGACGCCTTCACCACGCGCGATCGCGAGGCCCTGCGACGCAGCTTCGAGTGGTCGATCCTGGTCGTCGACGGCAAGGCCCACGGCGAGCGCTGGGCCGGCATGTGGGCGCAGGTGCGGGAACACGAGGCCCGCAAGGCAGACATCGATCGCTGGCTGTCGCAGTGGACGATCTGGCTCGATCAGCTCGCCGATCCGGCCGACCTGGCCCGGTCGCGCGTCTCCGGTCTGACCCTCAAGCCCCTGCCCGGGCGCACGGACGTGGTCGAGATGACCTTCCGGCACCCCCGTCTGAAGCAGCCTCGCGGCGAGAACATCTGGCGCTTCGAGCTCACCCGCCGCGGCTGGGAGTGGCTCATCAGCCGCATCGACCACGAGCCCGGCCGCAATCCGCCCACACCACCGCCGGCGGGCAGCCCGAGCCCCGGGAGGTTGTGATGACAAGGCTGCGTGCCTGCGCCCTGGCCCTGGCCGTCCTGATGTTCGCCTGTGGACCGGTCGACGAGGACCCGCCCAAGACCGACTGGCTCGCCGATTGGACCGTGCTGGGCGATGAACTGCCCGCCGGCGCCATCAACTCGGCCTGGAGCAACGACGCCGAGGGCGTCGAGCGACAGTGGGTGCTGGTCGGCGGCAAGTCCGGCCAGGCCATCGTCTACATCCTCGAGGGCGACACCTGGACGACCCACAAATATGCCGGCGAAGGCATGTTGTGGTGGGTGCACGGCGACAGCAAAGGGCGCCGCATCGCGGTCGGCGACAACGGGCTGATCATCCGCTGGCAGCAAAACGACGACGCGCCCACCGCGGTGCGCATCCCCGAGCTGGCCACCGAGTCGACCGCCCTGTACGGCGTGTGGTTCAACGGCGACCACGATGACTTCTGGCTGGTGGGCGGCACGCCGACCAATGGCGGCATCCCCGGTCCCCTGTGGCGGGTGCCCTTCTCCACCAAGCCGGGGGCCGAGGCCGGCGTCGCCCACAAGGAGGCGCTCGACGGCAAACAGGGCGTACTGTCCAAGATCTGGAGCGCCGACGGCAAACAACTCTGGGCCGTGGGCGATCGCGGTCGCGTCTGGTCCAACCCCGGCGGCACCTGGAAGGTCGCCTACGAGGCCGGTCCGGGCCGCGTGGTGGGCGTGCACGGACGCTCCGCGGACGACGTGGTCGGCGTGGGCGGTCAGGGCGCCGGCGTCGTTCTCCGCGGTGGCCAGAACAAGGACTGGAAGCTGGCCGCCGGCGGCCCAACCAGCTTCGTCAACGGCCTGTCAGCGGTCATGGTCATGCCCGACGGCACAGCGGTGGTCGGCGGCACCAACGGCTACCTGGCCATCGAGGATGGCGTCGACCACGGCGACGAGCTGCCCACCCAGGAGCCGCCGCTGACCGACCTGGCCCTGCACGGCGCTTTTGCGGGCAAACATACCCAGATCATGTGTGGTGGTACGTTTGGCAGCGCCAATCCGGTGGGTACGGTGTTGCAGCGGGGGGAGAAGTTGCCGGGGTTGCCGAAGTAAGGCGCTGGCGTCCGGCTACCGACGACGACGACGCCCCTTGGGCGCCTCCCGATGCCGCTTGTCGAGCTGTGACGGCAGCTGTCCGCCATCGGCGTCGAGCAGCTCGCGCAGGTCCGCCGGCACCGGGGCCAGCAGGCGCAGGTGCTCGCCGCTGCCGGGATGGGCCAGTTCGAGCATCCGCGAATGGAGCATCACCCGTGGCGCCCGCTTCGCCGTCTGTCGACCGCCGTAGAGAAAGTCCCCCAGGATCGGCGCCCCCATGCTGGCCAGGGCCACCCGCACGTGGTGCTTGCGGCCCTGCTCCGGCAAGACGCGCACAAAGCCGTAGCGCCGCCCGCGGGCCAGCAGCTCCACCTCGCTGTCGGCCTGCAAGCCGCCCGACTCGACGATCTCCATGCGCTCACCGTTGGGGATCCGCCGCGGCTTCAGCACCTGTGACACCTTCTTCCAGCGCACCGGCGGGATCGGCCAGGTCAGGGCCAGGTAGGCCTTGAACACCCGCCGCTCGCTGAACGCCGCGCCGATGGCCGCAGCCCGCTCCCGGCCGCGAGCCAGCACGATCACGCCGCTGGTATCCTTGTCCAGGCGGTGGCAGAGGCGGATCTCCTCGGCCTGCCCGCCCATGCTGGCTTCGCGCTCCTTGACCCAGCCCAACAGCGAGCGACCGGGGCCCTCGCGCTCCACCAGCCAGCCGCCGGGCTTGTTGACGGCGATCAGGCCGTCGTCGTCGAGCAGTATCCGGGGTCGGTCCACGTCTGGCCTCGCACGGGCGAAGGATTCGCCGGCTGACCAGCGTCCGTGTCCTTGACAGCCCCGTCAACCTTGGGCATGAAGGCGGCGCCCGTGTGGCGTGCGGAAGATGCCGCGGTGACGGGAAGGACGGGGTGTAGCGCAGTCTGGTAGCGCACTTGCTTCGGGAGCAAGGGGTCGCTGGTTCAAATCCAGTCACCCCGACCAATGAAAAGCCCTCCTGGCCGGCTGGCCTGGAGGGCTTTTCTTTGGTCGGGTTTCATCACCAAGGGGGATTTGGGAATCCCCCTCGCCGGGAAAAACGTCGTTTTCCCGTCTCACCCCAACCTCCGGCCGCATGGCGGCCGAGGCGAGAGTGCTTCACTGGTTGGGTGGGAACCCATGTCAGGGTTACGGGGGCGTCGGCAGGGTGCCATTTTCCCGTCTCACCCCAACCTCCGGCCGCATGGCGGCCGTGGCGAGAGTGCTTCACTGGTTGGGTGGGAACCCATGTCAGGGTTACGGGGGCGTCGGCAGGGTGCCAGGTACGTCCAGTTTCCGTCCGCGGCCGAGGCCCCGTACAACAGGGGCCGCCAACCTTCTTGCCTGAACGAGTGGACGCCGGATGATTCAGCGGCAGAGCATCAGTTCGAGAACTGGCCGATCACAGCAACTCGGGCTTCGCAGACGCCGCTGAGGCCGAAGCCTTACTTGTGCAGTTTGCGCTTGATGGTCACGCCCATGCTCAGGCTGCCGCGGTAGTAGACCTTGAAGTCCTTGTTCTTGTGCGCGAAGGCGATATGGGTCCAGGCGTGCTTGAGGCGGGCGCGGAATTCGGTCTCGCTGACGTCAGGGGTGGAGAGCGCCACCTTGGCGACCTCGTCCTTGATGCCCGTCTCGTACTGCAGCACCACGTCATCGAGGCGGAACCTGTCGTTGCTCGCGGGGTTCTTGCCGGCCACCTGGAAGGACAGGAAGTGGCTGCCCTTGCGTGTCACGCTGCTGAGCGTGGCGTCCGCGGAGGCGTCCGCGGAGGCGTCCGCGGAGGCGGCCTTGAGTTGCTCGAGCGGCATGGCGTGGACTACGACGAGCGGTTTGTCTTGGGCTGAAACGTCCTGCCGCCGCTTCGCGGCTCCACATGGGGTGACGTCCAAGATCCTGGGGCTTACGCCCCAGGCTAATGAATACCGCCGCTTCGCGGCTCGTCGGGCTTGCGCCCTCGACCATCCTGGACGAACCGTCTCAAAGCGGCACATGGCTTGGACGCCAAACTGGGGAAATACTTCGGGACCGTCGAATTAGGAGCAACGGAGACAGCCGAGCGACCAGAGTCGTCCTCAGCTACTCAGCCCTTGGTGCGATCGCCCTGCCGTCTGCGCGGCGAAACGCATAGTGAATGCAAAAAAGTACGTAGTGCGTTTTTTGCACCCCTTTGCCCGATTGCTCTGCTGCGGTGCCCGGCCGTTGCCGAATTCGGCGCTCTGTCCGGAGGCGGCGTCAGACACCGTCTCCCAGGCCCAACTCGCACGCCACGCGGGCGACGCGCTCATGAGAGCGATCGATCTGCACGAGCTTGTCCTGCCACCGGAGCCCTCCCACCTCGTCGAAGCCGCCCCCGTCCTCGCCAGAGCGGCGGCGCAGGCCGTAGCGCGCCGACTCCTGGTACAGCTGCGAGGAGGGCAGAAAGCGGTAGCAATGTACGTTCACACGCCAGATCGAGGCGGCGTTGCGACGCAGCCAGGCCTCGGTGCTGGCGATGTCGGCGTCGTTCTCGTGGGGCAGTCCCTGGATCAGGTTGACCACGTTGCGGATGCCGGCCCGATGGGACCAGCGCAGGATCTGCGCGGCCTCGTCCAGGTCGATGCCCTTGTGGACCAGCTTGCTCAGACGCTGAGAGCCGGTGTCGATGCCCCAGGTGAGCATGAAGCAGCCCACCTGTCGCAGCGCCTTCAAGTCCTCGAACTCGAGCTGGTGGGCCTTGGCGGAGTCCGCCCAACGCAGCGGCAGGCCCCGCGGCAGCAGCACCCTGAGCAGCTCGCGCAGGTAGGGCGGGTTGGCGTTGACCAGGGTGTTGAGCACCAGCAGGTTGCGCACGTCGTGGCGGTCGACCATCTGCTCCCAATCTCTCAGGACCAGGTCGGGACGACGGGTGCGCACCAGGGCGCCGCCGCGGTCACCGCAGAAGGCGCATCGGTAGGGGCAGCCCTCGACGAACATGTAGGGCACGAAGGGCTCGTCGCCAAAAGCCAGCCGGCCCTGTCCGCCGCCGCCGCGGTAGATGCTGGAGTCGAATCCGGCCAGGTCGGGGGGCGCGTACAGCTCCATGTCGTGCCAGGCGCCAGGCTGACGAATGACCCGGCCGCCGCTGCGCTGACAGAGGCCCGGGATGGCGCGCGGTTCGTGGCCCAGCGCCAACGCGGTGGCCAGGGCGGCCAGCGGCAGTTCACCTTCGCCCTCGATGACGAAGTCCAGGGAGTGGCAGGCCTCCAGCGCATCGACGCCGCCGCCACCGCCGAGGCCCCGACCGCCGAGTACGGTATGCGCCGAGCCCTGCACACCGCGTTGCAGCAGCTGCCTGGCGAAGGCGATGGCGCCGGGAGTCTCGGCCGACAGGCCCAGCAGCCGTGGCGGGGAGGCGCTGGCGCTGGCGACGATGATCCGTTCGGCGGCGTGGCCGAGCCGTTCGCCGTTAAGGTCGGCGAGCTCGGGCTGCAGGTCGAGGATCTGCACGGGATGCCCTCGGTCGCTCAGCTGGGAGGACAGCCGGATCAACGACAGCGGTGGGAAGCAGAGGGCGGTGGCGTCCAACTCGCCGGGCTCGGCGGGCAGCCGGATCAGTTGAACGGGAAACTCGGCCGCCACGGCCACGGGCGCGGGCATGTGGTTGCGCTCCACCATCACCCGGCGCGGCCTGGGCGTATGCCAGAGGTGGCTGTCGGCGACCCAGCGAGCGTAACTGTCGTAGTCCAACCGATCCGAGCGCCGGAGATGTTCCACCTCGATGGTGGACGCATCGGCGCGTGGCGCCAGGCGGCCGAGGGCAGCCAGGGGCTTGGGCATCTGCTCGTAGGGCCGCAGATGTGGCGTCCAGGCGGCCAGCAGTGGTCCATTGGCCGCCTAGATCGTGGTCGCCGCACACCACGGGCGGGCGACACAGGACAGGCAAGCGGCCGCAGCCGGCTCATTGCGGGGCGTCACATCGCTCGGGTCGAGCGACTTGAGCCGAAACGCCGGCAGGTACTCGGGGGTGCCGCTCAACAGGCATAGGGGCAGGCCGGTGTCGCCGACCAGGGCGACGCTGGCGCGACCGAGCGACCAGCTGCCACGTGCCTGGTCGAGCAGACGTACGACGAGGCGGCGGATCTGCTGCCACGGCGGCAGCAGCGCCCGTCCATGGCTGCCACGCCGCGGCCACAGCTCGACGCGCATGCGATGGCCATAGCGGGAGAAGTCACGGGTCAAGGCCAGCCAGGCCTCCGGCTCCGAGGCCGCACCACGCCCCATGGGCACGCGCAGATCGATCTCCAGGGCCGGGAAGGCGTGCCGACCGCCGGTCACCATGGGATGGCGGGCCAGGCGGCTGAGCTGTTGCAGGCAGGACACCGTCTGGCTGGCGGCGTCCTTGCGGCCGAGCCGCTGGTCGTATCGATCCCGGCTGGCGGCGGGAACCGTCACCTCGAGCAGCGACAGTCCCGCCTCCATCAGGCGCACCAGCCACTCGATGGGGATGGCCGGCAGGTCGACGACGGCCAGGCCGACGCGTCGATTCTCCTCGCCAGTGAGCCACCCGATGACATCGACCATCAGGTCGACGGGCAACCGCCCGCCCTGCCAGGTCAACACCACCAGGGGCGCGAAACCACCCTCACGGGCGGCGCAGCGTTCGATCAGTGCACATAAAGGCTCTTCGGGCCGCACCAGGAGGTGGCGACCGCGGCCAGACTGACGCTCGAAGTTGGCCAAGCGCAGGGCTCCCCAAAACGGGTACGTCTGCCTGGTGGGGGCCCTAGCTGGGGCCAGGCGACGCTCGACAGGTTTTTCCAATCCTTCAAGTTGCTTGCTGGCAGCATGCGGCCTCAGCGGCCAATTTGTCAACAAATGTGTGCGTCACGCGCCCCTGCGTCTGATCGACCTCATGCCGAGCGCCAGCAGCGCCAGGACAACGGCGATCGGCAGGCCCCAGCGCAGCCAGCCGGGCAGCAGATCCCACCAGGTCGGCAGGCGGCCGCTGCGCATCACCTCGATGGTCCGGCGCACCCTGTGGAGCTTGGTGGTCGTGATCAGGCGCCCCCGGGACAGCCGCTCGAAGCGCTCCAGATCGGCCAGGCTCTGGTCGAAGTCCCGCTCCCGATTGAGGATGGAGCGGCAGTAGTAGTAGTCCGGGTCGTCATGGGTCAGGGCCGCCACGCGGGCCAGCAGGGCTTCGGTCTTGTCGGGTCGGCCGAGCTCGAAGTGCGCCATGGCCGTGTACAACCACACCCGCGGCTCCTCGGGCACCACCTCCTGCAGGGGCTCGAGGGCCTGCAGCACCTGGGCGAACTCCCCCCGATAATAGTGAATCGTGCCCTTGGCGTAGGCCGCGACCACGTCGTTGGGGTCGCGCCGCAAGCGCGCCTCGAAGCGGGCGATGAAGGCGTCGTCGGTGGACTCGTCCAGCTGGGTATAGGCCGTCGCCAGCAACCCCATGGCGCCGGGATGGTGCAGGTCGCGGGCCAGCACCTGCTCCCAGATGACTGCGGCCTCTTCGTTGCGCCAGGCGCCGTGCAGAGCGCTGCCCTTCATGAACAGCAGGTCGATGTCATCGGGCAGCTCGCGCAGGGCCCTGTTGGCCACCGCCAGCGCCGTGGCAGCGCCGGCGCCGAGATGGGGCGTAAGGCCGCCCAGGCTGAGCCAGGCGCTCTTGCAGCGAGGGGCCCGGCCCACAATCTGCTCGGCCAGCGCGCGGGCGTCCGGCCGTCGGCCGCCGCTGGCCAGCGTGTCCACAAGGGCCACCCAGGCGCAGGCCGACTCGTCGCTTGCCTTGGCGACGGCCGCCCGGGCTACAGCGAGGGCCTCGTCCGGCTGCACCAGGGCGAGCGCAGCGACATGGTCGACGCGCATGTCGGGTTCGGACCGGGCGCGGGCGGCCAGCTCACTCAACGCCTGGTCACGCAACTTCGCGCCGACCACCTTGTCGTCCAGCGTCAGCAGCAGCGCGCCCAGCCTGGCCCGCGTCAGGGCCCGGGCGCCGGACAGGCGCTGCGCCGCGCGCGCCTTGGCCAGCGCCTTGTCTCGTTCCCCCAGGCGCAGGCTGGTCCTGGCCTCCTGCAGCAGAGACTGCACGGCCTCGTCGGCGCCAGTGTCCCTGGCAGCCTTCGGCCTTGGCGGGCTGGCAGCCGGTCGATGCCAGGTGAAGGCCGTCTCCACGGAGCGCAGGTAGCCACGCAGAGGCCGGTCGTCGAACAGCCCGGTCTGGCGATCCAGATGCAAGGTCAGCACGCGCAGCTCGCGCATCGCGACATGCCCCCACGCCGGCGCAGCTCGGCCGGCGGCTTCGCCTGCCGGGCCTTCGTTGGCGCCGGCGGGCGGGCATGCGTAGCGCATGCGCGGAGGCATGCAAGTTCTTAAGCGAACTCAAGAGTCTGCTTTGGAGCCCGGACTGGTTGTCCCGAGCAGAGCCGGCGTGCACGAGGTGCCGCTGCACACCAGGTCGACAGGCCAGTGCAGGAGGAATAAGTTATAAGATTTCAAGCGATTACCTGGCGCAGCGGAACCCCAGGTAGTCGAAGTCGAAGTCCGGGTAGACGTCGCTGCGATTGCCCGAGCGCAGGTCGAAAGCGGTGCTGCCCCAGCTGCCACCACGATAGACGCGGGAGGAGGCGCTCTGGTTGTTCACTGGATCGTTCTTAGGCGACTTCCCGTAGTACTTCTCGTCGTACCAGTCGACAACCCACTCCCACACGTTCCCAGACATGTCATGCGCACCATACGGGCTCACACCCTTCGGCTTCGACCCAACAGCCCAAGTCGAGTTCTGACCACAGCCGGCGCCGCCGCTGGAGAACACCGCAAGGTCACAGGATGGCGAAGCCTCGCCCCAAGGATACGTCCGCATCCCACTCTGGCACCCAGAGGCACCACCGTTGTGCTCACAGCCCCCCCGAGCCGCCTTCTCCCACTGAGCCTCAGTAGGAAGGTCGTAGTCCACGCCAAGCCACTGGCAGTAACCCCGCGCCTGGGACCAGTCCACGCAGTTGATCGGATGCGCATCACGACCAGACTTGCCCCAGTTGCAGGTCGAAGAGCTGCCCTTCGGGTCACTGCACTTCCCAGCAGCCTTGCACTTGCCCCAGTCCGAAACAGTCACCTCGTACATGTCGATCCAGTAAGAAGACAACACAACCTCATGCGGAGGCTTCTCGTCGTCCTGGCACGACGAGTCCTTGGCGCTGTTGCAACCCATCCAGAAGGAGCCGGCGGACACGTAGACCATTTTGCGGCCCTGGGCCGCCGCCTGCACGCAGTATCCGGACTCGCACTTGCCTGAGCCGCCGCCGCACGCGGCTCCCTCTGCCAGCCCGGCACAGCCGGCCGACGTGGAGCCCGCGTCGGGCGGCACCCACGTGTCAGCCGCCGGCCCAGCCAATCGCTCCGCCTGCGTCGCGTACGCGTACCAGCCCACGTCCTCGTTCACATCCAACGCACAACCGGCCACCCCGACGACAAGCGTCGCGACCAGCAGACCCCGAGACCGTCGCGCGCTCGCCATCAGAACCTCCACGCCAGCCCGATGCTGCGCCCGTCTGTCGTGACCGCCGCCGCGGCAGCCTCCGGCGCCGTCGCCAGCAGCACCACCCCGAGCGCCGTCAGCCCCAGCCCGGCGCCCAGCACCGCGCCGCGCACCATCAGGTCGCCCTCGATCCGCGCCTTGTCGTCCATCGCCTCGGCGTGGCTGATCTGCGTCGTGCCCTGCTGCGCCGTGATGTCCTCCAGGTCCTTGCCCTCGCCTGCTGACAACGCGTACGCCACCCCGCCGCCGCCAGCGGCCAGCAC
>CAYTLW010000054.1:0-47425 GCA_964438735.1 uncultured Enterobacteriaceae bacterium | reverse complement strand
CTACACGCCGAGGTGGAGGCGGGCCGATTCCGTCTCGATCTCCTCTATCGCATTCGGGTCGCCAGTATCGAGCTGCCGCCGCTGCGAGAGCGCCGCGCCGACATCCCGCTCCTGGCGCGTGAATTCCTGCGCAAGGCCTGCGCGGCCATGGGCAAGTCGGTGCGCACCATCGACGATGCCGCCATCAGCCAACTGGCGGCACACACCTGGCCCGGCAATGTGCGCGAGCTGCGCAGCGCCATCGAATTCGGCGTGATCCGCTGCAAGCGAGAGGTCCTGGGCCTGGAGGATCTGCCGCCAGAGATTCGGTCTGCCGGCGCCGGCGCGCCCGCCATGAACGCAACGCCGAGCCTCGCGGCCGGGAGCGGGACGGCATCAGCGCCGGCAGGTGGTGGCGACGGAACCTCCGGCAGGGCGCCCCTGGCCAGGAACTGGTCGGCGCCACGACGGCTGACCGAGGACGAGCAGCGTCAGCGAATCATCGAAGCGATGGAACAGGCCGGTGGCAACCGGTCGGCCGCGGCCCGCATCCTGGGCGTGAGTCGGGCGACCTTCTACCGGCACCTGGAGCGGCTGGGGCTGCCGCGGGGCTGAGCCCGGCGTGCCCGTTCGCTACACCACCCGTGCCCGACCGGCGTCCTTGGCCTGGTAGAGGCGCTCGTCGGCGCGCTCAATCAAGGCCGTGACGTCGTCGCCATCATCCGGCCAGGCGGCCACCCCGGCGCTGAAGGCGACCGAGAAGGGCTCGCCGCGGTCATCGACGAAGGCGCGCTGAGAGAAGTCCTCGATGCCCCGTTGAATCAACGCACGGGCCATCTCCAGATCCTGTTCCAGCAGGACCATGACGAACTCCTCGCCTCCCCATCGACAGCGCAAATCCTCGACGCGGTAGCGCGCGGTGAGGAATCGCCCGAATGCCGCCAGCACCCGGTCGCCGACCAGGTGCCCGCGGCTGTCGTTGATCTGCTTGAAGTGGTCCAGGTCCAACAGGCAGAGCGCCGCGCGTCCGCCGTGTCGTCGCAACTCCGCCATGCGCACGCCGAAGCGATCCATAAACGCCTGGCGCCGCAGCAGGCCCGTCAGCGCGTCTCGTTCCTGCCGCTCCCGCTGCAGGGAGAGCCGCTCGACCCGGAGCTTGATGCGGGCGATGAGTTCACGTTCGATGATGGGCTTGGCGATGTAGTCGTCAGCGCCGGCCTCGAACGCGGCCAGGCGCGACTCGTGACTGGACTGCGCGGTCGCCAGCAACAAGGGCAGGTCCTTCCACTCCGGCGAGGTGCGGATGATGCGCACCAGATCGAAGCCGCTCAGGATGGGCATCACGATGTCGATCAGGGCCAGATCGGGCCGCGTCTCCAGGAGCGCCTCCAGGATGCGCTCCGGCTCGTGCAACTCGGCCACCAGGATGCCATGACGGCGCAGCACGGTGGCCACGAAGGCGCTGAAGTCCGGGTCGTCGTCCACGACCAGCACCTTGGGCCGGTAGCCACGCGCCAGGGCGTGCAGATGGATCGCCATCTGCTCGAAGGTCTCCTTGTCCACCGGTTTGCCGGCGAAGAGAGAGGCCCCCGACCAGGCCGCGCGCAGCCTCGACTCCAGGTTGTCTGCCACCGATACGATGCCCAACGGCAGGCTTGCCAGGCCCGGCTGTTCGCGAAGCTCGGCGGCCAACTCAAAGCCATCGATGCCCTCGCCCAGACCGATGTCGATCATCGCCGAGTCGATCATCTCCTCGTTGGCGATCTGCAGGGCGTCATCCCGGCCAACTGCGGTCAGCACCCGGTGGGCCGTAGCCCGGCCGATGACCTTGATCTGCTCGAGGAAAGCCGGGTCGTCATCGACCACCAGGATGGTCGAAGCGTGCACCGCGCGTTCGTGGTCCAGGTCCTCCAGCGCCTCGCTGCCTTTCGCGCTTCCAACGTCCAGATCGGGCACCGCACGCCGAGCGCGGTGGGCAGCCTCGCGCAGGCGGCGCCAGAACATCGGCTGCGAGGCGATGTCGCCCGCCTTCAGGGCCCCCAACTGCTCCTCGATCATGCCCGTGGCGACGCTGATCTCCATGAAGCCATAGGTACCCGACGTCCCGTGCAGCTTGTGGGCCAGCCGGAGCGACGACTCGATGTTGTCTGCGTCAGGCTCCTGCTCCAGCGCAGCCAGCTCCTTGTCGAGCTGGTCCAGCCGCTCGCCGAGGGTCGCCGCGTACTTGTTGCGCAGCTCCGCCAGCGCCTGCTGGAAGGGATCGGCGGGCGCTTCGGGCGCGGTGGGCTGCTCCATTGCGGTGGCGCGCTCGATGGCCGCGTCCACGTGGACCAGCATCTCCTCGCTGGCGAAGGGTTTGTGCACCACCGCCGATACGGAGAGCTTGCGGGTAAGTTCGATGTACTCGCCCACGTGTCGCCAGTGCGCGGACATGAAGATGAAGTCGGTCTTGACGCCCGACTTGCGATGCTCTGCGATCAGGTCCAATCCCACGCCGTCCGGCAGCAACCCATCCACGAGCGCCAGGTCGAAGTCCTGTTCGGACATCATCCGGCGGGCTTCTGCCACCGTTCCCGCCACCTGAATCGTGCAATCGCGCTTGACCAGCAGCGACTGCAGGAGTTTGCAGAGTGCAGCGTCGTCATCGACGATGAGCAGGTTGACGCCCATGCAGACTCCTTGACCCGGCGGTTCAGTGTTCGGCGACAATACGGCGGATTTCGTCAGCCAGGGTCATCGGCTCGAATGGCTTGGCGATCACCCCGATAGCGCCCAGACCCAGGTACTCCTGGATGTCGCTCCGCTGGGTGCGAGCCGTCATGAAGATGACAGGCAGCGACCGCCCCACCTCCAATTGCCGGATACTCGCCAGGGTGCCTGGTCCATCAAGACCGGGCATCATCACGTCGAGCAGCACCAGGTCCGGCGCAGATTCTTGCAGCCGCTTCAGGGCCTCTTCGCCCGACGCCACCGCGATGACGTTCCAGCCCCCGATGGTGCTCAGTGAGAGCTCGCCGATGGTACGGATGTCGGGCTCGTCATCGACGAGCAGGATCGTGCGGATTTCCATGGACGGTCTCAACTCCCTCCCGCCCCACGATCAGGGGACGATCTACGTGGCGGGACGTCAACTTCCTCTCATCTAAGCCTTGAAATCACGGTGTTCTCTGGCGCGATGCCGGACTGGATGGAGCGCGAGCATGAAGCACCGGCAGACTCATGGGGGACCCAGCAATTCATCCAGGATCGCCTGCAGCCGGTGCAACTCCGTGGTCTTGTCCAAGAAGCGTACGCCCTCCAGGTGTTCCAGGCGACTCTTGATACCCATCGATGACAAGGTGGTGCAGACCACCACCGGGCCGTCGTAGCCCAGCTCACGCGCGGCCTCGATGCATTGCACGCCATCGATGTCCGGCATCATCAGATCCACCACCAGAGCGTCCACATTCAGCGCGGCGTCGAGCTGGTCCAGGGCGTCCTGCCCCCCCCGCGCTGTCCGGCAGTCGTAGCCGGCGCGCTCCAGGACGAGCCGCAGCAGGTCCAGGATCGCGGGTTCATCGTCCACGGCCAGCACCGTGGGAGGACCGGACCGTTCCGCGGCCGGACTGGACTCCTTCACCACCGAGGGGCGCCGCTGCAGGCCCGACGGCTGCCGCTGCTGGCCGGTAGGCTGACCCAGATGTTGCCGGGCCCAGGCGCTGTCCACCGCCGCGCGAACCTTCTCCAGCCGCCGAATCACATCGGCGCCAGTGGCGGGACGGTCTTCCGGCTTCTTGGCCAGCAGACTCGCCACCAGTCCATCGAGGGCCGGCGGAATCCAATCGCCCTCCACTGTCGTCGATGGCGCCTTGGGCGTCTCCACGACGTGCTTGAGCAGAAGCTCCTGGGCGTTGCGGGCCGAATAGAGGTTGCGCCGCGTGAGCATGTTGAAGAGCACGACGCCCAGGGCATAGATGTCGACACGACCATCGAGTTGGCGCCCTTCCACCTGTTCGGGGCTCATGATGGCGGGTGTGCCGATGATGCGATTATCAGCCGTCTTGGCCATGTCGGGTCCGGTCGTGCCCTCGGGCGCTCGCGCCGACACCGTCGCGATGCCAAAGTCCAGCAGCTTGACGGCAAAGCCGTGCAGCTCGGCCGGGTCGTCGACCAGGAAGATGTTGGATGGCTTCACATCGCGGTGGATCACGCCTTCTTGATGGGCCGCATCCAACGCCCTGCAGACGCCCTTCATGACGGCCCAGATCTCGAAGACGCCCAACAGGGGCCCATCCTTGATGCGCTTGCCCAGATCCTCGCCCTCAAGGCGCTCCATGGCGACCCAGGGACCAATCTGCGAGTCGTGGCCGAAGTCGTAGACGTGCACGATGTTCGGGTGGCCGATGGAGACGATGGATCGAACCTCGTACTCGAATCGACGTACCTGCGCCTCTGGGGTGGCCGTGCCGTCCCACATCACCTTCAAGGCGACGTCTCGCGGGATGTTCAGGTGCCGGGCCACGTAGACGGCGCCGTAGCCGCCTTCGCCGATCTTGTTGAGGATGCGATACCGATTGTCGACCACGAAGCCGACCATGGGATCGGTGGCGACGGCCGCCTCCAGCGGCGAGCCGTCGTTCATGCAGAAGCTCGCGTCGTCGTCGTAGGTCTTGGCGCAGATCGGGCAGGTCTTCATGGCTGCATCTTGCCGTCCCGTCGCACGGCCCGTTCGCTCCGCCGGTTACAACAGGTCGCCAAAGCGCGACTCGAGGAAGGAGTCTGCCACGCGCACGCCGTTGATGACGGTGGCGATGCACACGTCCCGCCGGTCGTATCGCGACTCCAGGTCGTCCAGGATCGGCTCCGCTTCGGCGTCGGTGATGGCCTCGATGGCCTCCACATCCTCGTTGATCGCCTTGACGTGCTTCTGCAGGTCGCCATAGAGGCGCCACTCGGCCTCGTCCCAGTTGTAGATGACCAGTTGGGCCAGCAGGCCGTTGTCGCGCTCGAAACATTCCTTACGCAGGGCCTTCTCGACATGTTTGGCGTCGATCTTCACCGGCCGATAGCCCTTGAAGTAGCGGAAGTAGACCGCCCGATCGATGCGCTGCAGCTCGGCCACGAAGGTGCGCATGGGCAAGCGGCGGCACAGGCGGGCGAAGAGGCGCTCCGAGAGCTTCTTCAGCGCATCCACAGCCTCCTGTTCCTCCTTGTCTTCCGCGTCTTCCTCTTCCCCAGCAGCGGCCTGTTCCGGCTCCTCGGGCGCGGCCTCGGCGGCCGGATCTGTCGCGTCCGGCGCGGCCGCAGCTTCCTCGGCGTTGGCTTCGGGCTCGGTCGGCTCGGTGGCCTCGGTCGGTTCGGTGGGCTCGGTCGGGTCGATGGGCTCGGTCGGCTCGGTCGGCTCGGTCGGCTCGGTCGGTTCGGTCGACTCGGCCTTTTCGACCGGCTCGGCGCTGGGCTCGTTCATCTCGGCTCCTTCGCTGCGCCGTCACCATCGGCGTCCGGCGCGAACGTAGCCTGCCGCTCAGGCGGTTGCAAGCTGTCGCGGCGTGTGAAGTTGCGGTCTTCGAGTCTGCTGCTCGACGCGGAAGGGGCCGGCAATCAGCGCGATCAGCTGCCCTTGCCGGCGCGCTTGCCAGAGCGCTTGCGGCCGCGCTTGCCGGGTGCCGCCTTGCGGCCGGCACTGACCCCTGCGCGGGCGCGCGCCCTTGGCAGGAAGACATCATTGCGAACGGCGGGCGGCCCAGGACGGGCCGGAGCCGCCGCTGGCTCCGGTGTGGCGGAGCGCGTAGCAGGGAGGGTGGCAGGTGCTACCGATACGCTGGCGACCCGCTGTGACGTCGTGGCCGGGAGCGGGTCCTCGAACAGGCTGCTGAAGGTGCTCTCGTCGACCCGGGGCAGCTCCAGGCGGGCGTTCAAGACTTCGAGCAAGGTGACGAACATCAGCAACGCGCCGCACGACCAGGCGACCAGCGAGGCGAACGCCACGCCGCGTTGGCGCTCGACCAGGACCCTGCTCTGCCGCTTGTCGGCGCCTTGGGGCGCTGCCGCGTCCTTGTCTGCGTCGGCCTTGGGCGCCCCACCTTCGGACTCGAGCGTGCTGCTGTCGGCGCCCGCGGCTTGCAGCGCGATGACCGCGGAGCGGCGCGCGGCGGCGGAGTCCACGTCGGGCATGCGCGGCCGACTGCCGCTGGCGCGATCGAGGCGGTCCAGTCCGCCAGGTCGGACGGCGGAGCGGCGGGCCTTGCGGCGTGGATGCACCCCGGTGTGGGCGCGCACCACCTCCAGCGCGCTGCTGGATGGTCGCAGGAGAGGGGCCGGCGCACTGTCCCAATCCGCTGGTGCGCCAGCGCTCTGTCGCAGGCGCTCGCTGGAGGGCTGCTCCCGATCCGCTGACGAGCCAGACACACCCAGGAAGACGCCGGAAATGGGTCGCTGCGGCGTCGACACGGCCGAGGATTGGCGCATTTCGGGCACCGCCGGGAGCGGACCGGTGGCGCGCATCTCGGCCTCGTCGAAGAGCTCCTGCTCACGCTCGGACGGGCGCGGCTCTGGCAGCTCCAGGAGGCGCTGCAGCACGTCGGTCTTGAAGCGCGAGGCGTGGGCGCTCTTGACGTTCTCCATGGCCGCGAGCATGGCCTCGGCGCTCTGGAATCGGTCTTTCGGGTCGACGGCCAGGGCCTTGAGCAACCAGTTCTTGAGCTCGGCGTTCAGGCCCTTGAAGCGGGCGCCAAAGTCGACCTCGCCGCGGATGGCGCGCTCCTGCAGCACCTCTGTCCTGGCCGGCGCCAGCAGGGCCCGTCCGGTGAACGCCTCGTAGGCCACCGCGCCCAGCCCGTACAGATCAGCCCGCGCGGTGACCCGCTTGCCGGCCGCCTGCTCGGGCGCCATGTAGTGCATCTTGCCCTTGACCGTGCCCGTGATGGTGCGGTCCGAGCGATGCTGGCCACGGGCGATGCCGAAATCGGTCAACTTCACCACGCCGTCTGAGGCGATGAGGATGTTGTGGGGGCTGATGTCGCGGTGCACGATGTTCAGGCGTCGACCGTTATCTCCCTTGAATCCATGCACATAGGTCAATGCCCGCAGACTCTGGCGCATGACCTCGTAGATGGCCGCCTTGGGTACCACCCGTCGGGCCGCCCGGTAGGCCCGCAGTACGTCGGCGAAGCAGTGCCCCTGCACCCGCTCCATGGCCAGGAAGTAGCGCCCGTCATCGCGCCCGACTTCGTGCACGCGGACTACATTCTGGTGGTCGAAACGCAAGGCGATACGGCCTTCGTCGCGGAACATGCGCACGAAGTCGCCATCTTCAGACAGGTGCTCGTGCAGCACCTTCACCGCCAGGGTGGCTTCGCAATCCGGCGCCTCGTCCTCGGTGCGCGCAACATACACACTGGCCATGCCACCGGAAGCGATCTTGTCGCCCAGGACATAGCGGCCGAGGTGATTGTCTGGTCTGTTTTTGGCGACCATCAGAGCGTTTCCCCAGGCCCCGCTCGAGGCCTGCCAGGTGCGCTCTACAGGCTACAGCCAAGGGGCGTTGGGGGAAGTTTTTCGGGGGTCGTCGATGCCGCTCAAAGATCCACCGGGCGAACCCAGCGAGGAGACTCGGCGACCATGGCCTCGACGTCGTCGATGGACTTGACGCAGTCGGCGGTCAACACCTCGGGCTCACCCTCGGTCACCAGCACGTCATCCTCAATGCGCACGCCGATGCCGCGCAACGCCTCGGGCGCGTCCTCGTCGTCGATGGGAATGTAGATGCCGGGTTCGATGGTGGTCACCATGCCCGCCTTCAGCGGTCGCGGTTCGCCCTGCAGGTTGTACAGACCCACATCGTGCACATCCATACCCAGCCAGTGACCGGTGCGGTGCATGTAGTAGGGCTTGAACTTCTCTTCGGCGATGAGCTCGTCGACGTCGCCCTCGAGCAGCCCCAGGTCGACCATGCCTTCGGTCAAGACCCGAATGGCGATGTTGTGGGTGTCGATGTAGGAGCGTCCGTCTGTGCAGGCGGCGATGGACTGCAGCTCGGCGTCGAGCACGATCTCGTAAACCGCCCGCTGCTCGGGCGTGAAGCGGCCCCCTGAGGGGAAGGTGCGGGTCACGTCGGCGGTCAGGTAGTCAACCTCGGCGCCGGCGTCGATGAGCACCAGCTCGTTGTCGCCGATGGTCCTGCGATTCTCGGTATAGTGCAGGATGGTCGCGTTATCTGCCGAGGCGATGATGGAGCCGTAGCCGATGCGTGCCGAACCGGCCGAACGGAAGACGTATTCGATGGCTGCGTGCAGGTGGTATTCATCACAGCCCGGCCGCACCAGGCGCATGGCCTCGTGATGTGCCTCTGAGGTAATGGCCGCGGCCTTGCGCAAGGACGGCAGCTCGTCCGGCATCTTGATCAGGCGCGCCTCGGCCAGCCGCGCGCGTACGTCGAAGATGATGTCCGGCCCGGTGAACGTGGCCCTGGCCTTGGTCCGATGCAGTCGCGCGGCCTTGAGGACCGCCCCTTCGATGGGATCGCCCACGCCGACCGTGTAACCCAGTCGCTCACAGCCCTGGAGCAATCGGCCCAGCTCCTTGTCCAGGTCGCCAATCTCGAAGCCCGCATCGGCGCCAAAACGCTCAACGACACCCTCGGCCCCGGCCCGACGCCCCGTCCAGGTCTCCGCTTTCGCGTCGCGCGGCCGCACAAAGAGCACGTAGCGCTCCTCGGCAGCACCCGGCCGCAGCACGAGCACAGAATCCGGCTCGTCGAATCCGGTCAGGTAGTAGAAGTCGCTGTCCTGCCGAAAGTCATAGTCCACGTCCGAGTTGCGGATCTTCAGGCGGGCGCTGGAGATGACGACGACGACGTCATCGCCCACCTCGTTCATGAAGCGCTCACGGCGGCTGGCAAAGATGTCGGTCATGTGGGCCTCCGGTCCGGCGGGGGGCGGAGTGTAGAGGAGGTGCCGGGGGAGTTCCAGCCACAAAAGGGCGGCCGGCGTCCGCGCCCGCTACCAACATGAGTTACCCTGGGCGCCTGCTACTCGACGCCAAGGACCCCGATATGGAAGACATCGCCATCGCCCTGTCCCGCTTCGGTGCGGGGATCTTTGCCGGTACGTGCCTGTATGTGAGCGCGGTTGGTCAGCCGGTCCGTGTGGCCGGCGCCATCTCGACGGCGCTGCCGCACTTCAGCGCGAGCCTGGCCCGGTCGGAGCGGTTGCAGCCGGCGTTGCATGTATTTGCCCTGGCGGCGACCATTTTGGCGTGTGTGCTCGCACCGGCTGCGCCGCGGATCGCGGGTTTGGTGGTCATGGCGCCGGTGTTGCCCTACAGCGTGCTGGTGGTGGTGCCCCTGAACAACTCGCTCAAGACGCGCAACCTGCTGACCCGGCCGGATGAAGCGGTGGCCAACCTGAAACGCTGGTCGACGTTGCATGGCGTGCGAACCGCGCTGGCGGTGGGGTCGTTTGCCCTGCTGTGTTGGCCGTGACCGTGCCCGGCCTCTGACACACATTCACCCTGCCAGCCCCCCAACTCGGCTACGGTCGATCCCGGCTGGAGGAAGTGGTGAGGGGGGCGCGATCCAAATGGACGTGCGGTGTGACGTTGGCAGCGCTTTGCCTGGGCGCGATGCCAGCTGCTGCTGACGAGGCTTTTCGCTTGTTGGATCGCGATCCGAACGGAACGGGAACCCATCTTGAGGTTCCCATCGCCGTCGACGCGCCGCATTGGCGAGCGCAGTTTCGTTTGGATGCGCCTGCGCCGGCATCCGGGCCGCGACTTGTGGAAGGGGCGGACTGCGACGTCTGCGTGACGCCCGAAACCTGCAACCCGTTTCGCGTTTGTTGGCGGGAAGATACGCGTCTTCTGCTCCGCTTCGACCCCGCATTCCGCATACTGGAGCAGTCGCCGATCGCGGCCATGATGCTGGTCGCTCGCTGGCGGGCACGGGCCAACACGCCGGGCTCGCGCGATGGATTTCGGCTGGACTGACGGGCATTCTTGGCGGCTGTGACCTGGTCGCTGGCGGGCCGGCAACCATGTTTCAACCACTTACGGGCCAACGTTATGATATGTGAGGGTCTGACACCTCACCTGGTCACCATCCTCCGTTGCGACGACGTGCCCGAGCCGGATCGCAGTCGCCATGGGGACTGTCACGAGCGCCTGGCGCGGCATCTTCAGATCGCGTCTGAAGCCGCTGGTTTACATCTCGACCTGCGGATCATCGATGTGCGCTCGGGCGCCTTGCCCGCCGAGGATGATGAGAGCGAGCTCTTTGTGACCACCGGCAGCGCGCTGGCGCCTTTTGACGACGTGCCCTGGGTGCACGGCCTGGCGCGCTGGGTGCCCGAGGCGTTGGCCCGCGGCGCCCGCATCTACGCCATCTGCTTTGGCCACCAGCTGGTCGCCGAGGCCCTTGGCGGCCAGAACCGGCGCTCGCCGCAGGGTTGGGAGGTGGGCTGCGTGGCCATGAGCAAGGGCTTCGACCTGCCTGCCGGCGGCGCCACGCGCGGGCAGACGGCGACGTCGCTGCCGACGGCCGACGGCGAGGCCACTTCTGTGAATCTGCTCATGTCCCATCGCGACGAGGTCAGCGAGTTGCCCCCCGGCGCCCTGCCCTGGCTCGTCGGCGAGACCCGGCCCCACCAGGGCTTCGTCCTGCCCGGCCAGGTGGTGACCGTGCAGGGACATCCGGAGTACGAGCCCGACCAGGCCGCCGATGGCTATCGACGGCGTCGCGAGCAACTGGGCGAGACGTTGTTTGATGCCGCGATGAACTCGCTCGAGCGCCGCAATCATGGCGTGGCGTTGAGCGCCGAGGTGCTGCGGTATTTCCTTGGGTAGCGCAGGCAATTGCCGCGGATCGCACTTCTAATTCGATTCCACCAAGACGAAGAACTTCTGTGTAGACGGGGGCATGGGGCATGGCGACCGACCCGATGGACCCGGGGAAACCCCGGTACTCTTTGCAGCGTCCAGCGAGGAGTCTAGACTCATCTGTTCAATCTGGAGATGGTATGTCAGGCGAACTGTACGGCGCGTTCTTCAAGTCGATACTGAGTCGCATGCTCAGCAGCGAATTGCTGTTCCCGGAGTACCATGCGCGGGTGGCCGAGATGCAGGACGATGTGTGGTACCCCTGGTCCGAGTACAAGGAGATGGTCAACGCCATCGCCGGCAAATTGCGGCCCTTCGCTGTGCGTGCGGTCGGGTCGGGCCTGATGCGTGATTCCAAGCCCATCTTCGAGGGCCAGGGCTTCGAGTCCGCCGACGATATCTTCAGTCGATGGGAGCTGTTGATGACCGCCAATGTGCGCGGCATCCCGCCAGAGGATGGCGCCTACATCGTGCTCTACGAGCCGGGCCACCTGGTCATCGACTACAGCACCGTCCAGCCGGCCGCGCTATGCGAGGGCTACCTGCGGGGCGCCGCCCAGATCTTTGGCAGCGCCGTGACGTCGTTGGAGACCGAAGAGGTCGAGCGCGATGGCCACCCATTCATGCGCTTCGACCTGCGCTGGCTTTAGCCCAGCCGAAGTCCAACAGCCGGGTCAGCTCGCGTCTTCGGCCGCCACCGTCATGCCCGCCATTCCACCTTTGGGCATGGCCAGCTTGTTGTAGGCGATGAAGACCACCGCTGTGCCGAGCATCAGGCCGCCGAAGATCATCCACATGATGTCGGGCCGTTGCATGTCACGGGCGAAGTGGCCGTAGAGCTCACCGGAGAGGATGCCGCCGAAGAGATTGCCCAGGGCGATGGCGACGAAGTAGTAGCCCATGTAGAGCGCCTTCTTGTCGCCGGGAGCGATGCGGCCGACGTACTCCTGGCTGGTGGGGCTGGCCATCATCTCGCCGAAGGAGAAGATGAGCAGCGCGGCGGCGACGATCCACGCCGATGCGCCGAGCCCGACCACGCCCTCGGTGCCCGCCACGCAGGCGAAGCCGATACCCACAGCGGCCACCACCATGCCGACAATCATGGTCGTGAACTGGTGGAAGCGCGCCATCAGGAAGGAGACGAACATCTGGAAGAGGATGATCGAAAACGCGTTGATGTTGACGATGAACTCGGGGTTGAACTGGCGCGATGAGATGATGACGGCGCTGGTGAGCTTGTCGGCGTCGCCGATCTCGGCCGCCTTGCGACCCAGATCCGAGGGCAGGATGCGCAGCTTGGTGTCCAGCAGTGCGAAGCTGGTGCCGATGAGTGCCTTGCGCAGGGCCTCCTTGCCCATTTCGTCCAGGGAGTCCACCGATCCGACGCCGGCCAGATTCGAGATGAGGCTCTTGGCCTTGTCGGTGGTCCAGGCGGGCTCGGGTACATGGCCCAGCACCGCGGTCAGGTCGCGTACACCCTTGGCGGTGGCCGGGTCGGGCGCGGACAGCCCCGCTGCCGCGTAGGCGGCGCTCACCTCGGCCAGCACCTCGCTCTCGGCCTTCTCCGGGCCCTGGTGTGCGGCCGCCTTGTCGAACAGTCCGGCCCAGGCCTTCAGCTCCTTGGCGGCGGAGTCACCGGGGGCCAGGACCCGCGCCAGGGGGCCCACCAGACCCTTGATCTTGGCCTTCTCCTTGGGGTTGACCGTAGCGACCGCGCTGGCCACGCCCTTGTCCGGGTCGGTGGCATCGCTCTCGCCAAAGATGCCCTCGGCGGCGCCGATCATCGGTCGCGTCTCGGTGAAGTCCCGGATGTACTCGGGCATGGTGTAGAAGATCTGGTTGAAGCTGGTCCAGAAGCCACTCATGATCAGCAGGAAGACCGCAAATCGCCAGTTGGAGCAGTACATACGCCGCGCCAGGGGGCTGCGCTTCTCGCCCGGTTTCGCCTTGCCGCTGTCGGCCGGCAGGACGCGATCCCAGCCGAAGTTCAGCAGCAGCCAGGCCGGGATGGCGATGGCCGCGTGCGTCCAGGTGAAAGATAGGAAGGGGCCGACCCGCAGGTTGGCGAACATGAGCAGGAAGAGGACCATGAAGACGGTCAGGAAGAAGCGGAAGTTGCCCAGCACCTCGACCATGTTGTCGAGCACCTGCCGGATGTTGCCCTTGCGCTGGGCGTCGGATGCCTCGGGCTCCTTGTACAGGGTCAGCACGATGATGAGGTTGACGCCGGCCCAGGCGGAGCAGGCGATGAAGACGTACTCCCAGCCCCAGCCGCGGACGACGCCGGCGACGATGGGTCCGAGGAAGCCGCCGATGTTGACCATCATGTAGAAGATGCCGAAGCCCAGCGCGGAGTTGGACTCGTCCGTAACCTTGGCCACGGTGCCGGTGACCACCGGCTTGAAGATGCCGGCGCCGACGGCCACGAAGAGGAAGGCCAGGAAGAAGGTCGGTAACGTGCTGAACTGGCCCAGCAGGTAGTACGCGATGATCATCACGATGTACGAGATGACGAAGGAGCGCTTGTAGCCGTAGCGATCGGCCATGGCGCCGGTGAACACTGGCAGCAGGTACAGGAAGAAGGGCACGATGGCCTGCAGGGCACCGCGGGTCTCGGTGGTGAAGCCCAGACCGCCCGTCTCAACCGAGCCGGTGACGTACAGGGCCATCACCGTGAACCAGCCGTACCAGGACAGCCGCTCGAAGATCTCCATGGTGTTGGCGACCCAGAATTGCCTGGGGTAGCTCTTCACCTGCTCGATGAACGTGGGCTTGTGGGTTTCGACCACGGTTTCCTCCCTGGTTTCCAGCCCCTTGGTGGGCAAACGGGGCGCGAGGCTAACAGCGCATCGAAGAATCGGCAATCGGCCCCCGTTGTAGCGATCGACTGGCGTGGCAAGTCGCCGAAACGGGCGACTGGAATGCCGCGCCAGGATAGCTTGTTGACTTGTGGGGCATGGACCTCCAAACTTCTGCGCCGCCCGCCCCCGTGCGCGTAAGGCAGGCGGCTGGCCAACCGACCAAAAAACGTAACAAGGGCGCCATGCGAAGTTCCCATCCGATCCTGAATCCACGTACTGGCTCCGCCCTGCTGGCGATCGTCTTCGCCGCCTCCCTGGCAGGCTGCGGCGGGGTCAAATTCGTCCGGGCGCCGGGCTCCACAAAGCACCGCGCGCTGCCTTTCGGCGCCAAGGTCACCACGGCCGACAAGGCCGATGGGTTGGCCCAGCCGACCGAGCTCATCGGCACGCTGCATGCCGTGACCAAGGGCGAAAAGGCCGACCGCGAGGGCGCCACGGTCAAGTTGACCAAGCACGCCTCTCGCTATGGCTGCGATGCCATCGTTGCCGTCAAGTCCGAGCGCAAGGAGACCGAGAAGAAGACCAAGCTGCGCAAGCTGGGCAAGGATGGCCGGCCCTACTACGAGGATAAGGTCGCCATCCTGGTGCAGTACGACTGGAGCGCGCAGTGCATCCGCACGGCCAAGGCGCCCAAGGCGCCGGTGAAGAAGAAGCGCGCCTACGCCAGCCGCAAGTCGACGCCGGCCACGCGCACCTCGCCGCGCGCCAAGCCCGCCCCTGCGACGAATCCGGCGCCGGCACCGGCACCGGTGAGCCCCCCGCCCACCTCCGCAGCGCCGCCTCCGCCGCCCGCAAATCCGGCAGCCCCCGCCGCACCGGCCGGTCCGCCGCCGGATACCGGCGATCCCAAGACCAGCCAGGACGTGGCGCGCGCCTTCATGGCCCTGTCCGGATATCTCGCCGCCAGCAACGCCGGCGCGATCTGCAGCATGTTGGATGCCGAGAAGGTGGTCTTCAACGTGCGCACCCGCGATCCGGTCATCAAGTTCAAGAGCGAGTTGACCAGCGCCAAGGCCTGTGAGTCGTTCAAGAACGGCAAACTGGCCGCCTACCTGCGCGACTTCGGCCCTGCCGAGGTTCACGCCGAAGTGGCCACCCTGGTGCCGACCCTCTTTGGCATCCATCGCGGCGCCTACATGCAGCTGCCCGATAGCCTCGAGCGCTCCTACGCCGACCAGCTGTCGGCCCGCCGCGCCGGCAAGAAGCCGCTCGCCTGCTACGCCTACTTTGTGCGCCAGGCGGACAACCTCTTCGTCGTCAGCTTGTCGTGCCGCGGCGTCGAGAAGTACCGCGTGCTCCTGCGCCGGGATCCGAACTCGGTCTACAAGGTTCTCAACTACACGCACTTGCGGTAGTTGTCCCATATGCACTCCACAACTCGAAGACTGACGCTGGCGGCCCTCGTGGCGACCGTCTGCAGTGGCCTCTGCCTGTCTGCCACGGCCCAGACGTACCGGCAGGATGCTGGCGTCTACTTCCCGGGCCAGGCGGTCGCCGATCCTCGCGGTTCGCTGTCCCTGACCACCAATCCGGCGGGTTTGACCGTGCTCCGCGGCGCCGAAGTGCGGCTGCAGATGTCGGGCGGCGGCAGCTGGGTGGCGGGTACGCGCGGCGCTGGTTGGGGCGCTTTTGCGGCGACCCCTATGGGTCGTCTGAGCCTGGCCACGTCCCTGGAAAACGTGCGCGACACCCCGCCCGGCGGGGCGGCCCCGGGCTACTTCGATCTGAACCGGATCTCGTTCGGTAGCGCGCTGCGCTTGGGCGATCGCCTGAGCATCGGCGCGGCGACCCGCATGCACGGCGTGTCGGGGCGCAAGGCTGGCTGGTCGCAATCCTGGGATTTCGGGCTCCTGGTTCGCCCCTGGACCTGGCTGTCATTTGGCTGGCGAGTGACCGGCATGGCCACGGCCGCGGACGCCACCAGCGCGTCCTTCCTCCGCACCCGCTATGCCTGGGGCCTGGCCCTGAGACCGCTCGGCGGCAGCGACCGGCTGACCTTTGCCCTGGACTTCGACTGGCCCGAGGATGATGTGCTGGGCACCATCACCGGGTCGCTGCGCTCGCGCATCGTCGACGGCGTCGCGGTCCAACTGGAGTGGCGCAAATTCAATCACAATCGCAACTCGGCCGGTCCGGCCCTGGACGACTCGCGCTTCGGCGCCCTGGTCGAGATCGGGCTGGGGCATTGGGGCGCGGAAGTGGCCATGCGCCAGGATCACTCGGCCTTGACCGACAGCTCGGGCGGCGGCGCCCAGTTCGGCGTGCGCGTGAGCAGCGACGTGCCGCATTCCTTGTGGGAGCCCGGCACGTCCGGCGTGGTCGTACCGCTGGTCGGTAGGATGCAGGAGACGCCGGGCGGCAAGACGCCTCACTTCGGCAAGGTGCTGCTGGATCTGCGTGCCATCGCCCGGGACGAGGCCATCGATGTGGTCGCGCTGCGGGCACGCGGCCTGCGCCTGACATGGGGCCAGGTAGAGGAGCTGCGCGCGGCCATCGGCGCCTTGCGCAAGGCGCGAAAACGCGTGGTCTTCTATGCCGACGGCATGGGCAACCGCACGCTGGCCGTAGCCGCCGCGTGTGAACGCATCGGCATGCCCATCAGCGGCGCCATGACCGCGCGCGGACTGGGTGTGCATTTCGTCGGGCTGAAGGAGACGCTGCACAAGGTGGGCGTGAGTTTTCAGGCGGTGCGATTCGGCGACCACAAGAGCGCGCCGGAGTCTTTGACCCGCAAGCAGATCTCGCCACAGTACAAGGAGACCTTGCAGCGACTGGCCACGACGCGATGGCGCAACTTCGTCGGCGCGGTCTCCCTGGGACGTGGCGTCACAGTGACCCGTATCGCGGCGGCCATCGAACGCGGCGTGGTCTACCCAGAGGACGCCCGCAAGGCCGGCCTCATCGACTTTGTCGGCGAGCCGCGTCAGTTCGAGAAGAAGCTCGCTGAATGGAAGCTGGTGCAGACCGGAACCAGGTTGCGCAAATACCGAGCCAAGCGTCACCGGCGCAAGACGTGGGGCCAGCAGCCGCGCCTGGCCGTGCTGGCCATCGAGGGCAACATCGTCGACGGCCGTGGCGGCGACGGAGCCACGGGTCGGTCGGTCGGCGGGGCCCAGGTGGCCCGCCTGGTCGACCGCCTGCGCAAGCGCTCAGAGGTGCGTGGGCTGGTGGCTCGGATCGACTCCGGCGGCGGCGCGGTCCGTGGCAGTGACCTGATGTACTCGGCGCTGAAGCGCTACGGCAAGAAGAAGCCCGTGGTGACCTCCATGGGCAGCGTCGCGGCCAGCGGCGGCTACTGGACCGCTCTGGGCGGGCAGACCATGTTCGCGGACGCGTCCACCATCACGGGCTCCATCGGCATCTTCGGCGTCAAGCCAAGCCTGGGCGGCTTGTACAAGCGCGTGGGCCTGGGAGTCGACGGCGTCGGCGCCGGCCCGCATTGGGACCTGACCTCTATGCATCGACCGTGGACAGAGGCCGAGAGCAAGCTGCTGCGGCGCGTCCTGGGGCGCTACTATGCCCTCTTCCTGACGCGGGTGACCCTGCGCCGCAAGATTCAACGCCCCAAGCTCCTGACCCTGGCCGAGGGCCGCCTGTGGACGGGTGAAGAGGCCCGCGCCCACGGCCTGGTGGACAAGGTCGGCGGGCTCTGGGAGTCGCTGGAAGCGGTCAAGAAGAAGGCTGGCCTGGCCGGCGAAGACGACGTGACCGTCGAGTTCTGGCCCAGGCCCACATTCAGCGCGATCGCCATGCGCTGGCTCGGGCTCGCCGGCGTGACGACCCAACGACCGCGCGACCCGGCGGTGGACATCCTCTGGCGGGCCGCCGCGCCGCTGTTGGATCGCGCCGCCATCGCCGCGCTCTTCGAACCCGGCAGCGCCGTAGCCATCCTGCCCATCCGGGTCGATCGGCCCAAGCCCTGAGCTGGCCCGCCAGGCACCGCGGTCGGCAGCGAATCCGGCCGGCCGCCCTGGATGCCATGGAGAAGACCATTCGAAAACGACACCTGCTGGCGCTCCTGCTCGGCACCCTGCTCTCCTGCCCCGTGGCGGCCCTGGCAGCGCCCATCACCTGGACAGACGCCGTGGCCTGGACACCCTTCGAGCAGGCCTTGACCCGGGCAAAGAGCGAAAACAAACCCGTCTGCGTGGTTGTCTACGCCGACTGGTGCCCCAAGTGTCGCGGCCTGGCGCCCGCCTTCGAGGGTCCGCCCATCACCGATGCCTCGCGCGAGGTCATCATGGTGCTGCAGGACAGCGAGCAGAAGCCCGAATGGCTGAAGAGCCGGTTCGGCGACCTGGGCAACTATGTGCCACGCGTCTTCTTCCTCAAGCCGGACGGATCGGTGGATCGCAGCCTGGACAGCGGGCACCCGCGATATCCCTTCTTCTACACCCCGGGCAAGGCGTCATTGCTGGCCGATAACATGCGCGCCGCGGCGCAGGCTGCAGGCGGTCCGGCAGCTGCAGCGCCGCCACAGCCTGCAGCCCCGGCAGCCGTCGCGGCGGCGGGCGCAGCGGCGCAACCCATAGCCCAAGTGCCGGTGGCAGCGGCCCCTCAAACCGATCCGCCAGCGGCTACCGCCGGCGGCATGGGTGAGGATTATGGTCTGCTGGTGCTGATCGCGTTGCTGGTCGTGATCGGTCTGGTCGTATCCCGCCTGGGCCGCAAGCAAAACGAAGCCTGATTCCAGCCGGGCCGGCGCGCCTACTTCTTCGTGCAACTGCCCCACGCCTCGTCGGTGGCGCCTTCGCACTTCAGGTCCGTGGCGCAGCGGTACTGATCGTCATCGCATTCGCCATCGGCCGCGATACCCGTGCAGACCACAGCCTCGCCTTCGACCGCGCACTTGCCGCCCGCGGCCTTGCAGTCGACCACCCACGGCACCCCGCCGGCGCAATCGAGCACGCCCAGGTCACCCAGGCATTTGCCGATGTCGGAGTCCTTGCAGGTGGCCACGCCGACCTTGCAGACGTCGCCTTCAGTGGTCTCCACGCAGGCAGCCTTGTCGCCGGAGCAGAACTCCCAGACGTACTCGCCATCTTCGCCTTCTGACAGGCAGGTGCCGCCCGCCTCGAGCGCGCACTCGCTGCCCCAATCCTTGGCCACCTCGATGCATACGCCCTTGCCGAGCTCGGCCATCATGGCGGCGCAGTCGTCTTCGGCAAGCGTGCCCTCATCGCAATACTGCAGGATGTTGCCCTTGCACTTGCCAGCCGAGGTGATGGCCCCACAACCGCTGCCATCCGCGGCGCTGCCAGCATCCGTGGCGCTGTCAGCATCCGTGGCGCTGCCAGCATCGTTGACAGCGCCGCCGGAGTCCTTGGCAGCGCTGCCCGTATCTGCGGCGGCGGTGCTGTCGGCTGCCGCGCTGCCGCCATCGGTCGCTGTGGTCGAGTCACCGGTCACGTCGGAGTGCTGCCGGCATCGACCGCGGGCGCGACCCCGCCGGTTCCAGCCGTACTGCCGCACGCCAGCAACAAGGCGCTCAACGCCACCAATGTTCCGTCCATCAGCCCGATTCTGCTGAACATGCTCCCCCCAACGCTGTGTTATCCGGCAGCGTAGCGGGCGGTCGGGTCGCCGGCAAGGTGGACATGGAACCGGGGGCGTTTATCAGAGCTTGGCGCATCCGGTCGGCGTCGCGGATCCCGGCAGCTGCAGCCCCTGAATAGCGCACGAATCGTTGCCATCGATCACCGCGCCCGCCGTCAGGTTGTACTGACTCGCCTTGATGAACACGCCCTTGTTCTTGGTGATCTTGCCGTCGATATCGAATCGATCGGCGACCTCGATGGCGACGCTCTGGTTGCTGGTGATGTTGCCCACCTGTTGCAGGTGCATCTTGGCGGCCTTGAAGATCAACGTGCCCTGGTTGTCGATAACGCCCCCCACCAGGCTCTTCTTCGGTCCGGGCACCAGCACGTCGATGGCCCCCTTGCCGGTGATCTTCGCCCCGGCGGGCATGTCCAGCCAAGGCCCGTCGATGACCAGTTGGCCCTCCTTGCTCAGGGTGCCCTCCAAACGGACGACGGTCTTGCCCGTCAGCGTCACGCTCTTGCCGCCGACGTTGGCCTTCTCGCTCAGCAACAGCACGTCGCCGGACAACAGGGCCACCGCGGAACCGGCGGTGAGTGCGCCGTAGATCTTGAGCTTGTTCTTCGCGTCGATGATGGCCGACTTGCCTACGCTCAACAGGGCATCGGTGCCGATGGAGACAGCGCCGCCGCTCTTGATGGAGAGCGCACCACCCGGCGCCAGTGCACCCTGGCAGGCGACGTTGTTCACAGCGGTCATCTGCAGTCCGCCGGGAGACTTGACGCTGCCGTCCTCGCCAACGGTGAGCTCGGCACCAGCCTGCAAGGTGACGGCGCCGTCCACGACGACCTGGGCGTGCAGGTCAAGCCAGGTCTTCGAACGACAGCTTCCGGGCGTACACCACCGCGTGGCCGACACCGTCCAGGCGAGCGCCCGGCGACAAGGTGACGTCGCAGGCGGTGCCCAGGTGCAGGTCGGCGCCCTTGAACGCGTACTTGCCAACGATCTGCAGCGAAGTGGTGGGGGTGGCCAGCCACTTCTTGAAGCCCTTCATGTCCTTGGCGATGGTCAGCTTCATAGGATCGGGACAGGCCGGCGGCGCCTTGCCGGTGTGCACATTGACGGCGCCGTTGCCGCAGCTGTTGCACTCGGTCGGCGGACCGGAGGCGCACATGCCCGCGACGCAAGACTCGCCCACCGTGCACGGATCGCCATCCTCGCAAGCGCCCGCGCTCTGCACGAAGACGCAGCCCTTGCCCGTGGAACAGGCGTCATTGGTGCACAGGTTGCCATCGTCGCAGTCGACAACGCCCCACCCCTCGCACTTGCCACCTTCGCAGGTCGACTTTTCGGTGCATGGCTTGCCGTCATCGCAGTCGATGGAAAGATGCGGCTTCAGGCAGCCCTTGACGGGGTCGCAGTCATCTCCCGTGCACGGGTTGTCGTCGCTGCAGTCGACCGCGCCAAAGCCGATGCAATTGCCGAGCTTGCACTTGCCACTGGCGGTGCACTCGTCGTCATCGAGGCATTTCTCGTCGGTCGCCTCGTACAGGCAGCCGCCTTTGGAGTCGCAACTCTCCGAGGTGCAGACGTTGTCATCGTCGCAGCTGGTCAGCTTGCCGGCGAGACATACGCCGCCACCACAGGCGTCGCCGGGTGTGCAAACGTCGCCATCATCGCAGTCATCGCCGTTGGGCAGGGTCCGGCAGCCCTTCTTCTTGCTGCAGCTGTCATCGGTGCAGCCATTGCCGTCATTGCAGACGAGCGGCTCGCCGGGCACGCAGGCGCCCGATTCGCAGGTGTCGCCCTGGGTGCATTTATCGCCATCGGTGCAGGGAGCGGTGTTGTCGCTGTGTTCGCAGCCCACACCGGAGGTGCAGACGTCGTCCGTGCACACATCGCCGTCGTCGCAGGACTTCTTGTCCCCGACACACTTGCCGCCGCTGCAGGTGTCGTCGTCGGTGCAGATCTTGCCGTCGTCGCAGGGACCGGTCTTTGGTTTGAAGGTGCACGCCTTGGCCGGAACGCAGGTATCCGAGGTGCAGGGGTTGTCGTCGTCGCACTTCACGGCGATGCCCGTGCATTCGCCCTCTTTGCAGCTGTCTTTGGTGGTGCACACCGAGCCGTCATCGCAGGGGCCGGGTGCGGGCGTGTAGACGCAGCCCACGGCCGGGTCGCAGTCGACCTTCTCGCAGAGCTCTTCTTCGCAGGGATTGGCGCAGAGATCGACCGGGGTGCCGCCGAGGATGGACTCGCAGCCGGACGCGAGCATTGGCAGGAAGACGACACTCAGGGCGACTGCGCGAATTCTGGCGCCGCACGCTGGCATCGAACCTCCCTTCGGGTCGCCATGGCCGGTCGTCGAGCCACGCAGATGATTTGGATCAACTTGCGTGCCAAGTACCCATTAGATGATGTGAAGTGCCCGATCGGGACAGCATGCGGGTGTGGGGGTTCGAACTCGGATCGCTGCGCCGGCGCGGGCCCCAGCGGGTGTCCCACATTTCAGATGCCCATGTGTTATTACGGCACAGTGTCTCAATTTGAGGCGCCGCGGGGCTCATGGGCTTTACTTGGCGGTACACTTGCCTTGAGCGCAGACCACACACTGGCCAAATCGACAGACCGACTTGCTCGCCGCGCAGTCGACCGAGGTCTGCTTGGCGCCCACCGGATCGCATGACACGGCCTTGTCGCCGTCGCAGCGGGCGCTATGAGGCTCGCAGACACAGGCGCCCGGCGCGCAGGTGCTGATGCGAGTTCGGCGCGCCACGATGGTGCCGCCATCGCCGTCCAGGCCGTCCGCTCGCCAGAGGGCCAACGCCACCCCGTCGGGACGCGCGGCCAGAGCCAGCTCCGTCCGGCTCTTGCTGGCGCCACGACCCAGGCGCCAACGGGGAGCCGGCCACTGCGGCACGTGAGCGGCGACGCGCAGCCGCCACGACTTCGCCGCGGTATCGGAGTACTGCCAGCCAGCGAGATACTGGCCATCTGCGGCCATGGCGAGCTGTGGTCGCCACTGCACCTGGCTGCCATCGGAGACCTTCTGCTCCCCCGCCACAAGGTTGCCGCTGGCGTCCAGACGCTGGCTGTAGACGCTGTAGTAGCCCGTCTTCAGGCCTGGATTCGTGCTCGACTGCCAGGCCACCACCAGCTGGCCCAGGCCGTCGGAGATTACGGACGGGAAGCTCTGCTCGCCCTTGGTGTGGGTGTTCAGGAGCATCGGTTTGCCCGACTTCTTGCACTTGGCGTCCAGCTTCTGGCCGTAGACGCCGTACCCGTCGCCGTCTTCGGCCAGGCTCATCCAGACTACATACCAGCCGCCATCGGGCATGGAGGCGATGTCCGGCTCCATCTGCTTGTACTTGGTGGTGGTGTTGACCATGACCTCGCTGGAGAGCGCCTTGCCGCCGGCATCCCAGCAGCGCGCCATGACGTCCAGATCGCTGCCGCCGGGTTGTTTATAGGCCTCCCAGGCGACGGCGAAGGTGCCGTCTTTGTGCGCGGCGACGGCAGGATTGCGCTGCGACAGGTCGGTGTGCACGTTGACGCCGAACTCTTTGCCCGCCTTCTTGGCGCCAGGGGCGAAACGTTGGGCGAAGATGCCCTCTTCGTCGCCATCCTGGCCGTTGGAGTCCCAGGCGACCACGAAGCCGCCCTTGCCGTCGGCGGCGACATCGGGGCGGATCTGGTCGGTCTTGGTATATGAACTGACCTGGAACTCTCCGCCCGTGGGCTGGCCGTTGGCGTCGAATCGACGACCGAAGATGCCGCCACCGTCTCCGTCCTGACCGTCCGACTGCCAGACGGCGACGAACTCCTTGGTCGACAGGGCGGCCACCGATGGACGCGCCTGGTCGCCCTTGGCGAACGCGTTGGCGACGATCTCGGCGTCTCCGGTGTAGACCTCTCCGCTGGGATCGAAGACGCGGAATCGCTGCAACATGGCCGTCTTGTCGTGCCAGACCACGGCTACACCGCCGCCCGGCAGCCAGGCGGAACGCGGCAGGCTACCGGCGGAATTGCGTCACTGATCGCCCTTGGTGAGGGTGTTGACCACCAGTTGTTTGCCCACCTTGCCAGCCTTCTTGTCGAAGCGTTGAGCCAGGATGCCAGCGCCATCTCCGTCGGCTCCCTTGCCGCCGGTCCAGCTGACCAGGAAGCTGTCGTCGGCGAAGACGCCGATGGCCGGCTCGGTCTGGGTGCCGCCCTTGTAGGTATTGGCCAGGGCCATGGCGCCCTTCTTCTTGCCCGGTTCGTCGGTGAACAACTGAACCGCGATGTCGTTGTCCCGTCGCCAGGCGATGACATAACCGGCACTGCGTGGCGCCAGCCAGGGCGTGGCGTTGACCCCACCATCTGGGTTGACCTTGAACTTGGCGCCGTCCATGTCTCCCGTCTCGATGAAGATCTGCGCCCAGATATCCTTGCCGTCGCGCCAGGCGAGGATGGCGCGGCCGTCCGAAAACGGCGCCGCGTGGAATTCGTGCACGCCGGCCGGCAGCTTGCCGTGGTCCTTGACCACCTTGCCGTCCTTGCCGACCACCTGCAGGTAGACGGTGTTGGAGATCGGATTGACGAAGCCCTTATCCTCGCCTTGCCGGGTCCAGAAAGCGGCCACCCGCAGGCCGGTGCCCAGGCGCGCCATGGCCACGAAGCTGCGCATATTGCCGCTGCCATTGCCTTGGGCGTAGGGCGTGGCGTTGGTCTTGCCGAAGTCGGTCAGGTCCGCTGTCTTGGCCAGCTGGTGATCATAGTCCTGCCAGCCGTTGCCTTGCATATTCCACCACGAGGGGCAGCCGCACTTGCCACAACCCGATGAGGACTTGGCCCCCAATCGCCACCACGAAAACGCGAACGTGAAGCCGCCTCCCGGTAGCGCGTGCAGGGTGCGCAAGATGGTGTCGGTGGGGCTGTCTGCTTTGGGCAGCTTGGGACTGCGGCCCAGCCACGTGGTGGTCTCTGCGGAGTGGTCGACCCGGAAGATGCTCGCAAAGGGGGCGTTCTTGTTCCACGGCGGCGAGGCGCACATGTTCATCGGGTTCTTCCACCACTGCCGCCGGATGTCGGCGACGGCGAATCGCCCGCCGCCCAGCCCCACAACCATGGGTCGATAGGCGGCGACGTTGCTGCCGCTGGTCGTCTCGGCCGGGCAGCTGTACACGCCGGTGCACACCCCGGACTGACAGGTCTCGCCCTTGGTGCATGCGTTTCCGTCATTGCAGGGCGCGTCATCCTTGAGCGCTGCGTGGGTGCACTTGGACGTCTTGGCGTCGCAGGCGTCGGTGGTGCACGGCTCGGCGTCGTCGCAGAGGTTTGGTTTGGCGCCGGCGCACTTGCCCTTGCCATCACAGGTCTCACCGACCGTGCAGAACTGGCCATCTTCGCAGTCCACGCCGCCGGGCCGCGGCACCTTGACGCACTTGTGCTTGTCGACGCCGTCCGTATTGCACTTGGCGGTGTTGCAGGTGTCGGCCGTGCCGCTGCAATCCACCGCCTTGCCGGCCACGCAGAGGCCCGCCTTGCAGGCATCGGAGGCGGTGCAGCCGTCATCGTCGGCGTTGCAGCCCTTGCCCTCCATGGTGCCTTTTTCGTGGCCGCAGGTGTGGCTGGCCAGGGCGCATTTATCGATGGTGCAGTCATTGCCATCATTGCACTTGGCGTCGTTGTAGCAGCACTGCGGATCGCCGGTGCCGGTGCACTTGCCGGCCACGCAGGCGTCCGGCTTGGTGCAGGGATCGCCGTCGTCGCAACCGCCGGCTTTGGGCGTCCACTTGCACCCTTTTCCGGCCTCGCACTTGCCCGACGTGCAGACATTCCCGTCATCGCAGAGCTTGCCGCCGCACTTCTTGGCCTTGCAGGCATCGCCCAAGGTGCAGGGATCGCCGTCATCGCACTTGGCGCTGTTGGCGGCGTGTACGCAGCCTGTCTTGACGTCGCAGGAGTCGTTGGTGCAGGGGTTGGCATCGTCACAGCTCACCGCCTTGCCAACGCACTTGCCGGCGGCGCAGGCGTCGTCCTTGGTACAAGCGCTGCCGTCGTCGCATTTTCCGGTCTTGGGCGTGGTCGTGCAGCCGATCTTCTTGTCGCAACCATCGTCGGTACAGACGCTGCCATCGTCGCAGGTCTTCGGCGACGCGGCGCACTTGCCGGCTACGCAATCGTCGCCGACGGTGCAGGCGTCGTCGTCATCGCAGGTGGCCTTGGCGGCCAGGTGTACGCAGCCCGTCTTGGAGTCGCAGGAGTCAGCGGTGCAGGGATTGACGTCGTCGCAGTCGATGGCTTTGGCCACGCACTTGCCCTCGGCGCAATCGTCGGATCCAGTGCAGGCGTCGCCGTCGCTGCAGGTGGCGTTGGTGGGCAGATGTACGCAGCCCGTCTTCTTGTCGCAGGAGTCGGCCATGCAGGCGTTGCCATCGTCGCAGGTGATGGGCGTCGTGGCGCACTTGCCGTCGGCGCAGCCCTCCTTGGTGCAGGCGTTGCCATCTGTGCAGGTGGCCGTGTTGGGCAGGAAGACGCAGCCCTTGGCCGGATCGCAGCTGTCGTCGGTGCAAACGTCGCCATCGGCGCACGTCTTGGCGGCACCGCCACACTTGCCCTGGGCGCAGACATCGTCGGTGGTGCAGGCGTTGCCATCATCACAGGCCCACGTCTGGACCTCGTTGCTGCAGTTGCCGGCACCCAGGCCGTCGGGATTGCAGGCGTCCTTGGTGCAGGGATCGTTGTCGTTGCAGGTGGCGTCGTCGACAGTGCCGTTGCAGTCGTTGTCGTGGCCGTCGCAGATTTCGGCGACGGACTTCTGCGCCAGGCAGGCGGACAGGCCATCTTCATCGCATTGCCGCCAGCCGGGACAGGCCTTGTCGTCGCCGCCGGTCTGCTTGGCCTTGCAGGTGGTCTTGGCTTTGGCCTCGATGGCGAAGGTGGAACAGCTGCACTCGCCGCCAAGCGGGCCCTCGGGGTCGGGCACGCATTGTTTGCTCTTGCCGCCGTCGATGGCTTCGGCCTCCTGGCAGACAAACCCCTTGGGACAGCCGGCATCGTCATCGCATGGCGCGCCGCAGAAGGAGCCGCCGTCGCCCTGACCGATGCAGGCGGCGCCCGTGATGCCGGTGGACAGGCAGGCCTTGCTGGCCAGGCAGGGCATGCACAGCTTGGGAGAGAGCGCGATGCAGACGTAGGTGCTGTCGCCCGAGGCGCCGCTGATCTGTTTGCAGCTGAATCCCTTGGCGCACGTCTCCTGGCAGGTGAAGGCGCACATCCAACCCTTGGCCGTCTCGAGGCAGACGCCGGATTCGTCGCAATCGCCGTTGCTCTTGCACGGGCAGCCGGCCGCCCCGGTACAGTCCGGCAAGGGGCCGTCGACATCGTCTTCGGTGGGCACGTCAGCGGCTTCGCCAGCGTCCGCAGCGGCGTCAACAGCGTCGTTAAGGAGCTTCGTGTCCGTAAACGTGATGTCCTGGATGACGTCGTCCTCGCCGGCGTCCGCTTTGGCGAAGCTCTTGGTGTCCGGCACGATGCTATCGCAGCCGCTTATCGCGAATACCACCAGGCAGCCGACGCATGAAGCGACAGTCGTCCGGACGAATCCTCGTTCCATGGTCTCCCCCACGTTCCGATCCAACACTGGTTCGGCGCCTCAAAGGACCACTTTAGCCGTTGCCGGGCGGCTTGCACAGTGCACGCGGCTTCTTTCGTTTGAACGATCCGGGGCGTCCCGGTCGAACCTTGCGCGAGCCCCCCGCCTTGGGCACCATGCCGCCGCCGCGGCGCCCGGTGGGGTCGTCGCAGGGAGTCGGCATGGATCTGCGAGCGACCTACGAAGATGTCTGCAGCAAGCTCTCGGAGATCTCCACGCTGGACGACATCACCGGGCTGTTGCAGTGGGACCAGGAGGTGACCATGCCGCGTGGCGCGGCCGAATCCCGCGGCCGCCAGACAGCCACACTGGCTGTGCTCCGGCATCAGCGCGCCACGGACGCAACCCTTGGCGCGCAGTTGGAATCCCTGGCCGGCTCGCCAGACCTGTCTGTGGTGGAGGCCGCGAATGTGCGCGAGGCCTTGCGTGACTGGCGGCGCGAGACCCGCGTGCCCGAGAGCCTGGTCCGACGTTGGGGCGAAGCCACGGTGCGCGCCCACGAGATCTGGGTCGACGCCCGCAAAGCGGACGATTTCGACCACTTCGCCCCGGCGCTGGCCGAGTTGGTCGAGCTGGCGCGAGCCCGAGCGGCCGCCATCGACCCCGACGCGCCGGCCTACGATGTCTTCCTGGACGCATTCGAGCCGGGCATGACCATCGCCCGACTGACCCCGCTCTTCGACCGCCTGAAGGAATTCCTGGTGCCCTTCATCGCCCGCGTGCGCGCCGACGGCATCGACCGGGACTGCGCCTGGACGAGCGCGCCAGTTCCCGTGGACAAGCAGGCGGCGGTGGCGCGCCACTTCATCGCCGCGCTGGGCTACTCCTTCGACCACGGCCGCGTCGACACGGCCGTGCACCCCTTCTGCGGCGGCGCGGGCGTCACCGATGTGCGCATCACCACCCGCTACCGCGAAGACGGCTTCCTCAGCTCCTTGCTGGCGGCCATCCACGAGACCGGTCACGCCCTCTACGAGCAGGGTCGAGACGCCGAGTTGGCCGACCAGCCGGTCTCTCGCGCCCGCTCCATGGGCATTCACGAGAGCCAGTCCTTGCTCTGGGAGAAGCAGGTCGCCCTGTCGCGCCCCTTCTGGCAACACTGGCTGCCGTGGCTGAAGGAGCAGTATCCGCACCTTTCCGACGTGACGCTGGACGACTTCCTCTTCGCCATCAACCGGGTCGACTTCGACAACCTCATCCGGGTCGACGCCGACGAGTTGACCTACCCGCTGCACGTCACCCTGCGCTACGAGATCGAGCGCGACCTGCTCGACGGCAGCCTGGCCGTGGCCGACGTGCCCGCCGCGTGGAATGACGGCATGCAGCGCTACCTGGGCAGCACACCGCCGAGCCAGGCCGACGGCGCCCTGCAGGATATCCACTGGTCCATGGGCGCCTTCGGCTACTTTCCCAGCTACACCCTCGGCGCGCTCTACGCGGCCCAGATCCACGCCGCCGCACAGCGGGCCCTGCCGGACCTGGGCGCCCAGATCGCTGTCGGTGAGGTGAAGGGACTGCTCGGCTGGCTGGGCGAGAAGATCCACCGCCAGGGCTCCATCCACGAGACCGACGCCTTGTGCACCCACGCCACCGGCGCGCCGCTGGACCCGACCTGGTTCATCGACTACGCGACACGCAAGTACAGCGACTGGTACGGTCTCTAACGGATTGCCGATGAAAGCCAAACACCTGCGCATCCGCATCGAGCAATGCCTGGCCCTGGCGCAGGCTTCCAACTGCCCGCGGCGCAAGTTTGGTGCCCTGCTGCTGGATCCCAGCCGAAACGTCATCCTGATGGATGGCTACAACGGTGGGCCGCGCGGCGGGGGTGAACTGTGCGGCCCGGACGGATGCCTGCGCGACGAGATGAACATCGTCAGCGGCACCCGCATGGAGATCGGCTGCCACCACGCCGAGATGAACGTCATCTGCAACGCCGCAGCGGGTGGTGTCGCGACCCAGGACGCGTGGATCATCGTCACAGGCGAGCCCTGCCTGATGTGCGCCAAGCTGATCCACCATGCCGGCATCCGGCGGGTCATTCTTGTCATCGGCGGCTATCGCGGCGAGAACGGCGTCGAGTACCTGCGCACCCACGGGGTCGAGGTGCAGACGGCAGAGGGGCCGCGCGATCCACGGATCGCCGACGCCGCCCGACAATGAGCGCGCCGGTAGCGAACCCGGCACGGAGGTTGAGATGAGAACATGGACCGCGACGGCCATCGCCCTCCTGTGCGCATTCAGCCTGCTGGCCACCGGATGCAGCAGCGACGATGACGCGGGCAAGGATCCCGCCGAAGCCAGCGCCGACGCCGGCAACCTGGACGGCGGGATCATCGACCCCGGCTGTCCGCCTGGACTGGCCGGCTGCGTCGAGGGCGACCGCGTCGTCTGCAACGAAGCGGGCACGGCCTTCGAGCTCAAACCCTGCGCCGACGGCACCTACTGCTCAGCAGGCGCCTGCGCGGCTTGCCTCGAAGACAGCCACTGCGCGGTCGCCCAGGGCGAGGCCTGCATCGACGGCGCCTGCGCCATCCCGGAACTCAAGGTGGTCACCGAGGCCCTGCCAGCGGCCCTGCTGGGCAAGAGTTACGCCGCCCAACTCGAAGCCACCGGCGGCGTGCCGCCCTATAGCTGGCAACTGCCCCAGGGCACCCTGCCCGACGGCCTGCTCCTGGAGAGCTCGGGCAAACTCGGCGGCATCGCCAAGACCAAGGGCAAGGCCTCGGTGCTGGTGCAGGTGACCGACAGCAAGGACAAAAAGGCCGATCGCATCCTGGTGGTCGAGGTCGTCGAAGGTGGCCTGCTCATCATCACCCCCTCGCCGCTCAAGAAGGCGACCGACGGCGCCAAGTACAGCGTGCAGCTCGAAGCCAAGGGCGGCGAAAAACCCCACTTCTGGGGCATGGTCGGCGGCGCCCTGCCCAAGGGCCTGCAGCTGGGCTCCAACGGCAGCGTCAGCGGCATCCCCACCGAGGACGGCGCCTTCAACTTCGACATCAAGGCCTTCGACAACGGCACCCCGACCCAGAGCGCGACCAAAGCCTTCGAGCTCAACGTCGGCCTCGCGCCCCTGCAGATCATCGGCGACCAGGAGATCAACCTGCTGATCACCAAGCTGATCGTCCTGCCCCTCATCGTCGTCGTGAACGGCATCCCCATCCCCTACAACAACCAGCTCAAAGCCGTCGGCGGCAAAAAGCCCTACACCTGGACCGAAGAACCCCTGCCCGCCGCCCTGAAGGGCTTCGTACCCAACGGCGGCATCCCCAAGGGACTCAAACTGAGCAAAGACGGCACCATCAGCGGCTCAGTCACCGACCCCAAGTTGGCGGTAGAGGTCAAGATCCCCCTGTCGCAGATCACCCTCAAGGGCTTCTTCTTCGGCGCCAAGGTCACCGACAGCCAGAAGAAGCCAAAATCCAAGACGGCCATCTTCATCATCCCCACCGCCCCCGTAGGCTGAGCACCCCAGGGGGGTCAGGTATTAACACTTGACACCTTTGCGGCCATTCGCACCACTGAAACCCATCGCCAAATGGGGTCAGGTATTGACACTTGACACCTCTGCGCCAGGCAAGCGATGTGATTGCATTGCTCGTCGAGGTGACCATGCACCGCAATTCGCCCAAAACTCCGGTCCTGGTGGTGGCGTTGGTGACGGCTTTCGCGTTCGGCGGCTGCACCAGCCCCGGCTACTCGACCGGAGTCCAACTCTCTGACGGTCAAGATGCCGGCGCGGTACACGACAGCGGGTCGGATGCCGGGAGCAGCGACCCGAAAGACGGCGGTGGCGCCGTCGACACGGGCAGCGGCAGCAAAGACGATGCCGACCACCCGCCCGAAGATGGGGGCGAGAGCGACTTCTGGAGGGGGCGCAGCGACAAGTTGCGGGCGTCGTTTGTTCTGGCGACCAACCACAACCATTCCGGTGGCACCAAGGCCAGCCTCGCTGCCGAGTTCAAGGACATCTATCCGGCGCCATACGAGGAGGTGGGCATCCCGTTCGGTCCTTGTGTCGTCACCACCTACATCAACAAGTCCTCGCAGACGCCCAAGATCGAGTACCGCCACGCGGGCTCGATTTCGGTCAGCGGTGGCCTGCAGACGACGACCATCAAACCCGCCAAAGACGGCCAGTACGCGACCTGGACCAGCGGCGATTCGGCCCTGTGGAAGGGTGATGAACAGCTCACATTCAAGAGCGAAGGCGGCGAGGTTCCGGCCTTCTCGGTCACCTTTCTGGCGCCGCAACACGTGCAGATCAAGGCGCCTTCCTGGGCGCCAGGGGTGAAGCTGATGATCAACCGAAACGAGCCCCTGCTGGTCGCTTGGGACGGCAAATCTCAGGGCGAATTGGTGGTCAAGATCGTCGATGGCGACAAAAGCGGAGATCCGCCAACGAAGATCGAGTGCCTGTTCGACGGCACCGCCGGCAAGGGGAGCATCCCGTCGAGCGCGCTGAGCAAGCTCGACGGCAACGGCATTGGCGCCATCTCGGCCCAGTCCATCGCCCAGAACGAGGTGAAGGTGGGCGAGTGGGGCGTGGTGCAGGTGCGCGCGGCGAGCGACGCCCTGTCGGCGATGGGCGAGTCGTGGGGCACCGAGGTGATCTTCCAGTAGAGTTGGGGCCGGGTGGCCTGCGGGAGGTCGAGTTCAGCCGGGACCGGCGAACTTGAGTTCGACTCGCATGTTGGCGCTGCCCGCGGTGAATGTCAGCTGCCCGAACCCATCGACTTCAGCGAGTTGGGCGCGGGCCCGGCAGCGTGAGAAATGCGCCGGCAATAGAAGTCCGTGCGAAGTCAGGGGGATTGGCAACAAGGTGTCAAGTGTCAATACCTGACCCCTTTAGGTGCGGGGCTTCAGTGGCACGAATGCGCCCAAAGGTGTCAAGTGTCAATTCCTGACGCGTCGAGCGATTCGACGGTCCTTGCAGTCCCCAGCGGCGCGGCGACCCCTGCACGTCGAGATTGTGTCCGCTGGACAGAGCGTCGATGCTGTGGCTGCGAGCGGCGACCTGAGCCGCACCGCGTCGAGGTCTGCATGCCCAACTTCTTCGAGCGGCTGTTTGGTCGCAACAACCGGCGGTCGACGCCGGCGACGCCTGCGGCCCCCGGCACGACGACCGGACCGTCGAGTCCGACCACGGCCCCCGGTGGTGGCGACCTGCGCACGTTGAATTACGAGGAAGGCCGCAACGCCGTTCGCCCGCCTGCGGCTGACGCGACGAGCGGGCCGGCTGCCACGCCTGCCGCGCCGGCTGCAGCGCCGGCAGAAGAAACGACCTCCGCGCCCACCATCGATATGCCGCGCGGCGAGGACTACACGGTGACCGCCGAGGACGTCGGCTACAATCGCAGCGCGACCTTGGGGAACATCGCCGAGCAGCACGGCACCATCGCCTGGCGCCTGGAACAGGCCAACGAAGAGCTCACGGACATCGCCGCCGGCACCACCATCTACATCCCAAGCCCCGCCGAGCAGCTGTACGCCGATTGCGTCAAGCAGGCTGGCGACGACGTCAAGGGGGCCGCGCTCTTCGCCGAGGTCTCCGCCGCCGGTGGCCTGGAGTTGATGACCGGCGCCCGCGAGGCGGCCAGCGGCAAGAGCGGCGAGAGCTATGGCACAAGTGGCGTGGACGGCGCCTTCTTCGCGACCAATCCCGAACTGGCCGGCGCCTCCAAGCGGCGCATGACCGACGCGGGCGGCACCCAGGTGTACAAGGTGATCTGGGCCAGTAACTTCTGGAAGTGCAATCTCTTTGCCAACGAGACGGTGTATCGCGGCGGCTACGAGACCTCCATGCGGCCCAACGACCACTACACGACCGCCGGCGCCATGCACCTGGACCGCGACACGTTCAGCGAGCTGTCGCCAGAGGCAGCGTTTGCCGGTTGCGTCACCACGCTCACGTCTGGCACCGGGGGCAATGAGAGCCACAGCGGCGTGCTCGGCTCCATGCCTATCGTCAGCAAGGACGAGGACGGCAACACGGTGGTGGAGTTCACCTTCATCGGCGCCAGCACCGACCGGGCCAAGGAACAGGACAAGCGCATCGTGCTTTCCGCCGGCACGAACAAGATCCTCAGCGGCGATTCGCACAAAGAGCTGCACTTCCTCAAGCCCAACAAGAAGCGCGACGACGCCTGAATCGGCGAGCGTGCCCTCCCGGACCCGGGATTTGCGTCCCCCCGCCGCCTTCGAGCACGATGGCGGCGACGACGCACACTGCCGGTAGAGCGACCAGACAACAGGATGCCAGATGTACGCAACAATCCTCGACCGTCGCACCGCGGCCGGGTTCTTGGCCCTGCTGATGACCCTGGTGCAGCTCGGCTGCGCCAATGACAGCGCCGATGACGGCGCTGACAAGACCTCTGACACCGTTGCAGCGGTCGATCCAAGCGAGGCGCTCTACGACGCCAACACCCTGGTGACCGTCGACATCGAGATGTCCGAGGACGACTGGAAGTTCGTGCGCAACGACAAGCGATCGTTCGCCGGCAATGACCTCAGCTGCCCGACCGGCCCCTTCGTCAATACGTACACCTGGAAGGAGGCGACCAAGGTCACCGTCGACGGCCAGACGGTGAACAAGGCGGGCATCCGCAAGAAGGGCTTCATCGGCTCGGTCAACAGCATCAAGCCGTCGCTCAAGATTCGCTTCGACAAGTTCGTGGAGGGGCAGGAGCTCTACGGCATCACCCGCCTGACGCTGAACAACAACCTGCAAGACGCCTCGCAGCTGGTGCAATGCCTGGCCTACGACCTGGCCCGCAAGGCCGGGCTCGTGGCCTCACGCTGCAACTTCGCCCGGGTCACCGTCAACGGCGAGTTCCTGGGCGTGTACAGCAATGTGGAGAGCATCAAGAAGCGCATGATCAGCCGCTTCTTCGATGACGCCGATGGCGACCTGTACGAGGGTACGGTGGCCGATTTCCGCGACGATTGGATGATCACCTTCGAGGCCAAGACCGACGCGACGGACCCTGCGTTGGGACCAATCAAGGCGCTCACCGAAGCCCTGAAAGCACCGGATGCCGACCTGCTCGGCAAGCTCTCGCCGCTGCTCGATATGCAGGGGTTCTATACGTTCTGGGCGTTGAACCAGCTCATGGGCAACGCCGACAGCTACTTCACCAAGGGCAACAACTACTTCTTGTACAACGACCCGGCGCCCGACGGCAGGATGCACTTCATCCTCTGGGGGGCTGACGCGACCTTCTACGACAAGGGGGGCACTGGGGGCGCCTTCAGCGTCGGCGCCCGGCCCGTGCTGGCCAGACGTCTCTACCTGCTGCCAGAGGGCCAGAAGAAGTTCTTCGATGTGCTCAAGAACCTGCTCGCTGACGTCTGGGATGAGGCCGTGCTGAAGGCCGAGATCGATCGCATGGAGTCGCTCATCGCCAAGTCTGTGGCCGAAGGGCCCGACCTGGGCAAAGGCGGCAAGGGCGGTGGCGGATATCCTGACAGCACCCCATTTATCGACGCTGTGGCGAACGTGCAGAGCTTCGTGGCAGGCCGGCGCGCGCTCGTGAAGTCGGTCATCGACAACCCGCCGCCGTGGAAGCAGAAGCTGAGCCAGCGCAATTGCTCGGGCGGCGGCGGAGGCAAGTCGATGTCCTTCGAGGGCAGCGGCACGTTCAAGACCACCGCCGGCAGCGCGGGCACCGATCCCGCCACGTCGGGCAGTGGCACCATGGCCATGAAACAGGACGGCGTGGCGCTGAAGATCACCGGCGTGAGCAGCGCCGCCGGTCCCGACGACAAGGACAAGACACGCTACGAGATCCTGATCAGAGGCAGCTTCGACGCCGGCAAGAAGGGGGACGCGACCGTGATCGCCGGCTTCCAGGTCGACGCGAAGTCCATGACGGACGGCGCCCTGTTGAAGTGGTCAGAAGAAGGCAAGGTGCTGAGCGGCTTCGTCGGTTTTGTCGACTCCAAGTCGGGCAAGGTCGTCCCGGTCGCCGACATGTCCAAGTGCGCGCTCACCCTGGACAAGGCCAGCACCACCACGGGCGAAGCCGTCGAGGGCAGCTTTGACTGCTCATGGGGCAAGTCGACCGGCAAGTCCGATCCCCAGAAGGACTGCTACGACGCGTGCCGTAAGAAAGGGTCAGACGCGAGTACCTGCAAGTCCACCTGCTACAAGAAGTAGCAACTCCATGCCTGACAAGCGGACCACCAGAGGCCCCCACCCGGCAGACGCCGAGCTTTTCGGACCCGGTGCCCGGGAGACGCTGGCGCGGGCCACCTCGGAGCTGTCCTGGCTGCTGGAGCGCGGCTATCCCGAGGCGGGCGCGCTGGAGCTGGTGGGCAATCGGCACGCGCTGCGAAGTCGGCAGCGGATCGCGGTGTCGCGCTGCGCGGCGGGCCAGACCCGCCTGGGTCAACGGGTGAGGCGGCGCGTTCCGGCCGATGACCTGTCGCAGCGGTCGCTCTGGATCGATGGCTTCAACGTCATCGTCAGCCTCGAATCGGCCCTGGACGGCGCCGTGCTCCTGCGCGGACTGGACGGCTGCGTGCGCGACCTGGCGGCGGTGCATGGCAGCTATCGGATCATCGGCTCGACCGGGCGGGCCCTCGAGCTGGTGACGGCGACCCTGGACACCCTGAACTGCGCGCAGGTGCGCTGGCTGCTGGACGCGCCGGTCAGCAACAGCGGTCGGCTGGCAGCGCGGCTGCGAGAGATGGGCACAGGGCGGCCGTGGCAGGTGGAGACGGTGGCCGATCCGGACGTGGTGTTGCTGCAGAACGAGGCCGTCGTGGCGAGCGCCGATCGGCGGATCCTGGATGGTTGCGGCCCGTGGTTCGACCTGGTCTCGGCGGTGCTGCAGGCGCCTGGGCTGGCGCCTTGGATGGTGGATCTGTCTGGGGCTTGAGTGCGGCGAGCGATACAGAGGATGTCCCCGAGCGGCTGAAGCCGCTCGCTCCAGGACGAGATGTCCGCCTTCGCGGACAAACGCAGGCGTGCGCCGCCTTGACAGTGTTTATTGATTAGTGAACACTAAACACATGAACGAGCACTTCGGACCCTACATCCGAGCACGACGCCTGGAGCGGCACGAGGCCGACAAGGAGTATTCCCTGCGGCGTGTGGCGGGTCGGGTCGGCGTGCAGCCCGGCTACCTGAGTCGGGTGGAGCGGGGCGACGTGCCGCCGCCGGGCGAGGGGACCATTGTGGCCCTGGCGCGGGAGCTCGGCGAGGACGAGGACGTGCTGCTGGCGCTCGCGGGGCGGGTCTCGGCCGAGCTGCAGTCGGTCATCGTCAAGCGGCCCGTGTTGTTCGGTCGGTTGCTGCGGCAGCTGGCCCAGGCGCCCGACCATGCGGTCTTGCGGGTTGTCCGCGAGGTGCGCGACGGGCAGTGGTAGGCGCAGCGATGGCTGCCAGGAGGTTGTGATGATCGAATTGAAGCGCGACAGGCTGGTCTTCTCCTTCCCCGAGGTCCACCCAGAGTGCCGACTCGACGTGGAGTTCCAGCGCACCCTCCGCATCCCCGACGACGGCAAGGACTATCCCCTGCCGCCCGGCCTGGGCCGATTCTCCATGGAGCATGTGGACGACCACGCCAAACAGGTGCCGGACGCCTGGTCCACCCGCGGCGGCGTGATGTTGCCCATGTATGCCACCGAGGCGCTGTGGCTGAACTTCAACGCCAACTACGTCGAGGACCACGAGACCGCGTGGCCGTTCGCCATCAAGGTCGCCGCCGGCAAGATCAACGCGGTGGATGGTGAACCCTGGACCGACGTGCTGGGCAGCAAACAGGACTACCTGGTGGTACCCAGGCAGCCCTGGCTGGACGGCTTCTACGCCGGCGAGGGCCTGATTCGGCAGTTCGTGGCCATGGAGATGGGCCGCGGCTACACGGTTGAGGAGCAGCTCACCGGCAGCGCCGAGCATGGCGGCTTGCAGATCATCGCCGTTCCCATGCGCCGAGAGGTTTTCGAGCGTCGTTTCCCCAAGGTGGAACGGCGGACGCGATATGCCTCCGCACACGAAGACATGGACTTGCAGATGGCGATGCCCTGCGCGCCCATGGCGGCGGCGCCGGACATGGGGCTGGCGGCGGGCGGTCGCATGAAGCAGGAGATCTACGACGACCCCTACAGCGTCGAGGAATACGCCGCGGATGCAGCCAGCCGCTGCTACGTGCACCTGTGCAACTCCATGGTCTGGCGGGCCATCACCGGCAAGTCGCCGCCCCACACGCCGCCGACCGCGCGCGAGTACAATAACGCCGGGCTGCCCTGGTTCGACTACGAGAGCGGCGCCAAGACCATCGAGGGCGGCAACTGGCTCGACAAGGTCGAGAGCATCGTCGGACTCGCCAAGGACAAGGGCGAAGTGGCGCTGCCCGAAAACCACAGCGTCGTGCCCGAGCAGGTGGTCAAGCTCAGCGCGAAGACACCGGACGAGGTCAGCGACGGGCAGTGGTAGGCGGGTCCGCGAGGCGACGGATCAGGTATCCGACGCCTCCGGCTCCGGCCAGCGTCGAATCAAGCCCTCTTGCACCGTCGAGGCGACCAACGTGCCGTCCCGGGTAAAGAACTGACCGCGCGCCAGACCGCGCGCGCCCATAGCCGACGGGCTGTCGATGACGTGCAGCAACCACTCGTCCATGCGAAACGGGCGATGGAACCACATGGCGTGGTCCAGGCTGGCCACCTGCATCCGGGGGTGGAGCCACGACACGCCGTGTGGATTGAGCGCGGTGGTCAGGAAGTTGAAGTCCGAGGCGTAGGCCATCAGCCAGGTGTGGATGGATCCCTCGTCCGGCAGGGCGTCGATGGCGCGGTACCAGACGCAGCGCTCGGGCGGGCCCGGACGCGGCTTGAGCGGGTTGTGGGGAGTGACGTGACGGACCTCCAGGGGGCGGTCGCAGGTGGCCATCTCACGCAGTTTCTCTGGAATCCGATCGACGAAACGCCGGGCGATGGAGACCTCGGACTCCAGCTCCTCAGGTCCCTTACAATCCGGCATCTCCGCCTGGTGTTCGAAACCCTCCTCCACGACCTGGAACGACGCCGCCATGTTGAAGATGGGCCGGCCGGCCTGGATGGCCACGACCCGGCGGGTGGTGAAGCTGCGCCCGTCGCGGATGGGGTCGACCGTGTAGACGATGGGTTTGCTGGCGTCGCCGCTGCGCAGGAAGTAGCCGTGCAGGGAGTGCACGGGGCGGTCGGCGGGCACGGTCTGTTCGGCCGCCGAGAGGGCCTGACCGAGCACCTGGCCGCCGAAGACAGCACCCCAGCCAAGGTCCTGACTCTGGCCGCGGAAGAGGTTCTGTTCGATGCGCTCCAGGCGCAGCAATTCGAGCAGGTCTGCGAGGACGGTGTGCACGGGCGTTCCTCCGGGGCCCCGCGGGCGGTGGGGCCGGTGCCAGAAGCTAGAGGCAGCGCGCCGAGATGACAAACATCCGCCGCAGGGCGACGGTAGGAGCGAGGGCTGGTGCGTCCCCGGCCGCCCGTGACCGTGCGTTTTCTCAACGTCGTGGTGGTTGTTTATTCAACACTCCACCCTGCCAGCGCCTCCGGGCCCGAGCCACTGCTCCCCGATATCAAAGCTGAACATCGCTGCAAATCCAGTTGGCATCGCTCTTGCTCCTACCCCTGACCGTCACGCCGACCCGGCGTCGCAATGGAGCCCTCCATGACCCGCCACAGCCACCCGCGCCCGCTGACCACCCTCGCCGCTGCCCTGCTCTTGTTCTGCCTGTCTGGGGGCAACGCCGCCGCCCAGGATCGCCCGGTGTTCACCCAGGACGCCGCGACCATGGGCCAGGGCGCGCTCTCGGCGCGGGTCTCGTTCGACTACGGCACGGCGCCGCAGATTCACCACCACGGCCTGGTCGGCAGCTCGTTGCGCTTCGACTACGGCTTCCTGGAGCGGCTGCAAGCTGGACTGCGGCTGTCGTATTCGCGTAACCCGCAGGTCATCTGCGGTAGCGGCGCCGGTTGCTTCAACACCCAGGTGGCCACCTGGGCGGGTACGCTGAAGTTCCAACTCCTCCGTAGCGAGGGCAATCTCGTTCAACTGGGACTGGAGTTGGACGGCGCGATGCAGGACATGCTCGAGTCGGGCGCCTACGGCTCGGTCCTGGGCATGCTGGCCGCTTCGGTGCACATCCGGCCCCTGCGCACCCTGCTCTTCGCCAAGGCGGGGGTCGTCCACAAGCGGGCCATGACCTACGAATGGACCCGCAATCAGCCCGTGGCGGTGCTCGGCGGCGAGGCGGCGTTCGAGATTCTGGACGTGCGCAGCCACCTGTTCGCCCAGGCGGTGCTGAGCGGGCGTGAGATCAAGATGCTGCAGGGCGGCGGCGGCTGGATCCCTGAGTACCGCGTCGAGGCCGGGTTGGTTGCTGGCCTGGGCGTCTCTTTCTAGCCGCGCCCACCGCCATCGAATACCGACGCGCAACCATCTGCAACGACGGGGAGTTCCGGGTGCGCTGCTTGCCCGGCGCGCGCGTGACCTTGACGCTGGCGGTCCGGGGCAAGACGAGGTGTGCATGAAGAAACCCTTGACGCTGCATGAGATCCGACGCCGAGCACTGCGCGCGGCCGCGGCGGCTGCTGGGGCCAGCATGGTCGCATGCGCCAGCCCAGCTTCCAGTCCGGCGGCGGGAACTGGCAACGCGATCGACAGCGCCTCAGATGGCGCGGTGGCGGCGGATACGGGCGCAGTCGCAGACACGGGCTCGGGTGCGGACACGGGCACAGTCGCAGATGCGGGCACGGCCGCGGACACGGGCGCGGTCGCAGACACGGGCGCGGTCGCAGACACGGCCACAGTCGCAGACGCGGGCACAGCCGCGGACACGGGCGCGGTCGCGGACACGGGACCGGTCACGGGTGCGGACACGGGCACAGACTCGGGTGCGGCACCAGACACGGCCGCAGACCCCGACGTACCGAAGATCGTCGACACCATGCTCGCCGATGCCGGCATCAACTGCGACGACCAGCCGGCCGGCAAGCCCACCTGCGAGGACCTGCAGGGCAAACCCGAGTGGGGCCAGTGCTGCCAGGATCTGGGCAAGTGGTGCCAGACCGAACATCCCAACGACAACCAGGCGGCCAGCCTCTGCCAGTTCGGCCACAACTATTCGGGCAAGTGCACCGGCTGCATCCCCTGGGGACCGCCGGCGCCGCCGCGTTTCGATGAGAGCTGGCGACCCCAGGTACGACCCGCTGGCGTGGTCTTCGGGCTGGCATGAACGTCTCATTGGACCTGCGCGCGGAGGGCAAGGCCCTGGCCGCAGACTTCGGCCCCATGCCGGAGTTGACCACTGACGAGCGCGACGCCGCCATCGCCACCTGGCGAGGGCGAATGGTCAACGAACACATCTCCGCCCGAGTCTTCGCCGCCCTGGTGCCGCAATTGATGCGCGCCGGTGTGGCCAGCGAACGGATCGAAGCCGTGGCGACCATGATCGCCGACGAGCTGCGCCATGGCCGGCAGTGTGCGGCCATGGTCGAGGCGCTCGGGGGCGAGGCTGTGGCGCCCCTGCCACCCCTGGCGTTGGTGCCCGACCATGAAGACGCGCCGCCGCTGGAAGCCGTGCTGCGCAACGTGCTGTCCATCTGCTGCCTGAGCGAGACTGTTGCGGTGGCGCTCATCAGCGCCGAGCGTCTGCGCGCCGGGCAGTCGGACATGGAGAGCACATTGGATCGCATCCTGGCCGACGAAGTGCAGCACAGCCGCTTCGGCTGGAGACTGCTCGAAGAGGTGCACGAGCAGCTCGACGAGCCCACCCGGGCGCGTCTGGGCCGCTATCTCGTGGTCGCATTCCGCCACCTTGTCGCCCACGAGCTGGCCCACCTGCCGCCGGGTCCGGCGCCAACGGAGAGCGCCGAGGCCGTGGGGGTCTGCGATGGAGCGCAATCGCGAGAGCTCTTCTTCGACACGGTGGAGGAAATCATCGTGCCGCGCCTGGAGGCGTTGGGCCTGCCCGCAGCGCAGGCGTGGCGGACGTCCGGAGCCTGCGCGTCTGCACCGTAGGCCGGGAATAACCACGGCCGCCCGAACCCTCGACGGATGGGCAACCACCGTTGTAAGGTGCGCGCCCCCGCCGGAGGCCTTGCGCCGATGTCTTCCAACAAAGAAATCAAGCTCGCACCCCTGCAGTTGGCGGTGCCCCGCCACGTCGCCATCATCATGGATGGCAATGGCCGCTGGGCCACCGCCCGCGGTATGGACCGGAGCGAAGGTCACCGCGAAGGGGCCCGTGCCGTGCGCCGCGTCGTCACGCGGGCTCGCGAACGCGGCGTAGAAGTGCTCACGCTCTATGCCTTCAGCGCCCAGAACTGGAGCCGCCCGGAGTCCGAGGTCGAGCGCCTGATGGACCTGCTCGTGGAGTTCTGCGAGGGCGAACGCGACCTGCTGATGGACAAGTCCATTCGCTTCCAGGCCATCGGCCAGCGCAAGCGGCTGCCGGCGTACACGCGCGCGGCGGTGGAAGGCCTGGAGACCATCACTGCTGGCAACGACGCAATGCGCCTGGTTGTGGCCCTGAGCTATGGCGGGCGCGAAGAAATCGTCGACGCCACCCGTACCCTGGCTGCCGCTGTGGCGTGCGGCGACCTGGCCGTGGACGACATCGATACGCACACGTTCGCCGCCGCCCTGACCACCTGCGACCTGCCCGACCCGGACCTGCTGATCCGCACCGGTGGCGACCTTCGAGTCTCCAACTTCCTGCTCTGGCAGATCGCCTATACCGAATTCGTCTCGGTGGCGACCCAGTGGCCCGATTACGATGGCGACCATCTCGACCGCGCGCTGTCCACCTTCGCTCGCCGACAGCGACGCTACGGCGGCGTCGTGGACATGGTCGGAAGCGGCCCGCGCCTGGCTTCCTGACCCGGATTCGATGACATGAGCGAAGGCTCCGAGGTACTCGACCTGATGGGTCGAACCGTCGAAGTGCAGGTGGAGATTCCCGCCGGCAGTCGCCGCAAGCTGCGCGCTGATGGCAGCCTGGACTTCATCGCCCCGCTGCCCTGCCCCTGGGCCTATGGCTCCCTGCCCGGCACCACGGGCGGCGATGGCGACCCCCTGGATGCGTTACTGGTCGACCATCGACCGCCTCGGGGCGCGAGGGTCCCGAGCACCGTTCAGGGCGTGGTGCACTTCATCGATGCGGGCGCTCGAGACGACAAACTCATCTGCGCTGACGATCAACCCGGTCCGGCGATTCGTGTGGCGATCCTGTGCTTCTTCCGTGCCTATTGTGTGGCCAAGCGAGTCCTGCAGCGGGCCCGTGGGCAGCGTGGGGCGACCCGCGTGGACGGGATTCGCTGGCGGACGGCCCCGGTCGAACCGGTCCTCCGGTGAGAGAGTTCAGCATGCGCACACGAATCATCTCCCTGTTGGCCGTGCTGATGACCGCCGGCTGTGGCGCGACAGACGCGGACGCCCCGCCCGCCCCTGACGCCGGCAGCGCATCACCCGGCATCGTGCGCGACATCGATCCCATTACCGGCCCTGCAGCGGGCCTGTTCGACTGCACGACCAAGGGCATCCCGGAACAGCGACTCGCCTCGGTGCCGCTGGATTGCGTCCTCGATCTGGACTGCAAACAGCGATTCGTGGTCGGCCATCGCGGCGTCGGCGGACAGTACGGTCGCATCGCCCCCGAGAACAGCATGGCGTCCATCCGGGCCGCCCTCTGGCTGGGCCAGGACGGGGTCGAGTTGGACATCCGGCATACCAGCGATGACCGACTTGTGCTCATGCATGATGGCAGCGTGGACCGCACAACCGACGGCAACGGGTCGGTCTCGGCCATGACGCTGGCCCAGGTGCAGGCGCTGAAGCTGAAGGCGGAAAACGGCGCCAACCATACCTACGCCGGCGACTTCGGCTGCGAGTTCGTGCCCTCGCTGGCCGACGCCCTGGCGCTGATTCGCGGTCGCATCTTCGTCGACCTGGATACCAAAACCAGCCGCATCGATCTGGTGGTCAAGGAGATCGTCGCCGCCGACGTGGTGGACCAGGTCTTCGTCTCGGTCTCGGACGTGGACAAGGCCGTGGCGGCTCGCAAGGCCAACCCGCAAATCCGCGTGCAGGTCCGGCCGGACGACGCGGCGCAGTTGAAGTCGGCGCTGGCGAAATTCCCCGCCCGGCCGCCCGAGGTCATCGAGCTGCCAGCGGGCGACCTGGAGGTGTTGGCGCCCCTGGCCCACGCTGGCATGTCGCGCACGTTCACCAACGGTTGGGGCGTGGACATCCAGCAGGCCACCATCGGCGGCATGGTCGACGCCTACATGGCGTTCTACGACCAGGGCGCGGACATCGTGCAGTCGGAGTTTCCCGCTTCGGTGTTGCTCGGTTTGGGGCGGGCGGCGGTGGATTGAGATGTAGGCCGGGTCCATGCACCTCTGCCGCAGGCCGGTGGACTACTGGTTCACCTGCGGCGGGGCGACGACCTCCAGCCCCCCCTCCAACATCACGTTGCCCAGGGCATTGTCCTTCAGCAAACTGCCCTGCAGCCCGACGACCGCGCCATTTTGCGTGACCAGGCCGAAGCCGTTGCCGATGATCGCAGAGTTGGCCAGCTTTCCGTCCACGGAACCATCGGCCAGTACGCCCGAGCGCTGATTGTCGTGTACCAACACGTGGTCCAGGACAAGTGTTGCGTCGTATAGGGCCAGGATGCCATCGGCCATTTCGATCGGCGGATCGGTGACTTTGCCCGACCGCGGGTCGTACTCTGCGACCAGAGTGTTGCGGATCACGCTCCTTTCCATCGTCAGCGCCGCAGATTGCACGACCGCGCTGATGGCGTGGTTGCCCACCAGGCTGCTGTCGAGCGCGACAAGCTCGGCACCGTGGCTGACGTCCAAGCCCATGCCCCCCGAACCGCCGTAGGGTTCCGCCAACGTGCTGTCGACCAGCGCGCCCCGTAGGCTCAATCGGGCGCCCTTCTTGCTGGCGGCGGCACCAAATACGATCGCTCGCGTAACGCGCGCGCCGGCCACCTCGATCTGCGAGCCGGTCAGCGCCAGGATGCCTGTGGACATGCCGAAGAGCACCCTGCTCTTGCCACCGTCGAACATGAGATTCGCCGCGGCGCCGTGATCGACAAGCAGTCCACCCCCACGGACCAGCGCGCCCGACTCTGCACGGATGCCGTAGAAGGCGTTCTGTGACAGGCGCAGGCCGGCGAATCTCACTTCGGCGCCGAAAGCTGCCCCGATCCCAGCGATCATCTGCTGAATTTCCTTAGACGACGAAGTATTGTCGATGAGCACGTCGCGTAAGCCGACCCAGGTCTGTTTGTTATCGGCGCGAATGCCGAACTTACGGCTGCCGGAAATGCGCGACCTGCGCAGCAATACCCGGCCGCCAAGCAAGACGCCGATACCCCAACCGTCCTTGCCATCAGCCCAGGGCAGCGTGCCCTCCACCAGCAGATCGATGGCGTTCAACAGTCCGCCCGCCTTCGTCACGGTGATGCCCATTCCCCGGTTGCCGACCACGTGGGCACCCACCAGGCGCAACGTCGCCGAACCTTCGATTCCAATGCCGCGCCCTGTCAGGTTGTCGCCGACGATGGGCACGGTGTCGGCGACCACCAGGCCGCCCGCATCTGCCTGGGAGTTGCTGTCCACAATCAGCAGCCCCGCGCCGCTGTTCTGCTCCAGGCGGGCGCCGAAGAGTTGCGCCTTGCCGCCGCCTTGCAGCTGCATACCCACCACCGCAGGCGTCGGCGCAAGCTGCTCGCGGTTGCGCTCCACCAGCAGGCCGCTTGCGCGCAGGACGCTGCCCTGGCCGGTGATCAGGACGCCAGCGATGCGGTTGTCGGTCAGGACAGCGCCGTGCAGGTCCACCCGGGCGCCCTGGCTGATCATCATGCCCATACCGGGCCCGTTCACCTTGGGTCCGGGACGGGTCTGGTCGACGCGCAGCCCCTCGGCCAGCAGCCGGGTCTTGGCGCCAACGACCAGCACGCCCCAGGATCGGGATCGGTGCACCCGCGTCCGGCGCAGGAGGACGCGGGCCTGGTGAATGGCCTGAACGCCGGTGCCGATCTGCGGCGACTGCACCTCGGTGACGTCGGCGATGACGGAGTCTTCCAAGGTCAACTCTGCTCCCGGTCCCGTCACGTGCACGCCGCCGCCCGCCATCTTGTGCACGTGCAGGCGTCGGCCGAGGAAGCGCCAGCCTTCGCCGATGCTCAATGCCATGCCGGTGCCCGTCAGAGTGACCCCCTCGAGCTCGGCGAGCCACCCTTTGCCCTTGTCCAGGGTGGTCACCGTGAAGTCCTTGGAGCTGGCCAGGGTGACCAGGTGGGCGCAGCGGCCGCGGATGCGCATGGGCCTGGGGATGCCGACCGATTCGGCATACGTGCCTGCCGCGACGGCTACCATTCCGCCGGAGGGCGTCACCTTGACGGCCTGGGCCAGGGTGGCGAATGGGGCGGCCTGGCTACCGGTGCCGGTGGCGCTGGCCGCCGCGTCGACGTAGACGATCGAGACGCCTTCGACCGCCGGCCACTTCTCACTGCCACACTCGTCCGGATCGGGCACGCAGTCGACGAGGCCGGTGTCGGGATCGGCGCTGCCGGCGAGCGCCACAAAGCCAGGCGGGCAGGTCCAGGATACGCCGGCGAGCTCACATGCGCCGTCGGCGGCGGGCGAGGGCCACTGCCCGGCCGGGCAGCCGATCAGGGTCGCCGCTTCGGCCACCTCGCAGGGCTCGATGGACCGCTTGCAGTTGGACAACTGCTCGAAGCAGCCCTTGTCCGATCCCTTCCAACACCAGCGCGGAGGCTTCAGGGCCGGGAGCCCGGCGACGGCCGGCAGCCCGAGGTCGCCGGTATTCTGTGGATAGACGCCGCTGGAGAGGGTGGGGCCTGCGCCTGGCGGCACACACGCGCCTTGCTTCTGGGGGTCGGGCCACTCGCCGGCAGGGCAACCGGCGCTGGCGGCCAGCTCGACGGCAGTGCAGGTCCGGCCTTGCAACCAGCATCCGGCAGATGTCGCCGAACATTGCGACCCCTTGTCGTCGCGCCAGGATGCGCACCAGCGGGGCTCACAGGTGCCCGGATCGGACAGTACGGTCCCCCCACAGGCTGGCGGACCAACGGACACGCAAATGTCTGTGCCGAAGTCGTAGAATTTACCGGGCTGGCAGCATCCACCATCCGCGGTGCGCCTGGCCGTTGGACAGGGCGACCCATCTGGCTCGGCATCCTCGTTGTCGGTCACCTCTGCGGTGGTGTCTTCGGAGATGTCGCGACCGGCGTCGGACGCCTCCTCACCTGGCCCGCATGCGGTGACCAGAATCGAGACGAGTGCCAGACGGGCTCGCAGGGCCAGAACGACCTCCCCGGGGAAGTCCGCAGTCTATCCCGTGCTGAACCCAGCGACCAGCCAGCCGATTACGAACGACGGGCTGCAACAAAAAGGTAGCTGGCGGTCACCAGCGCCACCAGCCGATCGTCGCCATCGGTCACTTTCGCCTCGAGGACCGCGGTCTTCCGGCCATGGCTGAGCACGTGCACATCCGCCCGCAACACATCGCCGGGACGGCTGCTGCGAGCGTAGTGGATGTTCACCTGCGCCGAGGTGGGTACCGTGCCGGGTGGGCAGAGCGGGTGGATGGCCGCGCCCATGGCGTCGTCGGCCAGGGTGAAGATGGCGCCGCCATGGCAGACGCCGGGCGGATTGCAGTGCTCGGGCTGCACGACCAGCTCGGCGACGGCGTGGCCGCAGTCCGTGCGCACGTAGGTCATGCCGAGGCGACCGCCGAAGGTGCCGGGCCAGTTGGCGGGGGGGATGTCGGTCATGGCGTCGGCCTCCGGTGGCTGCGGGCGGTGAGCCCAGGCGGTCAGTTCAGCACGCAACGGAAGCCGATTACATCGTAGAAGGCCTGCGCCCAGTTCTGGTGGCGAGCCGAGCCGCGCAATTCCACGGCCTTCTGGCCAAAGCCGCCGCCGCGATTGACCCGCGTCTGCGACGTCTTGACGTTGTAGGGCTGGTTCTTGGGTGAGGACTTGTAGAAGTCCTTGCTGTACCAGTCCAGGACCCACTCGCGCACGTTGCCGGACATGTCCGTGGTGCCATAGGGGCCGATGCCCAGGGGCTTCGAGCTGACCGGGGCCGGGCCCTTGTTGGCGCAGCCGTCGCCCTTGACCGCGTAGCCACACCAGGCGGTCTGGTCCCCCCAGGGATAGATGCGCATGCCGGCTTTGCAGCCCGCCTGGCCGCCGTTGTGTTCGCAACCGCCGCGGGCGGCCTTCTCCCACTGCGCCTCTGTGGGCAGATCGTAGCCCTTGCCCAGCCACCAGCAGTAGGTGCGCGCCTGGTTCCAGTCGACGCAGTTGACCGGGTGGTTGTCCTGGCCGGCCTTGTTCCACGTGCAGGTGCTGTACTTCACCGATGGCGGCGTGCACTTGCCGGCGTCCACGCAGGCCTTGTAGCGCTTCACGGTGACCTCCTCGACGTCCATCCAGAAGGCTTTGAGGTGGACTTCATGTTGCGGGTTCTCGTGGCAGACCTGACCCAAAGTCGGTCGAAGCCCTGAAACTGTAGGAGAAGTAGAAGA
>CAYTLW010000053.1:0-47563 GCA_964438735.1 uncultured Enterobacteriaceae bacterium | reverse complement strand
AAATTGGCTTAGGTTGGCGGGGGTGCCGCTTATCCCTTTCTGTTTTTGGGGCCTCACCCGTATGCTTCACGGCGGTTGGGGGGGGGCGCCCGGCTTTCGCCGGCCGCCAGTGAGTTGCCGGTTTCATTCGGCGGTGTCCGCGGAGCCGGTGGACAACTCACCCACATCCTCGCCATCACCCTGCTCGCCCTCGTCGCCGCCTGCGCCGATGGCGTGAACCCGCCCGGCGTCGCCGATACGTGGGTCTTCTCCGATGTGCCCATGGACGCGGGCGGACTGCCCGATAGCGCCGATGGCCAGGTCGGCACCGATGGCGTCACGGCCGACGTGGTCTCCAGCGACGTTGTGGCCGACGCCAGCGCCGACGATGTACCCGCCGCCGCCTGCCCCGGTGGGCCCGGCTGCCAGTGCAAGGTCGCCGGCGACTGCGACAACGCGTTGTGCATCGACGACCCGATGACCAACAACGACACCGGCAAGATCTGCGCCCACACCTGCATCGATGGCTGCCCCGGTGGTTTCAAATGTGTGCAGGCCGCGCCCACCGGCGGCGATCCCATCCGGCCTCTGCGTGCGCGAGTTCGGCCACCTCTGCCACCCCTGCACCGAGTCCAAGGAGTGCAAGGCCCTGGGTCATCCCGACGCCTTCTGCATCGACCAGGGCGACGGCGGCGCCTTCTGCGGCAACCGCTGCAACGCCGCGGCCGACTGCCCGGCCAACTACGACTGCCAGGCCAGCACCTCGGTGGAGGGCGCCAACGGCAAACAATGCGTGCGCAAGCCGGCGCCCGGTGCCAGCGAGAAGTACGGCGTCTGCCCCTGCACGCCCGCTGCCATCAAGCAGAAGATGCAGACCACCTGCACGCTCCACTACAAGGACGGCAAGGGCGAGATCATCGCCTCCTGCAAGGGCACCCGCTCCTGCTTGCCCAACGGCCTGGGCGCCTGCGCCGCCGAGGCGGTGGGCAAAGAGGTCTGCGACGGCAAGGACAACGACTGCGATGGCGATCTGGATGAAGGCGCCTGCGAGGACGGCAACGGCTGCACCGCCGACCTCTGCGATGGCCAGACAGGCAAGTGCGACTCCACCCCGGCCCCCAATGGCAGCACCTGCGACGCCGACGGCAGCGCCTGCACCGACGCCGACGCCTGCCAGTCCGGCAAGTGCAAAGCTGGCGCGCCGCTGAACTGCAATGACACCAACCCCTGCACCAAGGACAGCTGCGACGCCAAGGGCGGCTGTAGCCACAGCTACAACAACGGCGTCTCCTGCAGCGACGACAACCCCTGCACCATCGGCGACAAGTGCAAAGAGGGCAGCTGCGACAGCGGCAAACCCAAGAAGTGTTCCTCGCCCGACGTCTGCACCCTGTCCAAGTGCTCGGTCAAGGACGGCAAGTGCAAGTTCGAGGATGCCCTGAACGGGCTGCCCTGCGATGACGGCAACCAGTGCACCGAGGGCGATGCCTGCAAGGGTGGCAGCTGCAAGGCCGGCAGCCTGAGCAACTGCGACGACGCCAACCCCTGCACCACCGACCAGTGCCAGGGCGCCAAGGGTTGCACCAACGTGGCCAATACCAAGCCCTGCGACGCCGACGGCAGCAAGTGCACCGCCGGCGACAAGTGCAAGGCCAAGGTCTGCGTGGTCGGCCCGGCCAAGAATTGCGACGACAAGAACCCCTGCACCAGCGACAGCTGCAACAAGGCCAACGGGCTGTGCGTCTTCGACGGCAAGGGCCACAACGGCGACCCCTGCGACGACGGCAAGGGCTGCACCCAGAAGGACACCTGCACCAACGGCAAGTGCGCCGGCAAGAACGCCAGCTGCGACGACAACAACCCGTGCACGGCCGACAAGTGCGACCTGGCGGCCGGCAAATGCGTCTATGACGCCAAACCCTTCGCCGGCAAGGCGTGCGACGACGGCGAGGCCTGCACCAACGGCGACAAGTGCACCGCGGGCAAATGCGCCGGCGTGGGCAAGGTCTGCAACGACGGCAACCCCTGCACGGTGGACACATGCAACGTGGCCAAGGGCGCATGCTCCTACGACAGCAACGCCCTGTCCGGCAAGGCGTGCGAAGACGGCAACGCCTGCACCAAGCTGGATAAATGTACGTCCGGCAAGTGCGTCGGCTCGATGGTCGTCTGCAACGACAACAACGCCTGCACCAAGGACATCTGCGATTCCCAGGCGGGCAAATGCCTGTACGCCACCTCGGCCATGAATGGCGCCGCCTGCAACGACGGCAACAAGTGCACCATCAGCGATAAGTGCACCCTGGGTAAGTGCAATGGCGCACCGCTCAAGTGCGATGACGGCAAGCCCTGCACGGTGGATACCTGCTCGGCCGTCTCCGGCTGCGCCCACAAGACCGCCTCGGACAAGACCACCTGCAGCGCCGACGGCAAGAAGTGGTGTGCGGCCGGCAAGTGTATCGCCAAGTGCCAGAGCACCTGCGCCAAAATCGGCGACAAGCAGTGCGGCGCTGGCGGCGTGCAGACCTGCGGCGACGCCAACAAGGATGGCTGCTTCGAGTGGGGCGCGGCGACGTCTTGCGAGAACTGGCAGATCTGCAAGTTGGGCAAATGCGTGCAGAAGCAGGCCCCGCACGTCATCGTCATCAACGAGGTACTCTACGACAGCCCGGGCGTCGACAGCGACGTGTTCATCGAGCTGCGTGGCCCCAAGGGCGCCACGGTCAACGGCTGGTCCCTGGTTGGCATCGACGGCAAGGGCGGCAAGACCTACAACGTCATCTCGCTCAAGGGCAACATCCCCGCCGACGGCCTCTTCCTGGTGGCCGGCACCAAGGCGGCCAAGTGGATCTCGGACCACGCCGACCAGACCTCGTCGGCGGCCGACTACCAGAACGGCCCGGACAACATCCAGCTACGCTATGGCTCGGTGGTGGTCGACGCGGTGGGCTACGGCAGCTTCGGCGGCATGATCTTCAAGGGCGAGGGCAAACCGGCCCCCGACCCCGGCGCCGGCATCAGCATCGGTCGCGACGCCAGCGGCACCGATACCGACGACAACAGCAAGGACTTCACCGCCTGGGCCTCGCCTTCACCCGGCAAGGCCAACGTGACCGCCAACCAGCCGCCCGAGGCCAAGCTGAGCTGCCCGGGCAGCGGCAAGGTGGGCCAGACCCTGCTGCTGGACGGCAGCGGGTCCAATGATCCGGACGGCAAGATCGCCACGTACGCATTTGCCTTCGGCGACGGCTCGCCGCTGGTCAAGGGCGCCGCAAACAAGGTGCAGCACGCCTGGAAGAAGTCCGGCACATTCACCGTGCAGCTGACCGTAGTCGACGACAAGGGCGACAGCGATAGCACGACCTGCAAGGTCAGCATCGGCGCCGCCAACAAGCCACCTGTAGCCAAGCTCGCCTGCCCGGCCACGGCCAAACCCGGCGTCGCCGTGACCATCGACGGCAGCGGCTCGAGCGATGCCGACGGCAAGATCACGACCTATGCCTTCGACTTCGGCGACGGCAGCGCGGTGGTCAAGGGTGGCGTGGCCAAGGTGAGCCACGCCTTCAAGAAGACCGGCAGCGTGCAGGTGAGCCTGACCGTCACCGACGACAAGAAGGCCACCAACAGCACCACCTGCAACGTGGCGGTGCAGAAGGCCGACCCGCCGGTGGTCCTCTTCGTCAAGCCGCAGCAGGGCACGCCGGTGACCCAGGGCGAGAAGGTCGCGTTCCTGGTCGACGCCACGCCCAAGGGCGGCAAGTCCATCAAGTCGGTGCTCGTCGAGGCCGGCGGCAAGTCCATCGGCACCGACACCACGGCGCCCTATACCTTCGCCTGGACCGTGCCGACGGCCGCCAAGACCGGCAGCACGGTCTCCTTCGTGGCCAAGGCCACCGACAGCGGCGGCGGCATCGGCGCCTCCACGCCGCTGCAGCTGAATATCGTCAACGACAAACCCAAGGCGGCCTTCACCGCCATCGTCGCCGGCGCGCTGCAGGTGGACCTGGATGCCTCCCTGTGCAGCGATACCGAGACGGCCAAGGCCAAGCTCCAGGTACGCTGGGATTGGGAAAATGACGGCAAGTGGGATACGCCCTTCTCCACCACCAAGGTCGTCAAGAAGCAGTACGCCAAGGCTGGCACCTACACGATCAAGGTGCAGGTCAAGGACGCCGTCGGCCAGGTCGCAGAGACCACCCGCACGGTCAACCTGGCGCTGATCCAGCAGGTCAGCGGCACCATCAAGACGACCACCTGGGTCGGCACCATCATCGTCACCGGCGACATCATCGTGCCCAAGGGCCAGGTGCTGACCATCGCCAAGGGCACCAGCGTGCAGTTCGTCGCCACCGACCAGAACAAGGATGGCTACGGCGACTACAACATCTATGTCTACGGCAAACTCAACGTCGTCGGCACAGCGGACCAGCCGGTAGTCTTCACCGTCTACGGCGCCAAGAAGGAGGTCGGCAAGGCCTGGCAGCGTATCCAGCTCAAGGGTGAAGGGAGCGCCATCGCCCACGCGGTCATCGAGTACGCCCGTTGGGGCATCGAAGCGCTGGACAAGAGCACCATCGCCAACACGACGCTGCGCTACAACCGCCAGGGCATCCGCGCCAGCACCGGCGCCTCGGTGGTGGCCAGCAAGCTGAAGGTCACCCAGAACATCGAGGCCGGCGTCTACGCCACCTCCAACGCCAACCTGACCTTCACCGAGGGCCAGTTCATCAACAACGGTCACCAGGGCATCTACATGTTCGGCACCGGCAGCACGGTCAAGCTCAACCTCACCGGCGCCACGGTGCAGGGCAACAAGCTCACCGGCCTGCACATTCGCGGCCGCGTGGCCGGCAAGATCAGCAAGAACCAGATCCTGGCCAATGACTGGGAGGGCGTGCGCATCGAGCCCTACAAGACCTACGACCCGACCGTGGTCGTCAACTACAACAACATCACCGACAACGCCCAGGTCGGCGCACGGGTCACCGCCAACCTCGGTGCCAGCGCCAGCAAGTCGGGCTCGGGCTCGGGCACCAGCAGTTCGGCGGCCAAGGGTGTGCCCGGCGGCCATAAGATCAGCCTGATTCGGTATTCCTATAGCGAGAGCGACAAGTACGGCTACGTCTCTGGACGGGCCCGCAAGAGCACCTCGGGCGGCACGACCCTGGGCAGCTGGAGCTCGTCGTCCAAGGGCTGGATCGACGTTCACAGCTCGTCGGTCACCAAGGTGGTGGCCCAGGTGCAGAAGAACACCTCGTCCAGCAGCTACAACGGCTACCTCAGCCTGACCACGGCGGCCTACGACCTCAAGGGCGCCAAGCGCGAGGTCTCGGTCGTCACCCGCACGGCCACCGTCGACCTGCGCCACAACTACTACGGCGTCTTCCCCGACGTGCTGCCCAAATTGACCCTGTCACAGTACAGCGCGGCCAACATCCACGGCTTCGTCGGCGTCAAGTTCGACAGCAAGTGGTCCAAGGCCAACTACTACGGCGGCGAGACCCTGACCAAGGACACCGCGTGGTCGGGCACCATCTGGCTCACCGGCGACCTGGTGGTGGGCTCGGGCAAGACCCTCACCATCAACGACGGCGCCCAGGTGCACGTGGTCTACCTCGACCAGAATGGCGACAAAAAGGGCGACTTCGACATCATCGCGACCGGCCGGATCCTGAGCAAGGGCACCTCCGCCAAGGGCGTGCTGATCCACGGCTACGGCGCTGGCCAGAAGGTGGCCAAGGGCTGGGATCGCATCCGCCTGAACGGCTCGGGCAGCAGCTTCGTGCACACCCTCATCGAACACGCCTACACCGGGCTCTACGTGGCCAATTCGGCCAGCGCATCCAACCTCACCGTGCGCAACAACGAGCACGGCTTCATCGTCTACAGCGGCGGCAAGTTCACGGTCGCCAACAGCACGCTGATCGCCAATGCGCAGCATGGCGGGTGGATCAGCAACGGCGGCCAGCTCACCCTCAAAACCTCGCTGGTGACCGGCAACGGCAACTCGGGCATCTACAGCCGAGTGACCAGCAGCTCCACCAAACTCACCGCCACCGACAACACCTTCTCGGCCAACAAGCGCTTGGGGCTGGAGCTGCTGGGCGGCCTCGTGGCCACCATCAAGCACAACCAGGTCACCGGCAATGACTCCGAGGGCGTGCGCCTGGCCCATGCCAGCGGTTACGATCCGACCATCACGATGCAGTTCAACAACATCTGGGGCAACGCCAAGGTGCGCGCCCGGGTGATCAGCACCCTGTCCCTGTCGGCCAGCAAGTCCGGCTCGGGTTCGGGCACCTCGACCTCCGTCGCCAAGGGCACGCCCGGCGGTCAGTACATCGACATGCTGCAGTACAAGTACAGCGAGAGCGACAAGTACGGCTATGTCAGCGGGCGGGTGCGCAAGGACTCCTCCGGCGGTTCAACCCTCGTCTCCATGAGCTCGTCGACCAGCGGCTGGAAGGAGGTCCTCAGTTCCAAGGCCAAAAAGGTCGTCGCCCAGGTGCAGAAGAACACCTCCTCGAGCAGCTACAACGGCTACCTGAACGTGCCGCAGATCGTCTATGACGCCGCCGGCGCCAAGCGCGAGGTCACCGTGGTCACTCGCACCAAGACGCTGGATCTACGCCACAACTGGTTCGGCACCTTCCCGGCCATCCTGCCCGTGCTGACCCTGTCGCATCCCGCCGCCGCCAACCTGCACGGCTTCGTCGGCAAGAAGTTCGGCAGCACCTGGAGCAAGGGCCCGTACAAGGGCGGTGAGTCCCTGGCCGCCAGCACCACCTGGTCGGGCATCGTCTGGATGACGGGCGACTACACCGTGCCCACCGGCAAGACCCTGACCATCGCTGCCGGCACCCAGGTCCGCTTCGTGGCCCACGACCAGGACAAGAACGGCCACGGCGACTTCGATATCACCGTCAACGGTGTACTGAACGCCACCGGCAAGGCCGCCAGCAAGGTGCTCTTCACCGTCGAGGGCGACGCCAACAAGAAGAAGAACGCCTGGGAGCGAATCTACGGATACGGCAGCTCAGCCAAGCTCCTGCTCACCCATACCGACGTCGCCTGGGGCCACGACTGCCTGTACCTCAAGGCCGGCGCACACTCGGTCAAGAGCTCCACGGTGCACGACTGCGGCGGCCACGGCCTCCAGGCCTACAGCGCCAGCGGCGTGACCCTGAGCGACATCGTCAGCAAGGATCATAGCGGCCACGGTCTGTACATCCGGGTCAGCAAGTCGGTCAGCCTCGCCACAGCCACGCTGAGCGGCAATGCCGGCCACGGCATCTACGTCGAGAGCAGCACGTCGTCCATCAACCTGAGCAACTTCACCGCCACCAAGAACACCGATGCGGGCATCCGCCTGTACGCGTCGTCACCGGCCATCTCGTCCTGCAACCTGAGCTACAACAAGCTGGGCATCCGCTACGAGCGCAATTCGGCCGGCACGCTCAAGCTCTGCGACATCAAGTACAACGACCAGGAGGGGGTGCTCCTGCTCAGCCATAGCGGCCTGAATCCCTCGCCGAAGATCAACAGCAACAACATCTTCGGCAACTCCAACAAGCTCGGCGGCGTGATCGACAACTTCAACCTCAGCGCCAGCAAATCCGGCAGCGGCTCGGGCACAGCCACAGCACCGAAGCCGCCGGCACCAGCCAAGGGCGTCTCCGGCGGCTACCAGATGCCCTACCTGCGCATGAAGTACAGCGAGAGCGACAAGTACGGCTACGTCAGCGGCCGCGTTCGCAAGGACTCCAGCGCCGGCAGCACCATCTTCAGCGCCTCGTCGAGCAGCTCGCTGCGCTGGAAGGATGTGCGCAGTTACAAGGTGACCAAGGTGGTCGCGCAGGTGCAGAAGAACACCTCGTCCAGCTCCTATAGCGGCTACATGACGGTCTCGCAGGCGTTCTACCGCAAGCCCAAGCAGGCGCGCGAGCTGGTCGCTCTGACCGATTCGTACAAGGTGAACTGCACGGCCAACTACTGGGGCGTCTTCCCGGACGTATTGCCGTTGCTGGCCCTGTCTCGCACCGACGCGGTGGACTTCTCGGGCATGAAGCTGCTGGCGATCGGCGGCACCGGGCCGCAGTAGACCAGGTTCAACGCGAAGTCGCGGCCCTACTTCACCGGATCGGGCGGCGGCGGCACGAACAAGCCGCTCTCATCGGCCACGTTGGTGCCGTTATTGAACCAGGCGTTGGCGCCGCCTTTCACGGTCACCCCACCCTGGCGCACCAGGCCGAAGAGCCCGCCCGTGGCGGCCGTTCGCTCGATGATCACCTCGCCGTGGCTGTCCAGGAAGATGCCGGCGCGTTGCACCGCGGCCACCAGGGTTTTGCGTACCCGCACATCCACGCCGGCGTGGACCAGCACGCCGTCGGAGAGCTTGACGTCTTCACTGCCGACTCCCCCTTGCAGGTAGACGGCCGGCTTGCTGTCGCGCACGACGCAACCGTCGAGTTGTCCGCCAGCCTGGTCGAAACTCACACCGCTCGAATGATTGCCCGACAACAGGCAGGCGCTCAGCTTCAGGCGCGCGCCGTTGTCGATGGCCGTGGCGCCGACGCCCGAGGTGCCGTTGGTCCACAATGTGCGCGTGCCGTCGATCACCAGGCCGGTGGCATCGATCTGCGAGTTGCCGGGCGCCACCGCGCCGACGCCGAAGTTGCGGCTGCCGGTGATGCGGCCGCCCACGAGCGTGGCTCTGGCGCCGTACTGCACCTGCACACCCCCGCCGTACAAACCGCTGGCCTCCGCCGCCTCGGTGCCGTCTACCAGCAATCCTGCCGCGTGCAGGCGGGTGTCCTCACCCGATAGCAGGATGCCGCTCTCGCGATTGGCCGACAGGCGCGCGCCGAACAGGCTGGCCGCGGCGCCGCTGGCCATGTCCATGCCGCGACCCAGGGCCTTGTCGCTGGCGCGGGGCAGGGTGTTGTCGACCACCAGCCCGCGGGCCTGCAGGAATGTGTCCGTGTCGGCCAGGTAGACGCCTGTATTCCGGCTGCCGGTGATGCGCGCGCCGTGCAGCTCGATGCGCGCGCCCTTCTGGCCCGACAGGCCCCGACCGAAGGCCTTGTCGGCCGTCTGCGGCAGCGTGTTGGTCACCAGCAGCCAGCGAGCCACAAGCAGGGTGTTTGTACCCGCAGCGAGTACACCGCCCATGTGATTGCCGCTGACCACGCCCTGCTCAACGCCCACCCGGCCGCCATCTTCGGCCGCCAGGCCGCCGCCCAGGGTGCCGTCCACGCCGCGGGGCAGGGTGCCGTCGACGATGAGCGCGCGGGCGTCGATACGGGAGCCCGGCTCCCAGGCGATCATGCCCACGGCCTCGTTGCCGCTGATGCGCGCGCCCTCGACCGTCAGCCGGCCGCCGCCGAAGGCCTGCGCGCCGGTGCCGCCCTTGTTGTCGGCGGGCCGGGAGCGGGTGCCCTGGACCAGCAGGCCGCGGGCGTCGATCTTGCTGCCGACGCCGCTCACCGACAGGCCCGTCTCGCGATTGAAGGCGACTCGCACGTTCTGCAGGGACGCCGTGCCGCCCTTGCTCGCCCACACGCCGATACCGGAGAACCCGTCCGCGCTGGAGCGCGTGCTGTCGACCAGCAGCTCGGTGGCCTCGATCCGTGCGCCTGCTCCCACCGAGCGTATCCCGGCCTCGGTCGAGCGCGTGATCCGCACCCGCTGCAGCACGAGCGTGCCGCCCTGTGCGCTGGCGCCATGGCCGAAGGCGCCGCCCTTGGGCCGGGTGCCTGCCACCACGCTGTCGACCACGTTGAGCCGACCGTCGGACTCGGCGATGAGGCCGATGATCTGGCCGCCGTCCACCAAGACCCGCTCCAGGCGCCCCTTGTTGCCTTTGCCCACGGCCACCGCCGGCTGGTCGCCGGTCAGCCGCACGCCGCTCAGCGAGGACTCCACCTTGCCGTTGAAGATGACCACCGCGTTGCCGGTGTCGGCCTGCACGGTGACCTTGGCGGCGCAGCGACCGCGGACGTGTACACCATTGCCAAACGTCAACGCGCCCACGTACGTGCCATCGGCCACAGCGATGGCGTCGCCAGATTGGGCGGCGTTCAGGGCATCGGTCAGGTTGGCGAAGGGTTTGGCCTGGCTGCCGTCGCCGCCCTTTGCCGCGCCCGACTGGACGAAGAGCGTCGCCCCCTGGGCCGCCTTGCCCCAGGCGCCGGGGCCGCAGTCGTCGGGATCTGGCGCACAGGCGGGGAGCTTGTCGTCCTTGGCGGCGGCCAGGACGACGAATCCCGGCGGACACGTCCAGGTGGGTCCGGCGCCGATGCATGTCTTCTTGGCATCGTCTGCGCAGTCGGCGGCAGCGCATAACGTGGCCCGGCCCTTGTAGTCGGTGCAAAAGCGAGTCTTGTCGGGCGCGGGCAATTCACCGATGTCCGGCACCCCCGGCGGTGTCACCAGCGGCGGCACCTTGGCCAGGGCATCGGGCTGTGAGACGCCGGCGCCGAGGGCGGCGAGGGCACCGGGACGCAAGCAGGGGCCGGCATCATCGGGTCGCCAGCTGCCGGCGCGGCAGGAAGTGGCCGGGGCGAGCTCGCTCAGCGTGCAGATCCGCCCGTGCAGACTGCAGCCGCTATTGCCCGGCGAACAGAACGCGCCATCAGCGGTCTGCCAACGTGCACACCAGCGCGGCATGCAGCTGTCCGGGGCGCTGAAGAGCACGTCGGCGCACTCGGTCGGGCCGACGGCCTCGCAGCCTTGAGCGTCTGCGTCGAACACCTTGCCGGCCGGGCAACAGGTGCCATCCGGGGCCATGCGGGTGGCCAGGCAGGGGAGTTCTCCAGCCAGGGTCTGCTCGGTGCCCGCCGTCGAACCCTCGTCTGAACAGGCGGACACCAGAGCCACGGCGATGCACAGCCCGACCGCAGCCAGGTGTGCATGGGCGTGCCCTGCAAACCGCGAGGCGGGCGCGGTTCGCGGCGTCGATGGGCCGACGCGGGCGATGACAGCCTCTACTTGGCGGCGGCGATGAACTGCGACGGATTGGCGGCGAACTTCTTCTCGCAGCCCGGGCAGCACATGTAGTAGGTCTTGCCGTCGTGGCTGACCGTCTTGCTCTCCGCGGTGGGCTTGAACTTCTTGCCGCTCACCGGGCACGTGGCCTCAGCCGGCAGGACCGCAGCGGCAGCACCGGCGGCGGGCGCTGCAGCGGCGGGTGCGGCGGCGGCCGGCTCAGCGGCTTTCTTGGCGGCCGGGTTGGCGCAGTCAGCGCACGGCTTGCCTTCGGTCTTGCCACCGCAGCAACCCTTCTTGGCGCCCGCCTTGGCGGCCAGGTACTTCTCGGGCGACTTGGCGAACTTCTTTTCGCAGCCCGCACAGCACATGTAATAGGTCTTGCCGTTGTGCGCGACCGTCTTGGACGACGCGGTCGGCGTGAACTTCTCGCCGCTGACGGGGCATACGGCCGAGGCTGGCAACTTTGCGGCTGCGGGTCCGCCGGCGGCGGTGGTCTGGGCGCCGCCACAGGCGCTCAAGCCGGCCAGTGCCAGCGACAGGGCTGCGATGAGGATGATAATTCGCTTCATGAGTTCTTCACTCCTTGCCTGCTTGCTGCAGGACGTCTACGAACCAGGTCTCGAACTTGCAGTTTGTTCCGTCTAGCGGCCGATCTTCGCGCCGGTATACCAGCGGGTCTTGCCCTTGGGCGCCACGCGCACATAGCCGGCGTCCACCAGGCGCAGGTCATTGCCCTTCTTGGCGCCCACGGCGGCGTAGAAGCTGACCTGGTCGCCCTTCTTGACGCGCACACCCGGCGGTCCAGCGACGACCAGGTAGTAGCCGTCGCGCACGGTCTTGTACTTGCACTTCTGCTGGTAGTAGACGCGGCCGGTCCACAGGTTCACGTGCGAGATCTTGCGCGTATTCCAGCACTTCGTCGGCACCTTGTAGGAGCGGCGGAAGTCGAAACGCAGGTTGCGACCCGACACGGAGGTGACGGGCTCCTTGACCCAGACGATCTTGCCGGCGTTCTCGGTCGGCTTGGACGCGGCTCGCCGGTGGCTGATGGTCTGCAGGTCCACGCCCAGCAGGCTGTAGGCTTCACCCGATGACGCCTTGGCGGTGTCCTTGACGGTGCGCCAGGCGCGGGTCTCCTTGGCGTACCTCGAAGCGTAGCGACGCACCTGGTCGGTGGTCTTCGGCGTCAGCTTGCCCTTGCGGTCGGCGAGGATGTTGTACAGGCGCACCGTGGTCTCGTCTTCCTTGCTCAGCCACTTGCGACCGGTCTTGATGATGGCCAGCTCGGGGTAGAGCTTGGCCTTGTCGCCCTGGTCGAAGTGGGCGCGCGCGATGGCGGCGGAGATCTCGTAGGACAGTCCGGTGCGCAGAGCGCCGCTGGCCAGGGCGGTGTCGAACGCCAGGGCGTTGGGCCAGGCGCCGGCGAAGAGGGTCTCACGGGCCTTGTACAGGGCCTTGAGGCCATTGTTGTAGTCGCCCTTGTCGATGGCCGCGAAGCCCTTGTCGAAGTCGGCCTTGGCCTTGGCCTCGGCGGCGTGGATGGCGTCCCACTCCTTGTGGAATTGCTCGGTGGCCAGCTTCTTCCAGGCCTCGTAGGCGCCCTTGGCCTTCTCAGCGGCGATCTCCTGGGGATCGCGATGCTTCATGCGGATCTTGTTCATCTTCTTGAGGTAGCCCGTGGGCTTGCGGCTGTCGGGCGCGATCTCGCCGTAGCGGCCCATCTTGTTCTCCATGTCGCGCTCGTAGGCCACGGCATAGCGGAACTTGCTGGCGATGCGGTTGGCCTTGGACTCCTTGAGGGAGTACTCCGCGAAAGCGTCCAACTCGTCGACCATCTTGGCGTCGATGGGCCCGATCTTGCCCTCGTCCACGCCCACATCCTTCATCTTGCGCCGGCACTTGACGTAGCTGTCGATGTTGCGGCTGACCCGGCTCCAGCGCTCGTTCATGCGCGCGTCTTTGGTATTGGCGGCGATCTTGTCGCAGCGCTCTGCGGTGGCTTTGCGCTGGTAGACCGACTTGGAGTAGGTCGACTTGATGTCGGCGAGCTTGCCGGGCGCGGCCTTGGCCACGGCGTTGGAGCTGTCCAGGGAGCGCAGCTTCTTGAGCGTGCGGTTCAGGCTCTTCTCGCGGTACTCGGCGGAGCTGAAGCGACCCTTCTGGCGCAGCTCTGCGATCTGCTTCAGGTTGGTGTTGACCTGCCCCTCGAGGCGGGAGACCTGTTTGTTCTCACGCTGCTTGGCCTTGACGGCCCGGTCTCCCTCGCGCACGAGGTCGGCGCTGGTGAGCTTGCCGCCACTGGCGACCTTCTTCAGCGCGCCGCAGCCGCCAATCCACATCATGGTGGCCGCAGCGAGGGCGATGATGGCGAAACGCTTTCTTGTGGCTGACATGGCAGTTCTCCCTGTACCCCTGGTTGTGACGCGGGGGGTTGTCGGTCAGGGGCGGTCCATTGTCAACCTGCGGCGTTGGCACCATTTGGGGCCCGGCTGGTTGGACAAGGCCCTACACCGTGTGCGACACAAGCAGAACCTGAACGGAGAATGAGGCGTCAGATGGCTGAAGAAGGTCGACTGTCAGGACTGAAGCTGCCCTTGCTGGTCCTGCTGCTGCTGGCCGTACCGGCGCTGCTCTGGGATGACCTGGTCACGGGCTTTGGCGGCAACGTCATCGACTCGACGGTCAGGGTGCTGCGCTACAGCCTCAGCACGGCCTTGTGGCTTGCCCTGGCCTGGATGGTGGTGCGCCTCATCGACGTGGTGGTCTGGCGCGGCATCGTTGGCCGACGCCTGGGCGGCAAGGTGCCTCGCCTGCTCAAGGATGTCGTGGCGACGATCGTCTTCCTCGTCGCCCTGAGCGGCATCCTGGGCGTGGTCTTCGATCTGGACGTGACCGGCCTGTGGGCCACCTCCGGAGTCGTCGGACTGGTCATCGGGCTGGCGCTGCAGTCCATGATTGCGGATGTCTTCTCCGGCATCGCGCTGAATGTGGATCGCCCATTCAAGATCGGCGACTGGGTGCGCCTGCACTACCGCGGCCGGGAACAGCTCATCGGCCAGGTCGTGGAGACCAACTGGCGCTCGACGCGCCTGCGCACGGTGGACGGGTTGATGCTCGTGGTGCCCAACGGCCAGGTGGCGACCATGGTGCTGGCGAACCTGACCAATCCGATCGAACGCAGCCGATTTTCACTCTACTTCTGCCTCGACTTCGGCGTACCCACCGACCGCGCCCTGCGTATCCTGGAGGCGGGCGTGCGCTCGGCCGAGGGTGTGCTGCAAAAGCCGCCGCCCAGGGTCCGGGTCAACGGGGCCACGCCCAAGGGAGTCGAGTACGAGATCCGCTACTGGCTGGTGCCAAGCGAGACCTCGCCGAGCAAGGGACGTCACCGGGTCGGCAAGGCCGTGTTGCAACATCTGCACAGCGCCGGCCTGACCCTGGCCTATGAAAAACACGACGTCTACACCGCCGAGATGCCGCCACGGCAGCTGGATACGCGCGCCGATTGCAGCGCCATCGTGCAGCGAGTGGAGCTCTTCGCCGACCTCGAAGAGCACGAGCTGGCCACCCTGTCCGACAGCCTGCAGGACCAGCGCCTGCCGCGTGGCGCCAACGTGGTCGCCGCGGGCGATAGCGGCGACTCCATGTACATCGTCGTGGAGGGACTGCTGGAGGTCTACGCGCTGGTGGCAAATGACGAGCTGCTGGTCGGTCGGATCACACCTGGCGAGTTCTTCGGCGAGATGTCTCTGCTCACCGGTGAACCGCGCTCGGCGACAGTGCGCGCGGCCACCGAGGTGGTGCTCTTCGAGGTCCGCAAGGACAATCTGCTGCCCCTGCTGCAGGAGCGGCCGGCGCTGGCGAGCCTGATCACCGAGAAGGTTGCCGAACGCAAACTGCGCTCGGAGCGACGGCGCGCCGAAGCCAGCCGAGAGGAGCCCACCGCGCAGGAGACGCAGACCCTGGCCGGACAAATCCTTGGCAAGATGAAGCGCCTGTTCCGCCTGGGCAACGGCGATTGAGACACCGGCGCGAACGCCGCAATCGCCGAACCGCTACGTCAACTCCGTCCAACCGCGCAACGGCAACACCCGTACCTCGGGACGCAGCGGGTGTTCGGCGCACTCGTCCATGAAACCCTGCAGGTCGTTGCCCGGGATCTGCAACGCCGGCGCGTCCAGTGGACGCCAGAATCGATCCCAGTGGCAGGGGATGATCAGCTTGGGTCGCAGGGCTTCGATCATGCGCCAGGTGAAGCGCTCGACCGCCTGCCGGCCCACCGTGCAGCAAAGCACCACGTCGCTCTGCACGTCGGTCATCTCTGCTTCGACCAGGTTGGCGCTGCCGATGTGGTAGACGGCGCCGGCGCTGCACGACAGGTGCAGTCCGAACGTCTGGCCGACACGCCATGCGGAATAGCGGGCGGGAGACGCCAGCGGGCGTTCAATCGCGCCAGGCAGGGGCACGCGACCGGCCAGCAGCGGACTGTGCTCGGATCGAACGGGCCGCAAGACGAACGGTCCCTCCTCGTAGCGACCGCCCGCTTCGATGGCGATCAGTTGCGCTTCCGACACGCCATCTCCGCGACAGCAATTGAGCGTATCCTCCGATCCGTAGACCCGGGCGCCGTGTTTGCGGGCGATCCACGGCGTGTCGATGACGTGGTCGTAGTGGCTGTGACCCACTGCGATGGCGTGACAGGTGTCGACCTCGGCGTCGATGCGGTCGGCGATGGGGGCGATGGGGCCGCGCAGCAGGTCGCCGATGCCATGCCGCGACAGGTGCGGATCGAACCAGAAGTGGTGCCCCTGAGCGACCACCCGGAAGCCGGCGGTGCCGAGCCACTGCACGGCCAGCGCCGGGTTCTCCGGCCGGTCGCGTCGATGATAGAGCGACTCCGGCACCGCACCGGAGCCCTGTACCCAACGTCGCCAACGCGCCATGACCATGTTCCCCCGCCTCCCCTTCTACTTGGTGGTCATCTCGAAGATCCCGTCCCAGTCATCGGGCAGGGCGGCCAGGTCGACCTCGTCCAGGCGCGCCAGAAACGTCTTCGCCGCCGGGTCTCCAGTGGCCGCGGCGCGCCCGAATGCAGCCTTGGCGTCATCAGGCCGACGATCGCGCCACGCCGCAAGTCCCTCCGCAAAATCCGTCGCCACGTCCGCAGGTGCCGCCTCTCCCGGCGCCAGGCAGGCCAGGGGTTCGTACACCCGGACCCCTTCTGCCCGTCCCTTCACGCGGATGGCGTCCAGCTCGCGGAGCACGAACTCGTCGCCACATTGCGCCGCGGTGGTCTCGCCGATGAGATTCCGCGTGCCATAGACCTTGTTCACGCCCTCCAGGCGGGCGGCGAGGTTCACGGTATCGCCGATCATCGTGTAGTCGAAACGCTGCTTGCTGCCCATGTTGCCGACCACCGCCACGCCCGTGTTGAGCCCGATACGGACCAGGATCTCCGGCCAGCCACGACCGCGCCAGACCGGCGTGAGGGCGTCGATGACCTCCTGGCAGCGGATGGCGGCGCGCGTGGCGCGCGCGGCGTGGTCATCCTGCGGCAATGGGGCGCCGAAGATGGCCACGATGGCGTCGCCAATGTACTTATCGACGATGCCCCCCTCCTCGAGGATCACCGCCGTCATGGCGCCGAGGGATTCGTTGAGCAGGGCGATGAGGTCGGCCGGCTCCATCTGCTCGGAGATGCCGGTGAAGCCTGCGATGTCTGAGAAGAAGGCTGTGATCTCCAAGCGCTGACCGCCCAACTGCAGGCGCTCGGGGTCGGCTACCAGCGACTCGATCACCTCGTCGGCCAGGTAGTGGGAGAAGGCGTCACGAATGGTCGCCGCCTGCCGGCGCGCGGCCTCCAACTCCTGGTAACGGATCAGCAGGCGGCTGGCGACCCAGGCCAGGTAGCCGATCAACAGCGGCGCCACGTCCAGCCACAGGCCGCGCTCGAGCAACATCACCGAGGCGACCGACCACAGGATCGCCGAAGCCAGGCCCAGGGCCACGACCACCTGGGTGCGAGCGATGCGTGGTCCTACGACCACCAACAGGAGCAGCCACAGCAAGCCCAAGATGAGTGCGTTGCGGATCGGTGCCCCGGTAGAGCGGACCAGGGCATCATCCAGCAGGGCCACAACCGCGGCGGCGTGTACATAAACGCCGGGGACCTGCCGCTCCAGGGACGTATCCACCAGGTCCTCGGTGCCCTTGGCGCTGACGCCTACCAACACAATGCGATCCCTCAGGGCATCCTCCAGGGCGCTGCCTTCGGCCTCGGCCTCCAGCAGGTCGGCGAAGTGCAGCGTGCGCAAGTCCCGCTCGCGCAGCTGACGTAGCAGCGGCGTGCCATCGTCAGCATCCATGGCGCGGGCAGTCAGCGACGCTGCCCGGTCGGGACGGGCCGTGCGCACCGCCGCCAGGGCCAGCGACGGGTAGGCATGACGGCCGGAGCCGAACGCGTAGGCATAGCGACGGACGACCCCATCCTCGTCGCGCAGGACCTGCAGGCCTCCTTGCCCACGGGCGGCCGCCACCAGGGGCGCGATGCTGCTGGCCAGGGCGCCACAGCGCAGCGCCATCGGGCGATCCCGGTCCACGTCCAGCGGTACCATTTCGCCCCGGCGATCGGCGGCCAGGGCGGAATCGGTCGCCAGCTGACAGACCACGCCCAACAGGACCGTGCCAAGGTCGGCGATGGCGGCTCCGAGTTGTCGGTCGCCGTCGAGTCGGGCCGCCTGGATCTCCAGGTCATCGGCCAGGGTGACGCCTTCGGGCAGCACGTCGAGCCCGTCATCGCGGATGCGGTCGGCCAGATCCAGGGCCATTTCCACGCGATCACGCGGCGCCGGCACCTCAAACCAGGCATCGACGCCGACCACCGCAGGACTGTGAGCGGCCATGGCCCGAAAGAAGCGGGCCCAGGTGGAGCGCGACAGCGGCCAGCGCTCGCCCAGCCGCAACAGGCTGTCGTCGTCGACAAGGATCACGGTCACCTGATCGGCATGCTCGGCATGCGGCTCGACCAACCCGGCGACGAGGTCATGGATGGGATGATCGAGGCGCGCAGCCCAACCGCGCGGATCCTGCCAGCCGGCGGCCAGCAGCGCGCCGGTGAGCACGACCACCGCCAGGGCCGCGATGGCTTCACGTCGGCGCCCGCCTTTCACGTCCCGGACGGTAGCACGAATGCGTGAACACGGGAGGGCTGGCCGACGAAGCCGTCGCTATCGATGGCCGTCACCCGCCAGTACCACTTGCCGCCCGCGACGGCCGCGGGCACGGTCAGGTCCGGCGCGCTGGCGAGATGTTCGGCCACATCGAGCAGGAAGTAGGCATCGCGAGCCAGCTCGACCCGGTAGCGAACCGCGCCCTTGACCGGCTTCCAGGACAGCCCACGCGCAGCGCCCAGCGCGCCTTTGAGCGGCCCGACGATGGCGGCGGCGGCCAGCAGCGCCCGCGGCGGCAGGGGCTTGCCGGCTGCATCGACCAGGGATCCCTGACCCGCCCCGACGTTGACCCTCGCCTTGCTGCCTGCCAGCTCGACCAGGCCGCTGAGGGTCTCCAGGCGCGTCTTGTCCTGGCCGACGAGCGTGACCCGAAACGCCGTGCCGCGTACGCCAGCGACCCCGACGCGACTGCGCAACTCAAAAACCGAGCCGGCGCCGCCTCGACTTGCGCGGGTGTCCACCCCGCCGCGACTCACGTCGATGTGCACCTCGCGCTTGAGCGCCGCGTTCAGGCGCAGCCTCCCGATCCGCAGCAAAGTGCCCGGCGCCAGGGTGATCTCGCTGCCCTCGGCGAGCAGCACGCCAGCGCGTGAACGGCCCCGGGTCTCCAGCCAGGTTCGCGGTGGAAATCGATCGCCGCGCACCGCGGGCCGCAAGGACTTCTTGTCCCTTCCGGCAAAGAGTTGCCCGGAGACGGACAGGATCCTCGCCACGGGTCGTCGCGCTTTGCGCTCGGTGAACGTCACCCGCAGCTCCGCACGCCCCTTGCCCACAGCCGGTGAGACCGTGGAGATGCGCGCCGCCGGCACACCGCCCGCCGCCAACAAACCCGCGACCGACTTGCCCAGCCGCGCGCCCAGACCGCCGCGTCGTTTCGCTTCTGGCAGGCGCACGGCCACGGTGACGGTGCGCACCCGGCGCCGCGCCAACTCGGCGCCGATGTATTTCAAACATCCCGCATCGGCTGCCTTGATCGGATGCGCCGGCGCGATGGTGCGGCCAGGGGCGACGACGCCGCCCTGCAGGGCAACACCGCCACAGGGATCTGCCGCCAGAGCCGGCGTGGCTGCCAGGATCGCCAGCAGGAAGGGCGCGGCCGCAACGTATTGGATTGGCTTCACCTGGGCTCCTTGGCTGCAGGGGTGGTGTCTGTGAGGACGAATTCGACCCGCCGATTGCGCGCCTGACCGGCCTTATCTTTGTTATCCGCGACGGGTTTATCCGGACCGAAGCCCCGGGCCGACAGTCGGCCAGCGTCGATGCCGTTGCGGATCAGCCACTGGCGTACAGATTCGGCGCGCTGCTGGGACAGGTCGATATTGAATTTCCGGTTGCCGCTGTTGTCCGTATGTCCGTGCACCTCCACCTGAAGTGACTTGTACCGCCGCAGCGTCTTCAAGGCCGCCCGCAGGACCCGCAGGGAGCGAGACCGGATGGTCGCCGCACCGCGCTCGAAGGAGATGCCGGACACCGTGCCGGCGAAGCGCTTCAGGGCCTTGGGCACCAGGTCCGGGCAGCCGTCATCATCGCGATAGCCGTTGTGATTCTCAGCGGTATTCGGACACTTATCGGCACCATCGGCAACACCATCTTCATCGTTATCCGGTTCGGGACAGCCGTCGCCATCCTGGAAGCCATCCTTGTCCTCGGCGGCGTTGGGGCAGAGGTCGTCGTCATCCATCAGGCCATCGCCGTCGCTGTCGCGCTCGGGCACCAGCGGCGGCAACCCGGTAACCCGCGCAGGGGCATGGGCGGCATCCGACGGGCTCGCCGACGCCGGCAATGCGCTCGCTGTGGGCGCGTCTGGCAACGTGGCCGCCGGCACGGTGTCGGGATGTTCCGGGCAGCCGTCCTCGTCTCGGTACCCGTTGCGCGTCTCGGGCTCGTAGGGGCACACATCCACGGCGTCGAGCACGCCATCTGCATCGGCGTCGAGTGGCCCCTGCTTCTTCGGTTCGCCAAGCAGGAACTCCACGCCCAGCACACCCTCGAAACTGGCCACTCCCAGGCCGTCGTCTCGGGCCGCCACGACCAGGCGTCCGTCCACTCGGGCCCGCCATTGCGGCAGGAATGCCCAGGCCACCCCACCACCGCCGTAGACCAGACCCCGGCGATCCGATGTGGCGACACCGGCGCTGTCTGCGAACAGGGCGTCGAGACCGCCGCCCAGGTAGATGAGGCTGCTCCAGCGCTCGCCGTGGTCTTGCGCCAGGCCAGCATGCCCGCGCACTCCACCGATCAGCGGCGATCCACCCCCGCCGCCCTCCGACGCGAAAAGGAGCAAGGCCTCCACCTCCACGGCGAGCCACTCCAACGGTCTGGCGCCAAATCGCAGGTCCAGCCCAGGCGCCAGGCCCAGATTCGGTGGGGGTTGTCCAGGGGCACGGCCGAGCGCGGCGTCGTCATCAAATGTGCGCAGCGCCAGCCCCAATCCGGCGTTCAGATCGAGCGCGCTGGCGCCCGCAGGCAGCCCCATGGCGCAGGCCAGGATCACGCCCAATAGTCGATGAAGTTGCGCCGCAGGCGCGCTCACGGAAGTCATGTACAAGCCTGGGCGACGGCCGCCGCATCAGCCGTCTGGTCGGGTGTCCGGGGCGCACCGAGGGGGTCCGCCCGCACGTCCTCTATATACGCATCCACGCGGGGTCCGGCCGAATGCCAATCTGCAATGGTTCGTAGTCGTTGCGCAAATGAAGCGGTGGCGATCCAGCCAGAACGCCGGGCGCAGGCATCGATCGCCAGAACCATTGGCCCACTCTCAGTCGACGACCGAAGCGAGCATGCGGTTGGCGTGCACCAGGCGTTCAGCGAGCAGGTGGGCCATGAAGTGGTGGAATGCCGACGCCGCGTCGGGATGCTCCACGCGCATGCGTTCCATGCGGTCCGCACCCAACTTATAGATGACGCTCGGCCGCGTGGTGACGACAGATGCCGTGCGCGCCTGGCCGAGGTAGAGGCCCATCTCGCCCACCACGCTGCCAGCATTCATGGTGCGCAGGCGCACCGTCTGGCCGTCGGCCAACTGCAACCGCACCGTGACCTGACCCTTGTCCAGGAGGTAGAGACTTCCGGGCGGGTCACCCTGCTGGATGATGGCGTGATCGGTGTCGTATTCACGGCGTTCCAGGTAACTCAGCAGCTCCTCGATATCGAACTCGCCGCCGATGACTTCCGACAGACGATCGCGCAGGGCCATGCCCTGGCGTTTGACGGTCACTTCGGAGGCTTCAATGACCCGCTCTTCGCACCATTCCAGGCCGTGGTCGAGGTCGGGGAAGAAGTGCAGACCATCCTCCGGCCCGCCGTCCAATCCCTCCCGGTCGAGCTTGCGCATCACCGATTCCGAGACCTGCGTGAAGATCAGCAGGAAGCCTTCCTTGCGTCCCAATTGGGCCATCTTGACGAAGGACATCACCGACGAGGAGTCGATGCCGCCCACCCGCTGGAAGTCGATCACCACGAAGTCGAGCGGCTTGTCCGCCTGCTCCACGCGCGCCCGCACCTGCAGGAGCAGACGATTGGCGGTGCCAAAGAACACGTAGCCGCTCAGGCGAAGAATGTGGATTCGTCCGCCCTCGGCGGCCAGCACCTTGCCGTGCCGCGACGGTCGATCCACGTTGCTGCGCTGCACGACCCCCGAGGCGGCCTGGCGGACCACCTGCAAGCGGCTGTAGTTGACCACGAAGAGCACCACGCAGGCGACGATGCCCACGCCCACGCCCTGCAGGTAGCCGAACGCGCCGACGAACAGGAGGATCAGCACGACGACGAAGTAGTCGCCGCGCGACAGGCGAGCCCAGCCATCCCAGCACCACTGGACCAGGAAGCTCAGGCCGAGGAAGAAGAGCAGCCCGCCCAGCACCGGCTTGGGGAAGTACTCCAACACCGACGTGCCCGCCAGCAGCACACCGCCGCTCACACAAGCGGCCACCAGCCCGGTCAAGCGTCCACGAGCGCCCATCTTGAGCACCAGGCCCGACAGGCTCAGGGTGTGAAATCCCACCATGCCGCCGCCCAGACCCAGCCCGATATTGGCCGCGCCGCAGACCTTGAGTTCGCGATTGAGGTCCATGTCGCGTTCGGCGGCCAGCTCCAACGCGCTCGAGTTGAGCAATACGGACACAGCGCTGACGAGCAGCACGGTCGCCAACGAGCCCACCTGGCCGCCAATCACGGCCCAATCGGCCGCGGCCATGGATGAGAAGCCCAGGGGTCGCCAGGGATCGCCGGCCGGGAATGGTCCCAGCAGCCAGCCGTCGGCACGCGCCGCGCTGGCCTCCACGCCCATGGCCATCATGGCGATGTAGAACGTCGCGATGCCGCCGATAAGCAACGCCGGCATGACCAGGTAGTGCTTGAATCGGCGCGAGATGATCAGCATCGCGACGGCGAAGACTACGCCCGGAATCCACTTCACCAGGCTGTCCTCGCTGAACAGCACCTCCAGGTGGCTCCAGGCGATTTTGTGGTCGGTCATGACGCCCAGGGAGCCCTTGACCAGCAGCAGACCCGTACCCGCCAGGAAGCCGCCGATGACCGGGTAGGGGATATATCGAATGAGCGCGCCCAGCTTGAATGCGCCCAGGGCTGCCAGGCACACGCCGGTCAGCAAGGAGGCGACGGTGATGGCCGCCACGACCGTTTGAAACATCAACTCCGTGCTGGCGCCGGTCTCGTGCATGGCGCCGACCACCGCCGCCGAGATCAGGGCCAGGATGGGCGCGATGCGATCCTGCGGGATGGCCACGGTCGCCGGATAGGAGCTGGTCAGGGCCACGATGACGGCGACCAGCACGGCCGAGAAGAGCGCCAGGCCAATTCCCGCCGGCAGGTGCGCGCCGAGCTCACCACCGAAGATCAGCATGGCGAAGGAGATCGACAGGATCACCGTAATCATGCCGGCTACGAGCCCGCCGATGGCGCTGGGCAACAGGTTCTGGGGTTGCAGTTCAGCCAGGACGCGAGACTTGAAATCGCTCGCAACAGCCTGCGGTGGCGCATCGCCCATGAAGTGACCTGTACGGGGTTGGAACAAACGGGGCCGGTCGATGCTGCGCCAGAACGGGGCGGCAGGTCAACGAGTCGGCGGCGGCTGGGTTGGGCCGGCACAGGCGCGCTCCCAGCGGGCCATGAGCGGGCCCAGTGGCAGCGGACCATACACGGTCTTCGCCCGGCCGACGGCGCCGCGGCGGCGCAGCAATTCGCAAGCCTGCGACCGCGCCGCGGTGGTCACGCTCACCGGTTCCGGCAGGTGCGTGGCGACCTGCTGCAGCCCCTTGGGCAACTGATCGAACGCCGCCGCCGTGGCCAGACGAAGGGGCAACTCGTCGCGATAGTTGGCGCGTACCAGGTAGCGATGCAGCGCGTCCTTGCGCCGCTCCGATGGCGGCGCAAGCCGCAGCGCACGGGCCAGTTCGGTGTCCGCATCCGGCCGCAGGCGCGCGTCCAATGCGCCCCGGGCGCGGCGTGCGGTAGCGCCGACGAAGAAGGCGGCGGGCGCGCGATACTCGAGCATGGGGAAACGTTCGGACAGTCCTCCACGCCAGCCCTGACACATGCGGGCGATGGTCTGACGACCGGACAGTTGCAGCAGGAGGAATTCATCCAGTGTTCTGGGCAGCCGTTTGTCCGCATGCCCGGCCAGCTCCGACTGTACGGCGGGATCACGCAGCATCGACGCCGCCGCGGCCATATCCACCGCCAGCGGTGCATCCGATGCTGCCAGGGCCAGGTCGTTGGGCGCCATGCGGAAGACGGCCATGTGCTCGAAGGCGCCATGGACCGTGCAGACCACGTCGACCAGCAGGTCGTCATCGGTCTCGTAGGCCTGTAGCCATTGCAGCAGCACGGCACCGGGCCGCATACGTTGTCGAAGACGCTCGAAGTGCTCGACCGTATAGAGATCCGCCACGCCCACGACCCACGGATTGGAGGGTTCCGAGACCACCATGTCAAAGCTGTTCGGCGGCTGAGCCTGCATCAACTCGCGGCCGTCGGTGTAGACGACTTCGACCCGCGGGTTGTCCAGCACATTCTGGTTGTGCGCGGCAAAACGACGTGTGACCCCCACCATGCCGGGCGAGATCTCGCTCACCAGCACCCGGGTCGCCGAATGGGCCGCCACGGCGGCGGCGGTCTGGCCCGTACCGAGCCCGATGACCATCACGTCGCGGGCAGCCGGTCGGAAGAGGAATCCCAAGTGACCGAGGATGGACTGCGAGGGCGCATCGTTGGTGCCGCCGTCGACTTTTCCGCCGATTCGAAAGAGCAGGTTGCCGTCGGGCAGACGGTCCAGGGAGACCGAGGTATCCTTGCCGTCATGGCGATACGCCAGCTCCACCCGACGGGCGCGCGATACCTCGTGCAGGGCCGCCGCCGGCGTGCGAGCGCGGGCCCTGAAGAGCCCCCGGTAGAGCAGCGAGATGTCCGGCGGCGCCACAAGCAACGTGATGGCGAGGGCGCCGACCAGGGCAGGTGTCACCAGGGCGGGCAGGCGGGGCAGGCCACCGGCGCATAGCGTGGCCGTGGCCAGGGAGATGAGCGCGCCGACGATGAGCAACCCCTCCACCCCCAGTGCCGGCATGGCGTAGAAGCTGGCCAGCAGTGCGCCGAGCAGGTTGCCGATGGTGTTGACCCCGAGCAGCCAGGCGGTGGCGCGGTCCGTGCGTGCACCGGCGGAACTGGCGCAGGCCAGCAGGGCTGGAAATGCGGCGCCCAGGGCGATGGCGCCGGGCATCAGGTGGGCGGCCACCATGCCGCCGCCTACCCACAGCCAGGCGACGTAGTTGGCCGCCACCGGTTCGAATCCGATGCGCAGCATCAGCAGGTCCACGGGCAGCTCGGCCAGGCGCAGGACGAGGCCCAGCGCGGCCAGGGCGGCCAGCACCTGCGACCACCAGAATACGCGCCGGCCGTCGACGCCACGGCCGATCACCCACGTGGCCAGGGCGCTGCCCGAGGCGATGCCGGCGATAACCACGAACAACATGGTCGCGAATGCGTAGACGCTGGCACCCATCAACAGTCCCGCCAGGCGCGTCCAGACCACCTCGTAGGACAGGGTGACGAAGCCGGTCAGACCTGCGGCCAGCACATAGACCCGGGCGCCGCCCATCCCACCGGACCCGGCGCCTTGGGGTGCGACGGTCTCTTCGGCGACGGGTGGCGGGGAGGCGTCGAGTCTGCGGAATACCTGCACGACCACGGCTGCGACGACGATGTTCAACATGGCCGCCAGGGTCAAGGGCAACTCGAGGCCGAGACGCTCGATGAGCACGAAGCCGGCCAGCAAGGCGCCGAGCGCCCCGCCGGCGGCGTTGATGTAATAGAAGCGCGACACCACGCGCACGCCGATGGACCTGTCGTGGCGTTCGATGCAAGCCGCCAGGACGGGCAGGGTGGCGCCCATGGGCACGGACAGGGGCAACATCAACAGCCCTGCGCAAGCCAGCTTCAACGCGACCATGGCCGGAGAAGTGGGGTCCAGTCCGACGATCAGGCCGTCATAGGTGCCGAAGACGGCGTCGGCCGCCGTGGGCAGCAGCAAGGCCCAGACGCCGATGGCAGCCTCCAGGGCGGCCCAGGCGTAGATGGGCCGCGGAAGCCGGCTGAGCCAGCGATCCGAGTAGCGTCCCACCAGCAGCGCGCCGGTGGACAGGCCGCCGAGGAATGCCGCGAGGGTGATGGCCTGAGAGGCCCCCGAAGAGCCCAAGTGCAGCGACAGAAAGCGCGCCAGCACCACCTCGTAGACGAGGCCCGTGGTGCCGGTAATCAACAGGAGCAGGGGGATCAATCGGGTAAGCAAGCGGACCCCGCGGGTGACCACGAAGCGGGTCACAAGGGGCTGAGTGTAGGGCAGGGAGAACGCGGGCGACAGGGGCCCAACTTGTGACCGGGGCAAGCCGGGGATAGATTGACACCATGACGTCGTTTGTCCTGCCCACAGTCCACCGAGTCAGCGCCCTGGCTTTCTGCCTGATGCTGGTGCTGGCCGGTTGCGGCGGATCGTTCGGCGGCGGCGGAGGCGGCGAGGGCGAGGCCGGCGCGAGCGACGCCGGCGGCAGCGGCAAGGCCGGCAGCGGCGGCGGGGCAGCCCTTTGTACCGGGTCGCGCGAGTTCCGATCGGCGGTCCGCGCCGCCAAGGTGGGCCAGGGCATCCCGCTGGCCAAGTTCGCCGCGGCATTGGACGAGGCGGGCTACCTGCCCATGCACGAGTTGGAGGGTGAAGGTCCCAAGTACGCTGCCGGCTATGACAAGCTGCGCGACCTGACCATGTTGCGGCCCGGCGGTCACCTGCTGGTGGCGTCCACCTGCCCGCTGGATGGACTGGCCCAGGTTCGTCGACTGGATTTCGCCCTGGCCGCCGCGACCGAGCTGGTGGCGACGCTCAAGCCGGGCACCCACTACCGCAAGCAGACCGCCTGGTGGGCCATACCCACGTCCTGGTACGGCGACAAGGCGGGCACCTACCAGCGCCAGTACCTGCCCGAAGGCATCGACCTGAACAAACCCATGAACGGCACGGCATCATGTACAGAGGCGCCTGTGGCCGCTGGATTCGGGCTCATCGGTCGAGCCGACGAGCCCTCTACCGTCGGCGACGTGGTGGCGGTGGAGAAGTTGACGGTGGGCGACGAGGTGCTGGCCCAGGGCGACAAGGCCAAAACCAAGACCCAGGTGGCGCTATTCTTCGACCTGGGTGACGCGCTGATCGCCGGTGACGTGCCGTGGAAGGCAGACCTGTTGGTGGCGGACGCAAGCGTACGTCCGGAAACCGGCATCTACTGGGCCTTCTTCGAGGCGCTCTTCGACACGACATCGGTGCTCACGGTGAGCGTTCAGGGCGCGTTGCCGGGCACCAGCCGGATCTCACGGGCGGTGGAAGTGCTCGCGCTACCGGACGCCATCACCGAAGTCTTCGAGTGACGCCGGCGCCACAGGCCGGCAAACACGACAATCATCAACGCGAGCAAAGGCGCGCTGCCGTCTGCTCCCCGTGCCGCCATACAACCGCCGGAACGACCGCCGCCGGACCCTCCACGGGCGCCACCGACCGCCGCCGCATCGCCACCGATGGCGTCAGCCAGACCGGATGTCACAAGCTCCGGTTCGGCCGCTGGCACGGCCAACGCCAGCTGCCATGAGCTGCCGGCGGCATGTACCTGGATGTCGCTGAACTCCGCCCAGCCGGGTCGCGGCACGGCCAGCCCCGGCACACGAGGGGCCAGGGCCACGGCCAGGGTGCGGAAGGCGTCGGCCTCGATGACCACCTTCTCGGTGTGCTTGCCGTCGGCTTCGATGAGCCGCGCCGGCACGCCATCGAGCAGCACCATCACCCGCAGCGCCTCCTCGTCCAGGTCCTGTCGATAGGTCAGCCGTACGCCCGTCTGCGGGCTGGCAAATCGCCGCAGTACACGATGGGCCCCCATGAGCGGCAGCTTGGCGCCCACGTGTTCAGCGGGTGTCTCCAGACGGATGGCGCCGGGCGCAGGCCGATAGTCGCGCAATCCGGCGCATCGCGGGCTGCTGGCCGACCACCAGCCGGACTTGAGGACCTGCAAATCAAGCACCTCAAAGCGCGCCATGGCGTCCAGTTCGGCGTCCTCGATGGGCGACACCGCCACGGCGACCTGGTGGCCGCTGGCGGGCACGTCGAAGTCCACCTGGTGCCGCCCACTGCGCGCCCAGCCCTGAACCGATTTGCCGTCGGCCAGAATGTCCAGGCGGAATCCGCCGCCGGGCACCTCTTGCCGGAATGTGCCGCGAATGCGCTCGAAGGGCGGCCCGACGGTCGCGTGCACAGCGCGCATCACCCCGGTGGTCCAGTAGTCGTGGGGCGCATGGCGCACCGCCACGTGCAGGCCCGGTCGCTTGTCGTCGGCGAGCTTCGGGATGGCAGCGGAGAAGCCGCGACTACCTGCCCGTTCCATGCGCCAGGGACCCTCCAGGCGGATGGCGTTGTCGCGCACGCGGATGTTGTCCAGCCGCGCGCTCACGTCGGCGGGGATCGGCTCGTCGCCGGTCGCTCGCATCTGCATTCGCACCGACTTGCCGCGCAACCCGGCGACCTGTCCGGCGGCCGTGATGGCGTGGGCCTGGCCGTCCACCACCAACTCCAAGGCCAGCGAGTCGCCATCCGGCATGCCGGACAACTGCCAACTGACGGCGTCGAAGCCGTGCTCGAAGCTGCGCCAGGCAGCGATGTAGCCGGCTCCAGGCAACTCGCCTGCAGGATGGCTGCGGGTGGCAAAGACCAGGCTGTCGCCGGCCTGAGCGCCGAAAATGAGCCCCTGAGCGGTGGGGCTGTAGCTGCTGGTCCAGCCCGCCGCCTTCAACTCGATCTTGTCCAGACGCACCTGCTGCGTTGTGCCCACCACCGCGGGTTTGGTCGCCTGGGTGCGCAGGCAGATCCTGTTGAGCGGGCCGCTGACATCCTCGTCGGCCGCCCCTTTGCTGCCGGCCTTCAACTCGCGCACCGTGGCGCCCTGCACCTGCAGCCGCGCCTGCAGGTGGCCGCCCTTCAAGTTCCAGGTGGTCCGCCCCAGGAGGCGCTCGAAGGTCGCCAGGCCCAGCTCGGCGCAGCTCTCGGTGAGGCCGTTGACCGGGTGCGGATCGCCCGCCTGGTGGCGATGCAACAGGCTCAGACGAGGCGGCTTGGTGGCCGGTAACGACACCTCCACGCCCGAAGCATCTTTGCGCGTGGTGACCCAGATGCCCTCCGCCGAAGTGCGGTTGTCGCAAAGGAATTTGCGTTCGCCGAGCGAGGACTTGCCATCGGTCTGGGTGTCGAAGGCGAAGCCCGTCGCCGCGTGGGAGGCGCCGTTCTTGAGGGTCTGCGGCACCGGCCAGCTGAAGCCCTTGCCGGCGTGGCTTTTGTGGGGGCCATTGGCGGTCATGTTGGCCACGGTCTTGCCGTCGATGCGCAGGTCGACCTTGACCGGGATCTTGGCGTCCGGATCCCAGGCCCAGCCGCTGACCTGGTCGCACGAGGCCACGTCGAAGGCCCCTTCGGGCTGGCAATGGCAGTCCTTGGGGCAGGTGGGGCAGGTCTCGCCGTGGTCACACTTGCCGTTGCCGCAGCAGACTCCGCAATCCTTGGCGCATTTGGCGCAGTTTTCGCCGTGGTCACACTTGCCGTTGCCGCAGCACGAGCCGCAATCCTTGTCGCACGAGGCGCAGTTCTCGCCGTTGTCGCACTTGCCGTTGCCGCAGCAGTCGCCGCAGTCCTTGTGGCAGCTCTTGCAGTTCTCGCCGTTATCGCACTTGCCGTTGCCGCAGCAGCCGCCGCAATCCTTGCTGCAGTTGCCACAGTTCTCTCCGCCCTCGCACTTGCCGTTGCCGCACTTGGGGCCGCTGCTGCCCTTCTTGATGACGTAGCCCGAGTTGAAGTAGCTGGCGGAGTACTTCTTGGTCTTGGTGCCCCAGGCGCACTTGCCGCAGCAGTTCATCTCGCTGACGGTGACCGTGCCGCCGCTGACGCCGACGACCCAGGCGACGTGACCGTAGTAGCCCTTGGTGCTGGTGGCGATGCTGCCCACTTTGGGCGAGCTGGATACCTCGACCTTGCTGTAGCCCTTGGCGTACTTCGACCAGGTGTTGGCGTTGCCCCAGCCGGGCAGGGCCATGCCCCAATGACAGCAGGCCCGATGCCAGGCCCACCATGTGCAATTGCTGCCGTTATCGCAGCAGGGGTAGGGGTTGTTCATGCCGCATTTGCATGAGTCCTTCTGGCCACCGCACTGGCTCACGGCCGCCGCCGGCGAGGGCAACGCGAGCGCCCCGGCAAGCACCAGAGAGCACACGAGCACGACCGGGCGGACCCACTTCATGGCGGTCCGTCAAAGGTGGACATCGCCAACTCGAAAGCGGCGACTGCGCGGACATCTGAGGTGTTTTCGCAGGTGATGCGGGCGACCACGCCACCGCTACCCAGCAACGCGATGCGACGGCCATAAGACTGTGGTGAACGCGGCTGGACGAGCAGGAAGGCGGGCACAGCGCGACGTCCGGCGGTGCGCACCTCGAGGCGGCTGTCGCGGTCCAACAGCCAGGCCAGTGCCCGCGTCATCGCTCCGGCGGCGCCCAGGCGGAGGGGATCGGGCCACATGTTGACCGTCACCAGCAGGTCGCCGCCTTGCGTCAAGTAGAGATCTTCGGCGGATACGCCCGAGTGTGGCAGCGAAATGGGCGCCGTGGTCGAGCGGGTCAGCACCCCGTCGGGTACCACCAGGCGGGCCCCGAGGGCGGGCGCCACGACCTGGCGCTTCGGCGCTTTCGCGGCGGTCCGCTCCGCCGGCGCCGCCGCCATCAGCAGCGCGGCAAGGGCCAGGAAGATCAACGATCGCACGCACGCCCGCATGCGAACACCATAGCGCATGGGGCCACCAGCGGTCACGGGTATCCGCAATAGGTCGACCACTCCGTGGACTTGCAGACCTGGCTCTCGCTGCACGTCTGGTACGTCTCCCATTGGCCCCAGACCAGGTTGTCCTTGCTGGACGAACACCACGCGGACTTGCCATCACAGCCGCCGTAGCCCTTGCGCTGCAGGATCTTGCCGCCCTTGTCGGCGGACTCGCACTTCTTCTCGCTGCCGTAGGCGAAGTCGCTGCACTTGACGCCCTTGGCGGCGTATTCGCCGGCCTCGGTGCAGCAGGAGTTGGACGGGCTGCACACGCCTGCGCTTTTGCACTGCACCGTGCCCTTGCTCCAGCCGGGCTTGCAGACCTCGTTGGCCTTGCATGCCTTGCCCTCGGCCCAGTCTCCCCACACGAGGTTGTCGGACGAGTTGGAGCACCAGGTGCCGGTGCCGGTGCAGCCGCCAAACGCCTTGCGCTCGAGGATCTTGCCGCCCTTGGCTTCCGAGACGCACTTGGATTCGGTCTTGTAGGCGTAGTTGCCGCACTTGGTGCCCTTGGCGGCATAGAACCCATCTTCGGCACAGCAGGTGGACGACTTGGAGCACTCCTTGGTGGCATCGCACTTGCCGGAGCCGCCGTTGTAGCCCAGCTTGCACTTCTCGGCGGGTTGGCACTTGCTCGACAGCTTCCAATCTTGCCAGTGGATCTGCGAGCTGTAGCTGGAGCACCACGTGGAGCTGCCCGAGCAACCCTTGAACCCCTGGCGCACCCAGAGTTCACCGCCCTTGGCCGGACCCTTGCACTTGAACTCTTCGTCGATGGCCTTGTCGCCGCACTTGGCGCCCTTTTCGGCATATTTGCCCTCGGCGGTGCAACAAGTGGTGCCCGGTGTGCACTTGGGCGCTTCGATGCATTTGCCCGGCTTGTCGGGGGCCTGCACCGTGCAGACCTTGTTGTAGGGGCACTTCTCGGCGGTCGTCCAGGGCTGCCAGGCCGGCGGGCCACCGCTGCTCGGACAGGTCTCGGCCTTGCCGTCGCAGGCGGCCACAGAGTGGCGCACCATGACGCTGCCGCCCTTGCTGGTGGAGCTGCACTTGTACTCGGTGGCCATCTTCTTGGTGCCGCATGGTGTGCCGCTCGCTGCGGGCAGGTGCAGGCACTTGCCAGCGTCGCAGAAGTCCTGCGTGCAGGACTTGTTGTCGCCGCATTCGCCGTTGGACTTGCACTCCACGGGCACCTCGGGGCAGGACGGCTTGCCTTCGCCGACCGCGGGGATGCACACCTTGCCGCCCAGGCAGGTCTCGATGACCTTCCAGCCCGACCACGTCATGTGGGCAGGATCGGCGCTGCACAAGCCCACCTGCACGCCGTCGCAGCCGGCGAAGCCCTCGCGTCGGGTGATGGTATTGCCCGCGCACTTGAATTCGATCTTGGTCGGCTCCTGGCCGCATGGCGTGCCTGCAGGTTTGGCCTTGCCCGTGTTGTCATCACAGCAGACACCCAGGGTGCAGCAGTCGGGGCAGCCGGCATCCACCGGTCCTGTGTCGATGGGCCCGCTGTCCTTGATTCCGCTGTCGACGCCCGTATCCGGCTTGCCGGCATCCGGGATCGAGCGCCCGATGTCCTTGGGGCCGGCGCTGTCTGCAGCCGTGCGGCCGCCGTCGGCCGGATCCACCACGCCACCATCGCCAAAGGTGATGTTGGAATCGGCGGGACCGGAATCCCAGGGTTCGGTGGCGGTCGAAGGCGGCGCATCGCTGGAGCATGCGGCCAGCAGGCACCCGACCAGGCACGGGATGAATAGCGTTCGGATGACGGTGTGGCTGTAGCGCATGGGCTGGCTCGGCGGGGCCGATCGCGGCAGGAGGCGACCGGAGGTGCGGGCATCAGTCTATGCTTTTGCGCTGGCTCGTGTCGCCGATTGCGTGAAGAGGTCCCTTCACCTGGCTACAAGGTCAGCACGATGAGGCCGGGTTTGCCGGCCTCCGGCTTGCCGGCGAATGCCTTCTGTTTGCCCAGTCCGCCACGGGCGGCGCTGGCGGTATAACCAGGGGCCGCGCTGCCGCCGGGCAGGTCGAAGTTGCCGGCCTCGCTGGACACCACGGTGACCGTCGCGTCGGCCCAGGAGGAGCCGCCGCCGCCCCCGCCACCGCTGTAGGTATACTTCGCCGCGCCGCTGCCGCCGCCGTGACGTCCGGCGCCGCCGGCACCACCGGTGCCGTTGCCCTTGCAGGAAGCGCCACCGCTCTGCGCCTTGGCCTGGGGCCCCGGCTTGCACTTGTAGCCGCCGGCACAGGCGCCGCCTGCGTCCTTGCTGCCAGCGCTGCCGTCGACCTCGCAGCCGGAGTACTTGGACGCGTTGTTCTGTTTGCCGCCGACGCCACCCTGGCTGGCGCTGCCGCCCGCACCACCACCCGAATTGGTCTTGTAGGCGTTGTTGGCCGCGCCCGACTGGCCGCTGCCGCCGACCTTGCCGCCGCCACCGCCGGCGCCCACCTTGGCCGAGCCGGAGCAGCCCGAGCAGCCATCGCAGCCGGCGCCTCCGCCGCCGCCGGCGATCACGAGCTGGACGCCGTTCTTGGACACATAGCTGGCCCCGCCACCGCCGCCTGTGGCGGACCCGGCGCTGGCCACTCGCAGCTCCAGGCTGTCGCCTGCTTTAACCGGAATGCTGACGCTGACATAGGCGCCGCCACCGCCGTTGCCCGGGAAGCAGCCGCCGCCGCCAGCTCCCCAGATCGATACCTTGGCCACGGTGACACCGGCCGGCACCGCTCCGCCGACCGTCTGCCCGCCCTTGCTGTACACCGAGGTGCCCTTGGGCAAGGTGTCGGTGGGGCATGGCTGCTCGTTGCAGGTCTCGGTCTTGCTGGCGTCGCCGACGCATGCCTTGCCGCCGCAGCCGGGCGCCGGGGTGTCACACTGGCGTGTACCGGTCTTCTTGCCACCACCGCAGGCCGCCGAGCAGGCGCCCCAGACCCAGGCGCTCCAACCGCCGTCCACCGGGCTGCATTTCTTGGTGCACTTGCCCTTCACACAGGCTTCGTCCGCCGCACAGCCGCCGGCGTCATCGTCCACCTTGCCGTTGCAGTCATTGTCGATGCCATCGCAGACCTCGGCCTTGGCGCCCACCAGGATGCATTTGCCCAGACCGGTCTGGCCGCAGATGCGCTGGCCGGGGCATTTGCCGACGACCTTGTCGCTCAGGTCGACCTGCTCGGCGTAGCAGTACGTCGCCAGCCCATTGGCCTTGGAGGCCGGCCAGCAGGAGCAGACGCCATAGGCATCGGCGGAGCCTGGCGGGGGCAGGCGCACGCATTGTTTGGCCTTGGTGCCCTCGGTGGAGTTCATGACCAGGCAGCCATAGCCGGTCGGGCAGTCGCTGTCGTTGTTGCAGGCGGCGCCGCAGAACAGGCCCAGCGGCCCCTCATCGACGCAGAGCGCGCCGGTGATGCCGGCCGCCTCGCAGTCCTTGCTGGCGGCGCATGGCTGGCAGAGTCGTCCCCAGCCGGGCACGCAAACGTCGACCGTCTTGCCGGCGTTGTTGTCCAGCTTGGCGCAGGCCCAGGCAGCGGGGCAGGTATCGCCACACGGCTCTGCGCAGCGGCGACCGAGCGGCGTCTCGATGCACAACCCGTCATCACAATCGGGCGGCGCCGCGCAGGAGCAGCCCGGCGCGCCGGGACAGGTCGCGGGCGCTGCGTCCACCGGCCCCCCGACGTCGGATGCGCCGGCGTCGCTCCCGACGGCATCGGCCTGGCCTGTGCTGTCCTTTGACTCGTTCACGAGCACGTCCTTGTTGGCCACCGCGCCGTCGGCTGTCCCGCTGTCGAGCGCGTCCCAGTTGCGCGAATACACGTCCACCGAAGGCGTCACACCCGGACTGCCCGAGGTGCCGCACGCGCCCAGAAGGCCCGGCAAGGCGGCGGCCATGAGCCACAGCGATGAGGTGAAACGAAGGAAGTCGACACGTCGATGGTCAGTGGTCACGGTGGCCTCCAGCGCGCGTAGGCAACTGCACTTGCCGGTCCGCGTCAACCCGGGTCGAGGAGGTCTGCCATGCCAGCGGTCAAGTGGTCGCATTGTCAGCGGCGGGTCGCTTGGCTACGGTGAAGCCAATGACCGCCGCCCGCCCGCCATCGCGCCGAACTCCATGTCCTGGGCTCGCGCTCGTCGTCGCCTGCCTGCTGCCCTGCGCGTGCCAGGAGGGCGGTGGCCAGGCCGACGACGTGCACGTGGCGGACACCGGCCCGGCCGGATCCGGCGACAGCGCGACCGACGGGAGTGCTTCCCCCGGGGACGCCATCTCCGGCGGCGACACCCACTCTGATGGGACCGCCGTCGGGCCCGCCGACAGCAACCCCTGGCGCGGCGACGGCTGCACCACCGCCACGGTCGGCATGCGATGCAAGTACCACGCCGACTGCGGCCAGGGCGCCTTCTGCCAGGCCGTGTCCAAGTCCGTTGGCTTGTGCTCCTGCGAGTGCAATCCCGACGATCCGAATACGCCCGCAACCGACGAGGACATCTGCCCGGATGGCACCCGCTGCGTGAAGCTGTCCATCGGCACGCCGGCCAAGATGTTGGGCCGCTGCCTGCGCACCTGTCAGCCGAAGCTGGACAGCAATGCCTGCGCCGAGGGCGTCGCCTGCCACCCGCGCTCCGGCGCCAACGTCGGCGTTTTCGGGGCCGCATTCTGCCTCTACGAAGGGTGCAAGAGCGGCGCCAACTGCCCGGTCACCACCGGCACCGACTGCGACCTGGCCAGCAAGCCATGCCCGTCGGGTCAGAGCTGTCGGCCATTCACCACGACGCTTATGGCTGGCCAGTGCGTCGTCGACGGCATCTGCGACCCGGTCAGTGGGCTGTGCCGCCCCCACGACAAGGGCAAGGCCGGCGCCGAGGTGGGCGCACCGTGCAAGGGCGACGTGCAATGCGGCCCCGGCATGTTCTGCTTCGCCGAGGTCGACACCGGCAAGTTGCTGGGCGGCAAGGGCGCCGCCTGCACCGATGGCAAGTCGTGTTGTTCGGGTGTCTGCTATGCCGGCAAATGCCTGGCCGGGGCGTGCCCGGTGCGCTATCGCAACGGCTATTGCAGCCGCCAGGATTGTCGCTTCGCCGGCACCCTGCCGCACACCGCCTGCCCGACCGGCTCGTCCTGCAATATCCTGCTGCCAACGGGTGCCTGTCAGCGCCTCTGTGCGCCCGACAACGCCTCGACCTGCCGCGGCCATCCGGACGACAAGTTGGGCGACTACGAGTGCCGGGCGTGGAACAACATCTCCCAAGGACCGACACCCTTCGCTTCGGGTCCGGTGTGCGACTTCGGCAAGACCTGGACATGCAGCTTCTTCGCCGGCAAGGGCAGCCACACATGCGCCTCGCTCGGCCTGCTGCCGGGTAATCCCACGGCCATGGCCTGCCGCGACCTGGCGGGCAAGAAGCTGACCAACCCGGCCGATGCCAAGGGCTACTGCCTGGACAACACGCCCTCGGGGCCGTTGGAGTAGTTCAGGGGTCGGGCGGCGGCATCTGCGGGCAAGCGTTGGCGGCTTTGATCTGGTCGCAGGTCATCTTCGCGCACTCGTTGCAGCACGCCTTGCAGGGCCGGAACATGGCGCAGACGGCGGCGATACGCGGACCGCGATCGAAGATGGCCGCGTCGTCGTAGCAACAGGCACCGATGGTCGCCATGCAGCCGGCGCAGTCCTCGTCGGGCTCCTCGCTACAGCAGCCCGCGCTGCCCGGCAGCACGCCCGCGAGCACGCCGCCTGCATCCGCAGATTCATGGACCTCATCCTGGCCGCAACCCGCAGCGACAAGCATGGCTGCGAGCAGGAACAGGGTTGGGAGGCATCTGCCGAACATGCGCGCCGCTCCTGATGCGAGGTCCGTTGGCGGTGCAGAGCCTGTCTTGTCACGCTCGGCCCCGCGCCTGTGGTCGCACGCCAACCGATGGTACGCTGGCGACCTGCGGCAGAGAAGGGGCTGGCCATGGACAGGGTCGCCCCGCTCGCCAGAGGGGCTCGATGAAGGCGCACACCCTGGCCTGGATCGCCTGCGGCCTCGCGCTGGCGTTGTGGCCCGGCTGCCGGCGCGACCGCCCGACACGCCCAGCGGTGGCCGACCTGGTGGCGCCGACGCCGACTAGCAATGGCGCACTCAATGCCGCCACCAACGGTCCCTGGACCTTCCTGCAACACCTGGGACCGGTGGCGTTAACCGAAAAGTCGCTCCGTCACCCGGTGGTGGCCGCCTTCCGCAAGAACAGCGGCGGCACCATCAAGAAGATCATCTACTGCGCTGCCGCCAAGGGGCAGGAAGTGGTCTACACCGAAGATGATGGCAGCAAGACCGTCTACCCGGGCTGGGTGGGCGTGGCCCCCCAATGGCTCGACGGACCTTGCGATACCGCCTGTCAGGAGTGGGTCAGCGCCTGCCTGGCGGCCCTGAGCAACCAGTGGCAGATCCCGGTCATCCTGCACCTGGCCGGCGAGCATAAGCAGGTGAAGGAACCCGAAGAGGAGGACTGGCCAGAGCGATATCCGGTCCAGGAGGGCGCCTTCTATGGCAACTTCTTCCTACAGACACCGCGGGTCTACAGCTGCTGGGGAGAAGGCTTCGACCCCCTCTACTCCGCCATCCGAGTCTGCGCCCAGCCGGGCAGCCGATGCGGCAGCCAGCCGACCGGCCCCTGCGGCAACTTCGACGGCATGCTCGGCAAACCCTCGACGCGCCGCGCCTGTGCCGGCTACGACGACAAGCTGGGCGCCTATACCGACTGCAGCAACCGCGCCACCTTGCCGGGCAGCGACGCCTTCCCCAAAGGCAGCCGCAACCACACCCGCGTGATCACCTCCTGGGTCAAGCGCAACGCCCTGATGCAGGTGGCCGATGGCGCCACATGCAAGGACCATGGCGCGCCGGGCGAGGACTTCGGTGGCCATTGGGTGCAGCCGCCTCCGGACCAGCCCGCGCCCGCCGGCACCCCTTGCGTCAATGACGACCAGTGCAATGACCCGGACCTGTTCTGCGAGACGGCCTTGTACACCGGCGGCATGTGCACGCGCTTCTGCAAGGACAACAGCTCGCAGGCCAACGAGCAGGCGCAATGCGGCGGCCCGGCGGCGACCTGCCTCGCCCAGGGCGACCCGGCCAAGGGTGGCTCGGGCTGGTGCACGACGAGCTGCAACCCCAAAGCGACCACGATGGCCGACGGAGCCTGCCACTCCGGCCAGGTCTGCACCGGCTTGTGGACGGCCAACCAGTTTCCGGACAGCCCGGGTTGCTGGCCGTGGTGCGACGACGACGCCCAGTGCCCACAGAAGCTGATCTGTCACAAGCGCATGGGCTACTGCTGGGTGCAGGGCGCCGACGAGACGCTGCGCGCCGACGGCGAGCCCTGCGTACTCAAGGACAAAGCCGGTCAGGACGTGCAGCAATGCCGCGGCGGCTGCTTCAACATGCGCACGGGGCGCAACGAGGGCATCTGCATCAGCCTGGTCAACCTGGGCGTGACCAAGACCTGCGCCGATGATCCCGACGCGATCCTGCCCTACCGCTACCACGAAGACGACAACATCGGCCTCTGCGCCTTCCGCTCGTGCAAGGTCGATGGCGACTGCACGGCGCCGCTGCGCTGCCAGTACAACACCTGGACCAAGGCGCTGAACTGTCTGCAGCCGCCACTCTGAGAGTGAGAACCGAGCTCAACGGGCCCGCTTGGCCTCGCCGCGCCAGTCCTTCACCTCGACGATGCCCTTGGGCAGGGGCGCCTCCCTGCCATCGCCAGGCACGCGCCGGATGAGAATGCGTTGCACCAGCTTCGGTTGACGTTTGCGGATCTCGGCGTAGACCTCGGGATCCTTCTCGCCCGAGTCGCCCACCAGGATCAGTCGCCAGCCCGGCAGCAACTTCATGACCCGGTCGATGCGGCCCAACTTGTACCCCTTCTGGGCGAAGAGGGCGTCGGTGCCAGGGCCGCTGCCCAGGTGCTTGAGCATCATGCCGTGGTTGGGGATCCGCCGGTGCCGCAGGAAGCGCTTGAGACGAGGCTGCAGGTTGATGGGCGAGCCGCTGACGAAGATGATCGGCCAGCCGCGTGCCGCCCAGCGACCGTAGAGCTTGCTGGCGCCGGCGATGGGCTTCAGATCCAGGGCGTTGGTCGTGGCCAGCTTGCGCACCATGCGGCCCTTGCGGGTCACGTCGGTGACCACGACCGTGTCGTCGAAGTCGCTGATGACCGCGGTGGCGGGTTTGGCCGGAAAGACGGCCAGCGTCGCCGCCAGGGTGCGCTGGCGCTTGCGGCCGGGCAGGGTGGCGCCGATGGCGTGGCGTCCAATGGGTAGCGGACCCGGCAGCTTCAGCTCGAACAGCCCCTCGTCGTCGGCGACCAGGGCGTGTTTGCGGCCGAGCACGCGCACTTCGATTCTGGCGCCCGGCACCTCGTCGGATTCCAGCATGCGGCGGACCCTTCGAAAGCGTGCCCAGCGACTCTCGTTCTTGCGCGGTTTGTCCAGGCCGCGGTCGACGAGCACCCGGCCGGACAGCCAGGCCGCCTTGCTGGTGCCGAAGCCGTCGTAGAGCACCACCGCCAGCTTGTCCTCCCCGGCGTTGGCCGGACGGCCGGGCAGGGCGGTGGCGACCAGGAGCAGGCCGCATAACAGGACCGGATACTTCACCTCAGAGGCCCAGCTTGACGAGCTGTCGACGCCAGCCGTCGATCCACCAGGCCTCGTCACCCAGCACGACCATGTCACGCGGGTTGGTGTTCAGGGCCAGGGCGGCGGACTGTCCGGAGTCCAGGTCGAGGCGATATACCCCCGAGGAGCCGCACCACACCAGCGACTTGCCGTGTACCTGCACCGCCCGGGAGCCGCCGGCGGTGATGACCATGCGGGTGAAATACTGCGGCTTGGGAGCGCCCGCCTCGGGCTCGACGATCTCCTTGATGAAGCCGGCCCCCTTGTCCATGTGCGCGAATGTGCGCCCCGCGACGGTCAGGAAGCGGCGCGTGAAGAAGCGAGACTCGAAGAGCAACTTGGCCTCCTTCTTGACCGGATCCCAGCGCTTGATGCCACGCGGCTCATCGCCCCGCATGCCGACCAGGTAGTCATTGGCGCGGATGACGAAGGTGTCCGCTGGGCCCAGGTTGCTGGCCATCATGGTCGATGACTTGCCGTCGATGGGCTGCTTGTGGATCGAGCCGCCCTGGCTGCTGTCGCTCCACCAGAAGTGGCCATCCAGCACCTGCACGCCATGCACGGCAGCGCCAAAGACCACATTCTTCATGCCGCTGGATTCCAGCCGCCAGATGCCCTTGGGCGTGGTGCCATACCAGGCCTTGTTCGCGACCAGCAGGCGCATATCCTTGGGCAGGTTCTGTATCGCCGGCTGCGGCGCGCCGTCGGCCAGCAGGCGCAGGAGGCGTCCGTCGGTGGTGCGGATATGCCACTTGTCGTCAAAGCGATGCAGGCGGCTGGCCAGCGGATCGACGGAGGTGAAGACGGTCGGCGCCACGGCCCGTGGCCCGGGTCGCTTGGGGGTGAAGCTCGCCTCGGCGCCCTTGGGGCGGGTACGCGGCGCCGCGTCGGACCGGGTGGGCAGGCTGGCGAAGGTCAGCGCGCCGACCAGCGCGGCGCAGAGCGTCAGCGCGCTGCGGCGATGTGTCGACATGGAGCGAAGAAGCGCGTTCATCTACTTCTCCTTGGCGCAGCGGAAGCCGAGATCCCGGCTGTGCTGCGTCGTGCGGGCCATGTCCCGCGCGGTGGTGCGGGCGCGCTCGCTCACGCCCAGGAAGGAGCCGCCCCGCACGACCTTGTAGTCGCCGTAGGGGTGGGTGCCGGGCGCGACACCTTGCGGTGCGTCGGCCTGGCCCTCGGAGTAGCCGCCGTACCAGTCGCGCGTCCACTCAGCCGCGTTGCCGGCCAGGTCCTGCACCCCATCGGCCGAGGCGCCCTTGGGCAGGCTGCCGACCGCCAGAACATGGTCGAAGCAGTCCGCCGAACCGGAGGCGACGTTGGCCACCAGGCAGGTCGGGCTCTCCTCGCCCCACGGGTAGCGCTTGGGCTGGTCCTTGGGTCCTGGAGTCGGGTCGTTGCCCCGCGCCGCGCGCTCCCACTGCGCCTCCGTGGGCAGCACCAGGCCATGCCAGCGACAGAACGCCGCCGCCTGGTGCCAGTTGACGCCGACGATGGGCAACTTGGGGTCGCCATGGACCTCGAATCGACCGTCCTTGCGCGCCACCGGCTGAGATGGATGCCAGCCCATCCAGCCGCCGACCTTGTTCAGGAAGTCGACCCATTGGGCCACAGTGGTCTCGTGGCGAGCGATGGAGAAGGCGGGCAGCTTGACGCCGTGACGCGGCGCCTCGTCACCCTGCCAGTAACCGGGCATCTCGGTCCACGCGCCCATGGTGAAGGTGCCGGCCGAGATGGCGACCAGTTCGATGGACTCGGCCGGTGTGGTGGCCTGCTTGGTGGCGGGTGGGTCGTCGGCGATGGCTTCGCCGCCCATGGTCACGACAGCGGTGACCGCCAACAGGCACAAGCCCAGCAACGCGCCGGCCAGGCGCAGGGAAACCGCAGACATGCGGTGGGTGCGCTTCATGGTGCCACCTCCCCGGTCGGAATGGGCCGTGCGGCGAGGAAATCGAACCACTCCTGGTTCAGGTTCGGCTGCCAGCGATGGCCCACATCGGGCACGAAGTAGGGCCGGAAGGACTCGGCCGACTTGTCCTTGCCGGCCCCCTTGGCCTCTTGCAACGTCAACCAGCCGCCGGACTTCAGCGCTTTGACGGTGGCGTGAAACTCCGGCGGCTTGACGTTGTCATCCTTGGTGCCATGGACCAGCACGCCGGGGAAGTGGCGGCCTTTCCAGGCGGCGATGACGTCCTCGAACTTGTTGACGTGCGAGAACGCCGCCTGGCCGGCGAAACCTGCGAAGTAGTCGGGTCGCAGGAAGGGAGCGATGACGCTCATGCCGCCCCCCCGACTGTGGCCGGTGACGAAGACCCGTGTGCGGTCGATGTTGTAGGTCTTCTTGAGCCGATCGGTGAGCTTGACCAGGAAGTCGGCGTCCGGGTTGTCCGCCCAGGTGCCGCCGCCTGCGGACTCGTGCACAAACGCCTGCAAGTAGACGTACCAGCCCATCATCCAGCGGTTGATGGGGCTGCCCATGTTGCGCATATGCTGTTCGGCATAGGCGACGATGAAGCCGTTGCGCTCAGCGGTGGTGTTCAAATCCGACCAGCCGCTGACCCCGTACATGCTGACGCCGAAGCCGCCCAGGTAGTAGACCAGCGGCGCCGGGCGCTTGGGATCATAGCTGTCGGGCACCCAGGTCAGGTAGTAGCGCCGGGTCTGGCCCTGGTTGTAGGGCATGCGCGCTTTGATGGTGCCGTAGTCCCAGCCGTACACACCGCCGCTGCCGTTGGAGCCCCGTGCGGCCAGGTCCGAATCGACGGACTCGAAGTCGGGCAGGCCGTCTTTGCGGTATGCGCATGCGCCCCAGAGGTGCGCCGGCGGCTTTGCGGCGGCGCAGGCGGCATCGCAGTCGACCGCGTCGCTGCCGAACAGACAGCTGGCGGGCTCGTCGCAGGAGCCGTCGTCGGCGAAGACGCAGGGGGGCAGAGCCTCCTCGACGTCGGCGCTGGCGCCATCTTCGGCGGCATCGGCAGTGACGCCTGCATCCGCGGCCTTGTCCGGCACTTCGTCGCCGTCACCCTCTCCGCCGCACCCCGACACAGCCAGAACAGCCGCTGCCAGGAGCGCGGGGATCCACCCCTCGAGTCGCTCGATCATGGTCCGCCTCCGAACTAAGGTATCGGTACCGCGGGTGGCGGGTGATGGCAAGGCGGGGGATGGCGTGCGGGTACGCGTGAGAGTGCGGGTGCGCGTGGGAGTGGGGTGCGCGTGGGAGTGGGCGTGCGAGAAGGGGGCCGCACAGGGGCCGACGGCTACATGCAGCCGAAGTTGAACAGCAGGTCGCCGCCACCGGACAGCTTCGCGCAGCTCGCCGGACACAAGGTCACCTGCGAGGGATTCTGCGGGTTGTCGAAGGTGTAGCCCTCGCCATTGGCCGGGCAGTTGTTGCCCTTGGCGAAGCCGACGTCGAAATCGACCTTCTGATCATGATACGAGATGATCAGGTCCGAGGCGCTGCTGACGCCCTTCGGCTTCTTCATCGGGTAGGTGCAGCCGGGTTTGGCCGTCTGCTTCACCGCGTTGGCCAGGCTCTTGAAGATCGGCGTCCAGTTCTGCAGGCAGATCTTGAATTTGGCGCCATTGGTCTTGGCCGTCAGTTGCAGGTAGACGTCGCCCTTCTTGGCCAGCGTCGGGCAGTCGGCCTTGCTGTTGTAGGCCACGATGCTGTGGAAGACGAAGCCCAACTGAACCTGTGGTGTCGGCTTGAACTGCACCGGCACGCCCTGGGCCGCGGCCTGGTTGTTGATCTGCTGGATCTGCTGCTCGAACCAGGGGTTCTTCTTGTAGCTGTTGTCGTCGGTGACCGCGACGATGTTCTTGGTCGCGTCCGGGCGCAGCCACTGCTTCCACTGGGGATAGGAGTTGATGAACTGGACCAGGCCGTTGGTGGACGAGACGTAGGTGCCGTTGTGGATGAACTTCGGCGGGTTGTTCTGCTTGCAGCCGTTGCCGCCCAGCGGCGGCTGGATGCAGAGCTTGCAGCAGCCGGTGTCCTTCTGAATCATGATCACGACGAAATCGATGTTGGCGTTGATCAGGTAGTTGGCGAAGTTGTTCAGCTGCTGGCCAACCCACTTGGTCTCCTGGCCCATGGAGCCGGAGGTGTCGACGAAGATGATGATGTCCGCCTTGCCGCCGGTGACCTTCTTCTCGATGTTCACCTCGCCCATGCTCGGCGAGCAGAGGCCAGGCCCTGGGCCCGAGGTGCCGCCGGTATCCTTGATGTCGTACTCCCACTGGCCAGCGTCGTAGGGCTTGGCGTCGGGCTCGCTACCCCATTCGATGTCCGAGCCGAACGGCACGGTGTAGGCATCCTTGACGTCTGGTTTGCCCGTATCGGTGGGTCCCACGTCCACGGTGCCGGTATCGGCGGGGCCGCTGTCGGCGACCGTATCCGTCACGTCGATGCTGCCAGCGTCCGGCTTGACGGTATCGGTCGTGCCGCTGTCCACGGGACCGGAATCCACAGGACCGGAATCCACCGCGCCAGAATCCACGGCGCCGGTGTCCACGGGACCGGAATCCACCGCGCCAGTGTCGCCAGGGCCAGCATCCGGCTTGCTCGCATCGGCAGGGTTGGCGGCATCCTTGGGCGCTGCAGCGTCCGCGCCGCCCACATCCTTGTTGGCAGCGACGTCCTGATTCGGCGTCGTGGCGGTGTCCGCCGCGCCGCCCTTGCCGTCATCGCCAGCGTCGCCGTTCGGGTTCTGCCACGGACTGCCGGAATCCAACAGGTAGAGCGCACCCGGCTGCGGCTGCCCGGTCGGGCTCGCGCAGGCGCCAAGCAATAGCAGAATAGCCGCGATGGCCCACAGCGCTCCGCGCGATCCGCTCAATCGAGACGTGAATCGATGCACGATCCCCTCGCTGGTGTCCCTCTGCAGGCTCCGCACTGGCCGGAAGCCGCCCCCATGCGACCGGGATTGTCCGTTCTACGCCGGCCCAATGCAAGGACACAATGGTGAATCGACATGTAGGCCGGGCAGATTCACCCCAAGGCGCGCACACTCCAAGTGCACCGGCGGGTTTTGATCGAACCGCGCGAGCGCTAGGATGCCGGGGCAGCACGTGCGGATGTGCAGGAGGGGCTCGAGGTGCAGCAGGCGGGCAATAGCGGGATGGGCGAGGCGGTCAATCGCCGCCAGAGCGCCGGTTTCGAGGCCGAGGCCGGGCCCTCGGAGACGTTGCCCTTTGGCGCCTACGAGCTGCACGAGAAGATCGGCGACGGCGGTTTCGCCGAGGTCTTCATCTCCAGTCGCAGGGGTGCGCCCGAAGGCCCCAGCCTGGTCATCAAGCGGCTGCACGAACACCTGGCAGAAGATCGCGAGTCCGTGGAGATGTTCCTCAACGAGGCCCGGCTGATGTCGGAGTTGGACCACGACAACATCGTGCAGATCGTGGCGCTGGAGAAGATCGACAGGCGCTGGTCCATCGTCATGGAGCGGGTGGACGGCGGCAACCTGGGAGATTTCAGCGATCTGGCGCGCAAGATCGAGCGACCGATCGGGCTCGAAGCGTCTGTCCACGTCGCCCACCAGGTGGCCCTGGCCCTGTCGCATGCGCACGACAGAAAGGACGAAGAGAGCGGCGCCAGCCTCGACATCATCCATCGCGACATCAAGCCGGATAACATCCTGATCTCGTGGCAGGGCGAGGTGAAGATCACCGACTTCGGTTGCGCCAAGACGAGCCTGCAAGAGGAGCTGACCCGGCCTGGCGTGCGCAAGGGCACCCTGGACTACATGTCGCCGGATCAGTGCCTGGGCCGGGTGGTGGACCGGCGCTCGGACATCTTCTCCCTGGGCGTGGTGCTCTGGGAGCTGGCCACTGGCAAGCGCCTCTACGCCGATCGCAGCGACGCCCTGGTGATGGAGCGCATCGCGCACGAAGTGCCTCGACCGCCCTCCTGGGATAACCCGGCGGTGAACGCTTCGCTGGACCTGATCGTGTTGCGCGCGCTGGAGAAGCAGCCGGACGACCGTTTCGAGAATGTCGACGAGATGGCCCGAGCGCTGGCCTGGTGGCTGGACAAGTACGCTGAGCAGGATCCCGTGGCGCAGTTGACGGCGTGGCTCGAGGAGAACTGGCGGCCACGAGCGGCGACGGCCACATTCCGCGCTCAAAGTGGCGCCCGCTCCCATGCAGATCTGGTCGTGCGCGCGATCTCGGCGCCGCCAGAGCGCCCCAGCGAGGCTGGCCTGGTCGAACCCGGCCGGGACGAAGTGGTCACACCGGAGCGATTCGCAGCGCTGCAATCGATCATCGCCAGACATACGAATCTGCCGCCGGCGGCGGGGGACTTCATCGGACGCGAATACGAGTTGGAGTGTATCGACGAAGCCCTGGCCGCCACCACGCAGCTGGTCTCCCTGTACGGCCCGGCCGGCATCGGCAAGAGCCGCCTGGCGCACGCCTTCGCACGCGGTCGTCTCAAGGCACCCGAGAGCCGGGGCGGCGGCGTCTGGATCTGTGACTTGAGCAGTGTCACCGACGCAGAATCTCTATGCGCGGCCGTGGCGTCGGTGCTGGTGCTGCCCGATCCCGCTGCGGACAGTGGCGAGGGCGTCGACCCTGTGGACTCCGTGGCCCGCGCCCTGGCAGCGCGTGGCTCGACACTGCTCGTCCTGGACAACGCCGACGGCCTCGACCGCGAGTCTGAACGCGTCCTCCGCCATTGGTGTGGACAGGCCAGCGAGTTGGAGATCATCCAGACCTCCCATCGTCACCTGGAGACCCAGGATGCCGCCTGCATTCGGGTGCCACCGCTTTCCCTGCCCGTGCGCGCCGCCACCGCTGTGGAGTCCGAGTCCGTCCAACTACTTGTGGCGCGCGCGCGCGCCGTTCAGCCCGAGTTCAGCATCCACCCGGACAACGCCGCAGCCATCTGCAACCTGGTTCGCGACCTGCAGGGCAATCCTCAGGCCATCGAACTGGCCGCCGCCCGCCTGGCGTCCGAAGACGTCGATTTCGACGGCAGCGCCCTGGCCGGACTGCTCAACAACGAGCGGGTGGTCGAGGCTCGGGTCGCGTTGGACCGCCAGACGCTGCAATCGGCAGTGGCGTGGTCCTGGAACCAGTTGACGCCGGAGCAACAGACGGTGCTGGCCCAGGCCACCGTCTTCCACGGAGGCTTCACGCTGGATGGGGCGGAGTCCGTGTTGCTGAACGACGCTGGCACGACCCCCATCGTCGAATTGCTCGAGGAGCTCGGCCAACGCTCGATGCTGCAGGCCTACGAACCCGGCGAGCTGCCCGGACAGCGACGCCTGCGCGTGGTGCGCCTGGCTCGGGCCTACGCTCGCGCTCGGCTGGTGACCAAAAAGGACGCCGGCGACGCGCTCCAGCGCCACGCCGACTACTACCTCGGCCTCGCCGAGTCCATCGCGCCGCTATGCTTCCGTGAGCGAGGGCTGGATCACGTGCGCTCCATCAGCCTGGAGCAGAACAACCTCAACGCGATCCTGGACCGGGCTCTGCGCGTCCAGCCGCCGACCCAGAACAGCGCCACCCGCGCGCTGCGCGCAGCCCTGGCGATCGAGCCCTACGCGGTCCTGCGTGGCCGCTATGAGCCCTGGCTCAGCTGGTTGGACGACGCCCTGGCCGCCGCCGAGACCGTCGATGTGGACGGCAACCTGTTGATGCGCGCGCTGTTGGCCCGAGTGAGCGCCCTGCGTCACCTCGGTCGACAGGTGGATGCCAAGGCGGCCCTGAGCGTGGCAGACCACGTGGCCGACGCCGTCAACAACAAGCTCGTGCGGGCTCGCACGCGGCTGGCGGATGGCAATCTCGCCCTGTCTGCGCAAAATGGCGCTCGGGCTCGACATGACTTCCGATCGGCGCTCGAGCTGCTCGATGGCACTGACCACACCATCGACATCGCGGCCTGCTACGTCGGTCTTGGGCGCGCCGCACGACTGGCGGCACGGCTCGAGACCGCGGAGGCCTGCCTGGCCGCTGCGGGACGGCTCTACGCCGAGGCAGGCCATCGCCATGGCGAGGCCGTGGCCATCGCGACGTTGGGCGCGGTGCGCATGGACCTGGACCAGTTCGAGCGTGCGGAGACCGATCTTCGCTCCTCGGTCGCCGCGTTACGCGCCCTGGGCGATCGACCGCGCCAGGCTGCGGCGCAGTTGGATCTGGGCGCCCTGGCCCGCGAGACAGGTGACTTCGCCGGCGCCCGTCGGCATTTCGAAGGGGCGCTCGAGATCGCCGCCCAGCTGGGCCACGAGTCACTTCAAAACGCAGCGCGTGAACAGCTGGTGCGCGTCGGCGGCTGAAGTCGGCGGATGCGGCGGGCGACTGA
>CAYTLW010000052.1:0-47565 GCA_964438735.1 uncultured Enterobacteriaceae bacterium | reverse complement strand
GATTCCATAGCCCGCCAACGCAACGTGGCGTGAGCGCAAGAACAGCGACAGTCCTCCCTTTGCTGCTGATCACCTTGTTGTCCGTCGCCTGCAGCCGCCCCGGTGGCGGCGAGGACGAGGCCAAGGACGATTGCCCGATCAATCACGTCATCGACGGCAAGTTCACCGGCTGGCCAGAGGTCACCGAGTGCGCCGAGTGGGACAAACCAGCCCTCAAGGGCGTGTACGCCGAGCTCTACCTGGACTACGTCGGCAAGACGGTCTTTCTGCTCAATGACTGGCACTTGCGCAAGGACGGGCCCATCGGCCCGGATTTCTACAACCGGTTCCAGCTGGCCACCAGCAACGGCAAGGTGCAGTGGGTCATCAAGGTCTACGGCGACAACCGCATGGAGGTCACCCGCAACGACGTACCATGGGATCCGGCCGGGCGCGGCAAGGGCGCGTCTGGTTTCGGCCCTTCGCCCCTGCATGGCGAACCGCACACGATGTACGAGTTCCGGCTCAGCCCGGTGTCGCCCGGCCCCTTCTGGCTGACCGAGAAGGATCCAGGCGGCGGCCCGCTGACCGATCCGGACGACTCGCTGGTCCAGGAACCGACGGCCTTCGTCGGCAACTTCTCGCCGACCGGTGGCGTCACCGTGAGCGCGGGCGATGGCCCCGTCCTGGTCGCGGCATCGCCCCAGAAGTCGCCCCCCGGCACCCCGCTGGAGCTGCATGGCCTGAGCCTGGGCGACAAGGTCGGCGTGGTGACCTTCGACAGCACGGCGGCGGCAGTGGTCTCCTGGGCCGATGCGCGCATCCAGGTGATCTTGCCGAACATCGGTGGGCCGGTGCAGGTCACGGTGAACACCGCAGACGGCAAACAGAGCAACTCCATCCTCTATGACCCCACCTGCGCGCCCGACTGCGGCGGCAAGTCCTGTGGCGATGACGGCTGCGGCACCTCCTGCGGCGACTGCAAGAAGGACTTCAGCTGCGCCGGCGGGGCGTGTGTTTGTGCGCCGAAGTGCCAAGGCAAACAATGCGGCGACGACGGCTGTGGGGCGGCATGCGGCACCTGCACGCCGCCCGATGAATGCAACGTCTACGGCCAGTGCATCTGCCCCGTCGACTGCTCAGGCAAGGATTGTGGGCCCAACGGTTGTGGCGGCACCTGCGGAACCTGCACCGGCGGCAAGATCTGCAAGGGCGACCTCTGCGTGACCAAGCCGGTGGACTGCGATCCCGATTGCGCCGACAAGAAGTGCGGCGACGACGGCTGTGGTGGTTCCTGCGGCTCCTGCGGCGGGGCCGATACCTGCGTCAAGGGCGCCTGCAAATGCGTGCCGAATTGCAAGGGCAAGACTTGCGGCAGCGACGGCTGCGGCGGCTCCTGCGGCACGTGCAAGGTCGGGGTGTGCTGGGCGGACCTCTGCTGCGTGGCCGACTGCCAGGGCAAGGCATGCGGCGATGACAGCTGCGGCGGCTCCTGCGGCGACTGCCCGGCCAAGAAGGGCTGTGTCGGCGGCGTCTGTGTCTGCAAGCCATCGTGCAACGGCAAACAATGCGGCGATGACGGCTGCGGCGGCTCCTGTGGCAGTTGCCTGCCCTTCGGCACCTGCAAGGGCGATGTCTGCATCTGTTCGGACGCCTGCAGCAAGGCCGCCTGTGGCGCCTTCGGCTGCGGTGATTGCGGCACCTGCGCCGACGGCAAGGATTGTGTTGGCGGCAAATGTGGCTGCAAACCCAAGTGCAGCGGCAAACAGTGTGGGGACGACGGCTGCGGCGGCTCCTGCGGCGACTGCGCGCCCGGCCAGTCGTGCACTGGCGGCTTCTGCAAGTGCGTGCCGAACTGCACCGACAAGGTCTGTGGCGACGACGGCTGTGGCGGCTCTTGTGGCGATTGTGCCGCCGACAAGGCGTGCAGCGAAGGCAAATGCGTCTGCGCACCACTATGCCAGGGCAAAGCGTGCGGACCCGATGGCTGCGGAGGCGTCTGCGGCGCTTGCGAGGACGGCCACAGCTGCAAAGACGGCAAGTGTGTTCTTGGCTGAGACGCCTCAGCGCCAGGCGGCCAGCACGCGCTGAACATCATCGAAGGTCTGCCAGCTGTGGTGGGCGATGCCCAGGTGCTCGCAGTGCTCCTGCAGGGTATCGCGGGCCAGCACCAGGTCCGCCTCGCGAGCGGCGCATAGATCCGAGGCGCCGTTGCCGATGATGACCACGCGTGTGGCACCTTCAGCCCGTAGACGACGCGCGCGAGCGCCCTTGCAATTCAGGCAGCGGTCACAGGGCTCCGCACCGGGCGCTGGCAGGATGCGATAGCGGTCCCCATCAAACTCAGCGCGATTGCAGGACAGGGGCAGGTGGCCGAGGCCGGCGGCCGCCAGGATCGGTTGGATGTAGACGTCCAACCCTTCTGACAGCAAGCGCAGCTCCAATCCCTCGGTGTCGCACCAGATCGCGAATGCAGGCAAACCCGGACGTACCGGCAGGCCGCTGGCCACCCGGGCGATCTCCTCTGGCGTCGCGTTGAGACCATCCAGGTAGCCGGTGAAGTAGTCCAGCATGCCGATCTCGAGGCGCTCGTAGGCCTCGGCCAGCGGGCCATACATGGCCGTTCCCGCCGGACCCAGCCAGGCGTCCGCCAGGGCAAAGTCGCTGTCCCGCGGCGTGGCTGTGCCGTCGAAGTCGACCAGGACGATGGTGGATGGGCGTGTCATGGATGGCTGCCGCCGCGGTCGAGATGGGAGACGTGGGCCGGCAGACGCTAGCGCGACGTTGCTGGCGCGGCAATGGCGCGCAACCTGCGGTCTTCGCATCCCTTCACAGATCGCGGGCTTCGCTGGCGCGTACGTGCTGCCTGTGCCAGGCGCGGGCGCTCGAGGAGGGTTGAATGTCACGTCACATCGATGCCGTTCGCCGCTGGTCTGCGGTCGGGACCTGGACAGCAGTCTGCTTGTTGTGCAGCACCGCCACGGGCGCTCAGGCCCACCTGGCCAGCGCCGCCACGGCCATTGCAGCGGCAGAATTGAACGACGCTGCCGCTGCGTTTCAGGCCGCCGCCAGAGACCATCAGCAAGAGGCGCGCTCGGCCATGGTGGCCCTGATCGCAGCCCGCATCAGACGGATCCACGCGGTGTCGCGGCCGGCCACGGAGAGTGCCCGCGCAGCTGCCAGGGCCCTGCGCCAGGCGGCCATCGCCCGCTTGGAGGCGTTCGTGCACCGCCACCCGAACCAGCCGCGCGCCACCCCGGATGCCCTGTTTCGTCTTGCCGCGCTCTACCAGGAGGCGGACGAGGACCGGCACATCAGGGCAGAGGCTGAACACGACCGGCGCACCGACCTGTACGAGCGGGGAAAGCGCCTGGATCCACCGCGGCACATCGATCTGAAAGTCGATCGCTCCATTGCCATCTGGCAGAGACTTCAACCGCGGCGTGTCGGCGAGCGCCTGTTGCCCTTGCCAACCCGCATCGCCAGACCGCTGGGCGACCGACATTGGGCGGACTTCGCCCACAGCGATGCCGCTGCCTACCTCCAGGGAGTGGCAGAGTCTGAAATGGGCCGCGAGCAGGCCGCCATTGCCACGCTCTCCTGGCTTGGCGAACAGCGCGGCAACTCGACCTACGCAGCCGAGGCCTGGCTGCGAGTCGGAGAAATGCGATTTGACGCCGGGCAATTCGAGTCCGCGGCTGCCGCCTATGCCAAAGCGCTGGCGCGCAAGGATCCGAGGTGGTCATCGCTGGCGTTGTACAAACTCGGTTGGTCCAACTTCCAGATGTATCGCTACCCGCAGGCTGTGCGCTGGTTCAGTCGCCTGATCGACAGCGCGTCGACACGACGGAGGACTCACGGACGGACCGCTGACCTGCGCCGCGAGGCGTTGCAGTACCTGGCCCGGTCGTTGGCCGAGGCGGGGTGGGATCGCGACGGTTGCGCCGACTTCGGCGGGGAGCAGACCCGGCAAGACTGCCCACAACTCGATCCGGCGCTGCGCGCGGTGCTGTACACCTCCGCCGTGATGCCGGTTTCGACCGACCTGCCCGCAGGTTGGATCGCTTCGGTATCCCCGGCACATCGCGCGGCCGTGGCCGCTGCCCTGGCCACGCGACAGGCTGTGCGGCGGCAACTCGGCGCGGCGCGCCCGTGGCTGCGCGAGGCGCTGGTGGAGTATGCCACCAGCCTGCTGGAGCTGGCCGAGGAGGACACCTATCGCCAGGCGGCCAGGGTCCTGGACTACGTGGTCGGTCGCTGGCCGGACTCTCGCGATGCGGAGGTTCAACAGAGAAGGCTCGTCCACACACTGGATCTACTCGCCGAGGAGGCGAGCAGTTGGGCGCTGGCAGTGAAGCGACAGCCGCAGGATGCACACGCTCAGGCCGCCCTGAAGCTGGCCCGACACGCCGGCATCCAGCGGGGCCAGGCCCGTCGGCAATGGCTCTCGCGCTTTGGACCCCACAGCCGTTGGCTGGCCAATCGAAATGCCGATCGAGACCTGGTCGGCCGGGTCACGTTGGCGGCCGGCGAAATGCGCGGGCAGTTGGCGGCGCTCCAGCATCGCCGTGCGCAGGAGTTGCGGGCGGCAGGTCGGGGGTCTGAAGCGCGCACGGCCTACCTGGCGGCGGTTGACTGGTATGATCGCCTGCTGGCCAGCGAAGCGACGTCGTCGCGCAGGACCGCATGGCGAATGGCGCGGGCCGACGCCCTGTACTTTGGCAGCGCGCGCTGTGACGGCGTACGGAATCAACAGGGCCGACTTGCGCTTGGCGACGACGGGGTGCCGGCCGCGCATTCGCCCGCCGCCATCGACGCGGTGCTCCAGGCGTGCGCGACCCTGGACAAGGCTGCGGCGGCCTATTCCGGCCTCGCGGGACCCAATCCTGATGGGACAGACGCCGGCCCCAGGTCTCGGGAGGCAGCGCTCGGTCGAATCGCTTCCCTGAGCAGGTTGCTGGCGGCTGAAGCAACGATTGGCCTGGGCAAGAACAGCGTCCAGCGGATGGGCAAACCGACCATGGTGCCGGAGTTGCGGCCCTCCGATGACGAGGACGACGAAGCCATCGTGGCCGCGGAGGCCGGCCGACCGCAGCCGGCGTCACCGCTCAGCCCGATGGCGAAGCGATGGTTGGCGGCGGTCGATCGGTGGGTAGACCGCCGCAAGGTGGCGCCGCAAGACATCGCCAGGCAGCGGGCGATGGCTCTTCAGGCCGCTGAACTGCTCTATCGGAATCGACTCTTCGAGCCTTTCGAATTGAACGCCGCTTCGGCCGATGCCGACAATCGCCCTGCGCCGGGACCGTCAACGGCTGCGCCGGGAGCGCGCGCCAGGCTGGCGAATATCATCCGCAGATGGCCGCGGACTGAAGAAGCGTTCGAGGCCGCCCGAGACCTGCTGACGAGCTACCGGATCGCCGGAGACCTTGGTGGCACCCGCCGCGTGGCCGAACAGATCCTCGAGCAAGGCTGGTTGCCACCAGAGCGTGTCGAAGCGACCCGAGAGCTGCTGGCCGAGATCATCGCCAGCGATGCCTCGCGGCGGGCCAATCGCCTGCTGGATGCCGTTCAGAAGGCGCGGACGCTGGCGCTGGCGCAGGCCACACCCAAAGAGCGACGACAACGCCTGGTGACCCTCCGGCAGCGTCGAGAAGCCGCCGCCTCGGGCTATGGCGAATTGGCGAAGCTTGCGAGCACGTCGCAGCTTCGGGCCACGGCGTTGACCAATCGGGCCGTCCTGCTCTGTGACGCCGAACGGTGGCAGCGTTGCCTGTCCGCGCTGTCTGACGCCGAGGCCGCCGCGCGGCAACTGGTGGCCGAGGCACCCAAAGCAGCGGCGGCAACCGCCCGCCTCGTTGTGGTCTTGCAGCGTAGGGCACAGGTCCATCTGGGCCTCTTGCAGATCCCCCAGGCCATCGCGGCGCTCGTCGCCGTGGTCGACAGCGGCGGCGACCGCAACAGCCGCGCCGATGCGCTCTTCGACGCCGTGCGGCTGGCCTGGCAATCGGAGGCGTGGCAGCAGGTCATCGATTTGGGGCGCAGGGCGGTGGCGGAGTTTGACGATCTTGCAAATCGCCGAGACCAGCTCCGAGATGTGTCGTGGTGGGTCGTGCTCGCGTGTGACAAGAAGGGGGATTCAGCCGCATATTCTCGAGCGGCCAGGGAGTTCATCGGAAGATACACAAAAGACGAGACGGCTCGACCACGGGTCATGCGTGCGCGGCTCGGGTTGGCCCGCCGTCACGCCAGCGCCGGCGATCAACGCCTGGCCGCGACCTGGTGGAAACGGGTGGTCGCCGAGTTCGCGCGCAGCGGCGACAAGAGAGATGGCGGCCCCGTGGCGACGGCCGCAGCGGAGGCGGGCTTTCGCCTGCTCGAACCTCAATGGAAACGCTTCATGGCGACCGGACTGGTCATGTCCAGTCGAGGTTCGGCCCGCGTCAGGATGGCCGATCTGCAACGCCAGATGAAGCGCATGATCGAGGTCGCATTGGGCCGGCCGAAATGGCGGCGACAGGCCAACGGTCAGCGGGTTCGAGTCCGCAGCGGAGGTCTGTACCTGCGCTACAAGAAGGAGGTGGCCGACTATGGCGCCCGCGATTGGTGGTATGCCGCCAGCCTGTATCGGGCCCGCATCCTGTTGCACGTCGCACGAACGCTCTACAGCGCGCCCATGCCCGACGACTTGCCGCAACATATCCAGGACCAGGCAATCAAAGCCGTCGAACGCTTCGCCCGGCGCTTTGAGGATCGCGCCCTCGCCCTGCTGCAACGCGCCCACAAGCACGCCAGCACTCGGGCCGTCGTCAACCGGTGGGTGGTCGACATCGCCCGCGAGCTGCACGGCTATTTTCCGGACCGCTATCCCCGAATGCGACTGGCGCCCAATCGCGTAGTTGAGCCGCCCGGCGTGGCGCCAGGTGCTGAGAAGACCCGCCGCTGACCCTGGCGAGCCGGCGCTATGTACGAGGTTCTGCCCCAGAGCGTCGTGTTGAGGTATCTTGCCGGGCGGAGGCCTCGTGTACCGCTCACCACACCACCTGCTGACGATGATGGCGCTGGCCGTCGCCATGGCAGCGGCACTGCTCGGGGCACCGCAGCCTGTTGAGGCCGCATCGCCGGCCAGGGTTCAGCAACCGGCGTGGTACCACTGGATCGGCTGGTCGACCGATGGCCGTTTCGCCGCCTGGCGGCAGGGTCATTCACGCCAGGCCAACCGACCCGGCACGCCCGTCTGGCTGGCGCGCGTGCAATCCAACGGCACGATGAGCAAGCCCGATGTAAGTCGTGGTCCCGTCCGCAAGGCGCTCGCCAACCACGGAATCCGCGGTCGAATCTGGGTCTGGCGCGACCAGGTCTCGCCCGTGGACGTGTTGCTGCGCACCCGCGAAGATGTGCTCCTGGCCGTGGTGGTGCGCAGCGTGCCGCCCGTGCTGGCCGTGTTGCGTAAATGGCGGGGAGAGTACGAGGTCGTGGCGCGCCGCCCCGTGCCGGGACCGGTGGTCTCGATCGACGCTCAGGCCTTCGAGTCCTCTGGCGGCGACCTGATCGCCGTGCTCGCCCGCACCCACACCGCATCGAGCACGTCGGCGTGGCTGTTCACACTGCCGCTCGCAGGCGCGCCACCGGCATTGACGCCAGCCAGCCAGGCGTCGCCAAAGAGCGCAGCGCCGGCCGCGCCACCGGCGGCGGCCACGCCAACGGCAAAACGTGCCGCGCAAACGCCAGGGGCGGTCACCCCGACGGGACGCTGATCACAAATCGCAGGGTGTAGAGCGGGCCTGGTCGCTACGGCACGCAGACCAGCTTCTCCGAGCCGCCAGCGGAGCCCGAATCGTCGATCACCAGGTGGCACATGCACCCGGACGCCACCATGGCCGGGGACCTCTCGGGCAGGCGCCAGGGCGCCTTGGTTCGCTCCACGAAGAGCGCGTCGAGCGCCGCTGTCACGGCGGTCTTGGCAGACCCGGTCAACCCATCGATCGGGCAATAATGTACGCCCTGTGCCTTCTTGTTGCCGTTGGCCGCCGGCTCGTACAGCACATGCAGCTCCACCAGGGACCAGGACGGTCCCCACGGCGTGGCGACACCCAGCGGCGCATCCAGCGTGACGACGTCGTCCTGGGCCACCTTCAAATCGCTGACGTGGTCGAAGATCACCAGCCACCCGGCGGGCCAACCTTCAGGGCGAAGATGCAGCTCCCAGTCGCCGTACTGACTCTGCTCCAACAGCTGAACCACTTTGCCAGCCACTGGCGCGCGCACCTCGGTGCCCGGCGCGACCCGCAAGGCCATATTCGGCCGCACCCCCGCGCCCTCAGGATCCGGACCGCCGAAGAGTCCCAATGGCGGCGGCCCGCCCTTCAACAGCACGAGGTCGCCGCTCTTGCCCGCTTTGGCGTCCAGGGGCGCCAGGGCGACGCCCAGATGCGCCAGGCCCTTGGGCACATCAGGCGTCTCCGGCGGCTTCACAGGGGGTTCTTTGCCCGCTCGCACGGCGATGAGTTTTGCCGGATCGTCGGTCATGATGCCGTCGACGCCATAGCCGATGAGCAGTTTCATGTCGGCCATCTTGTTGATGGTCCAGGGATGCACCTTGATGTCGAATTGGTGGGCTTTGTCGACGATGGCGGCGCTGACAGCGCTCATTGGCGGCTGGGCGAACAGGGCCGGCGGCACGTAGTCGGCCAGCTGATCGGGCTGCAAGCCCGCGAACTTGACCATCTCGACGATGCCCATGCCGGTCAGCGCATCGGGGCGCTTGCTGCGAATCTCCTGAAGATCCAGGTCATTGAATGCCGAGAGTACAGTGCGGCCGATGGCGCCTCGCTTGTCGAGGCTGGCCAGCACCTTGTCGATGATGGGCGGATCGTCGCGCTTGATCTCCATGACATAGAGCGCGTCCGGGAAGGCGTCGAGCACCTCGTCCAGGGTCGGCACCTTCAGGCCCTTGCCGCGCCAGGGGAAGGTCTTGCCGCCGTCCTTGCTGAAGTCATGGCCGGCATCGAGCTCTTTGACCTGCACCAGCGTCATCTCGTGCAAAGGGCCGCTGCCGTTGGTCGTCCGGTCCACATCGGTGTCGTGCATGCACAGCACGGCGCCGTCAGAGCTCGGGCGCAGGTCCAGTTCGAGCACCACCGGGTCGGGCGACGCCGGCGGACCGAGCGACCTGGCGTGGCTGTAGGCGGCCAGGGTGTGCTCGGGACGCAGGTGGCGTCCGCCGCGATGGGCGATAACCAGAAATGGCGCGGTGAGCAGCTCTGAAGGTGGCGCTTTGGCGGCATCGGCTGTGTCATCTGCGCTGGACGCGTCGCCGGTCACGCCATCTGCGGTCGCCCCGTCTGCCAGGCCGCTGGCATCCGCGGCAGCGTCGTCGTCGTCCGACTCCGTGCCGCAGCCCGGAGCCACGGCGAGCAGCAGGGCAAGGATGGCGAGCGCGCATCGGTACCGCATATCAATGCCCCAGAACCTTCGGCAGGTCCGGCAACCAGCGGCTGGCGCGCTGCAACACCGGTCCCACCGGCCGCCCCTGCCGCGTCTCCGTGCGAACCCACTGGACCATCACCGTATTGTAACGACGCAGCAAAAGCACGGACGCCGGCACCTTGCCCAACCCGTCCTCCAACGCCGAAGCGCGGGCGTCAAAACCGGTGGCCAGGCGCTCGGCGGTCATGGCCTTGCGAATCTGGACCGCCTGCTCGGCGGCTTTGCGAGCCGGGGGAGATACGTCAGCCAGGTAGCGGGTCACCGGGTCGTCGATGGGCGCGATGCGGGCCAGGTTGGCCACCGCGTGAGAAGACGACAGCTGGCGTGGGGCGATGAATTCCAGGAAGGGGTGGTCGTCGACCAGCAGGGGCGCATCCTTGGACCACTGGCGCACGCCATCAGGGCCCAGCAGGAACAGGCCCAGGATATCGGCCGGGTTGCCCAGGCCGATCTCGTGCAGGCGTCGAGACAGCCCGCGCTCGGCGACCCGCGCATTGATCGCGTCGGGGGACAGCTCGAAAGGCTGGTCGTGCAGCAGCAGGATGCCTTCGATTCGATCCAACCACAGCGAGGCGTGGGGGAAGACCTCCTGGCCGGCGCGCACCATGGCCCGCGTCTCGTCAACCCCTTGCAGGTAGATGGGGATCCACTGCGCCACGACGCCCCCCGGCGCCAGGATGCGCCGCGCGTCCTCGTAGAATTCGCGGGTGTACAGGTTCGACGTGCCGGCGGTGAAGGCCTGCAGGGGCTCGAGCACGATCAGGTCGTAGCGATGCTCGGTGGCCCGCATGAAGGCGCGACCGTCGTCGTTGTGGATGGTCACCCGCGGGTGATCCAGCACACCCTCGTTCTGCTCCTTGAACCACCTCCGGGACAATTCGATGACCACCGGATCGATCTCGACGCAGTCAAAATCGGCGTCGGCGTGCTTCATCACCGCGGCGAAGGTCTGGCCGGTACCCAGAGCGATGCCCAGCACCCGCTTGGGTTGGGCGACGAAGAGCATGGGCAGGTGGCCGAGACCCTGGTGGTGACGACTGGTCCGACGCTTCGAGATGTCCGCCCGGGCGACCATGTTGGCGTTGAGGTAGACGCTGCGGGACTGCTGGTAGTCGGTGATCATCACGTCGTTGACCCGCCCCTCCTTGACCTCGAGGATCTTCAGCTTCTCCGGCAACCATGCCCGATAGATGTCCACAGGCAGGCGGATGGAAGCCGTCAGCAGCAGCGCGGTTATCGTCGCGGCGATGGCCACGAAGCGGCCGAAACGGAAGCCCGAGGGCAGCAGCAGCACGCCCAGGCCCAGACAGGCCAGCACCAGGACCAGCCCGGCGCCGCCGGTGCCCAGCCACGGCAACAACAACATGCCGACAGCGACGCTGCCGATGACGCTGCCGGCGGTATTGCTGGCGTACAACAGGCCGAAGGCGCGCGAGCCATCGCTGGCGCCGCTGGCCGTCACCAACAGGGGCAGCGCTGCGGCCACTGCGGCCGAGGGGGGCACAAGCACCAGGCCCATCTTGAACAGGCTCGAGCTCATGGCCAGGCCGCTCGACGCGTCGTTGCGGAAGGCCATGTCCAGGGCCAGCCAGCGAATCCAGTGCGGCACGGTCGCCATCAACACCGCGGCGAACAACGCCAGCAGCGCGGCGGCGCGCAGGACATGCTGCCGACCATCTGGACGACGTCCTGCAGCACGCGCAATGCCGGCGGCCAACCAGGCGCCGACGGCGATGCCGATGAGCACCGCGCCCAGCACCTGAGCGAAGCTGTACACCGTGCCGTGCACGATCAGCAGCATCAGCCGGGTCCAGACGACCTCGGCCCCCAGACCTACGAGGCCGGACAGGAACGCGGCCACCATGAATCGCACTTCGACCCGATCGCCGCCGGTGTAGACCTCAACGGACGGCTGCTCGGCGGACGCCGCTGGCTGTGGCGCTTTCGGTTCGGGCCGGCGGATTCCCAGCAGCGAGATCGCCACGCCCAGCACCGCCGCACCGGCGCCGAGCCAGATCGATCGCTGCAGGCCCCAGGTCTCGATCATCACGAAACCCGCCACCAGCGATCCGGCCGCAGCGCCCAACGTGTTGAAACCGTAGAGCGCTCCGACCACGCGACCGCGGACCGCCAGGTCGATGCGCCCGCTGGCTCGCTCCACATATTCGATCAGCAAGGGCAAGGACGCGCCCAGCAGCGTCGTGGGCACCAGCAGAAAAGCCGAGACCAGGAGCAATTGCAGCCAGAGGCCCGACGACAGGTTCACGCCCGCCGCCGCGACCGCCGTGCGAATGCCATCCGAGGCGCCGATCAGGGGCAACGACACCGCCGCGATGGCCACCGCCGCCAGCTCGATCACTGCAAAGGCGAGCAGCGGGCGTCGGAGCCGCGCGCTGCGGCGACCGGCCAGCCAGGCGCCAAGCCCGAGTCCAGCCATGAACACGCCCAGAACGATGGCCTGCGCGACGACCGTGGCGCGGGTCATGCTGATCAGGCGCCGGGTCCACACCACCTGATAGACGAGCCCCGCCCCGCCAGTGCAGAGGACGGTGGCGATCAGTCGGGCGAACAACAGGCGCGACGCAGCTGGGGTCATGTAGCCTCTTCGTCGCGCCACGTGGCCGAGTGCGACGCACCATTCTGTGCAATTGGCGTCTCGCCGGCTAGAGTGGCGGCGGATTACCGACCGTGGGCCACCCGCACGGGCATCATACTGGGACAGTAGAGGTAGATGGAACCCTTTGCATCCGTGGCCTTGAGCCGCTTCGTACCAGAGCACCTGCGGCGTCGCCTGATCGAGCGGCCGGAATTCGGCGGCCAGGCGGCGGCCCAGCATTTTGATCCATCGGCGGTGTTGTTCGCCGATATCTCCGGCTTCACCCGGTTGATGATCCGGGAGACCGCCCGCGGTCGCGCCGGCGTCGAGGAATTGACGCGCCATCTCAACGCCTATTTCGGTCAGATGATCGAGACGGTGACCAGCCATGGCGGCGACGTGGTGAACTTCGCCGGCGACGGCATGCTGGCCATCTGGGCCCCGGCCAACTCCGGCGAGCGCGACGCTCGGCTGCTGGCGGCGCGCGCTGCGGTCTGCGGGGCGACGTTGCAGAAGCTGCTGCACAAGCGCGAGATCTCGTCCGATACACAGCTCACGATGACCATCGCCATTGGGGCCGGCAGGGCCTCGTTGGTGCAATTGGGCGGCATGCTCGATCGCTGGCTATTCGTCGTCGGCGGCGAACCGAACGTGCAATTGCGCGAGGCCTCCGGCCACGGTGTGCCGGGCACTGTCGTCCTGTCCAAGGAGGCATGGGCATTGCTGCAAGGCGCCGCCACCGGACAGACGCTGCCCGGCGGCGAAGGCATCCTCAATGAGGTGGTCGAGCGCATCAATTTCGAGCCGCTGCAGATCGTCCCCGTGGGCCCGGATGCCATGACCGCCCTGCGCCGCTTCGTCCCAGGAGCGGTGTTGAGTCGCGTGGGCGCCGGGCAGACGCGGTGGCTTGGAGAGTTGCGACAGGTCACCTCGCTCTTCGCCCAGTTGCCGCCCATCGACTTCGAAGACGAAGACGCCCTGGAACGCGCACAGGAGCTGCTGCGCGACCTGCAGCGAATCATCTATCGCTACGAGGGCAGCGTCGACAAGGTGATCGACGACGACAAGGGCCTGGTCTTGATGGCCGGCTGGGGCCTGCCTCCCCTGGCCCACGAAGATGACGCGCTACGCGCCATCGAGGCAGGGTGCGAGATCCGCGACCTGATCCGCTCGCGTGGCCATTTTACGTCGCTTGGCGTGGCCACTGGCCAGGTGTATTGCGGCGCCATCGGCAACGCGACGCGAACCGCGTACACCATCATGGGCGCGCCGGTGAACCTGGCCGCGCGGCTGATGCAGGAGACCGTGCCGGACGTGCTCTGCGACCAGCCCACCCGGGACGCTTGCGCGCGCCAGATCGCCTTCGAATCCACCGACCAGGTGGTGGTCAAGGGGATCAAGGGCACCAGCGTCTTCTACGAGCCCAAGGGCGAACTGGAAGAGCAGGTCGAACGGGCCCAGGTGCCCCTGGTCGGCCGACATCGAGAGCGCGATTTGATCGGCAAGGGCATCCGCGAGCTCTCCGGCGACCGCCGTGGCAGCACTGTACTCCTGGTGGCCGACGCGGGTGTCGGCAAGTCCCGCCTGCTCGCAGAAGCCACGCGGATGGCCGACGAGGCTGGGGTCCGCTGCCTGCGCGGTGCCGGCGACTCGATCACCAGGGAGTCGCCGTACCACGCCATGGCACCCATGGCGGCGGATCTGCTGGGCATTCGACAGGTCGCACCGGGCGCCGATGTAGACGAGCACATCCTGTCCCAACTGAGCGACGACCCCGACCTGGTGACGCGCGCCCCGCTGCTCAACGACCTCTTGAACAGCAGCCTGCCCGAGAACGATCTGACCCGCAGCCTCGGCGCCGAGGTGCGCGCGGACAACCTGCACAAGCTGGTGGCCAGGCTGCTGGTTCGCGCCGCGCTGGCGAGACCGGTGGCCGTATTCGCCGAAGACGTGCACTGGTTCGACTCCGCGTCGCTGGCCATGCTCAAGGTCCTGGTCCGCAACGCGCCGTCGGTGCTGTTCATGTTGAGCAGCCGACCGCCGGAGGAATCACGGCAGGATTATGAGGATATCGTCGCCGATCCCACGACGATCTTCATGCCGTTGGAGGCGCTGAGCGATGGCGAGACCATCGACCTGGTCTGCCTTCGCCTCGGCGTCGAGTCCTTGCCGGATGCGCTCGCTGGTCTCATTCGCCGCAAGGGCGAGGGCAACTCCTTTTACAGCGAGGAGCTGGCCCTGGCGCTGCGCGATGCGGGCCATATCGAAGTGCGCGAGGGACGTTGTCGAATTGCGACAGCAGACCAGCAGCTGGATGACACCCTGCTGCCCACCACGGTCCAGGGAGTGGTCACCTCGCGTATCGATCGCCTGCCGCCCCAGGAACAGCTGCTGTTGAAGGTCGCCAGCGTGCTGGGTCGTAGCTTCGATCTGGACGTGTTGTCCGATGTGATGCCCAGGGCAGCGGACCGGAGCAATCATGGTCGGCTGATCGAGGCGCTGACCGGGTTGGACATCATCCGCCCCACGGTGGAGGACGACGAGGCCACGATCTACGAGTTCCGCCACATCATCGCCCGCGAGGCGATCTACGACCTGATGCTGCAGAGTCAGCGTCGGGAGCTGCACGGCACCGTGGCGGCGTGGCACGAGACCCACCACGCCGACGAACTGGACAACTATCACGGCCTGCTGGCCCACCACTGGACAGAGGCCGAGAACTGGCGCAAGGCCGTGCAGTACCTCGGTCTGGCCGGCGGGCAGGCGCTGCAACGTTCAGCCAACGCCGAGTGCGTACGCTTTCTGGGTCGGGCCCTGGTCCACTCACGCAAGACCGGCGTGCGAGTGTCGACCTTCCGGCGGGGCGCCTGGTGGGCGGACATCGCCGAAGCCCACTTCCGCCTGGGCAACCAGGACGACAGCCGAACGGCCGCCTGGCGGGCGTTATCCGACCTGGGCTATCCCCTGGCCACCACCCTGCCCGGCCAGCTGCTGGGATTGCTCAAGCAGGTGGCCCTGCGATTTGTGCCCTGGGATCGTTCCCGACAGGCTCATGGGCTCGCGGAGGACGAACGACTGCGGCGGCGGCGGGCCATGGAATTGCGCAACCGCCTGACCGAGATCGCTGGCTACAAGAACGACGCCATGGGCTTCCTGTATTGCGGCCTGGCCGAGCTGAACCTGGCCGAGACATTGGGGCCGTCGGTGGAGCTGGGGCGCGCCTACGCCATGATGAGTATCGTCCTGGGCGCCCTGCCCATGCACAGCGTCTGCCAGCGTTGGGCAGACCAGGCCATGGAGCTCGCTCAAGAGCATGACCGGCCCCTGGTCGAGGCCTACCTGCTGAGCCGGGTGGGCGTGTCCCGCCTGTACCAGTCGGCCTGGCAGGTGGCCGAATCGGGCACCCGCAGGGCGCGTGACATCTGCGTTCAGCGCGGTGACGTCCGCCTGCTCGAAGAGGTGCTGGCGGTGCTCTCCCAGGTGCTGACCTACCAGGGGCGCCTGGCCGAGGTCTCCGACCTGTCGGCCCACCTGGACGAGGTGTCCAAGGAGAGCGGCAATCTCCAGGGTCGGGCGTGGTACGTGCTCTTCCGCGGTCTCTACCTGGCGCGCGCGGGGCTGGCCAGAGAGGCTGTGCATCTGTTCGAAGAGGCCGTGCCCTGGCTGGAATCGCAGGCCTCGAACGCCGAGTACATCTGGGGTCAAGGAGTGCGCGCGCTGGTCCTTCTGCGGGCGGGTCAGCGCGAAGCTGCTCGGGAGGTGGCAGACGCCACCATGGCCCGCATTCGCAAGGAACGGCCAGTCGCCTACTGGCAATGCATCGGCGTGTTCACGGTCTGCGAGGTGTACCTGGAGTTATGGCGCGAAGCCCGAGAGAGCGGTGGCGGCCAGGAGAAGGCGCTCGGCAAGCTGTACGCCGACGCGGTGGGCGCCATGGTTCGGTTTGGCCGCATCTTCCCCTTCGGCCGGCCGTACGCGGTCTTCTTCAAAGCCCTGCTCGCCCAGGAGCGCGGCCAGACGGACAAAGGCGCTGCCCTCCTGGACGACACCATGGCCGAGGCCGAAGAGAAGTCCGAGCGCTGGCTGCAGATGGAATGCCACGCGGCCATGGCCGACTCGGCACGCGACGACGCCAAGGCACACCGACAACGCGCCGCCGAGCTGCAGGCCGAGCTGGCCTTGTTGCCGATGTCGATCCTGCGCGGCGATCAATCAGAAGCGCCCGGCGCCTTGGGTATCGCCGCACCGACGCCCCATCCGGCAGCGCCGACACGGTAGATCATCGCGCCGTAGGACAGGCCCTCGCCGACACCGACCAGAAGCAGATGGTCGCCGGCTTGAATTCGCCCGCTGCGCGCGAGTCGATCCAGGCTGAGCGGAATCGAAGCTGACGAAACGCAGCCGGACTCTTGAACGATGGGCACGAGCCGATCGGCGGGGATGCCCAGTCGCTCTCCGACGGCCTTGAACAGGGCGCCATTGGGCTGATGTGGCAGGACCCAGCGGATGTCTTCGGTGCTCAGTCCGGCCTGCTGCAAGGCCTCGTCGGCGGCCATCGCCAGGCTGTCCAGCGCCAAGGCCTCGATCTCCGCGTTGGGCCGTCCGAAGTCGATGATGGCCCGTTCGCCAGTCAATCCCGGGTGATGGAGCGTCACACTGCCACGGCGGCTGCCGTCATTGGCCATCCAACTGCCCAGGACGCCGTCATCGCCCCGTGATGGACCGACGATGGCCGCCGCGGCGGCATCGCCGAAGATGACGTAGGTGCGCGGATTCTCCGGCGCCAGGTATCGCGAGAGCATCTCCGAGGCGACCACGGCGACGGGGCGGGCGCCCGTGGCCACGCAGCGGCTGGCGATGTCCATGCCGCTGAGGAAACCCATGCAGGCATTGTTCAGATCGAAGCAATCGCACGTGCCTTTGATGCCGAGCAGATCCACCACCACGTTGGCGGTCGCCGGGCCCAGCAGATCGCCGCCGGTGGTGTAGGTGACGATGAGTCGGCCAAGCTCCGAGGCATGCATGCCGGCCGCGTCCAGGGCGGATTGAACCGCCTGCGCAGCCATGGAGGCGTGGCTGTCATCCGGACCTGCCCAACAGCGGCTGTCGATACCGATGCGCGCCTGCAACGCCTCTGCATCCCGTTCCGGGAACGCCTCCGACAGCAGCTCTGCAGATTGCACACGTCTGCCGGGCAGCACACTGCCCGTTCCGAGGATCCTCACTGGCAGCACCTGCGCCTCCCATTCACATGACGAACAACGCGCGGCAAGATGGCATGGCAACCACAAGCCGGCAAGCGGTCGCGAGGGTACCGCCGCGAGGGCGCGATGTTGTGCTTCAACGCTTGACAGAAGGGCCGCTCAAGGGTCATTTGTGCCGGCTGTAGACAGACAGATAAGGGGGACTCGAGATGGCCAGCGACACCTATGATCTGAACGCAATTCTCAGCCAGGATGACATCGACGTCCTTCAAACAGGCTACGATTCCGCCAGCATGAATGCCGTGGCTGCGGGCGCTGTCAAACGCTACGACCCCGGAGAGGGCGGACATGGCGTCGCCGCCTGGGGCACGTGGATCGTCGACCGGGTCTACGAAGGGCCCGACAGCCCCGATCCGTCCGGACCACGCATGGCGCGGGTCGACCGCGAACGCTGCCTCATCGCCATCAACGCCGCCAAGGTCAAGTCCATGCCATTGGCCGTGCACGCCTACTGGGGTCTGATGGAGGGCCTGTCGCCTACACAGATCGTGCAGACGCTCAACCTGGCAGGCATCTATGGCGGCATCGACGCGTTCACCGATGGCGGACGGGTGCTCAAGACCACCTTCGACCTGCTGGTCGAGCAGGCCGCCGCATCGCGCAGTGCAGAGAACAGCGACGACGCCGCCGCGGCGGTGAACTGCATGAGCATCCTCGGCCTCCTGCTGCAGAAGTTCCCCGCTTGATCGAACACGCCAACCAGCCCTTTCTGGCCGCCTGGTTGACCACCTGGCGGGCCTTGCAGCGCTACCACCGATACGAGGTGGAGGGCCTGGACCATCTGCTCGGCGATCGGGCGGTGATGATCGCCGGCTACCATGGTCGGCCGCTGGCCTGGGACCTGTGCATGCTCACCGTGGAGTTGCACAAGCGTCGCGGCTGGCTGCCCCATGGCATCGCCCACACCGTCTTCGAGTCCAACGGTTTTGGCCGGCGCATGCTGGATGAACTGGGCATGGTCACAGGCGACTCGCCCGAACTATACGCGGCCATCGAACGTGGCGAGCACATCCTGGTGGCGCCGGGCGGCACCAGGGAATGCGCCCGATCCTTCCGCGTCCGTTACCGGGTCGACTGGGGCCGCCGCACCGGCTATCTGCGCCTGGCCAGGCAGCTTGGCATCCCCATCGTGCCGGTCGGGGCCAGCTGTGTGGATGACTTCTACGTCAACCTGGTCGACGGCCATTCCTGGGGCAAACGCCTGCGTATTCCGGGTCGTTTGCCGGCCTGGCTGGCGTTCGGCCCGACCGGGCCATGGCCATTCACACCCACATTTCCCGTCAAGGTGCGGCAGGTGATCGGCGCCCCGTTGGATGTCGGACACGCCAACGATGGGGCAGATATGCAAAAGCTGCATTTACACGTGCAGCGCGCCGTACAGGACTGTATAGATCGGGCTCGACGCTGCTGAGCGACGGGCACAGGAGAGAGCATGAGTGACAACGCAAGATGGGCCGTGATTCTCGGCGTGAGCTCCGGCTCGGGTCGCGACATTGCGCGCGCCCTCGCCGCCGACCCCGGCCTGAATATATTCGGCCTGCACCGTGGCAATTTTGCCGAGCAGGCCAACGAACTCAAGGCCGAGATCGAAGCCCTTGGGCGCCGCGCCGTGTTCATGGAGTTGGACGCCGGCACCTGGGAGGGCACCTTGCAGGCCAGCACGTACCTGGCAGAGGTGGCCGGACCGCAGAGTGTAGGCATCTTCGTGCACGCCATCGCCAACGCCTCGTTGGGTCGCTTCCTGGCCGGTGGTCAGGACCGATTCCGACAGTTCATACCGCGCAACTTTCACAAGACCATGGATTCCATGGCCAACACCTTTGCCTGGTGGGCCCAGCAGCTACATGGACAGGACCTCCTGGCGCCAGGCGCACGCCTGCTCGGCTTGACCAATCCCATCAGCGATTCGTTGATCAACAACTTCGGCCTCATCACGGCCGCGAAAGCCGCGCTCGAGGTCTACGTACGGCACCTGTCCTGGGAGCTCGGACCGCTCGGCTACCGGGTCAACCTGCTCAACTACGGCACGGTGGATACGCCGGCCGTCCGCGCGGCGTTCACACCGGAGAAGTGGGCCCGCTTTCAGAAGGTGGTCGCGCGCGCCATCCCGGCCGGTCGATTGCTGACGACGCCTGAAGTGGGCCGCTTTGTCTCGCGCCTGCTGGACGAAGAGGCGCAGTGGGTCAATGGCGCGGTCATTGACTTCACCGGTGGCCAATCGCAAGGCCTGCTGGACGCGCTGATCTATGACGAGTGGCAACACGAGGTCGCCGATTCGAACGCCGCGTCTGGTGATAACGGCGTCGACAGCGGTGTCGACAGCGGCGTCAGTCCACCGGCCCCGTGACCTGCTCGGGCGGGCGGAAGCGGAGACAATAGTAGAACGCGCTCATCTGCTCCTCGAGCACATCCGCGGCATCATCGGGCAGCAAATCCGTGGGGCAGCGCGGGTCGTCATCGTAGAAGGTCACCGCGCGGAACCAGAGTCGTTTCCACAGGTTTTTCGCGCCGCCAGCCTCGAGCTGTTCGTCGACGATTACGATGGGGCTGCCGGGTCGTGCGACGCGGGACATCTCCGCCAGCGCGGCGGCCGGGTCACGGAATCCGCCGATGCCGCCGACGTGAAATACCCGGTCGAACCAACGGTCCCGGAACGGCAGCACGTGTGCGTCGCCGAGCAGGAGGCGGGCGCGGCGCTCGCCCAACCGACGCAGACGCCGTCGACTGGCCGCCAGCATGCCTGCGCTCAGGTCCAGCCCCCAATACTCCACCGGCAGGCCGGATGGCAGCCGTTCGAGGACCAGGGGGATATTGGCGCCCGCTCCGACACCCACTTCCAGAATGCGCAGCGGGCCGCCGTCTTCACTCGGACGCAGATTCCCCAACTCCAATCGCCGCAGATAGGCGCGGCGCATGGCCCCCTCCGTGCCCCCCAGCTGCATCACCGGCAGCATGTAACGAACTGCGGGATCGTGCAGGCGCGGCGCGCCATCGTAGATGAAGCGCAACAGGCGATCGGGGCCGACCACCCATTGCTCCCGGTACATGCGTGGCAGGCCGTCACGAACGGGCCAGATGGCCTCGCATCCTTTGCAACTCAATAGCCCTCTTCGGCGGCGGCCCGGCCGAATATCGCCGCGCAGCAACAGGTCGCCCCGGCAATCCGGGCAGGTCAACGCGTCGAAATCCCGTCTCTCCATGCGGCCGACCTCCCGAGGGGCCGGCGAGCATAGCAGAGTGACAGCCTTTCGCGTGGTCTGGCGGTCAGATACCTGCCCAACGTATATGCCGATCACCGGGACCGTGCCACCATCGCCAGCATCGTTTTTTGGAGGGGAGATGACGGCGGGTCATGAGAGATTGACGAGCGACGGGCTGCAGGCACAAGGGTATGGTTGGCTCTTCGACGCAACCTTTCTGTCCCATTTCGACGCGGACGAGTACGACGACGTACTCGACCACATGTTCTGGCGTCGATACGACCCGGGCGATGATTTCGTCGTCGACGGTGTCGTGCCTCGAGGGATCGACCTGCTGGTAAAGGGCCACGCGGAGGTCATCGTGCGCTGCCCCAGCGGCGCGTCGCGAGTGCTCGCCACACTGGGCACCGCCGACATGATCGGCGAACGATCCCTGTCGCTGGATTGTAAAGCAGGCGCCACGGTCCGGGCGACGCAGCCTTGCCTGTCTCTGCACATGCCTGCGCAGGCGTTCAAAAGCCTGCTGGAGCAGTCCCCGAGATTTGCCGAATACGTTCGCAAACTGGTCGAGTTGCGTCAGAACTCCGACCAGTACAAGAACCGATGGCTGCGCGAAGGCACGGTTCGAATCATGGGCCAGCCGGGTATTGAAACGCTCTTGCGCACGGGACGCATTGAGTCCTTTGACAGCGGCGAGACCATCTTGCGGGCTGGCGAGTTGACCCGGCACGTCTATGTGGTGCTGGACGGCGAGGTGCGCCTGGCTCTGCCGAGCTCGGGCGACAAGCGCCGCAAGACCAAGGAGAAGACCCTCAGCGAGCACGGTTCGGGCTGGTTGTTCGGTCACGCCGCCGTGCTGTACGGCGCGCCGCGCTCGGCGAGCATCTACGCCGCATCGGAGAAGGTCGACCTGCTGCGCTTGAGCGGTGAAGCCTTCATGGACATCGTACAGCGCAGCCCGACTCTGAAGCGCAAGCTCTACGAGGAGTTCGCCCGGCAGGGTGTTCGCACCGATGGCTACGTCGGCGCGCACACCCGCAAGGCGTCTGTGGTCTCCGTTTTCGGCGCTGAGGGCGCCAAGGGCATCACGTCGGTCGCCTATGGCCTCGCCGCGGGCCTGGCCTCCTACCACACGCGGGTCGCCCTCATCGATGTCGCCGGCACCCGGGTTGCCAGGCGTCACCCGGTCTTTCGCACCGAGGACGTAACCATCGGCGGCGTCTCCATGGGCCGCCTGATCCCACCTGGCCGGTCGGCGGTCGAGATCTACTTTCCCCATGTCACCGCGCAGGCGCATGACGTCGTGGCCGCTGTCCGGGAGAGCCTGCCCCCGGAAGCGTTCGTGCTCGTGGCCTCGGCCTCCCGCGGACCGGTGGACTGTGAGGTCCGCCGCGCTGCGCAACAGATCGTATTCGTTCGTCGCGCCAAGGACACCGCATACGAGTTGGCCGAGGATCAGCATCAGCATCGGGTCGACGCCGTGCGTCTGGACACCCCGGTGGACATCCCCTTCGACGCGGCGGCGCACATCATCCGCATTCCGGAAGATCAGCGCACAGTCGACCGCTTCTGGGTTGGCGGCGACCTCGAGGCCCTCTCCCGTGATGTCTCACCATTCGGCGCGGCCAGCCGACGCCTGGCTCGCAAGCTCCTCGGACGCACCGTCGGAGTCGCCCTGGGCGGGGGCGGCGCGCTCGGTTTTGCCCACATCGGCTTGCTGCGTGTGCTCGAAGAGGCCGGGATTCCCATCGACTACATCGCTGGCGCCTCATTTGGGGCCCTGGTCGCCGGCTTCTACGCCGCCGGTGGCATGCGCGCTGTCGAGATGCTGGTCAGCGACCGCCGCTCGCTTGTCGCCTTGTTGATGAGCGGGTTCCTCAGCACCAAAGGCCTGGAGAGATGGGTCGACCACAAGCTCGGCGTCATCCATCCCGGCATGACGCCCATCCCCTTCTTCCCCGTCGGCGTTGACCTGGAGACGGGCCGGCAAGTGGTCTGGAATAACGGCACCATCGGCCAGGGCGTGCGCTCGTCTTCGTGCCTGCCGGGCGCCTTCCCCTCCTGGCGCCACGGCAGTCGGCGCATCGTCGACGGCGGCATCCACAACAACGTGCCCGCGTCGGTACCGTGGCGCGCGGGTGCGGATTTCATCATCGCCTCGAACATCATCCCCGAGTTCCCCTTCGGGCCGTCGCGGCGGCCCAAGACCTTGTCTGGCAAGATCCTGCAGCGCTCCACGGGACGGTTGGACGAAGTGGTGCGCTCACTCTTCCTGTTGATGTCGCAGGCGGGTCGGGATCGGGCCGAAATGGCCGACTTCGTATTCGATTTGAACCTGCAAGGGTTCAACATCTACGACTTCATCCGTGGCGACCAGATCGCTGTCGCGGGCGAGGAGCAGGCTTCCGATCTGCTGGCGTTCATCGACGACTTCTATGCTGAGAAGTCGGTCAAGGCGTTCAAGCGGCGGACGACCGGGTAGGTGACGCCGATTCGGGGGCAGATTCGCCGGCGGACATTTCTGCTACCATCGGACTCCCAGCCCCCCGCTCGCGCCCACCTGCCTCCGCAAGAGCCCACCATGCCCCGTCCCCGTCGCGCCGCCCTGCCCCGCCTGCTCGCCGGTCTGCTGCCGCTGTCGCTGCTGCTGTGGCCCGCCTGCACCACGGACTCCACCGTCGACATCCCGGACACCTTCACCCTGGGCGACATCGGCGGCGTCGACGCCGGCAACAAGACCGAAGACGGCGAATCCCTGCCTGACGCGGGCGCGGCACCGCTGGACTGCCCGGGCGGCGCCGGCTGCCCCTGCAAGGCCAACGCGGACTGCGACAACGCCATCTGCATCGACACCCTGGACGGCAAGCGATGCGCCATCGGCTGCGTGGACAGCTGCGGCCCCGGCTACAACTGCGTCTCGCTCAGCGCTGCCGATGACAGCGTGCACATCTGCGCACCGAAATACCTTCGACTTTGTGACCCCTGCTCCCACTCCAAGGATTGCCAGGGCCTGGGCGCGCCCGCAGCCGTCTGTGCCGAATTCGGTTCCCGGGGGAACTTCTGCGCCACCGCCTGCGACACCTCGGCGGACTGCCCGAACAGCCATAAATGCGTGCCCGTCACCAGCGTCGAGGGCAGCCAGAGCAAACAATGCGTGCCCGTCGAGGACAACAGCGGGGATCCAGGCCAGTGCAGCTGTTCGGCGTCAGCCATCGCCAAGGGCCTCGGCACCAACTGCCTGCTCAGCAAGGAGGGCGGTCTGGCCTGCGCCGGAGAGCGCCACTGCGGACCGACCGGCTTGACCGCGTGCACGGCGCCGGAGCCCAAACCGGAGCTCTGCGACGGCATCGACAACGACTGCGACGGCCAGACCGACGAGTCCGGCTGCGATGATGGCAACCCCTGCACCTCCGATCTCTGTGACAAGACCAGCGGCAAGTGCACCCACAGCAGCACAAGCGAGGGAGCGCCCTGCAACGACGGCAACGTGTGCAGCGACAAAGACGCCTGCAAACAGGGCGGATGCACTGGCTCGCCCGTGCAGTGCAGCGACGACAATCCCTGCACCCAGGACACCTGCGATGCCACCAAGGGTTGTGAGCACGCCCATGCCAACGGAGTGCCCTGCAACGACGGCAACCTGTGCACCCAGGGCGACCTCTGCGCGGACGGCAAATGCCAGCCGGGTGACGCCAAACCCTGTGCCAGCAAGCAATTCTGCATCGCAGCCCAATGTGAACAGAAGACGGGCAACTGCGACTTCAACCCCAAGCCGGACGGCCTCGCCTGCGACGACGGCAGCGTCTGCACCAAAGCCGACAAGTGCGAGTCTGGCACCTGCCTCGGCGCCGCCATCGCCTGCGATGACGACAATCCATGCACCAAGGACACCTGCCACGCCGCCAAGGGATGCCTGCACACCAGCCACGCCGGTCCCTGCGAAGACGGCAACAAATGCACAATCGGTGACACCTGCAAAGCGGGCTCCTGCAAGGCGGGGCTGGCCAAAGACTGTGACGACGGCAACGTCTGCACCGTCGACGGCTGCGATCCGAACAAGGGGTGCACCATCGCCAAGGTCGACAAGGGCTGTGATGACGGCGACCCGTGCAGCCTCTCAGACGTGTGCGCCGGCGGCGTCTGCAAGGCGGGCAAGGCCAAGGTATGCGACGACGGCAACGCCTGTACGGCGGACGTCTGCGATGCCAAGTCCGGAAAGTGTGTCGCCAGCGCCGGTCCAAATAACGGCAAGGCATGTGCCGGTGACGGCGACAAGTGCGTGGTCGGTCACACCTGCGCCGCCGGCAAGTGCGTCGCCAGCAAGATGAAGGACTGCGACGATGGCGACCCCTGCTCCAAGGACTCCTGTGACCCGGGCTCGGGCAAGTGCCTGCACACGGCCCTGCCGGACAAGGCCATCTGCGCGCCGGATAAGTGGTGCTCGGCGGGCAAGTGCGTCTCCGCTCCGCACTGCGGCGACGGCAAGATCAATCTCGACATCGAGGAGTGTGATGACGGCAACAAGGCCGACGGCGATGGGTGCTCCGCCGGCTGCAAGAAGCAGGGTCCGACGCCGAAGCAATCGTTCATCCTGCCGGGCACCTTCACCATGGGCTGCAACCCGAAGGAGCAACCCTCCTGTGCCAAGATCGATGACGAGAACCCGCCCCATAACGTCAAGATCTCCGGCTACTGGATCGACCGCTACGAGGTCACCGTGGCCGAGTACACCAAGTGCATCAACGCCAAGAAATGCAGCAAGCCGAAGTTCACGCACGCGAACTTCCAGGCCGCCAACCATGGCGCCAAGGGACGCGACAAACATCCCATCAACTACGTCACCTGGAGCCAGGCCAACGAGTACTGCGACTGGGCCGGCGGCTCGCGCCTCTGCACCGAGGCCGAGTGGGAGTACGCCGCCCGCGGCGCGGACGCACGCAAGTATCCATGGGGCGCCAAAGAGGCGAACTGCAAGCTGGCGTGGTTTACCGGTTGCGGCATCACCACGCGGGCGGTCGGCACCCTGGTGGACGGCCAGAGTCCCTTCGCGGTCTACGACATGGCCGGCAACGTCTGGGAGTTCGTCGCCGACGTCTACAGCAAGGACTACTACAGCAAGAGCCCGGCCAACGACCCGAAGGGCCCATCCGCTGGCAACGATCCGAACACTGCCGAACGCGTCATGAGAGGCGGCTGCTTCACCTGCAAGACCGACCAATTGCGCGCCAGCAATCGCCAGATGGCCCAGCCGCCCTACCTGTCGGCCCATGCGGGCATCCGCTGCTGTCGCGACCAGAAGTAGCGCCGATCTGACCCACTCCCGCCATCCATGGCATTGGAATCTGACATACACCTGCCATGTATGACGTTGGCGACCTGCAGGTTCGCGGCGTAAGTGTTTGATATCGCGCGAACTCAGCAATTCGTCCTCGACACGTTTGTAAACGCGATTTACAAACTGCCCCCACGGCCCACGGAGACTCCCAAGTGCCACGAAACCGTCCGCGCAAACGAATCCCCCGCCACATTCGCGCCAGCGTGATCGTGCACCACGCGCTGCTCATCGTCGCGGAGCAAGGTATCGACGGCCTGACCATGGCCGACCTGGCCAGGAAAGTTGGCTTCACGCCGGGAGCGCTGTACCGCTACTTTCCTTCCAAGGACGCCATCATCGCGATGTTGCAGGTGCGCGCCATGCTGGTGTGCAGGCAGCAGTTTGATAAGGCCGTGCAACTCGCTGCTACGGAACAGCTCGACGACCAGGCCGCAGCGCTGCTGCCGTTGTTGGCCGCTGGGGGTCTGCATCGTGAACTGGCGGCACGCTCCCCGGCCGAGTTTGGCCTGCTGGCCATCGGACTGAGCGATCCCAGGCAATTGGTGGCCGACGCGGAGGCCAAGAAGGTCTGGCTCGAGGCGACCAAGCTGGCCAGCGCAGTGGCCGAGCAGGTGGAGCTGGCGCAAGGATGTGGCGCGCTCGAGCCAGGCGACCCCTTTCAACGGGCGCTGATGCTGGTTTTTGGCGGACATGGCGTGCTGCAGCTGGGCAAGCTGGCCCGTCGCGCGCCAGGCCTGATGGACGTCAACGCCATGGCCAACGAGCTCTATCGCAGCCTGTTGATGGGTTGGGGGGCGTCGCAACAGAGCGTGACAGCCGCCGAAGCCGTGGTGGCCGACGTGGTCATGCGGGCGATGGTGTTCGAATCGGATCCTGACTTGGCGGCTTGATGCCGCGGGAAGAACAAACATGAGCACGTTCAGCCTCGTCACTTCTCTGGTCGTCTTCGTCGCGGGCGCCATGACCTGGAGCCTGCTGGAATACGTCCTGCATCGCTGGGCCGGCCATGTGCCCAAGGGCCGCATCGAAATGTCCCGCGAGCACCTGGCGCATCACGCCGACGCGACCTACTTCACGCCCTGGCCGAAGAAGGCGCTGGTGGCGGTTCCCACCATCGGCGTGTTGTTTGCCATCTGTTCCTGGTGGGTCGGCCCGGTCCTGGGGCTGGCGTACGCGGTCGGCTTCGCTGCTGCCTGGCTGGTGTACGAGGTCCTTCATCGACGCATCCACACCCACGCGCCGCTCAACGCCTGGGGCGAGTGGGCGCGGCGGCACCACCTGCAGCATCACTACGGCAATCCAAACCTCAATCACGGCGTGACCAGCCCGCTGTGGGACCACGTATTCGGCACGCTGCAGCCCTGCGAGAAGGTTCGGGTGCCGGTGCGCAAGGCGGAGCGTTGGATGGTGGATACGGCGACCGGCAGCCTCCTGTCGCGATATGCGGCCACGTACGAACTGGTCGGCAGGCGCCCGCGACCGACGCGTTGAGAGTCCCTTCCTACTTCGACCGCCGCAGCAACGGCGCATGCCGCACATCGTAGCGAATATGCGGTCGATCCTGCAGGTCCACCGCCACGCCACCACGCTCGTGGCCGACCACGTCGACGGTGGTGATCCGACCGCGTGGCGCGACGAACGTGAGCGCTGACTTCAAGCGATAGCGATAGCCATCCAGGTAGGCAAAGACCTTGGAGTTGCCGCGGTAGATGAACTCCACGTTCAGCGTATGCCGGGTCGAAGGCAGGGGGCCGTTGTAGACCTCGAAGACTCGCCGCGCTGTCAACTCGCCTCGCTCGTTGCCCTGTTGGTAGATGAGCCGGCCATTGAGGAAGTATCGGACCTTCTGCAGCACGAAATACCCGCCGATACTGTCGCGATGAACCAGCACGAACCGACTGCCGGTGCCCACATCGGTGAGGACCTGGCGGCCCAGCTGGCCCAGATTGCTCTTCATCTTGAAGATGCGCGACTGCAGGTCGACCAGGCGCGCCCGCAGCTCTCGGACGTCGACCTTGGGCTGAGCCAAAGCTGGAGCGGACATGCCCACGACCAGGAGCAGGACAACGATGGTTGGCAGGGAACGTCGCAGCATGGAGACCTCCGCTCGGCGGGCCGGGACTATGAGGTGCCGGCCGGCGGGCTTCGGATCAACCGCATACCCGGGGCGACGCGCCCTGGAGCGCGCGATTGCAAGGGCAACGCCGTGCTACAACTCTGAGATGTAGAGATTGGCCACACACATCTCGTCGAGCGTGCCCTCGCCCCAGTTGACGTCGGCAGGGGTGCGCACCTTGCCGTTGATCTTCACCTGGTTGGCGGGGCCGTTATCCCACTGGCAGCGGACGGTCAGCTTGTCTCCGGGCACGAAGGTGAGCGGCTTGTCGAGCACGTAGATGCGCTGCCAATCGAAATCGTAATGGGGCACGCGCAGGATCATCTGCTCGCTGCCGTCGGCGCGCTCGATGGCCGTGTGGGCCGTGCTTCCCAGCGTGTGCATGTGCAGCAGCGCAGAGTGGATGACGAAGCCCTGGGAGGTGTCCATGTCGCCGGTGAAGATCTTCCAGAACTCGCGCGGATCGTCGGTCTTGATGTGACTGGCCACCTGGTCTCCGGCAGCGATGGGCATGTTGCCCAGCGGCCAGACAAGGTCCAGCCAGGGAGCAAACGCCGCCTTGCGCTCCACTTTGGAGTCCAGCTTGAACTCCAGGCTCGTCTTGTCCGGCCCAGGTGGGGCGAACTCCATGCTGTAGTGGACCTGCAACACGATCCGTGACTTGGCCGGCGCGGGGATGCCGGTGCCGGCGGGGAAGTCCATGCCCTGCATCCCCGGCACCCACTGGCCTATCTGCTGGATGGGCACCTTGAGCCCGCTGGCGCCGCTGGGCCCGCCGTAGCAGGTGTAGCCAGGCCCGTCTTCCTTGGCATCCAACTCGGCGAGCCCCTTGAACGCGTCGTCTGCCAGGGGCGCGTTCGGCGACAGCAGGTAGACCGCCACGTGGTGCACATTGGCCAGGTTGCCCGGCCGGGCGTTGAATCCGGTGACGAAGGTATCTTTCGGCTCCGGCCAGTCGATCAGGAAGCAGCGATAGTCGTCGTCGACGTCTGCTTTGGGCGTATAGGACGCGGTCATGCTGAGCTCCCGGTCGACTCGCGACAGGGCCAGCCCCACCTTCGCGATGGTCGCTCCCGGGGCGTCCGGGTCGCCTTCTGGCGTGCCTCCGGCGACCCAGTCGCTGACCGCCTGGATCTGCGCCTTGGTCAAGCTGGGATCGCCGGCGTATTTGACCTCGTCCGACGCGTGCCAGGGCGGCATCTCGCGGCTGTGCACGGCATGCCACATGGCGCTCGCCACCTTCTTGGCGCCGGCGTAGGTGTCCAGCTGGAACGGCCCGATCGCGCCGGGGCCATGGCAGTTGACGCAGCGGGCCTCCACGATCGGCCGGATGTCGCCGTGCCAGGTGGGCGTCGTGTCCTCGGCTGTGCAGGCTCCCACGGCGAACAGGGCGACGAACAGGCCCGCAGCGCGGGTAGATTGGGCAGGCATGGGGCACTCCTTGGCGCCCCAACGCTAGGCGACCGGACCTGCCCGGCCCAGTGCCCGAGCCGCAGCACCTCGGGCTTACGAAGGTTTTTGTCTGGATTCCCGGTGCGGCGTCGCGCGCCGCTCAGCGTCGCCGCGTGCCTCGGCCGGTCGCTGCCCCGGCGCGCGTCTTCTTGACCGCGATGTTCTCGTGCAGGTAGCGATCCGCCTGCGCGCCAGCCGCCGCCGCCCACAGATAGAGCGAAGGCAGCCACATGGGCACCCCCTGCCAGTCCGGGTGCAGGTAGCGGAACATCTCCTGCTTGACCATGACGATCTCCACGCCGGTCCCGATCAGCGCCGCGAGCACGCAAAGCAGCGCGAAGCCGTTGTAGGGATGGCTGCCGATGACGGGCAGGAACGCCACCGCCAGGCCGATGGCCAGATACTTGGGATGTTCCTGGAAGAACACCGTCGCCCCAAAGGCGATGAGCAGGAAGACCACGTAGGTGATGACCGCGCCGATGCCGACGGACGCGGCCATGGCGCCACGCAAACGGACCAGGGTGCGATGGCCGAATACCAACGCGACAGCGGCGATGGCCATGCCCACGGGCACGAACTTCGCCTGGCCCATCAACGTGATGTCGTAATAGCTGAGCACCCCGTACATCAGGTGCAGCCGATCCATGGCGGTGCCGAGGATCGCGCCGACCAGGGCGACGCCGATCAGGTGGAGCATGAATCCCTCCCAGGACCCGATTCAGGGATCAGGGAGCCGTGTGCTCAGTGCACGGCCGGAGATCTTCGGAGCATTCGGCGTGCACGCACTTCGGGCAGGCGATTGGCAGCATCTTGTCGGCAGCCGGGAAGCCGGAAGGCAGGCAACTGCTTTTGCACTTGTCGAGCACGCAGGGGGTCCGGTCGGCGATGCAGACGGCGCAGTCCTTTGGCACGTTCCGCTTCATCAAGCACTTGGTCACGCAGCCCAGCCCGTTGGGGTTGTCGTTCGACTTGCACTTTTCCGGCGGCAGAAAACAGCTGGCCAGCGCGTCTTCTGATGAGTTGTTGAACTGCGCCAGCATGGTGCCGTTGCAGACCGGCTCTCCACCGCCTGTCGGGCCGCCGGTGCCGCTGGAACCGCCCCATTCGGGCGAGGTGCGAAGCTGCTCGTCGGTCCGCGGGTCGGCCAGGCAGGTTGTCAGCGCCATCGCGGCGGCGGCCAGCAGCAACAGACGCGCGGGCCGCCGAAGGGAGTCGCGGTTGCGGGTGTGTGCGCAGACCATGTTCAGAACCGCCCGCCGATGGCCAGACCGCGACCATCGAACCAGGGCGCCACGCGCAGCCCATGGGAACTGGCGTCGGCGGTGGCGTCGCCATCACTGCCGCTGCGCAGGACTGCCCACGTGCCCAACCCGGCGCCGAGCAGGGCAAAACCCACGGCGACGTTGCGCAGACCGTTTTGAGATTCGACCTGCTCGTTGTGGGCCTGGAGCTCCTGGTCGTTGGTCACAACCATGGCATTCGTATCGGTTCGGCCCGCGCGCGCCAGCAAGTAGAGCAATCCCGATGTGGCCAGCACCGCGCCACCGCCCGCCCACAGGCCGACGGTCAACCAGTCGGAACGCGGCGCCGTCTTTGCGGCCGTGGCGGCCCGCTTCTCGGCGACCACGGCTCGCTGCTTATGCTCCACGATGGCCTTGTTCTGATCGGCGATGACCTTGCGCTGGTCGGCCACCTCTTCCAGGTGCACCTTGGCGCGTCTGCGACCCTCGCTGTCGATGCCCTTCAAGCCCAGGTACCGCTTGAAGTTCTTCTCGGCGGCGTTGAGCTTGAAGGCGCGCATCTCGGCGCGCGCGGCGTTGAACAAGAAGGCCGGATTCGGGTCGATGCGATAGGCCTCGTGAAAACGCTCGGCCGCCTTGTTGAACTCCTTGGCCTTGTAGTAGTGCTTGGCCACCTTCAGGGCGGCCATGGCTGCGGCTTTATGGGAGTTGTCGCCGGCGTGAACGGGGCTGGGCAGGCCGGTCATCGTCAGTGTGAAAGCGACGGCCAGGGCCGCAAGTCTACGCATCCATCGATGGTGGCCAGGACTGCTCAAGCTGCGCTCCAACCGACCACGCGGTCGACCGACATGCCCGTTCGAGGCGAGGGTAGAACCATGACGGAGTGGGCGCAAGTCGGCGTCGGTCAACCTTGATAATCGATACCCAGGCTGCGTTAGCGCACGAACACGCCGCCGTTGGAGGTGCACTTGGACGTCGACCCGCCCCAGTAACCGGCCTGGTTGCAGCCGGTCTTCCAACCGGTCCACGTGGTCCAACTGCTCCAGGAGTAGTTGCCCTGGCCAAAGCCGAGCTGCACGCCGATGCACGAGGTGTTGACGTACCGGTAACTGCTCACGGGATTGTAGTTGTTGCAGGCCGAACGCGACTTGCGGGTCACCACGAAGAACATCGCGTCGTTGGGCCCCGAGGTCTGCGACATGCGCAGCGAGAGCGCCTCCATCTCGGCGACCTTGGCCAGGCTCGGGCTGCGCTTGGTGGCCTTGTGCGGCGCGTCCTTGTTGTAGTCTACGCCGTGACTGCCGTTGCAGCAGTTCTTGATGCGGTGATCCAGCGTCTGGCTGCCGTTGCCGACGCCGTGGAAGCTGACCCAATCCTTGCTGCTCTGGTAGGTACCCATCTTGACCAGGATGTCCTTGAAGTGCAGTCGGTTGAATGACTTCATGAAGCCCCTGTTGTCATTGAGCCCCTTGTTGAAGCTGCCGTTGTAGCTGCCGTTCAACGTGCCCTTGATGGCCAGGGTCCAGCCGCCGCCGTCGGTCTCCATGTCACAGAAGGTCTGGAACGACGCGTTGCCACCCGGGCCGTCGGTGTCGATCCAGTACGGTCCGGAGATGGTCCCGGGCTGCACGGTCAGCAGGTGCTTGCAGTCGGTCGCCGGGTTGTTCTCCGAGCCGAGAGGGGTCAGGGCGATGGGCACGAACTCCTTGCCGTTGCAGGCAAAGATGGCGTTCTTACCCGGGTTGGCGTAGAGGAAGCCGAAGCTGTCTGTGGTGCACTTGATGGGGTGGTTCTTGGCCTTCATCAACTGCAGGCCCTTGTTGGCGTGGAAGACGCCCTCGGCGGCCACCTTCTTGGATGACAGCGTCTGAATCGACACGCTCCAGGCGACGATGGCGCCGTCGGTGGTGTTGTTCTTGAAGCCGGTATCCATGACCTTGATGCGCCACTTCCCCTTGGGATTCTTGCCAACCCAGGTGGTCAGGTCGCCGCTCAGGGTCTTGGTGGGGGTCGGGTAGCTGGTCTTGATCAGCTTGCCTTTGGCGCCCTTGTTGTAGAGCACGTACTTCTTGTTGTTCGGGTCGTAGAGCTCGATGGTCACCGTCTTGGTGTCGCTGTTGGTCACGTGGATGTTGACCTGCAGCTTCTGCGCCAGGCCCACATCGGGGAAGATCAGGGTGTCGCCGACGCCGGTGGGGTTGTTGTCGGGGATCTTGACCGGCGTCTTGCCGCTGGCCTGGCTGTCGGTGAACTGGTTGGTGAGCAGGCCGTTGGAGATCTCGTCCAGGCCGTCCGGCGGCAGGGCCGATGGGTCCATGGCCGGCACGCAGATGAGCGAGCCGTCGTTCTTGATGCCCTTGACCACGTGGCCCTTCTTGCCGCAGTTGCCGGCGGCCGTCTTGATGCCGGTCAACTTGCTGCCGTCTCCCTGGAAGCTCTGCGCCGCGATGCTGGTGGCGTTGACGTTGCCAGCGGCGATGGACTTGGCCTTGAGGCCGTTGCCGCCCAGGTCGAGGGTCTTGTCGATCTTGAGCATGTCCACCTTGACACAGCCGGTGCACGCCAGGCCGAGCGCCATGTTGGCCGGCCCGCCCTTGGTCTTGGAGCCCGCGTAGGTGAAGCCGACCTTGTTGGCCGAGATGCTGCCCGCCTTGAGCTGGGCTCCGGTCAGGCAGCCGCTGCACGACACCGACGCCGCCCGCGCCGCCTCGAGCGCGTAGGGCACCGAGCGCAGACGAATGCGCGGCAGCGGCGGGTTGGCGCCGATCTCCAGGGCGAGCCAGGCCTGACCCAGACCGGCCAGCAGGGTCGACGTGATCGGCTTGCTCGTGCCCAGCACATAGCTGAAGCGACCGCTCTTGATGGCGACCTTGACCGGGCCCTCACTCCACATCGCCTTGCCGCCGTTCTCGGCCTTGTACAGGGCGAACGTGAACGAGTAGTCGCCGTCGGCTACGGGCCCACCGCCCGTGGCGCTGACGAAGCCCTCCAAGGAGGTCGAAGTGGGCGCCGTGGCCCACGCCGCGGTGGCGCCCATCGTGAGCATCAGCGCGCCTATCCCCAGCGCAAGGCAGTGTTTGTACATGTCCCTCTCCCCCGGTGAATCGTTCACACAACAGAGATCAGTACGGCGTTTTCATACCGCCATGTCAAGTGGAGAGACGCTGCATCGGCCCACGCATGCGCGGGCGCTTTACAAGGCGACGCCACGAACGGCACGATGGTCCGACCCCGCCTCCTGGAGGAAGCCATGTCGCACCGCACCCCGACTACACGCCGTGCCATCGAATCGATCCATCCCTTCTTCGCCCCGCTGCTCGCCGCGTGCCTCCTTTGGGGTTGCGCCGACGACCAGGCCGTGATCGGCCCCGTCGGCGGCGCGGACATCGGCGTGGACACTGTGCCGACCGACATCTCGGAGCCGGACGCACTGCCGAAGACCGACGTGGTTGTACAGGACGCCGCTGTTGCAGATGCCGGTCCGCCGGACGCCGGTGCGCAGACCGGGACCCTCTGCGATCCCTGCACGTCTTCGCAGACCTGCGATCCCACCGGCCAGTCCAAGCTCTCGTGCGTCGTACACGGCGATGCGGGCAACTTCTGCGCCCCCATTTGTGTCGACAACGGCGACTGCGACAGCGGCTTCTCCTGCTGGCAAGGCAAGACGACCGAAGGCGACACGGCGAGCTGGTGCGTACCCACTCCCGACGCCGAGGGCACGCCAGGACCCTGCGCCTGTTCGGCGAGCGCGATCGCCAAGTCCCTGTCCACCACCTGCTCGCGCAGCAAGGAGACGGCCGACGGCGAGGCGCTGGTCTGCAACGGCAAGCGGAAATGCGGCGCCGAAGGCCTCGCCCCCTGTTCGGCCATCGTGCCCGGGCCGGAGTCCTGCGATGGGCTCGACAACAACTGCGACGGCAAGACGGACGAAGACACCTGCGACGACGACAACCCCTGCACCAGCGGCAAATGCGCCGGCAAGGCCGGTTGCGCCATGAGCGATAAATCGGGCCCTTGTGACGCCGATGGCAGCCTCTGCACCACCGACGCATGCGCCGACGGCAAGTGCGTCGCTGGCGCCGACAAGGACTGCGATGACGCCAACGCGTGTACCACCGACAGCTGCGACGCCAAGACGGGCGACTGCAGCCACCTACCGGCCAATGCGGGCGATAAATGCGATGACGGCAGCGCCTGCACCATCGACGACGCCTGCGGCGCCGATGGCTGCGCCGGCAAGGCGGCCCAATGCGACGACAACAATCCATGCACCGACGATGGCTGCGACGCCAAGACCGGCTGCACCAACAACAACAACACCGCACCCTGCGACGACGGTGACGCATGCACCACCGGTGAACTCTGCGCTGCCGGAGCCTGCGCCGGCGGCAAGGCCAAGGACTGCGATGACCAGAGCGTCTGCACCAAAGACGCCTGCGACAGCGCCACCGGAGACTGCAGCCACACCGCCCTGAACACCGACTGCGACGACGGCAACAAGTGCACCAGCGGCGATGCCTGCGCCGATGGCAAGTGCGTCGGCAAAGCCAAGGATTGCGATGACGGCAACCTGTGCACCACCAACGTCTGCAACCCGGACGGCGGCTGCAGCTTCAGCCTCAATACCAACCCCTGCGACGATGACGATAAGTGCACCGACTTCGACAGCTGCAACAAGGGCAAGTGCAAGGGCGTGAGCAAGGACGCGGGCGACTGCGACGACAACAACCACTGCACCACCGATGGCTGCGACGCCAAGACGGGCTGCACCCACACGCCGAGCACCGCGGGCTGCGACGACGGCAGCCCATGCACGGTTGGCGACAGCTGCAAGGACGGCAAGTGCATCGCCGGCACCAACACCTGCGACTGCACCATCGACGACGACTGCGCCAAGAAGAACCCGGCCAATGTCTGCCTCGGCAAGCTGTTCTGCGACAAGTCCAAGGCGCCCTTCAAGTGCACCATCAATCCGACCACCGTGGTCAAGTGCGATGGCAGCCTCGACAGCTTCTGCACGGCCAACAGCTGCGACCCCAAGACCGGCAAGTGCAACATGGTCGCCAAGCAGGAGGGCAACCCCTGCGACGCCGACGGCAGCCAGTGCACCAGCGGCGACAAGTGCGATAAGGGTAAGTGCGTGGCCGGCAGTAAGCTGGCATGCGACGACAAGAACCCGTGCACCAGCGACAGCTGCGACGCCAAGACCGGCTGCGTCTTCACCGTCAACACGGCCCCCTGCAACGCCGACGACAACGCTTGCACGGTCGGTGACGCCTGCAAGGACAAGGTCTGCCTCGCCGGCACCAAAAAGCTCTGCGACGACAACAACGCCTGCACCGCAGACAGCTGCGACATCAAGACCGGCAAGTGCGCCTGGGATGGCGCCGGCAGCGACGGCGATGCGTGCGACGCCGATGGCTCCGTCTGCACGGTGGGCGATGTCTGCAAGGCGGGCGCGTGCCTCAAGGGCAAGGCCCAATCCTGCGATGACAAGAATCCGTGCACCACAGATGCCTGCGACGCCAAGGCCGGCTGCAGCAACGTCGCCAACAGCGCCCCATGTGACGCCGATGGCAACGCGTGCACCGTTGGCGATGCCTGCAAGGACAAGGTCTGCACCCCGGGCAAGAAGAAGGGTTGCGACGACAACGAGGCCTGCACCAAGGACGCCTGCGATGCCAAGACCGGCAAGTGCATGCACGACGGCAGCGGCAGCGAGGGACTGGCCTGCAACGCTGACGACTCCGCCTGCACGGTCGGAGATAAGTGCCTCAAGGGCGTGTGCACCAAAGGCACCAAGCTGGACTGCGACGACAAGAATGTCTGCACAGCGGACCTCTGCGACGCCGCCAAGGGCTGCAGCAACGCCACCATCGGCGGTCTCTGCGACGACGGCGATGTCTGCACCGAGGCCGACGCCTGCCTGGCCGGCAAATGCGCCGGCAAGAAGAAGAACTGCGACGACAAGAACGCCTGCACCAGCGACGTCTGCGACCCCAAGAAGGGCTGCATCAACACGCCCACGACAGCCAAATGTGACGACGGCGTCGAGTGCACCGTCGGCGACGCCTGCAGCGCCGGCAAGTGCGTCCCGGGGACCAACATCTGCGCCTGCGCCAACGATGGCGATTGCAAGTCCAAGGACGACGGCAACCCGTGCAACGGCGTGCTCTACTGCAACAAGGCGAAGGTGCCCTACCAGTGCGATCCCAACCCGAAGACAGTGATCAAATGCGACACCTCAGGAGACGGCGCCTGCGCCACCACCTCCTGCGATCCCGCAGACGGCAAGTGCAAGAAGAAGTTGGAGAATGACGGCAAGATCTGCGACGCAGACGGCTCGCTCTGCACACTGGGTGATTCCTGCGCCAAGGGCGCCTGCGCGGCCGGCAAGAAGCTGGACTGCGACGACAAGAACGCCTGCACCAACGACATCTGCGACCCGAAGAAGGGCTGCGTCAATAGCAACAACGCCAAGCCCTGCGACAAGGATGGCGACGCCTGCACCGTCAACGATACGTGCAACAACGGCGCCTGCGTGGCCGGTCCCAAGAAGAACTGCGATGACGGCGACAAGTGCACCAGCGACAAGTGCGACACCACGACGGGCAAGTGCTCCAGCACGGTCATCATCGGCTGCGGCGGCAACTGCACCGACGACAAGCACTGCAACGACAACGACGCCTGCACCGACGAGTCCTGCGTCGGCGGCAAGTGCAGCTACACGTTCAAGACCGGCCCCTGCGACGATGGCAGCAAGTGCACCAAGGACGACGCCTGCTTCAAAGGCAAGTGCACCGGCACGCCGCTGAACTGCAACGACAACAACCCCTGCACCAACGACGGCTGCAGCCCGAACAGCGGCTGTGTCAACAACAACAACACCACCAACTGCGACGACTTCGACGGCTGCACCACGGGCGACGCCTGCAAGGATGGCAAGTGCGTGGCCGGCCCGAAGAAGGTCTGCAACGACAGCGATAAATGCACCAACGACTCCTGCAACCCGGCCACCGGTCAGTGCATCTTCAAAGGCATCCCCGGTTGCGGCGGCTACTGCAACACGGTGTCCGATTGCGACGACAAGAACGTCTGCACCGACGAGTCCTGCGACAAGGGCAAGTGCGTCTCCTCGGCCAACTCCAAGGCGTGCAACGACAACAACCCCTGCACCTCTTCGGATAAGTGCGCGTCGGGCAAGTGCGCCGGCAACAAAAAGACCTGCAACGACAACAACCCGTGCACCACCGACACCTGCGACATCAAGACCGGCAACTGCGCCCACGCGCCCATGAAGGAGGGCGCCTCCTGCGATGACGGCAGCGTCTGCACCGCCAGCGACGTCTGCGCCACCGTAGCCGGCAAGCTGGTCTGCGCCGGCAAGGCCAAGAGCTGCGACGACGCCAACGCCTGCACCGACGACAGCTGCAACGCCCAGACCGGCAAGTGCGCCCACGCCAACAACGTCGGGCCCTGTGAGGATGGCAACAAGTGCACCGCCGGCGACCTGTGCAAGGACGGCAAGTGCGTCACGGGCAAGGGCATCTGGGTGGACAGCCTGGCCGGCAGCACCGTCGGATATGTCGACGGCGCGGCCGCCACGGCGAAGTTCTCCTATCCCTATGGCGTGTTGTCCGACGGCAAGGGCAACGTCTACGTGGCCGACTCGAACAACCACGTCATCCGGCGCATCGCCGCGGACGGCAAGGTCAGCACGCTGGCCGGCAGCGCGGGCAAGGCCGGACTGCTGGACGGTGTCGGCGCCAAGGCCTGGTTCAACCGACCCTTCGACCTGGCCTGGCATCCCTCCGGCGACATCGTGGTCGCCGATCGGGACAGCCACGCCATTCGCCTGCTCAAGCTGGACGGCACCGTCACCACGGTCGCCGGCGACGGCACCCAGGGCGCCATCGACGGCGCCGCTGCCAAGGCCCGCTTCTACCACCCATGGGGCGTGGCCGTGACCGGCGGTGGCGTCATCTATGTCGCCGACCGCACCAACAATCGCATCCGCAAGATCGCCGGCGGCCAGGTCAGCACCCTGGCCGGCGGAGTGTGGGGCTTCGCCGACGGCAAGGGCAGCGCCGCGCGTTTCCGTTATCCGCAGGGCGTGGCGGTGGACGACGGGGGCACCCTCTGGGTCACCGACGAGCGCAATCATCGCGTGCGCAAGGTCACCTCATCCGGCGTGGTGACGACCGTCGCTGGCGGCACTGGCGGCTTCCTGGACGGCGCCCTGGCCACGGCGCGCTTCAACCGCCCCTGGGGCATCCAGGTGGGGCCGGGCGGCGCCCTGCTGATCTCCGATCGCTACAACCATCGCATCCGGCTGATCTCTGGGAACACCGTCTCGACCTTCGCCGGCAGCTTCCAGGGCCTGGTCAACGGAGCCGCCTCAACGGCCAGGTTCCGCTTCCCGGCCGGCCTGCACGTGGATCCTTCCGGCTACGTCTACGTCGGCGATGGCAGCAACCAGCGGGTTCGCCGCATCCGCGACTCGTCGGCACCCTGCGCCATCAGCGGCGTCTGCTACGTCAACGGCGCGAGCAATCCGGCCGATGCCTGCCAGGCCTGCGTGGCGGCGAGCAGCACCTCGAAGTGGTCGGCCAAGAAGGACGGCTCCACCTGCACAGATGGCGACCCCTGCACCACCAAGGATGGCTGCAAGGCCGGCAAGTGCTCCGGCACCAAGGTGAGCTGTGACGACAAGGATAAGTGCACCCTGGACGGCTGCGATGCCAAGACGGGCGGCTGCGTCAACAAACCCATCATCGGCTGTGGCGGCAACTGCGCCAAGGATGCCGACTGCGCCGACAAGAACGACTGCAACTGGGGCGCCGGTTGCGTGCTCGGCAAGTGCACCGCCGGCGGCCTCACCCAGGTGAGCACGGTCGCCGGCAATGGCACCGCCGGCTACAAGGACGCCAAGGGCACGGACGCCCGCCTCAACCGGCCATTCGGCCTCGCCACCGATGACGGCGGCAACCACTTCGTCGCCGATCGGCACAACCATCGCATCCGCCGCGTGGCCGCCGACGGCACGACGACCACATGGGCCGGCAATGGCTTCGCCGGCTGGGCCGACGGCGCCAAGGCGCAGGCCCAGTTCAACTATCCCAGCGACGTGGCTATCTTCGGCGACACGCTCTATGTCGCCGACACGGTCAATGCACGCATCCGGGCCATCGACAAGGCCGGCAAGGTGAGCACCGTGGCCGGCTCTTCGCACGGATTCGCCGACGGCAAGGGCTCAGCGGCGCGCTTCAGCCATCCCTACAGCGTCGCCACGAACTCCAAGGGCGTTTTGTATGTCGCCGACTACGGCGGCCACCGAGTCCGCCGCGTACGCGCCGACGGTACGGTGACCACGCTCGCCGGCGGCGCAGCCGGATATGCCGACGGCGTCGGCGCCCAGGCCCGTTTCCGCAATCCCATCGGTGTGGCCGTGGACAGCGCGGGCAACGTATTCGTGGCCGACTACAGCAACCATCGCATCCGCAAGGTCACCCCGGGCGGCAAGGTGACCACCGTCGCCGGCAGCGGCGTGGCCGGCTATCAGGACGGCGTGGCGGGCTCGGCCCGATTCAACCGGCCCTGGGGCCTGGATGTGGACAGCAGCGGCAACGTCTTCATCGCCGACCATGTCAATCGGCGCATCCGCAAGCTCAGTCCGGCCGGCCTGGTGACCCTCTTCGCCGGCACCTCCCAGGGCTACATCGACGGCGCCTCCGGCGCGGCCCGCTTCGGACCGCCCATCGGCATCTCGGTGGACAAGCGTGGCTACGTCTACGTGGGCGACTACGCCAACCACGCCATCCGACGCGTGCGCGACACCTCCGCGACCTGCTTCATCAGCTCCACGTGTTGGACCGGCGGCATCACCGCGCCGGGCGATGGCTGCCAGGTCTGCAACGCCACCAAGTCGTCCACAGCCTGGACCACCAAGGGCGACGGCGCCGCCTGCGTCGATGGCGCGCTCTGCACCCGGCCGGATACCTGCGCCAGCGGCAAGTGCCAGGCCAAGGCCGTCTCCTGCGACGACAAGGACAAGTGCACCAAGGACGCCTGCGACGTGACCACCGGCGCCTGCGTCAACCAGCCCATCATCGGCTGCAACGGCTACTGCGAGTCGGCCTCCCAGTGCGATGACAAGAACGTCTGCACGACGGATGACTGCATCAGCAACGCCTGCAAGCACACCACCAACGCCGCCCCATGCGACGACGGCAACGCCTGCACCCAGGGCGATGCCTGTTCGGGTGGCAGCTGCAAAGCCGGCGACAAGGTCTGGGTCGACACCGTCGCCGGTTCCGTGGCCGGCTGGATCGACGACAAAGGCAGCAAGGCCCGCTTCCATACCCCCCATGGCGTCGACGCCGACAGCAAGGGCAACGTCTACGTGGCCGATCGGGGCAACTATCGGGTGCGCAAGATCGCGCCCGATGGCACCGTGAGCACCGTCGCCGGCAATGGTCAGCCCAGCTTCAAGGACGCCAAGGGCACAGAGGCTTCCTTCGGTGACCCCGTCGACGTGGCCGTCGGTCCCGCCGGCAAGGTCTTCGTCGTCGACCGCGCCAACCAGCGCATCCGCGTCATCGCCACCGACGGCATGGTCAGCACCCTCGCCGGCCAGGCGGCGGCGGGCTGGCAGGATGGCAAGGGCTCGGCGGCTCGATTCTACAATCCCTATGGCCTCGATGTCGGCGCCAAGGGCGTGGTCTACGTGGCCGACTACAGCAATCGGCGCATCCGCCGCATCCTGCCCGATGGCACCGTCACCACCCTGGCCGGCAGCACGCCCGGCCAGGCCGACGGCAAGGGTGCCCTGGCCACCTTCCTGGGCCCGATCGACGTGGCCGTATCGCCGTCTGGCGACCTGGCTGCGCTGGACTTCGTCGGCCACCGGGTGCGGCTGATCAGCGCCGAGGGCGTGGTCACCACCCTGGCCGGCAGCACCGAGGGCTACGCCGACGGCAAGGGCAGCGCGGCGCGATTCGCCTATCCGCGCAGCCTGACTTGGGGCCCCGATGGCGACTGGTACATCGCAGATCAGAACAATCGTCGCATTCGCCGCGTCGCCGCCGACGGGACGGTGAGCACCTGGGCCGCCAGCGGTGCGCCCGGCAACGACGACGGCGAGGCCAACGTGGCCCGGCTCAACAGCCCGCGCGGCGTCAGCTTCGGCCCCCATGGCGAGCTCTACATCGGCGACCGCAGCAACCATCGCGTGCGGCGCGTGCGAGCGACCGCCACCCCCTGTGTCATCGGGGGAGCTTGCTGGCGCAACGGCCTGGTCAATCCGGCCAACGCCTGCCAGCGCTGTGACGGCGCCAAGAACGCCAAGGACTGGACCGCGACGGCCAACGGCGGCGCCTGCGTCGACAACGTCGCCTGCACCGACAAGGACGTCTGCACCGGCGGCAAGTGCGCCGGTAAGGCCAACAGCTGCGACGACGGCGACAAGTGCACGACCGACGCCTGCGACGGCGTCACCGGCGCCTGCGTCAATACCAAGATCGTCGGTTGCGCCGGCTTCTGCGCCCAGGACGCCCATTGCGACGACAAGAATCCCTGCACCACCGACACCTGCACCAGCGGCAAGTGCAGCCACGCCAACAACACGGCCGCCTGTGATGACGGCAGCCCGTGCACACAGGGCGACACCTGCAAGGATGGCAAGTGCACCGCCGGCAAGTCGGTCTGGGTGACCACGGTGGCCGGCACCGCCGCGGGCTTCCAGGATGGCAAGGGCGTGGATGTGCGCTTCAAGAACCCGGCCGGCGTCACGGTCGATGCCAAGGGCGTGGCCTATGTCGGCGACTACAACAACAACCGGATCCGCAAGGTCGCCGCAGATGGCACCACGAGCACGCTGGCCGGTGGCGGCCAGGAGGGCCTGAAGAATGGCAAGGGCACGGACGCCTGGTTCAATCGGCCCTCCGGTGTCGCCGTCGATGGCGCCGGCACGGTCTTCGTCGCCGATCGCTACAGTCACGCCATCCGCAAGGTGGCCGCCGACGGCACCACCACGACCGTCGCCGGCAACGGCATCGGCGCCTGGGCCGATGGCAAGGGCGCCAACGCGCGCTTCAACCAGCCCATCGGCATCGCGCTGTCCAAGACCGGTGTCATCTACGTCGGCGACTACGCCAACCATCGCATCCGCGTCGTGCTGCCAGACGGCACGGTCTCGACGCTGGCTGGCGGTGCCGCCGGACACGCCGACGGACAGGGCGCCGCGGCGAAGTTCTACGGCCCCATCGGCGTCGCGGTCGATGGCAACGGCCAGGTCTACGTGGCCGACTACATCAATCGCCGGCTGCGCCGCATCACGCCCGAGGGGCAGGTCAGCACCATCGCAGGCTCCGGCGCGCACGGGTTCCTGGACGGTGACGCGCTGACCGCGCAATTCCGGTGGCCATGGAGCGTCGCCTTGGGACCCGACGGCCGCGTCTACGTCGGCGACACCGGCAATCATCGCCTGCGCATGCTCTACAAGGGCGTCGTCAACACCATCGCCGGCGGCCCTGCCGGCGCAACAGATGGCGTCGGTGCCGCAGCACGATTCTCCTCACCGACACTGATCTCGACCGACGTGCACGGCAACATCTGGGTGGCCGACTTCGGCAACAGCCGCATTCGCCAGGCCCGGGCCACGGCGGATGGCTGCCAGATCGCTGGCGTATGCAAAGTGGCGGGCATCGCCGACCCGGCCAACGCCTGCCAGGTCTGCGACGGCACCAAGAGCACCAGCAAGTGGACCGCCATCGGCGACGGCGGCGCTTGCGCTGACAACGCCATGTGCACCGCTGGGGAGACCTGCACCAGTGGCAAATGTGGCGGCAAGGCCAAAGACTGCGACGACAAGGATAAGTGCACCACGGACGCCTGTGACACCAAGACCGGAGCTTGCACGCACGTCAAGATCGCCGGTTGTAGTTGAGTGATTTGACAGTCGCGTGGGAGCAGCGAGCAGTGGCTGGAGGTCAAAAACCGGCGACCATGTCGGGCGCATTGGGGATCACCAGGCCGAGGTCGCCGGCGATATTCTGGGACGTACCAGAGATCAGGCTGCCCTCGATGACGAGACCAGGCTTGCCCTGTGTGGCCAGGCCGTAGGCGCCGCCGCGGATGACCGTGCCCGAGAGCGTGACGGGACCGCTGTGCAAGGGATGCCCTGGCGCGTTGAACAGCGCGCCTGCCCGGCTTTGCCGCTGGATGAGGCTCTGCTTGACCATCAACGGCTTGAACCAGTTGCCGAGAATGCCATCTGCGTATTTGATGGCCTCGCCTTCTGTGTCCCCCGCATCAGCCGGCTTGTTGTCCTGCCAGGGCTTGATGTAATAGCCCGGCAGGGGGTCTTCCAGCACGGAGCGTTCGATGACTCCGCCGCCGAATCGGAATCCCACGTTGCCGCTCACGTTGCGCGTCAGGTGGCAGGCGAACATCTGCAGCAGGTCGAATCCGGCATGGACGGCCACGCCCTGCCCGTCTGTGTTCTGAACATCCCTTTTCGTGTCACGGATTTGCACTCCGACGAGGCGGCCGCGGGTGGCGTGATCCTCCTTGCCCCAAAGCAGCACACCAGCCGTGTGATTGGCCACCACCGCGGAGCCGCTGATGTCCGCGCGGGCACGCCAGATGACGACGATGCCATTGCCATGTTTGCCGCGCGACTTGAAGTCCTCTTCGGTATAGCCGTCAGGCAGGTCCATATCGATCCAGTGGGTGGAATCGACGAGCAGGCCGATGGCCCTGATCTGGCTGCCTTTATGGGCGACCACGATGCCGCCGACTCGATTGGCGTGGAATCGGGCACCGACCAGTTGGGCGTGCCCCCCTTCCTGGACCATCATGCCGTAGCCGCCCATGTGATCGGAGAGCCTGTATCGCGTGGCGTCCACCAACAAAGCGGCGGCATCCAGGTGTGAGCCGGCGCCCACGACAGCGATTCCGATGGTCCTGTTGCCGCTCAGACGAGCCCTTCGCAGGTGGACGTACCCTCCACCGGCGACTTGAATGCCGAAGCCAGCCCCCTTGTTGCCCGGGCTTGCCTCGGTCCCGTCGATAAGGACGTCCTTCAGGGCGACTCGGGTGCCGGGGTCGAGCGCCTGGACGCCAATTCCGGCGTTCCCGGAGATGCGCGCCCGCGCGACATCTGCCTCAGCCCCCTTGTAGAGCGCCATGCCGGCCCCCAACAACTTATCGTGGTAGCGAGCCTGGGTGTCGTTGATGACCAGGCCGCGGGCCAGCACCTGTGTTCCCGCGCCGCGCGCCTGAAGACCCGCCTCCACGTTGCCAGACAGGCGCACCCCGACCAGGTGCAGGGAGGCCCCGCCGGCCACCCTGGCCCCGTTGCCGTAGTACAAGCCCTCGTCCTGCGGCAGCGTATAGTCGATGACAGACGCCGTGAGGGTCACGGCCGCGGCGCCGTCGAGCGCCAGCCCGGCCGTGCGATTGCCCGACAGCCTGGTCGAACGAAGATTCGCCCGCGCTCCGTCCCGAATATGCACGCCCATGCCCGCGGTTCCTTTGGGCGTGTTCCGGGTGCCCGTCACAAGCAGGAGGTCGCCGTCCAAGAGTGTCCCCTGGCCCTGCACGCGCACGCCCACTGTACGCGCTTTCTCGACCCTGCTGTGCACGATCTGCAGCTTCGCTCCCGCAGCCACATGGACTCCAGCGTCGTCTGCAGGCGTCGCGCTCGAGGTCATGCCCACCGCGATGGACTCGCGGAATGTCGCGCTCGCGCCCTTGCCGGCGACGCCAAGGGCGCGGCCGCGTAGATGGCGCAGCCAGACCTGTTCGATCTCGACCTTGCCCGATCCGGTGACCTGGATGCCGGCCCCGTCGCCCTCGATGTGCAGTCCGCGCACACGCACGGAGGCTCCTGGCGGCGCGTCGACTGTAATCGCCGCCCCCCCTGCGGGACTGTGGAGACGGACCGTTGCCGTGCAGCGGCCGCGCAACTCCAGGGCCTTGTCGATCACCAGCGGCCCTTCGTATGCGCCGTCGGCAAGCAGGATTGCCGTGCCGGGCTTGGCCACCTGCAACGCCACCTGGAGCGAGTTGAGGGGTTTGGACTTGCTGCCGGTGCCTCCGCTCGCACCCTTGGAGTCCACGTGAAGGATGGACAGGCCGGGGGGTGGCACTCCGAACTTGTCGCCCGGGCAGGCGAAGGCGGCGGCCGTACAGGGCACGGGCAGGCCGATTTCGAAGTCACCATTCATGTCGACCATGAAGCCTGCCGGGCAACCGGAGCCAGCACCAAATGGCACACATGTGTCGGCCTGCTGGGGATCGGGTGCCTGTCCGTCGGGGCAGCCATCGTCTTGCATGCCACAGGGAAAGAGTCCGTCTGCGCCGCGGCAGAATGGGTTCTTGTCGTGCTTGGGCAGCTCACCGGGGACCGGGGCACCCTTCGGGCCGACGACATCCGGCAAGCCCGATACGGGGTCCACCTTCGACTTGGCCTGCTCCGCGAGGCCCGCTGGCACGCAGTCGCCCCCGTCCGCCGGCCACGTGCCTGGCGGGCAACCCACGCCGGCGGCAAGCTCGTCGGCGTCGCAGGGATCGCCGCTGGGAAAACAAGACGACGCGCCGGTGTGACAGGTCAGGCCATCGGCGTCGCGATAGCGCACACACCAGCTGGGCAGACATGTCGCGCTCTCGTCCAGGATGCTCGCAGCGCACTCCGGCGGGCCGACCTTGTGGCATGAATCCGTGTCGAAGTCGTAGAACTGGCCCACGGGGCAGCAGCTGCCGTCCACGCGCAAGCTGACCTGCAGGCAGCCAGAGGGAGCGTCGTTGACCACATCCGGAGCCGAAGCCGCGCCCTCACTCACCTCAGCAGGCGAGCAGGCGAGCAGGCGAACAGACCGGGCATCGTGAACAGGAGCAGGGCAACGCCCCGCCTCGAAGCCTGCTTCGTCGCCACCGGTGTCGATGTCTTCATCCAAACCCCGCCACGGCAGCATAGCGGCAGCGGACCTGACGCGCACGGTCGCCGGTGACAAAATTCGTCACCCCGCTGCGGCCGGAACGCCGATCTTTGTCACCCTGCAGGTCCGCAACGGGATTTCGTCGTGCGATATTATTTGATGTGTAGTCAAGATGTTATCACGGATCCAACGGATCTGGCATCGGTTGTGCACGGATTGGGGCCGACCATCGCCTAAAGGGGCTCCTCGGAGGGGCCTCCGTCGAAGGCGGCGGAGACAACACCGAGGAAAGAAAGAACCCACAGGAGGGACAAAGATGAAAAAGGGATTTACTCTCATCGAGCTCATGATCGTTGTCGCGATTATCGCCATCCTGGCGGTGGTCGCGGTTCCGCAGTTCACCAAGTACATGCGTTCCGCCAAGACCGCTGAGGCCAACGAGATGTTGGACCTCATCAAGAAGGGCTCCGCGGCGTACTACACCACGCCGCGTACCCAGAAAGACACCGGCATCAAGGTGCTCTGCCAGTTCCCGAAGAAGGTCGGCACGACCCCGTCGGGCGTCAACTGCTGCATCGACAGCAATGACAGTGACAACGACGAGCGCTGCGACAGCAAGCCCGGCGCGTGGAACGACCCGTCCTGGTCGGCCCTGAAGTTCGCGATTTCTGATCAGCACTACTTCCAGTACAGCTACAACTCCTCGGGTACTCTGGCCTCCGCCAAGTACACCGCCGAGGCGCATGCTGATCTGGATTGCGATCAGATCCTCTCGACCTTCCAGATGATCGGCAAGGGCGACACCAAGGCCACTCAGTCCGAGTGCGACCTGGTCGGCACGGCAGCCATCTTCCGCGACAACGAGACCGAGTAAACCTCGATCGCGTTTGAACGACGAAGCCGTCGCCCCCCGGGGCGGCGGCTTCCGTTTTTAGGGGGGCGCAGCTGCGCTAGA
>CAYTLW010000051.1:0-47657 GCA_964438735.1 uncultured Enterobacteriaceae bacterium | reverse complement strand
GCAGACTCTCTTTATTTCTGGTGTCTTGTGGAAATGCGATCAAGTAGTACTAGTGATGTCCTCAAATGTCACGCCGTTGTCGTCGGGCAGGACAAGTTGCCGGACCCGGCCCTCCGCCGCGCACGCGAAAGGTCGACGTTTGTGCGCCAGCGGGTAGACTTGGCCGGTACCGACACGCCCGGGTTCAGCCGCGGCGACGGGAGGATGCGCCTTGCCAAGCGACAATCCCCAACTTGAGAAGCAGGTCCTGTGGGCCGCGGCCCTGCGTCGCCCGGGCAGCTGTATTCGCACCGCGATGCTCGCCTTGTTGATCGCCGCCTGCGGTCTACCGTTCGTGGGCGTTGACGCAGACGCCGCCAACGCCACCGACAGGGTGGCCGCGGCCAAGACCGCCGCCAAACCCAAGGCCGCAGTCAAGTCCAAAGCAGCCGCCGAGCCCCTCGAGGCCAAGGTCGTAGAGCGCTTCCACGACGGGCGCGCCCGGCGGGTCGAGCACTACCGCGACGGGACCAAGATCGACGTCACCCACTACTACCCCAACGGCAAACCGCAACACATGATGCGGTACACCAACGACGAGCGCGTCGCCCTGGTGGTCGCCTACTGGGAGAGCGGAATCCGGCGCGAGAGTTATCGACTCGTGGACGGCGTGGTGCGCGGCGCGCGCACCATTTACGACGCCACCGGGCGCAAGACGGCCATGCTGTCCCACGTCGACGGCAAGTTGCACGGATTGGAGAAACGATTCGACTTCAACGGCAAGGTGATCATCACCAGTGAGTGGCGCAAGGGCGAACGACACGGCTGGTTCCGCACCTGGTATCCCACCGGTGAGAAAGAGAGCGAGATCCTCTACCGCAAGGGCGTGCCGGCGCCCGAGGGCAAGGGCTACTACGCCAGCGGCTGGCTGCGCTCCCGCTTCCCGCTGCTCGCCGGCGTCAAGCACGGCGTCGAGACCCGCTACGCCGACAAGACCGGCCGCAAGGACGCAGAGTACACCTATCACTACGGCATCATTCACGGCCCGGTGCGGCATTTCTATGACTCGGGCAAGGTCAGGAGCGAGGTCACCTATACCGACGGCCGAGGCCACGGGCCCGAGACCCACTACCACGAGAACGGCAAGCGTCGCTTCCTGGCCACGCGGGTCGACGACCGCCGCAACGGCCACGCCACCCTCTTCGACGAAAAGGGCCGGCGCGCGGCCGCGTTCAACTACAAAGACGACATCCTCGATGGCTACGAGCATCGCTTCAATCCGGACACCGGCAAACGTACGGCCGCCTTCCCCTGGCGCGACGGGCAGCTCCATGGCGTGGGCCTGATCTACGACGCTGATGGTCGCAAACACATCGAGATCCCGTTCGTCGATGGCCGCATCACCGGGCTCGAGAAGCGCTACTACCCGACCGGCCAGCTGCACCTTGAGATTCCGCGCGAGGACGGCCACGCCCAGGGGCTCGTGGTCACCTGGTCGCTGGCGGGCCACAAGATCTCCGAACAGGCGCACGTGGCCGACAAGCCGCACGGCATGACCACGACCTGGTACGAGAGCGGTCAGAAGCGGGGCGAGTATCCCTTCGACAAGGGCAACCCCACCGGCCTGGCGCGCACGTGGTACCCCGATGGCACCAAGCAGAGCGAGTTCCCGTTCAACCCCGAAGCCAGCGGCGTCGAGAATCGCTGGCATGAGAACGGCAACCAGTGGGCCAGCCTGCCCATCGTCAACGGCCAGTACCAGGGTGTCGGCACCATCTTCCACGCCAAGGGCTGGAAGTGGGCCCACATCAACTTCGTCAACGGCGTCGCTGAGGGCGAGGAGACGACATTCTACAAGGGCGGTCGGCGCAACGCGATCTACACCCGGTCGGCGGGCAAGCGGCAGGGCGTCGGGCGCATCTATGCCAAACCCGGCTGGCTGTGGGCCAGCGTGCCCTATGACAACGGGCTGAAGCACGGCAAGGAGGTCCGCTACAACCACCGCCGCCAGAAGGTCGCCATCCTGACCTGGGTTCGAGGCGTGCTGAAGCGGACGCAGCGCATCCGGGCGCGCGGCGACGCCAAGCGCCTGCCCGGCGGCGGACTGGTCTGGTTCTACGACAACGGCAACAGGCGTAGAGAGCTGGTCCCCAGCGGCCGCAAGGGCATCCGCATCGAGCGCATCTACTACCAGAGCGGCTCGCTGCGTTCGGAGACGTTGCTGACCAAGGGCAAACGACACGGCGAGGGCACCTTCTACCGCGAAGATGGCCGCCTGTTCTCGCGCGTGCGCTTTGCTCAGGGCAAACGGGAAGGCGCCGAGTTGCGCTTCTACCCCAGCGGCGAAAAGCGCATGGAGCTGCCCTATACCGACGACAAATTGCAGGGTGAAATCCGCACCTGGCACCGCAACGGCGCGCTGCAGAGTCGCTACCCCTCAGGAGGGGCCGAGGCGGCGGGCGTCGAGGTCCAGTACCACGTCACCGGTGTGGTGCGCATGTCTGTGCCCCTGGTGGCGGGCAAGCGACATGGCGTCGCGCGTTTGCAGGATCAACGCGGCACCGCGGCAGCCAGGACCACCTACCTGCACGGCGAGCGCCGGGGCATCGAAGTGCACTATCACGGCAATGGCCGGCCACGCATGGTGGTGCCGGTCAAGCGCGACAAACGCAACGGCGTCGCCGAGGTGTTCACCCGCAAGGGCAAGTACTGGGCTGAGATCCCCTACCGGGACCAGGTCAAGCACGGCACGGAGCGTCGCTTTGCAGACGATGGCGCCACCGTCATCGAGGAACACGAGTTCGACAACGGCCGCGCCACAGAGACGCGCAGCTTCGTCATTGGCCTGCGCAAGCAGACGCCGCCCGCCAAGGCCGGACGCCCCGCGGGCGCGAAACCGGAGCCCGGCGAGAAGGGTCGAGCGGTGCCGAAGAAGGGCGAGCGCCCCGCCGGCCGTTGATCCGAATCCGCGCCTGAACGCGGCCCTCAAGGACAGAGATTGCCCAGGCAGATGGGGTTACCCCAGGACTCGCCGTCCAGGGTCTTGATGGCCGGCTGCGCCTTCTTGGTCTTCAACTGGCCGATCACCGCCGGAGGCACAAACGTGGTCCGGGCGGGTTTGAGTTCCATGGCTTTCAGCTCGGCGCTTCGGTCGGCGCCCTGCTTGCAGCCTGCGCTGGCGTCCTTCTCGTCGCGCAGCAGCCAGGCGTCGCGCAGTCCGGCGCCCTTGCTGCGGGTGTGACCGATGGCGGTCACTCGGCTGTTCTTCTCCACCGAGACACCAGAGATATGCTCCCCCTTGCCGCCGCCGATGAAGCGGCTGTCGATTACCGCGCCCTTGACGTTGATGCGCAGCAGCGCGCCCTGGTCGCCCTCGCCTTCCTCGTCCAACCGACCGCCGATGACCCATCCGCCAACGAAAGGCGCCATGGTGGCCGCGCGGGCGTGCCCGGCGCTGCCGTAGCGATACGCCCAGTTGACCTTGCCGCCGCCGTCGAATTTGAACGCCATCAGGTCGTCGTTGGTGGCGCCCCAGCCGTCGGTGAAGCCGGCCACGACAAAGCCGCCATCGGGCGCTCTCGCCAGGGCGCGGCCTTCTTCGTCCGCCTTGCTGCCGTAGGCGAAGGACCACTGCAGCTTGCCGCTGGGATCCAGGCGCATGAGCCAGACGTCGTCGGCGCCGGTGCCCCAACTCTCTACAGCGCCGGCGATCAGGTAGCCGCCAGTCTTGCCCGTGGCGTCCGGCATGGCCGCGATGTCGAACGCCGTGTCGTCTTCATCGCCGCCCCAGGTACGCTGCCAGGCGACCTTGCCGGCGCCGTCGAGCAGCATGACCAGCAGGTTGTCCTGGCCGGGCGTGCCCTCGCCGAAACTCTGGGTTCGCGCTGCGACGGCGATTCGCCCCTCGAGGTCGACGGCGACAGCGGTTGCGGCGTCTTCGTACTCGCCGCCGTAGGTACGCCCCCACTTGATGGCGCCGTACTCGTCGGCGCGCAATACCCAGATGTCGGGGCTCGGCCCAAAGCTGCTGCTCACGCCGGCCACCACCAGGTCTGTGCCCAGTGTGGCCACCGCTTCGCCTACATCGATACCGGGACCGCCCCAGGCGCGGCTCCACTTCGGCAGGCCGCAGGAGGAGGTGCGGACAATCAGCAGGTCGGACTCGGTGGCGCCGGACGCGGTGGTGAAGCCAACGACCACATGGCCGCCATCCGCCAGAGGCGCGATGGCCCGCCCCTCGTCGCCGAGCACGCCGCCATAGGTGCGCTGAAAGGCGTGCAAAGCGACGGGCTCGGCGTCGCCGCCGGCGTCGATCTTCGGCCAGGTCGAGCCGCCGGTATCCACCGGCTTCTTGATGTCCGCCTTCGTGCCGCGTCCCTTGGCGTCCAGTGGGGTGGCGTCGGGCATGCCGAAGTCATCGGGGTCGACCTTGGCGACAGTCGGGCTGCAGGACAGGCCCGCCAGCGCGAGCATTGGCAGCATGAAGGAGACCGTGGTGAGAGGGCGGTCCATCACCCGTCGCAGTCCAGGTTGAAGGACAGGACCGTGCTGCGCTTCTTCACCCATTTACGCAGCTTCTCCACTTGGGCGCGGTATTCCTTGGCAGACTTGTTCATGTCCATGGGATCGGAGGCCACGTCCTCGACCAGCTGGTCCTCGAGGGCGTCGATCAGCGCCGGCAGCTCCACCGTCCACGCGTGTGACTTCAAGATGCCGCACATGCGCGCGATGACCTGGCCCCGCAGCTGCTTGTTGCGAAGCACCGAGTCGATGAGCGCGTTGTAGAACTCCTTGGTGGGGTAGTTCTCCACCATGGGATCGGACAGGGCGCCCGCATCCCAGGCCGCCTTGTCGCTGAGCTCGGTGCAGAAGTTCAGCTCGTCGCCGCCCTTCCACTCGCAGCCGAATGTCATGTCCATATCCCAGGGATAGAACTCCCAACGCTTGCTGCCTGTGGTCTTCTGCAAGGAGAAGTAGAAGTTCTTGCGCACGTGGTCGGCGCCGAGCATGACCCCGTGCGCAGCGAGGTAGTCCGTGTACAGCCCGGTGGCCACGACGCTGTTGATGAACTTGGCACCCGCCAGGGCCGTGTAGTCGGGCCAGACGGTCTTCTCGATGAGCGCGATGACATCGCTGAAGTCCGACTCCGGGTCGCTATGCTTCTGGTAGGCCTGCTTGTAGACCGACTCCCCGGGCAGCTTGATCAGCCCGCCGGCGCCCTTGGCGGCCAGGGCTGAGGGTGGGTCGGCTTCGTACAGTGGGGCTTTGGCGTCCCGTCCACGCAGGCGACGGAATCGTGCACCAATGCGTTCCACTTCGGCGTAGACGCCCTGATCCTTGCCATTGACCGCCAGCCTGCGGAAGCGGACGCGCGGGGTCGGCACGTCGGTGACCCGGTCGAAGAGCCACGAGGCCAGGTAGTTGCGCATGAATGTGGGGTCGTTGAACTCCGAGCGCAGGTTGATTTTGCGGCTGTAGCCCGGGTGGTCGGCGTCCTGCGGGAAGCGGATTCGGAATGACTTCTTCGGATAGGACTTGCTGACGCCGCCGCGGATGCGTACCTGGCAGTCATTGTCGTAGACGATGTCGTCGACCTTCAGCTTGCAGGGGATGTATTCCTTGAGCGAAGGCTTGGCCAGGATGCCCTTGAACTTGGCGTCGTCGACCAGCAGGTTCCACTTGCGGATGGGTCTGCGCAGGCAGAAGCCGTTGATGCACTGCTTGGGCGTCTTGCAGTCGGCCGCCTTCTTGCAGCGACCGCAGGCGCCGTTGACGCAGCCCTCCAAAGCCCGGCACTCGCTGGCCTTGGTGCAGCCGCCGCACATGCCATCGTGGCAGCCCTGGCCAACCGGGCATTGCAGCACGTGTTCGGGGCAGGCGACCTTGGGGCCGGCATCCACCGGGCCGGCGTCCTTGGCGACGTCGCCTTCGCCGGCGCTGTCGACCGTATCCGTCTGCACGTCGGCGCCGGTGTCGGCGAGGGGCCCATCCTTCCAACCGGGCGGCTCACAGCCGGCCACCAGCGGGGCGCCGATGGCGGCCAGCCAACACCAGCGAAAAATCGAAGTGCGCCCGACCGTCGCCGGGGTCGGCAGGCAACTGGGCATCGAGTCCTCCTGCGGCGTGGGGCGTGTGCACGCCGGCCGCACAATGGGATCAGAGTAGACGATGGCGCGACCAAAGCGCCAGCGGCGGTCGCCGAGGCCGTCCGGTCTTTTGCTCCGCGGCCGTGCTGGCTGTACCTTCAACGGTGTCGCACGTCCAGAACTGGCGTGCTCTGCTCCCGGAGAACCCGTCGTGCGCTGCCCAGCTGCTCCACCCCGGCCCGCAACCCGCGTGCTCCTGTGCGCGCTCGCCTGCATCGTGGCGGCGGTCGCCTGCACTCCGGAGCCGGCCGACCTGCCCCAACCCAAGTGCGAGTTGAAGCCGACCGACCCGCGGATCGAGAAGGTCGAGGTGAGCTGCGACGGGGTCGACAACGACTGTGACACGCTGGTGGATCGGCTGCTTCCGGTGGACGAGAATCGCTGCAGTACCGGCAAGAAGGGCGCCTGCTCCCAGAGCTGGTGGGTCTGCCGCGACGGCGCGCGGGTCTGCGACGCGCCGCCGCCCACCGCGGAAGTCCACGACGGCGTCGACAACGACTGCAACGGCATCATCGACGACGTGCCCCAAGGGGTGTCCATCGAGGCGCGTGCGCGCATCTCCGTGCCGCCCTACCTGTGGAAGGAGTCGCCGGAGATCATCTCGGCCATGCGCCTGATCCTCGACCAGGTCGGCATCCCCTACGACGTCGACAAGGGCAAGGATGACTTCGACGGCACCTTCGAGCACCTGGCCGATTATTCGCTCATCATCATGCCCGGCTATCTCATGGGCAGCGTCAGCGAGAAGAAGGCCAAGAAACTCGAGGAGTGGGTCAAGCAGGGCGGCGTGCTGGTGTGGTCCAAGATCGTGCAGGGCGACTGGCAGAATCATCTCTATGAACTCGCCGGGCTGCTGACTTCCAAGAAGCGAACGGACATCGACACATTGCGCTTCGCCACCGTGCCCGGCACCGCCTACCTGGAGGCGGCCGAGGAGCGCGAATACGCGCTCAGCGACGACGTGGAGAAGCGGCCGGTGGAGACCTTCGTCTACCTGCCCGCCCCAGACACGACTGCGTGGTCCTTCATCCAGGCCTACGCCGAGGGCAAGAACAAGGGCAGCGCGGGCGTGCGTCGGCCCATCGGTCATGGGGCGGTCTACACCCTGGGCGTGGACCTGACGGCGTTCACCGCCATGCGTTGTTACGTCAACTGCTTCGACCCGGGCCGCGACCAGATGGGCATGTTCCTGCTCGGCGTCTTCGCCGAGGGCTGCCGCGGCCATGTAGTGCGCAAACATACGGTGCCCGGCACGGAGGACTCCGTGCTGATCCCGACCCACGACGTCGACGCCCCGGACTCGCACCTGCCCGGCAAGTGGGGCGATCCCGGCGCCCTGCAGATGGCCGACATGCAGAAGGCCGAGGGCGTCAAGGGCACGTACTTCATCACCACCGACGTGGTGGTGAACTACTACAACCCGGACATGGTCACCGGCCTGTGCAAGCGCGGCATGTGTCCCGAAGGCGGCCACTCGGTACAGCACTTCGACTGGCGGGAATTCCCGGTTGGCGACTGCTCGGTCACCGAAGCCACGTATAATCCCAAGAGTCCGACCCTCTGCGGCGAGGTGGTGGTCAACCTGCAGATCATGCGCGAGGTGATGGGCCAGAACGCCGACCTGCGCGCCTGGCGCACGCCCTACCTGGAGGTGTCGCCGAGCCAGTTCGAGATCCTGCACGAACAAGGCGTGCGCTACGACACCTCGGTCGGCATGGGCGATGTGCGCACCACCCTGCCTTTTGCCCTGGACCGCTACCCCTACCACCAGGACATCTGGCAGAAGCAGCCCCTTTGGGAGTTCCCCGTCAATCTGGAGGACGGCTTCGGCTGGTACGACGCCAACGGCAAGGAGCATCGCCTGGAGCTGCACAACGGCAGCTGGCCGCGCTTCCGCGCCGAGTGGACCAACGCCATCGTGCGCAACGCCGCCAACCACACCTGGAACATGCTCCTGGTACACCCGTCCATGGGCGTCGGTGAGGACGTCACGTCGGCCAACATCGCGGTCAAGATCGCCGCCGTGCGTTGGGCCATCCAGTTCGCCAAGGCGCAGGGTCTGCGCGTCGCCCAGATGCTCGAGATGGGGGACTTCTGGGCCGGTCGCGATCCGGTGCAGGTGTACGCCTCCTACGACGAGGGCAAGGGCTACAGCGGCAAGATCCGGGTCGGTGGCGTCGACGCACCCCGTTTCTCGCTGCACTTTGGCGATGCCATCGGCCAGTTCGTCGCCGAAGGTGCCGGCGAGGTCGAAATCGCCGGCGGGCGCGTCGTCTTCAAGAATCCGCTGCCGGCCAGCAAGATCTTCTCGTTCACCGCCACCGTAAAGGCCCGCTGATGCGGATCGGAGGCCACATGCCCACACCCGCGCCGACCCGACGGCGACGGATCCCAGCCGGCCCCTGGCTCGCAGCGATGGCGTTGGCCATCTGCATGAGCCTGGCTGTCGACGATATTCACGCCGCGCCGCCGCTCAAGGTGGGCCCTACCAGCCCATCCCTGGACTGGTGGGATAAAAGCAAGAAGAAGAAGACAAAGGGGGCGAACAAGAAGCGGCCCAAGACCTTCCTCGGCGTGCCGCTCAAGCCGCCCCCCAAGAGGATTCCGGGCGAGAAGATCCGCAAACCGGAAGACGACAGGGGATTTCGGGTCGCCGTCGGCGCCTTTGGTGGTGTGGACTTCTATTCGTTCAACCTGGACCTGGGCAATAACAACCGCGACCTTGGCCTGTCGCCCCACGCGAGCCCGGTCTATGGCGCCCGGGCGGGCATCGACTGGGATGTCTACTCGGTGCAGGTGGAGGGTACGTGGGCCACCTCGACCTACTTCGCCGACGGGCCCGAGGCCACCTTCCAGAGCATTCGCGGCGCCGCGTTGATTCACATCCCCATGTACGTCTTCCGTCCGTTCATCCTGATCGGCGGTGGCATGTGGGCGGTGAGCGGCGACCCCACTCCCCTGACGGAAGATACCGACGCCGCCATCCACGTGGGCATGGGCCTGCGCTGGAACATCAAGCGCTGGCTGGGCCTGCGTGTGGAAGGCCGCGGCATCATCTCCGACGGCCACGAGCGCGGCTCCATGTCGTTGAGCTGGTCGGCCATCGGCGGCCTGTCCTTCCGCCTCTTCACCCGTTCCTGAGCCCGGAAACGGCCGGGAGTCCCCATCGTGGCATTGGCGATTGAAGCGATCGCCGTGCTGGCCACGGCCGCAGCCCTGGGCTGGCTCGCTGGCCGGTTGGGTCTACCTCCCCTGCTGGGCATGATCATCGGCGGCGCCACCATCGCCGCCCTGGCGCCGACGGGCGACCAGGCGGGACCGACCCTGAACGATGTCGCCAGCCCGACCCGCATGGCCATCCTGGCCCTGGTGCTCCTGCGCGCAGGTGTGGGCCTGTCGATCAAGGAGCTTCGCGGCGCGGGCACGCTGGGCATACGACTGGGATTGCTACCCCTGGGCGGCGACGCGCTGCTGCTGAGCGCCTCGGCCTGGCTGCTGCTGGATCTGGCGCCGCTGCCGGCCATCGTCCTGGGCACGCTGGTCGCCGCCATTTCCCCGGCCATCGTCATTCCGGGCCTGTTGCTGCTGCTGGACAGCCACAGCGGGCGCGCCCGGCGGCCGCTCACGGCCCTGCTGGTCGGGGCGCCCATCGACAACATCGTCGCCCTGTTGGCCTTCGGCGTGGCCCTGGACCTGGCCGTGGCCAGCGACGCGGCGTGGACCGCCCAGCTGGCGTGGCTGCCCCTGCGGCTGACCGCGGCGGTGGCGTTGGGGGTCGCGGGGGGCTGGAGCCTGGCGCGCGCCCTGGGTGCCGGCACGAATCTGAACCGCCCGTACGCGGCGGTGCCAATCTGGCTGCTCGCCGCCGCACTGGCGTGGGCTGGACGGGCCTTGGACCTGCCCGTGGTGGTGGTGGTCATCGTCATGGGCGCGACCCTGCGCGCCTGGAACCCGGACGCGGCGACCCGGCTGGGCGATGGCCTGCGGCAGACCTGGACGGTGGTCCAGGTGGGCCTGTTCGGCCTGATCGGCTACGCGGTGGACCTGGAACCCCTGGCGCGCGTGGGTCTGCTGGCGCTGGCGGTCATCGCCCTGGGTCAGGTCGGTCGGGCGGCGGGTTCGGCCCTGGCCACGCGGCGCAGCGGCTTGAATCGCAACGAGCGCCTGGCCAGCGCGCTCTGTTATGTACCCAAAGCGACCCTGCAGGCGGCGTTCGGCGCCATGGCGCTGGACCGCGGGCTGGCCGCTGGAGAGGTGATCCTCGGCACAGCGGTGCTGGCCATCGCCGTGACGGCGCCCATCGGCGTGGTGACCCTGCATCGAGTGGCCGACGGGTTGTTTCGGCGGGCGGACGATTCAAACGCGGGATCGACCTAGAATTTGTTCTTGTACCAGACTTCCAACTCGGTGATTTTCCACGAGCTGTAGGAGCCGCACCACTCCTTGTGGCAGGCGCCATCCTTGTAGCCGCTGTAGCCGTTGGTGCTGCTCTTGATCTGCCGACAGCCGTAGGTGTGGCCGAGGTTGCAGTAGCCCGTGGTCATGTTCTTGGACACGTACCAGTCATGGCCGCCGCCCCAGGTCGGGCCGTAGTTGCTGTGATCGTAGATCCAGTAGTTGTGGGAGAACGAGTTGGAGTTGCCGTTGTGGTAGTTCTTCTTGTGGTACGCGTGGCCGTTGGTCAGGTTGAACAGGAAGCTGCCCGAGCACGAATAGCCGTAGTTGTTCTTGCTCTGCCAGGCGCAGCCGGCATAGCCACCGATGAGGCGGCCATTGTCGAGCTTGGCGATGGTGACGGTGTCGCCCTTCTTGTTGCACTTGCTGTGGAAGGTCGAGGCGGAGGCGCCGTGGGTGCTGCGCCGATAGCACAGGGTCCAGACCGTGTCGGGGTTGCCGATCCAGGTGTTGATGCGACGACCATCGGCCGGCGTGACCAGCTTGGAGTCGGGGAAAGCCACCGGCGTGGAGATGGGCACCCAACCGTTGCCTACGCAGACCTCGACCACGCTGCCGCTGAGCCGCAGCGTGCCCTTCTTCGATGTGGTGCATTGGGACTTATCCTCGCCCAGCTTGACGCTGCCCTGGATGTTGACCCCGCCGGGGCTGGTGATGTTGCCGTCGACGATCAGGTTGCCCTTGATCTGCACCTTCTTGTTGCTGAGGGTCTGGATGCCGACGCACCACTTCTTGATCATGCCGTCCATCTGGTTGTTGAGGAACTTGCCGTCGGTGACCACGATGCGCCACTTGCCCTTGGGGTTCTTGTTGGTCCACACGCCCAGATCGCCCTGCACGGGCTTGGCCTTGTCGGGATAGCTGACGTCCATCTTGGTGCCTTTGCCGCCCTTGTCGTAGAGCAGGTAAGGCTTGTTGTCGGGGTCGAAGAGCTTGACGGTCACCGACGACAGGTCGCTGTTGGTCAGCTCCAGGTGCACGACCAGCTTCTGGGCGAGGCCGACGTTGGGGAAGGTCAGGGTGTCGGCGACGCCGACCGGATTGTTATCGGGGATCGGCACGTTGGTCTTGCCGCAGGTCTGGTCGACGAACTGGTTGTGGATCAGGTCATTGCTGATCTCGTCGATGCCATCTTTGGGCAAGGCGCTGGGGTCCATACCGGAGACACATTGCAGGGTGCCGTCCGGGTTGATGCCCTTGACCACCTCGCCCGGCTTGCTGCAGGTACCGGAGGGGATCTTGATGCCGCTGAGCTTGCTGCCATCGCCGATGAATGTCGCCGCGTTGACGGTGCCCGCGGCGACGTCCTTGGCGACCACCTTGGCCGCCTTGAGGGCGTTGCCGCCCAGGTCGACGTCCTGGTTGAACGACATCTCGTTGACCGAGACGCAGCCGGTGCACTGCAGGTCCAAGGCGTTGATGGCCGGTCCACCCTTGGTCTTGGCAGCGGCGTAGGTGAAGGCCACCTTGGTCGCGGCGATGCTGCCGTTGGCCAGCTGGGCGCTGCCCACACAGCCGGTGCACTGCAACTTGCTGGCGGCGGCGGCGAGCACGGTGAAGGGCACCGACTGCAACTGCACCCGCGGCAACTCCGCCTCGACGCCCAGCTTGATGCCCAACCATGCCTTGTTGAGGTTGGCCATCAGCGTCGGCGTGAGCGGCTTGCTCGCGCCCAGGACGTGCCGATATCGCCCGCTGAAGACGGGCACCTTGACGCTGCCTTCCGTCCACGCCGCGCTGCCGCCGGATTGCACGTTGTAGATGGCAAACGTCATGTCATAGAGGCCATCGGCCGCGGGGCCGCCGGTGGACGACAACACGCCATCCACGGCTACGGTCGTCGGCACGGCTGCGTGCACGCCGGCTGGCTGCAACGTCATCAATGCCAGCCCAACCATGGCGCCCAATCCCGTGTAGATCGCCTTGCTGTGTCTCATGATCCCGTCCTCCGATGGCCGCCTGGCGCCGATCCGCGCCCGTGGGTGTTCGACCCGATACGATAACGATACCCCGACGGACCAACAACCCCGCGAGATCCCACCACAGCGTCAAGTCGGTTGGCTGGAAAGAGGCGACCATCCGGGCTAGTCTGAACGCCTGCAGGCGCTCCTGGCCTGCAGTCTCCATGACCCGGCCCCCGCCGTGGGTTGCCAGCCGGGTCCAGGGCGGTGGCAGATGCGCGTCCAGTGCCCGCCATGCGGGACGCGGTACAGCATCAGCGAGCGGCGAATCGGCGCCGACGGCCGTGCATTGTCTCGCTGCGTGGACTGCGGCCGTTGGCTGGTCATCAGTCGCATCCAGACCGGACAGGTGGAGATCCGTACCGCCGACGAGCTGGTCGGACAGCGCTCGATCCTGGCCCTGGACTACGCCGACTGGAGCGAGGACATCTCCGACCGCGAGACCATGCCTATCGGTGTGGGAGCGTCCACGGTCGACCTGCCATCGGCCTACGATGCCCGCCACGCCGACACCGATCCGGGCCAACTGGCCGAGCTCATCGACGACGAGATCGGCTTCGACCTGGCTGAAGCGCACGAAGCCACAGATCCGGGCATCGGCGACACCGCAGGAGTCAGCGTTGGCGACTCTGACGTGGCACCGGCGGCTCCCACGGCGCTGGAGTCCCTGTCGCCGGTGGCGCCGACGGCGATCGCGCGGCCGGATGGCGATGACTCACACGGTGCGCCTTCGACCGCCGACCCGCCGACCCCAGGCGCCCAAGGACCGGCCGAAGAGCTGCCCGACAGCGCCTGGCTGGTGGCGGCGCCGAAACCTGGCTTCTTCCCCGAGGCCGAACTGTCCGCTGACGAGATGCTCAAACCCAAGCCCGAACTGGGTGCGCTCGACATGAAGTTGCCCGATCCGCGACGCCGTCGGCGATCGCGGGTCGAAGTGCAGGAGATGTTGACCGAGTTCAGCGTGATGTTCCGTCTGGACACCAAGGCACGCCGACGACGCACCCTGGCCACCACGGCCGCCGTGCTGCTGGTCTGCGGCGCCATCGTCGGCTTCGTCGCCTGGCAGGCGGGCCGCAGCATGCCCGCGACGGCGGACGAGACCCGAACGCTGGCGACCTCGCTGACCGCAGCCCATTCGGTGGCTGTGGACCATATCGACCCCGCCGCCGCCATGGACGGCAAGTCCCACAAGCGTTCGCTCTCCATACTGGCGACGCAGCTGCTGCAGCTGCACAAGGTCAGCGCGGCGGATCGGGCGGCTACCCGGGCCGTGAAGGGGAACGAGCCAGCGCCCGGGCCAGCGCCGCCGGAGAAGTGAGCAAGGTCTGGTAGGCCTCGCAGGGAGTCCAGCAACCTGGGCAGCGATCGGCGGCCACTTCAGCCCGCATTTCGCGCCGAGCTGCGCTCTGCCAGAGCGCCTCCAGGTCGTAGTCGAAGTCGGCCAGGTGGCCCAGAGGCCGCTCATCGATGGTGCACGGATAGACGGTGCCTTCGGGACCGATATAGGCCGACAACTCGGCCGATCGACAGGGGATGGGTGAGCGACCGCTGGCCATATGCTGAGGTGCCAGGGCCAGGTAGGCGCGTTCGATCAGGCCGAATGGCTCCCGCGGCGGCCCCTTTTTGGCGACGAACTCGCGCAGGGCATCGGTGATGGCCACGCCGTTGCGCTCGGGCAGGTCCATATTGCCGAAATAATGCGCCGATCGATGCAAGTAATTCACATGCAGGTCGGCGTGCCGAAAACCGGGCAGCTCCGAGGCCAGCGCCGCCACGCACACGTCGATCTGGTCGGTATTGCCCGGCTGCAGCGTCATGCCGGCGAAGACCTGCACACCGGGGACTTCACGCAGCAGACGCAAGGTGTGCACCGCGCGTTGCCAGGCCCCCTCGACACCGCGCAACCGGTCGTGCACCGCGGGCGGGCCATCGATGCTCACCGAGATCACCACCCGTGGCCCGCGCTGGCGGACGAATAAACGCGCCGCCTCTACCGCACGACGGGGCCCCATGCCGCCGGTGGGAAAGTGCAGCAGGGCGAGTCGATCGAGGTGACGATGCACGCTGCCCGCGATGGCATCCAGGTCGGTGCGGGCGACCACCTCGCCGCCGGTCAGGTCGAGCCAACTGGTCGCCCTTGCGGACGCGAAGAGGCGATCCAGCTGCTCGGCCGTCATCTCCTGGCCGGGGTCGCGCGACCAGATGGCGCAGGCGGCGCAGCGATGATGGCAGCGGAACGTCAGGCAGACCGTGAGCTTGAATGGCAGGTCCACCTCGCCCAGGGCGGCGCGTCCGAGATCGGCGGCAAGGCGACCATGTCGGCGCAGTCCGGGGCGCATGGCTCAGTTGGCGGCGTCGGTCAGGGCGCGGCGCGATCCGTCGGCGGCCATGCGCAGGCAGCCATGCTTGGCATCGGGCATACCGTCGAGCACCTCTGCGATGACCTCGGGGTTGATGGCGGCCGCGTCCGCAGCTGTCTTGCCGGCCAGCCACGTTGTTGCCGCCGAACAGGCGGCGATGGCGCCAGCGCAGCCCTTGGACTGGAATCGAACCTCGGCGACCGCATCTTCGACCAGGCGAATCGTGAACACCGCCGTGTCGCCGCAGTCCGGGTTGTCGGACTCGCCCCGCCCCACGTCGTCGCCGGTCAGGACGCCGGCGTTTCGCGGGTTGAGGAAGTGGTCCATCGCGGTCGGGCTATACATCCGCCTCCTCCGGTGCCAGGGCGATCAGGCCCTTGGCGGCTTGCACCACCATCGCCGCGCCCCGGGCGACGTCTTCATCGGTAGTATTCCAGCCGACGCTGATGCGCAGGGCGCCCTGGATGTCGCCATCGCTCAAGCCCATGGCGACCAGCACGGGTGACGGCTTGCCGCTGCCCGATGAGCACGCGCTGCCGGTGGCCACGGCTACACCCATGGCGTCCAGACGCATGACCATGGCCTCGCCGGTGATGCCGCGGATGGACATGGACGAGGTGTTGGGCAGGCGGGCCTGCAGCTCGCCGTGGACCCGCGCCTGGGGCAACTCGGCGAGCACGATGGATTCGTAGGCGTCCCGCTGCCGACGCATGTGCTCGGCCCGCTCGGCCAGCTCTTCCCTGGCCAGGCGCGCGGCAACGCCGAAGCCGACGATGGCGGCCGTATTCTCCGTGCCGCTGCGCCAGCCGCCCTCTTGCCCACCGCCCGTGATCAGGGGATCGAGCTCCAGACCGGGTCGGACGTAGAGCGCGCCCACGCCCTGGGGGCCAGCCAGCTTGTGGGCCGATAACGAGGCCAGATCGACGCCCCATGCCGTGAGGTCCACGGGCACCTTGCCGGCCGCCTGCACCGTATCGCTATGCAGCAACGCACCGACGGCGTGGGCGGCCTCGCCAACGGCGGCCAGGTCGTAGAGATTGCCCGTCTCGTTGTTGGCCGCCATGACCGATACCAGGCGGGTATCCGGGTGCAGCTGCAGGGGCGCCAGACGGCCCTGCTCGTCGACATCCAGTTCGTCCACCGGCACACCGCGACGGGCCAGGTCGGCGGCCGTGTTGCGCACCGCAGGATGTTCCACGGCGCTCACGGCCAGGCGCGCGGACGCGGGCTGGTCGGGGCGCTGCATCACCGCACGCAGGGCGTGGTTGTCGGCCTCGCTGCCGCCGGAGGTGAAGCAGATGCGCTCGGGATCGGCCACGCCCACCAGCGCGGCCACCTCGAGGCGGGCCTCGTCGATGGCTGCCCGCGCCCTACGTCCGGCGGTGTGCAGACTGGACGCGTTGCCGCGCGGCAGCTGCAACGTCGCCACCATGGCGTCCAGAACCGCCGGATGCAGGGGCGTGGTCGCGTTGTGGTCGAGGTAGATCAAGGGACTGCTGGTCGCCTCCCGGGCGGGGATCGCGCGGGTCGCCGCCTGGGTCGGGTGGCGGCGGCTGCCCTAGCATCGCCGCAGCGTCGCCGCGCCGCAAGGTCGGCAGGTCTACGACTTCGATCGGCCACGACTGTTCGGCGTTGTCGGCCTGATGAGGCCGCTGTCCCGTGGCATCGGAAGGCGCGCTGTTCACGCCTCCAAGAGCAGGGCGACGGCGGCTTGCATCACGTCCTCCGGCGTCAATCCGCTGGTGTCGAGCCGGAGGCTGAAGGAGTTGTAGTGATCCCGGCGCTGCTGCCACAACGCGGCGATGCGCGCCTCGCTGGCGACGGCGTCTTCGGTCAGCAACAACGGCCGGTCCCGGCTGCCGGCGAGCCGCCGCAGGGTGACCTCGAGGTTGGCGTGCAGGCAGATGATGAAGCCGCTTCTCTCCAGGACGGCCCGGCTCTGCCGATCGAGCAAGGCGCCGCCACCGCAGGCGATGACCTGGCCGCCGACGGTGGCCACCTGGGCGATCAACTCGGACTCCCGCTGTCGGAACCCCGCCTCGCCCTCTTCTGCGAATATCTGCGCGATGGTGCGGCGGCAACGGGCCTCGATCTCTGCGTCCAGGTCGACAAAAGGGCGACCCAGGTGTTCGGCCAGCAAGCGCCCCACGGTCGTCTTGCCGCAACCCATGAAGCCGGCGAGCGCGATATTTCGCGGGGTCGTCATGCGCCTCCAGATGGTCGGAGCCGGCGATGGAATCGGCTGCCGTGTCCCGGCGAGCATGCCACAGGGCGACCGCGCCGCCAGGACCTGCAAAACGACGTGCCCACATCTCGCCCCGCCCGCACAGGCTGTGCTACAACACTGCCAACCGACGTCAGGAGGGAGTTGTTCGATGGTCGAATCGGTACAGAAGCCTGAGCGGCGCGCCTGGGCGCTGCGTGGGCTGGCGGTGGCTGTCGCCGGCCTGTTGATCGGGCTGGCTTGCGAGAGTTCCGGCTCCGACGGGCCGAAGGACCCTGCCGAGGTCACCAACACCATGGCCGACAAGGTCCAGCCCTGCTTTGATTTCAAGCCCTGCGCCGCCGGCTACCATTGCGTCGGCGGCGTCTGCCTGGTGGCGCCCGACGCAGGCACGGTAGATGGGGGAGTCAGCGGCAGTTCCACCGACACCGCCACAGTCGCCACGGGCTGGGTGCCCACCACCGCGCAACGCCAATACGTCCGCGGCATCCCGTGCGGATCACCCCAGGGTCTGGCCTACTCAAATGGCTACCTCTGGTGCGCTGACGCCTACGGCAACAAGGCCAGGCGCTTCACCGCGAGCAGCGCCTCCGAGACGGCGACGGCGACGCTGCCGTCCTCGGGGATCATCGACATCGGCCGCTCGAGCCAGTCCAACTACCTGGTCGTGGCAGGTGGCGACGGCAACCTCTGGCTCGCCGGCCCGGGCCTGACCCCATACAAGGTCAAGGCGGTCTCGTCCTTGAGCGGCGTGTCGTACCTGGGTGGTCAGATCATGACGTCCGAGAACAACACCTTGACCAGGCGGAATCCCAGCAACTTCAGCGCGCTGTCCAGCTCGACCATGTCCAACGCCGCGTGCAAGAGGCTCGCCGTCGGCGGCTCGATGGTCTACCGCCTCTGCGGCGTCAGCGGCAGCGGCACCGGCATGACCCACCGGGTGCAGATCTACGACGCTGCAACCCAGCCGACGGCCGTGTTCCGGCGCGAACTGGCCGCGCCGGTGTGGGCCAGCAGCGATGGTGGTATCGAAGTGAACAACACCATCATGTGGATCATCGGCACCGGGTCCGGAACCGACGTCAACAAGATGGTCCAGCTCAAACTGCAGTGAGCGGATCCCGTTGGCTGGCCGACGACGCAGCCCGCGATCCGGCGACCGGCCTGTGGTGGGCCTGGGTCCACCCGCAGCACGACTCCTTTGCATACGAAGAAGCGACCGCGTGGGTCGCCCTGGCCGCGGCCGACCTGGTCGACGAGCCCGGCGCGTCGGAACTTCGAACCTGCGTCGAGCAGGCGCTGCCGCGACTGACCGAACGCGTGGCGAGTCGCGGTGGTCTGGGTCGTGGGGGCCGGACTTATGTCTTCGACACCGCCGTCTGCCTGGCGGCCTGGCAGGCCTGGCAGGGCGGCGCAGCGGACCCGGCCACTGCACGCGCGCTGCTGGCGACAGTGGACGCCTTCTTCGCCCGCCGGCAGGCCGTCGACGGCGGCCCATGTCTGGGACGGGAGGGGCCACAGACCCGCTGGAGCGAGGCCTGGGGCGCGCACCTGCTCTGGCTGGCCGTGGCCCTGGCGCGCGCTGGCCGACAGGCGCGGGCCGTAGAACTGGTCAACGAGCTGCTGCCGCGGGTCCTGCGCGCGGATGGCCTGCTGCGCGTACACAGCGCCGCGGACCAAGTCTATAGCCACAGCGCGCTCTATGGTGCTGAAGGATTGCTGGCGGCGGGCCAGCGCGACATCGCAGCGGGGGTGGTCGAGGCCGTCCTGCAAGCGCCCGACCGCGACGGGCTCGTACCCGCGTGGCTGGCGCCCGCCCGAGGTCCGGGTCGCACCGACGCCACCGCCCAGGCCGTGATGCTAGCCGGTACCATCGGCGCCGCTGTATCCGAAGAGCGCCTGCAATCGGCGCGCCGCGCGCTGCAGCGCTACACCGACGCCTGCGGCGGATTGCGCTACGCCACCGACAGCGACGACATCAACTGCTGCGCGACGGCATTCGCCCTACGAATGGCGAGCACATCCCGGAACTGACGACCTGCTCATTTGCAGACGTTGGAGTTGCCGGGCGTGCCGAGCATACCCTTGGTGCCGTAGCCGGTCGTGGACAAGCACCAGTTGGCGCCCGCGTCGTTACCGGCCTCGGTGAGCATGGCCGGCTTCAGCTGGATCGACTTGCCCGTGTGCACGCCAGGCCAGGGCGCGCCCGAGCTGTAGATCACCTTGTCGATCTGGATCGCGCCCGAGGTCAGCGAGACCTCGCCGCTGGAGTTGCCCAGGGCCAGACCGCCGTAGCTGTAGGCCACCGGCGTGTCCATGTTCTTGACCTTGTCAGTGCTCCGGCCGAGCACGATCCAGCCGCCCGACTTGACCTCGATGGCCTTGCCCTTGCCGTCGATGGTGTGCTTGCCGCCCTTGGTGGCGATGACCACGCCATTCAGATCGATGGTCTTGGCCGTCTTGTTGTGCACCTCGAACCACTCGCCATTATCCGAGCCCGAGACGGACTTGATCATCAACTCGCTGATGACCAGATCCCCCTTGGCCAGCCCCGGCGCCTCCTTGGCGCACTTGGCCGAGCAGCCGTCGCCATCCTTGGTATTGCCGTCGTCGCAGCCCTCGCCGGCCTCCACCTTGCCGTTGCCGCAGACCGGCTTGGCGCCCGAGCAGGCCTCGTTGGCGGCGCCGGGTGTACCCTTGTCGCCCGCGCCGAAGGTGCTGGTCGGGTGACACCACGCCGAGCCAGCGTCGTTGGCCACGGCGGTGAGCTTGTCGGATTGCAGCTGCAGGGTGGCGCCGGCCTTCACGGACGGCCAGCCGCCGAGTCCCGGGGTGTAGGAGACCAGGTCCAGATCTGTCTTGCCTGCAGCGATGGTGAACGCGCCGCCGCCATTGGGCAGGGTCAGGCCGGTCCAGACCCAGGCCAGGGTCACGCCGCCGTTGAGCTTGACGTCGCCATTGGCGCCGACGACCGCGTACTTGCCCGCCTCCAGCATCAACACCTTGGCCGGCGGCGCGATCTGCTGCTTGTTGCCCTTGGCATCCTTGAGCCACAGTCCCGCCAGGTCCACGGCGTTGCCGCCGGGGTTGAAGATCTCGACCCACTCGCCGACCTCGTCCTTGACCGCCGAAGCGTCCACCATCAACTCGCTGATGACCAGGTCGCCCGACTTGAGCACCGCGCCCTTCTTGCAGGCAAAGGTGCAGCCGTCGCCGCCGTCGGTGTTGCCGTCGTCGCACTCTTCGCCCGTGTCCATCAGGCCATTGCCGCAGCCGGGTTTCTCGCAGGCGTCGCCCACGCCATCCTTGTTGCCGTCCTTCTGATCCTTGTTGGTGATGGCCGGGCAGTTGTCACAGACATCGCCGACGCCGTCGTTATCGGGGTCGGCCTGGTCGCTGTTCTTGTCGTCGACGCAGTTGTCGAATTTGTCGGGTACGCCGTCGCCATCGGCGTCCTTGTCGGCGCCCTCGCAGCTGGGATTGGCGTCACCGGGGCTGCCCAGGTCGCCCTTGCCGTAGGGCTTCTGGCCGCCGCACCAGTTGGCCACGTCGTCGTTCTTGGTGGCGTCCAGGGCGGCGGGATCGAGCGCCGCGGAGATGCCGTTGCCGAAGGCCCAGGTGGCCGAGTCATAGGTCACGGCGTCGACCACCTTGCCCGCTGAGGTCAAGGTGAGCGTGGCCTTCTTGGAGCTGATGGCGAGGCCGCCGCTGTAGGCGTAGCCGGGCGTGATCCCGCCGTTGGTGGCCAGGTCGGCGTTGTTGGCCAGCAGCAGATAGGCGCCAGCCTTGATGGTCAACGCCTGGGGCGCGCTCAGCCACTGGTTGTAGGGGTTGTTGACGGTCACAGAGAGGATGACGCCGTTGAGGTCGATGTCTTGCCCGGTCGTATTGTAGAGCTCGATCCACTCGCCCTTGCTGTCGGTGACCGACTTCGGGTTGGGCATGAACTCGGTGATGATGACCGCGCCCGGGGCCACTGGCGTCTCCTTGAGGCAGTACGATGAGCAGCCGTCGCCAGTCTTCTTGTTGCCGTCATCGCACTGCTCGTTGGCGTCCACCTTGAGGTTGCCGCACATGGGCGCCGGACCCTCGCAGAGGTCTCCTTTGCCGTTCTTGTCGTCGTCTTTCTGGGCCGGATTGGCGTAATCGAGACAGTTATCCTTGTCGTCGGGCACGCCGTCGTTGTCTTTGTCGGTGTAGTCGCAGGGGTCATTGGCCTTGCCGGGGGTGCCCTTGTCGCCGGAGGGCAGGACGGTCTGGGCGCCGCACCATGCCAGCGGATCGTCGTTGGACGTGGCGTCGAGCTTGTCCGGGCTGAGGCTCATGGCGCGGGAGTTCAGGAAGGGCCAGCCGCCCGTCGTATCCCAGGCGACCTGGTCGATGACCACGCCATCCTTGTCGAGGATGAGCGCGTCGGCGCCCACATTGGTCAGGTTCAGCGAGGTGCCGTAGACGTGGTCGACGTCGACGCCGCCATTGAGCTTCTTATCCGCCGAGGCGCCGAAGACCAGCCAGCCCTTCGCCGGCACCACGGTGTTGTCGCCGAGGATGTTGTATTTATCCTTGCCGTTGTCGCGAATCGTCGCACCGCTCAGGTCCACGGGCTGGTCGCCGGGGTTGTAGAATTCGATCCACTCACCGTCGATATCGGCCACCTCACCCTGACCCCAGGGGTTGTAGTGGATCTCGCTGATGACCACGGCACCGGCAGCCAGGGCTCCGCCGCCGGTGTCGGGGGCGCCCGCATCGACGGGGCCGGCGTCGGTCTTGCCAGCATCCGGCTTGCCGGCATCAGCGGCGCCGCCATCTATCGCGGCATCGACACACGTGTTGGCCCCGGCGGTGCAGACACCGTTGACACACATATCGGCCTGCGTGCAGGCATTGCCGTCGTCGCAGGCCGCCACCCTTGGCGTATAGACGCACTTGTTGGCTGTGGGATCACAGGCGGCGGTCATGCAGGGGTTGCTGCTGTCACAGATGGCGCCCCCGCAGCCGACCGGAGGCTGGCCGCCAGCGTCCGAGGGTGCCACTCCACCGCCACCAGAGCCGCCGCCGCCGCAACCGACGACCAGAATGAGTGCGCTGAAACTGGCGAGCATTGCGCCGTTGAACAACCTGTACATTGCATCCTCCGTGCCCGGTGGCAGACTCGCGCTCCAACTCCGTGGCGGCGGCGCAATAGCACACCTTGCGACCAAGGTCACGAGCCATTATCCCCGCATCATGCCGGCTTTTGGGCCGGACAGGTGATCGACCATGAGCCAGATTCTTCGCCACGCGCTCCCGCTCCTTCTGCTCTTGACGTGCCTGTCCTGTCGCCAGGCGCCGGCGCCAGATCCCGCGACGCCCGCCGCACCTCTGCCGGCGGCAGCGACCGCCACTGAGAGCCCCGCGGCGCCCACCGTGGCTGAGGCGAGGAGCTGGCTGGCCGAGACCGAAGCGGAGTTGTTGCGGCTGTGGATCCGCCAGGAACGCATCGCCTGGGTCAAGGCCACCTACATCATCCACGACACCGAATTGCTGTCTTCGGAGGCGGACGCCGACCTGATGGCCTTTGTCGGCGGCAAGGCTGCCGAGGCGCGGCGATTCGCGGACCTGAAGCTGCCGCCCACCGAGGCGCGCAAGCTCGAGCTGCTGCGCTTGACCCAGACCCTGCCGGCACCAGCGGACGCGGCCAGGCGAACCGAGCTGGCCGGCATCGCCACCGAGCTCGAGAGCATGTACGGCAAGGGGCGGTACTGCCCCGGCGACGACAAGAGCAAATGCCAGGCCCTGGGTGCCCTGTCGCGCACCATGGCGTCCAGCCGCGATCCGGCCGTGTTGCTGGACGCCTGGAAGGGCTGGCGCACCGTCTCGGTGCCCATGAAGCCGCGTTATGTGCGCTTCGTCGAGCTGGCCAACGCCGGCGCGAAGGAGCTGGGATTCAACGATCTCGGCGAACTCTGGCGCAGCCGCTTCGACATGTCACCCGATGCATTTGCCGCCGAGGTGGACCGATTGTGGGCTCAGATTCAGCCGCTCTACGAGCAACTGCACTGCCTCGTCCGCCACAGCCTGCGCAACAAATATGGCGCCGAGGCGGTGCCCGAGAACGGCCCGATCCCTGCCCACCTGCTGGGCAATATGTGGGCCCAGGAGTGGTCCCACCTCGAGGGCATGGTGAAGATGAAGCAGGGCCCGAGCCTCGATGTGACCAAGGCGCTGCTGGCGGCGAAACTGGACGCGCGCGGCATGGTCAAATACGCCGAGGCGTTCTTCATCTCGCTGGGCCTGGCCCCCCTGCCGGAGACCTTCTGGCAGCGCTCGCTCTTCGCCAAGCCGAGCGATCGCGAGGTGGTCTGCCACGCCAGCGCCTGGGACGTGGACTGGAAGGATGACCTGCGCATCAAGATGTGCGTGGAGATCACCGCCGAGGACTTCACCACCGCGCATCACGAGCTGGGCCATAACTACTACCAACGGGCCTACAAGGATCAGCCGCCGCTGTTCACCGACAGCGCCAACAAGGGCTTCCACGAGGCCCTGGGCGATACCATCGCCCTGTCGGTGACCCCGAGCTACCTCGAGCGCATCGGCCTCATCGACAAGGCGCCGCCGCCGAGCCTGCAGCCGCTCATGCAGCGGGCCCTCGACCGACTGTCCTTCCTGCCCTTCGGCGTGGTGGTCGATCGCTGGCGCTGGCAGGTCTTCTCCGGCGAGGTCAAGCCGGAGGGCTACAACGCGGCGTGGTGGGCGCTGCGTCTGAAGTACCAGGGCATCCAGCCTCCCGTGGCCAGGCCCGAGACCTTCTTCGACCCGGGCGCCAAGTACCACGTCGCCGCCAACGTGCCCTATGTGCGCTACTTCATCGCCCACGTGCTGCAGTTCCAGTTCCACCGCGCGCTCTGTCGCATCGCCGGCCACAAGGGGTCGCTGCACACCTGCTCCATCCACGGCAGCAAAGAAGCCGGCGCACGCCTGGACGCCATGATGCGCATGGGCCTGTCGCGGCCATGGCCGGACGCGCTGGAGGCGCTGACGGGTGAGCGCAAGATGGATGCCAACGCGCTGGTGGAGTATTTCGAACCGCTGATGGTCTGGCTGCGGCAGCAAAATGCCGGCCGACGTTGCGGCTGGTAGCCGATTGCGCCAGAGGCATGAGGGCCCCGACGGGGTTGGCTCACGATCCTTCACGACCTCGAAGTGGTGAATTGGCCCTGCTGGGCGGTCCGCTGGCAGGTTGGTCTGTTGCAACATCATCTGCCACCGGCTGAAGCGCGTCCTGCACGGCGATGTGCGCGCCGATCCGGCCACCGATAACGATCGGCCATGCAGCGGGTCGCCGATCCTTGTACACTAGCCTCGCGGGTGTTCGTCCCGCAGTCGGCCCCAGCACGCGATTTGACCTTCTGCCGGCTCTGCTGCCCACCTCAAGGAGGCGCATTGATGATCCAACGGAAACGAATAATCAGTTGGACTTTGACGCTGTTCGCGGCGTCCTTCCTGACCGTCTCCATGGCGGGCTGCTTCGAGGATCCGGACGAGGCCACCGCCAGCGTGCCGATTCCCACACCCGACGGTGACGACGGCGGCAACATCTGCCCGCGCGGCGGAAACTGCCCCTGCCAGGTCGACAGCGACTGCGCCTCGGGTCTCTGCCTGACCCTGCCCGACGGCACCATGCAGTGCGCCACGCCCTGCGATGACGAGTGCCCCACAGGCTGGGAGCAGAACGAAGTCAAGGTGGACAACCCCAAATATGTTCCGGATGTGGACGACGGTGACGTGCCCTCCAACCAGCCCCAACTGACGGTCTGCTTCTGCACCCCAGCGGCGGTGGAAAACTGCCTGCCCAGCCCCGAGATCTGCGATGGCGAGGACAACGACTGCGACGGCGAGACCGATGAGGATCTCTGCGACGATGGCAACCCATGCACCGAGAACAATTGCGACCCCGAAAAGGCGACCGCGCTGTCCCATGGCTGCACCGCCACGAACCTGACCATCGGCTGTGAAGACGGCAATCCCTGCACCATCGACGACACCTGCGGCGGCGGCAGCTGCCACACGGGCGGGCCCAAGGACTGCGACGACGGCAGCATGTGCAGCGCCGACAGCTGCGACGAGACCACCGGCGATTGCCTGCACGAGCCCATCCCCGGTCCTTGCGACGACAGCTCCGTCTGCACCAACGGCGATATGTGCCAGGGCATCGTCTGCATCCCGGGCCCGGTGACCAGCTGCGATGACGCCAACCTCTGCACCGACGACTCCTGCGATCCGCAGTCCGGCTGTCAGCACGACAACAACGCTGTGGAGTGCGACGACGGCGACGCCTGCACGGTGGGCGACGCCTGCGAGAACGCGTCCTGCGCCGCCGGCAAGACGACCGAATGCGATGACGGCAACCCCTGTACGGCCAACAAATGCGATCCGGCGCTCGTGGTCGGCCTCAGCGACGGCTGCACCCTGACCTGGCTCGGCGGCGTGTGCAGCGATGACGACCCCTGCACCCTGCTCGATGAGTGCGTGGACGGCGTCTGCGTGTCCGGTGGCCTGCCCGATTGCGACGACCAGAACCCGTGTACCGACGACGCCTGCGACAAGGGCAGCGGCAAGTGCACTTCGGTGCCACGCGCGGCCGGCTCTCCCTGTGACGATGGCAACGCCTGCACGACCGGCGACGCCTGCAGCGAGGAAGGGGTCTGCCTGGCCAAACTCAAGGACTGCAACGACGGCAAGAACTGCACCGTCGACATCTGCGACAAGAACACCGGCCTGTGCACCTACGAGAACAACAGCGGCGCCGCCTGCCAGGACGGCGATGGCTGCACCCTGGGCGACGCCTGCATCGGCGGCAACTGCGTCTCGGGAGCCAAGAAGCTCTGCGACGACAGCCTGCCCTGCACCGACGATTCGTGTGACAGCAAGACCGGCAACTGCGTCTTCGCGCCCAACGCCGCGCCATGCAACGACGGCAACCCGTGCACCAAGAAGGATGGCTGCGTCGGCGGCAAATGTGTCGGCAGCGACATGTTGCTCTGCGACGACGGCAACGTCTGCACCAAAGAAGCCTGCAACTCGGCGACCGGCAAGTGTCAGTCCGTGAAGGTGCCCGACAACGTCATCTGCACCGACGCCGACCTCTGCACCGAGGGCGACGCCTGCAAGTCCGGCGTGTGCACCTCCGGTCCGGCCAAGTTCTGCGATGACGACAACGAGTGCACCGACAACGGCTGCAACGTCAAGACCGCGGCCTGCACCTTCACCGTCAATACCCTGCCCTGCGAAGACGGCAACAAGTGCACCGAAAAGGACGCCTGCGCGACCGGCAAGTGCGTGGGCGGCAAGAATATCTGCGAGTGCGAAGCCGACAAGGACTGCGTGGCCAAGGAGGATGGCAACCTCTGCAACGGCACGCTCTACTGCGACAAGGGCACCAACACCTGCAAGATCGACAGCAACACCATCGTGGTCTGCGACGCCAGCAAGAACACCGCGTGCACGACCTTCAAGTGCAATGACAAGACGGGCGGCTGCGAGGGCATCCCCATGAAGGACGCCACCTCCTGCGACGCCGACAAGTCCATCTGCACCGCCGGCGACCAGTGCAAGACGGGTGTATGCGAGCCCGGCAAGCCGATGAATTGCGACGACATCAACCCGTGCACCACCGACAAGTGCGACCCGTTCAAGGGCTGCAGCCATACGCCCAATACGAGCCCCTGCTTCGATGGTGACCTGTGCACCATCGGCGACGCCTGCAAGGACGAAAAATGCCAGGGTGGCGCTTCAAAGAGCTGCGATGATGGCGACCCGTGCACCGGCGACAGCTGCAACAAGGCGACCGGCAACTGCCAGTTCGCCGCCGCCAGCGGCCAGAATTGCAACGACGGCAACAAGTGCACCCACGGCGATGTCTGCGTCAAGGGGGAGTGCGTCGCCCAGTCTTCGACCAAATGCGATGACGGCAATGACTGCACCCTGGACGCCTGCAATCCGGCCACGGGCAAATGCGCCAGCAAGCCTGCGTTTGACGGGCTGGGCTGCGAAGACGACAAGAAATGCACCCTGGGCGATTACTGTCAGAAGGGTGTCTGCAAGGCCGGCACCGTAGCCGGCTGCTGGGATGGCAGCCCCTGCACCAAGGACTTCTGCGATCCCGCGACGGGCGACTGCAAACACGCGCCCATCAACAACGGCAAGACCTGCAACGACGGCGACGCCTGCACCATCTTCGACGTCTGCAACAACGGCAAATGCGTGCCCAAGGACAAGACGCCGTGCATCGACTACAACATCTGCACGGTCGACATCTGCAACAAGATCAGCGGCGCCTGCGAGTACAAACCCATCGTCGACGGCACGCCCTGCAATGACGGCAGCCTGTGCACCACCGGCGATGGCTGCGTCAAGGGCAAGTGCAACCCGGGCAAGGCGACCGTCTGCGTCGACGGCAACCATTGCACCAACGACAGCTGCGTGAAGAGCACCGGCAAGTGCAAGTTCGTCTTCAACAGCAAGTGGTGCAACGACAGCAACAAGTGCACCTACGCCGACCGCTGCAAGAGCGGCAAGTGCGTCGGCAAGAAGAACAGCTGCAACGACAACAACGTCTGCACGGTCGATTCCTGCATCCCCTCCAAGGGCTGCCAGCACAAGAAGCTCGGCAACGTGGGCTGCAATGACGGCGACGCCTGCACCATCAACGACAACTGCGCCTCGGGCTCCTGCAAGGGCGTCAACAAGGTCTGCAACGACGGCAACTACTGCACCAACGACGGCTGCAATACCAAGACGGGCTGCAAGTACTGGGCGAACAGCAAGCCGTGCAACGACGGCAACCAGTGCACGGTCAAGGATCGCTGCAAGAGCAAGAAGTGCGCCGGCGGTGCGCCCAAGAATTGCAGCGATGGCAACCAGTGCACCGACGACACCTGCGACGTGAAGAAGGGCTGCCAGCACAAGAATGACAACACCAATAAGTGCTCGGACAACCAGCCCTGCACCAGCCTGGACAAGTGCTTCGACGGCAAGTGCAAGGGCACCATTCAGACCAACTGCGACGACAAGAACGTCTGCACGACGGACACCTGCCACGCCGTCCTGGGTTGCCAGCACCAGCTGCTGGACCAGGTCCCCTGCGACGACAAGAGCAAGTGCACCCAGGTCGACACCTGCGTGCTCGGCAAGTGCACCGCCGGCAGCCTGCTCAACTGCGATGACAACAACCCGTGCACCATCGACGGCTGCGACCCGCTCGCCGGCTGCAAGCACACGGCCACCACGGCGCCTTGCGACGATGCGGACGCCTGCACAGAAGACGAGGCCTGCAAGGATGGCAAGTGCGTCGGCGGCAAGATCATCGACTGCAACGACGACAACCTGTGCACCGACGATACCTGCGAAAAGATCGCCGGCTGCATGCACAAGGAGGCCAAGGCCGTCAGCCAGGCCAAGATGAACGTGCGCAGCGACTTCCAGGTGCAGACCTGGGTCGAGACCAAGAACGAGGGCGGCAATGAGGTGCCCGTCAACGTGGCGCCGGCCAAACCCACCTACGATTCGCACCCCGGCTGGACGGCCAAGATCCCGGGCGCGGTGTGGTTGTGGCGCGACGACAAGGTGGTCGATCCCGCCAAGACCTCGACCACCAGCTTCCGCCGCACCTTCCAGGTGCCGCCGACAGCGACCAAGATCGGCGGCCTGATGCAGGTGGCCGGCGATGACGACTACAGCTGCACCCTCAACGGCAGCAAGATCGCCTCACACAGCGGCCCCGGCGGCGCCAGCAGCGTCAAGACGGTCAACATTGGCGGCATCGCCATCGTCGGTAACAACGAGCTCATCTGCACGGTGACCAACAAGGGCGTGGCCGGCTCCACGTGGCAGAGCAACCCCGCCGGGCTGCTATTCGGCCTCAATGTCGACTTCGAGATCCCCAAGCAGGTCTGCGATGACGGCAACGCCTGCACGTCGCTGGACATCTGCGAGAAGGGACAGTGCACCGGCCACAACGGCCTGAACTGCAACGACGGCAACGTCTGCACCCAGGACAGCTGCGACCCCAAGGGTGGCTGCCAGCACGCTGCCCAGAGCGGCACGCCCTGCAACGACGGCAACGCCTGCAGCAAGGACGACAAGTGCAGCTTCGGCGTCTGCAAGCCCGGCGCCCTGAGCCAGTGTGACGACAGCAACTTGTGCACGATCGACGTCTGCGACCCGCTCAAGGGCTGTCTCTACACCGAGAAGAAGCCCGGCAAGAAGCACGTCAAGGGCGTCGGCAGCGACACCAGCACCAAGTCCACCACGCAGTTGACCACCGTGGGCGGCAAACCGACGCCGACCCAACTCAAGAACTCGGTGCCCGCCTATGACGGCCACCCGGACTGGGTCAAGGTGCCGGGCGCACAGTGGATCTGGAATGAGAAGTACGTCAGCGAGCCGGAAAAGACCACCGACGTCTACTTCGTCAAGACCTTCGATGTGCCGGCCAATACCGAAGCCCACAGCGGGGTCATGCAGGCCGCAGCGGACAACCTCTTCGAATGCCACCTCAACGATGTGCTCATCGGTGTGACCGACAAGACCACCGAGGCCTACCACAAGCTCTACGACCTGCCCCTGGGCAGCGCGCTCAAGGCCGGCACCAACACGTTGAAGTGCCGCGTGACCAACCTGGGCAAGAAGGGCCAGACCAAGTTCACCGGTCCGGCGGGCTTCCTCTTCAAGATGGACATGAACTGGTACGACGCCGGCAAGTCGCTGATGTGCGATGACGGCAACGCCTGCACCAAGGAAGACACCTGCACCGCGGGCAGCTGCAAGGCCGGCCCGCCCAAGGTCTGCAACGACAACAACCCGTGCACCATCGACAGCTGCAATCCCCAGGGAGTCGGCTGCATCAACTCGCCCGCCGACTACAACCCCTGCAACGACGGCAGCGTCTGCACCGAGGGCGACTACTGCAAGGATGGCAAGTGCCTGGGCAAGGTCGACGTGACCTGCGATGACGGCAACAGCTGCACCGCCGACAAGTGCGACCCGCTCAAGGGCTGCTTCGGCGTGCCGGCGGCCGACGGGGCCAAGTGCAGCGATTCCGACCCCTGCACCACCGGCAATACGTGCAAGGGCGGCGCCTGCACCGCTGGCGGCGTCATGACCTGTGATGACGACAACGCCTGCACCAAGGACGTCTGCTTCCCGGGCAAGGGCTGCAAGTTCTCACCGGTGGACGGCGGCGCCTGCGACGACGGCGACACCTGCACCATCGACGACATCTGCGTCAACGGACTTTGCCTGGGCAAGAAGGGCGCCGCCTGCGACGACGGCAACGCCTGCACCCTGGACACCTGTGACGCCGGCAAGGGCTGCACCCACCAGGCCACCACCGGCGAGCTCTGCGAAGATGGCGACGCCTGCACCCTGAAAGACCTCTGCCAGAAGGGCGTCTGCATCGCCGGCACCGGCAAGCAGTGCGTCGATTCGCAGCAGTGCACGGTGGACGCATGCGAGGCCAAGAGCGGCAAGTGCAACTTCCAGCCCCTGGACGACGGGGAGTGCGACGACGGCAACCTCTGCTCGCTCAACGACAAGTGCAAGGGCGGCAAGTGCCAGGCCGGCCCGCCGCCGCCGTGCAGCGATGGCAACCCCTGCACCGTGGACAATTGCGACCCGGCCACCGGCAAGTGCCAGCACGACATCATGGCCGCCGGCGCGGCATGCGATGACGGCAACAAGTGCACCTCCAAGTCCAAGTGCCTGGGCAACAAGTGCACCGGGGTGGTGAAGGATTGTGACGACAAGAAGTCGTGCACGCTGGATACCTGCGACCCCGCGACCGGTCAGTGCGGCCATCAGAACCTCAACGATGGCGCACAGTGCAAGACGACCAAGGGCGGCTTTGGGCTCTGCAAAGCCGGCATCTGCTCCAAGTAGGCCTGGCCCGTAGTCGCACACAGACCGGACAATGGCGTCCGTTGTATGGGATCTCGACCTGCGGAATGTGGTAGAGTCCGGTGTTTTCGTGCGCCTGCGAGCCAGTTCACCGCGGCTCGCGCGCACGAAGGCGTAGCAAGGGGGACTCCATGAAGAACTACCGGGTCAACGCGCTGCCACGTATTCGATCGTCACGCGCGCTCCTGTGCGCGGCCCTGTTTGCGGGACTGCTGCTGAGCCTGGGCGGATGTTTTGAGGACGACACCGAGGTCTCCACCGGTGGGCCGGCCGCCACAGTTCCGGATGTGGTAGACGACGCCAAGATCTGCGACTGGGGCGATGACTGCCCCTGCCTGCTCAACTCGGATTGCGCCTCCGGCTTGTGCGTCAGCCTGCCCGACGGCAGCAAGCGATGCGCCAAACCCTGCGGCGAGGGGTGCCCGAGTGGTTTCATTCAGCAGGAGATCGACCAGGCCACCGATGCCGACGCCAGCGCTGGCGACACCGAGCCGGTCAAGATCTGCATCTGCGTACCCAACGAGGTGCCCGGCTGCCTGCCCTCGCCCGAGACCTGCGACGGCGAAGACAACGACTGCGACGGCAAGACCGACGAGGATCTCTGTGACGATGACAACCCCTGCACCGACGACGGCTGCGATCCCGAGCAGGCCAGCGACCTTTCAGACGGCTGCACGGCGACCTTCAACGACGTCAACTGCGACGACGGCATGGTCTGCACCGGCGACGGTCAATGCGTGGGCGGGTTGTGCCAGGGCGGGCCGCCGAAGGACTGCGACGATGGCAGCACCTGTACTGCAGACTCCTGCGATCCCGACAGCGGCGAGTGTCTGCATGCGTCCCTATCCGGACCCTGCGACGACGCCAATAACTGCACCAAAGGCGACGCATGCCTGGATGGCGTCTGCCTGCCGGGTCCGGCCACCAGCTGCGACGACGGCAACATCTGCACCGACGATAGCTGTCCGCCCGAGGTCGGCGCCTGCGCCTTCGTGGCCAATGAGCTGGACTGCGACGATGGCGACGCATGCACCCAGGGCGATGAGTGCAAGGACGGCGCGTGCGACCCCGGCGACGAGCCCGATTGCGACGACAACAACCCGTGCACCACCGACAGCTGCGACCCCGCCCTGGTCAGCGACCTGAGCAAGGGTTGCACGTCCGTGTCGGCGGCCGATCTCTGCGACGATGGCGACCCCTGTACCGTCGGCGATGGCTGCGATTCGGGTGGCTGCAAGCCCGGCCAGCCGGCCAACTGCGACGATGGCAACGGCTGCACGACCGACAGCTGCGACAGCAAATCAGGGGACTGCAAACATGCCCTCAAGTCCGAGAAGGAGGTCTGCGATGACGGCGACCCCTGCACCAAGAACGACGCCTGTAACCACGACCACCTCTGCGTCGGCGAGCTGACCAAGTGTGACGATGGCAAACCCTGCACCATCGACGCCTGCGACAAGAACACCGGCCAGTGTACCCACGTCGCCGGCTCCGGGCTGAGCTGCGATGACGGCAACGGTTGCACCCTGGGCGACGCCTGCTTCGAGGGCATCTGCCTGTCGGGCAAGGCGAAGTTGTGCGACGACAGCCTCGGCTGCACAGATGACAGCTGCGACAGCAAGACCGGCAAGTGCGTGTTCGCGCCCAATACCAAGGCCTGCGACGACGGCAATCCGTGCACGTTGAGCGACGCCTGCGCCGACGGCAAGTGCGCCTCGGGCAAGATCAAGGTCTGCGATGACGGCAACATCTGCACGTACGCCAAGTGCAACACCGCCAGCGGCGCCTGCGAGTTCTTCAAACACGCCAAGAACGTGCTCTGCAGCGACGCCAACCTCTGCACCCAGGGCGACGCCTGCGATGACGGCGTCTGCAAGGCGGGGCCGACGCTCTATTGCGGCGACGACAACGAGTGCACCGACGACAGCTGCGCCGGTCAGACGGGCAAGTGTGTACACCTGCCTGGCAAGGCGACCTGCGACGACGGCAACAAGTGCACCACGGGCGATGTCTGCGCCGGCGGCAAGTGCGCCTCGGGCCCCAACTCCTGCGAGTGCTTCAAGACCGCCGACTGCGACAGCAAGGAAGACGAAGACGCCTGCAACGGCACCCTCTTCTGCGATGTCACTGACAACAAGTGCAAGATCGACAGCAACTCGGTGGTGGTCTGCGACAAGAGCAAGGACACGCCCTGCACGAAATTCCACTGCGACAAGAACAAGGGTGAATGCGTCGGCGTCTCGCTCAAGAATGGCACCCCCTGCGATGCCGACGGCTCCGTCTGTACCAACGGCGACGCGTGCACGGCCGGCATCTGCAAGACGGGCAAGTCCACCGCCTGCGACGACGCCAACCCGTGCACCGATGACTTCTGCCACCCGAAGGACGGTTGCTCCAAGAAGAACAACCTCGCGCCCTGCTTCGACGGCAAGTTGTGCACCGTGGCCGACCATTGCAAGGACGGCGCCTGCGCCGCTGGCAACGCCAAGACCTGCAACGATGGCGACCCGTGCTCCAATGACGGCTGCAACAAGGCGACCGGCAACTGCCAGTACCTGCCGGCCAGCGGCGCCGGCTGCGACGACGGCAACAAGTGCACCCACGGCGACGTCTGCCAGAAGGGCAACTGCATCGCCCAGTCATCGACCAAGTGCAACGACGGCAACTCCTGCACCGTCGACAAGTGCGACCCGAGCACCGGCAAGTGCGGCTCCAAACCCGCCTTCGCGGGCATGGGCTGCGAAGACGGCAAGATGTGCACCGACGGAGACGCCTGCCTCAACGGCGTGTGCAAGTCGGGCTCGGTGGTCTCCTGCTATGACGGCAGCCCCTGCACCGCCGACGCCTGCGACCCGGCGACCGGCAACTGCAAGCACACCCCAGCCAACGACGGCGCCGGTTGCAATGATGGCAACTCCTGCACCATCGACGACATCTGCAAGGGCGGCAAATGCACCCAGAGCGACACCAAGATCTGCGACGACAAGAGCGTCTGCACCCAGGACGCCTGCAACAAGGTGACCGGCCAGTGCGAGTACAAACCCGTCGCCGGGGCGATCCCGTGCAGCGACGGCAGCCTCTGTACCTCGGGCGACACCTGCGCCAACGGCAAGTGCGTGCCGAAGTCAAAGACCGTCTGCGACGACAACAGCGTCTGCACCGACGACGAATGCGACGACAAGACCGGCAAATGCGTCTGGACGCCGGTGCCCAACCTGCCGGTGATCGAATGCACCGACAACTCCATGTGCACCTACGCCTGGTTGTACTACCAGAAGACGAAGAAGTTCACCGACATCTGCGTCAACGGCAAGTGCTGGGGCAACGTGCGCAGCTGCAATGACTCCAACCAGTGCACCATCGATTCCTGCGACCCGGCCAGCGGCTGCAAACACAAGAAGAAGGGCAACGTGCCCTGCAATGACGGCAACGCCTGCACGGTCAATGACAACTGCAAGGTGGGCTACTGCACTGGCGCCGGCAAGAAGTGCTCCGACGGCAACGTCTGCACCTACGACAACAAGTGCAACTCCAAGACCGGCTGCTTCTTCCCGTTCAATACCCACGTCTGCAACGACAACAGCGTCTGCACGCTGATCGACAAGTGCAAGAACGGCGTCTGCGCATCGGGCAAGGTGCTGGACTGCAACGACGGCTATGACTGCACCGACGACCCATGCGACCCCAAGAAGGGCTGCCAGAACATCAACGATGACACCAACAAGTGCGTCGACCTGCTGCCCTGCACCGCCAAGGAATACTGCAAGGGCGGCAAGTGCCTCTCAGGCGGCCCCACCTCCTGCGATGACGCCAATGAGTGCACGGTCGACAGCTGTCACGTCAAGGAGGGCTGCAAGCACAAGGACATCGGCGAGAAGCCCTGCAACGACGGCAACGCCTGCACCAAGATCGATGTCTGCAAGGACGCCAAGTGCAACAACAGCGGATTGCTCGATTGCGACGACAGCAATGAGTGCACGCTCGACACCTGCAACTCCAAGACAGGCTGCGTACACCAGAAGAAGACCGGCCCCTGCGACGACGGCGACGCGTGCACCGAAGGCGACGACTGCAAGGACGGCAAGTGCACGCCCAAGGGCAAGGTGAACTGCGACGATGGCAGCATCTGCACCGAGGACTACTGCGAGAAGGATCCGGGCTGCAAGCACGACCCGGTGCAGGCCAAGAGCACGGCCAAGACCGCCATCTTCAGCGACATCCAGACCATCACCTTCACCAAGACCAAACCCGAAGGCGACGAGCCGGCCGATCCGTCCAAGGCACAACCCGCCTATGACGAGCACCCCTCGTGGACGGCCAAGATCCCCGGCGCGGTGTGGATCTGGCGCAACGCCAAGGTCGCCAAGCCGCAAGACGGCACGTCGGTTGGATTCGTGCGCAACTTCACGGTGCCGCCGAGCGCCAAGAACATCACCGGCACCCTGAAGGCGGCCGCGGACGAGTACTACAGCTGCGAAGTCAACGGCAAGGAGCTGGTCAAGCACGAAGCTGGCGCCAACGGCGCGGGCAAGGTGAAGTCGGCCTCGGTCGATGGTCTCGTCCAGACGGGCAACAACGAGATCCTTTGCATGGTCATGAACCCGGGCAAGCCCGGCACCACCTGGAAGACCAATCCGGCCGGGCTGCTCTTCACCCTCGAGCTGGCGTTCGACCTGGACAGTCAGGTCTGCGATGACGGCAACAAGTGCACTTCGTTGGACATCTGCGAAAAGGGCGAGTGCACCGGCTTCAACGGCACCAACTGCAGCGACGGCAACCCCTGCACCAAGGATACCTGTGACCCGAAGACGGGCTGCGCGCACACCAAGATGAAGGATGGCGACAAGTGCGACGACGACAACAACTGCACCGAAGGCGACACCTGCAAGGTGGGCAAATGCGTGCCGACCAAGCCGGCCAACTGCAACGACGGCAACGCCTGCACGGTGGACAGCTGCGACACGGCGACAGGCTGCCAACACGAAAAGAAGAAGGTCGGCCAGCAGGTCAAGACGTCCATCGGCAGCGACGAGAAGACGCTGGTAGCCACCGACCTGAAGGGCAACAGCAACAACCCGCTGCTGGTCAATCCCAAGCCGGCCACCCTGGCCTGGGATGGCTTCAAGGACTGGGTCAAGATCCCCGGCGCCAAGTGGATCTGGTTCGAGAAGATGGTCAGCAAACCCGAGGGGCTGAGTGACTGCTTCTACGAGCGGAAGTTCACCGTGCCCAGCGACGTCGAAGCCATCAACGGCACCTTCTACGTGGCCGCCGACAACACGCTGAAGTGCCAGCTCAACCAGAAGCTGTTGGCCTATACCGAAAAGAGTAATACCGCCTACCTCAAGGAGATCGTGGTGCCTTTGGGCAGCGCCCTGAAGCTCGGCAGCAATCGGCTGTTCTGCCGGGTCACCAATGTGCCGGTGAAGGGTGGCACGCCGTTCACCAACCCGGCGGGACTCGCCTTCCGCATGGACCTGACCTGGTACAAGAAGGGCGAGGGGCTGATTTGCGACGACGGCAACAAGTGCACCGTCGACGACGCCTGCCAGGAAGCCGGGGTCTGCAAGTCCGGGCCGCCGACCAACTGTGATGACGACAACCACTGCACCGTCGACAGCTGTGACCCGGTCAAGGGTTGCGCCAACCTGGTCGCCGATTACAACCCGTGCAATGACTCCAGCGTCTGCAGCGATGGCGACTTCTGCAAGGGCGGCAAGTGCCTGGGCAAGTTCTTCCTCAAGTGCGACGACGGCAACTCCTGCACTGCCGACGGATGCGACGAGATCGAGGGCTGCGTGCACGACGACCTCAAGGATGGCGCCACCTGCGATGATGGCGACCCGTGCACCATCAAGAACACCTGCGCCAAGGGCGTGTGCAAGGCCGGCGGCGCCAAGGCGTGCAGCGACAGCAACGCCTGCACCGACAACTCGTGTGTCTCGGGCAAGGGCTGCAAGTTCGTGCCGGACGACTCCAACAAGTGCGATGACGGCAACTTCTGCACCTCGGGCGACCTGTGCAAGAACGGCGAATGCCTGGGCAAGCTGACCAACCCCTGCGATGACGGCAACGCCTGTACCAAGGACGCCTGCAACGCCAAGCAGGCGTGCGTGCACACCAATTCCACCGGCGGGGTCTGCGAAGACGGCGACGCCTGCACGCTCAAGGACCTGTGCAACTCTGGCAAGTGCATCGCAGGCATCGGCAAGGAGTGCGTCGACTCGCAGCAGTGCACCGTCGACGGCTGCGACGCCAAGACCGGCAAGTGCAAGTTCCTGCCGCTCAGCGACGGCGACTGCGATGATGGCAACCTGTGCACGCTCAACGACAAGTGCCTGCTCGGCAAGTGCAAGGCCGGCACCCCGCCGCCTTGTGGCGACGGCAACCCCTGCACCACCGACAACTGCGACCCGGCCAGCGGCAAGTGCGTGCACGATAAGTTGGGCGACGGCGCCGCTTGCGATGATGGCAGCCTGTGCACGAAGTCATCCAAGTGCCTGGGCGGCAAGTGCGTGGGCGCCAGCACCAATTGCGACGACAAAAAACCCTGCACGCTCGACACCTGCGACCCGGCCACGGGCAAGTGCAGCCACCAGAATCTGCTCGACGGCAGCCCGTGTAATGTGGGCGGCAAGTGCAAGCTGGGCGTCTGCGTCAAGTAGCGCCGTCCGGCTCGAGGGACAGCATGAATCAGCGCTTGGTGTGGGGCCCACTGCTCCTGTTGCTGGGCGGCTGCCCGGCTGAGGCGCCGGGCGCCGGCAGCTTCGCCACCGACACGGGCGGCAACGCTTTCGATGGCGCCATCGTCGACAGCGGTGCCGACGCGGTGGATGGCAGCGGCGCCACAGATGGCGGCTCGACGCCGGTCGACAACAAGGATGGAGCGGCCACGGCCGACGGTGGCTCAGCGGGCCAGGATGCTGCGAAACCCGATACCTCGGCACCGCCCAAAGGCGCTTGCAGCGACGGCGCGCTCGGCTGGTACACCAAGTCCCTGGTGGCCCCCCAGTACGAGCGGGTGCGCGACATGGTGGCCATCAAGAATGGCGCCGCCCTGGCCGGCGATATCGGCAGCGGCTTCGACAAGACGGACGGTTACCTGCTGGGCGTCAGCGCCAGCGGCAACAAGCTCTGGCAGCGCAGTTACGGTGGCGACAAAGAGGATCGTATCGAAGGCGTCATCGCGTTCGGCGACGGATTCGCCCTGGCCGGCATGACCCGCAGCTCGGGAGCGGGCAACGCCGACGGCTGGCTCATCGTCACCGACAACAAGGGCAAGGAGAAGTGGGCCAAAACCTACGGCGGCGAGAAGACCGACGAGCTCTACAGCGTCGCCAAAGGGCCCAACGGGGGCCTGGTGGCGGCGGGTCTGAATCGCTCGCTCAAGGGCAGTCAGGAGAAGGGCTGGCTCCTGGCCACCGATAGCAAGGGCGAGCCGTTGTGGGAGTTCCCTTATGGCGGCAGCCACATCGACATCTTCTACGACCTGGTGGCCACGGCGGACGGCTACACCGCCACCGGCGAGAACTGGTCGCACTCGTCGTCTGGCTCGGACGCCTGGCTGCTGCAGGTGGACAAGAAGGGCAAGCAGACCCGCTCCAAGGTCTACGGCAAGGGCGACAAGGACTGGGCACGGGCCATCGTGGCCATGGGAGATGGCGGCTTCGCCATGACCGGCAAGGCGTCGGTCAAGGGCAACCCGAAGTTGTGGGTCATCCGCACCGATGACCAGGGCAACGTACTCTGGGATTCCATTCAGGGGGCCAACCAGAGCGAGCAGGGTTGGGGCATCGATGTCTACGCTGACGGCGGGCTGGTCATCGCTGGTGATACGAACTCTGGCGGTTTCGGCGTCGACGCCTGGCTGCTGCGCTTCGACCCCTGGGGCAACCTGATGTGGCAATTCAAGAACGAGGAACAGGGCAACCAGTGGGGCGACGCCGTGCTCGCGTTGGCCGATGGCGGGGCCTGGCTGGGCGGCCGGGCTTGGTCGTCGGACAGCCAGAGCGACATGTACCTCGTCCGGGCCGGCCCCTGGGGGCATGGCTCCTGCAAGCTGGTCGGCACCTGCGGGGACCTGGCGCCCGACGCCTGCGACGATGGCCAGGCGTGCACCATCGATGTCTGTGACAGCGTCGATGGCTGCACAAACACCGCCTTGGACAACGGCAAGATCTGCGGCGATGGCATGACCTGTTCGGCGTCGGGCAAGTGTCAGTAGGGCGGCCGCCGGCAAGGCGTCACTCGTCTGGCCACGGCCGGCCTGGGTCATCTGGGCGGGGCCGGGCGGCTGCGTTCAGCGCGATGCTTGTTGTCTTCGCAATGGGTTCTGCAGGACCGGCGGCGGCGGTCAGCCTCAAACTGGTCTCCAAGAAGACCTCCTGGGCCGGTGTCGAGGTCCGCCACTACACCACCACCAGCCCGAAGACGAAGCTCTGGCTGGCTCGGATCGCGTTATGCGCCAAGGGCGTGCACGTGACCGCCACGAAGGCCCCCTCCTCCCTGGCCAGCACCGGCTCCTGGGCGGCCAAACAGGCGGTGAAGCTGGCCACCAACGGCGACTTCTACAAGACGGGACCCGTGCGGGTGTATGGCCAGGCGGTGGGCGACGGCAACCCGTGGCCGCTCAAGCAGACGGGCGTGTGGTCGGGCTATTCGTGGGAGTGGTTTTACAAGAAGCACGGCTGGATCGCGCTGCTGCACGATGACGTCACCTTCAGCCACAGCCAGTGGATCAAGAAGAACAAGGCCAAGTCCTGGGGGCTCAAGCAGGGCTGGAAACCCAAGACCGTGACCACCAGCCTGCCCGATGGAGTGGTCGCGCTGGTCAGCGGCTTCCCCGAGCTCGTGGTGGAGGGCAAGCAGGTCACCTGCAGCAGCCCCACCGCCAAGTCCTGTTTTCCAGACCGCAGCGACATGCGCGCCCGTCACCCACGCACGGCCATGGGTCTGACCGCAGATCGCAAGACCCTGCTGTTGATGGTGGTCGACGGCCGCACGTCCATCTCCAAAGGCATGTACGGCGCCGAGCTCGCCGAAGTCATGTTCAAGCTGGGCGCCTGGGAGGCGTTCAACGTCGACGGCGGCGGCTCGAGCCAGATGTGGCGCTCCGGCAGCGGCTATCTCAACAACGCCAAGGGCAACAACATGAGCTCCAGCTACCGCTCGGTGGCCAATCACTGGGGCGTCTTCGCTGGCAGCTCAGCGGGCAAGTCTTCGCGACCGGGCCATTGTGTGAGCAGCGCGCCCTGCCAGGTGTTGCCGCCCAAAGGTGGCGTCATCGACGACAAGAGCACCTGTTTTCAGACCTTCGGCCCGCCGAAGTACTGGCGCACCGAGAAAGCGGGCTTCGCGGGCCAGTTGCGCTGGACCAACGCCTTCAAGACCCACCAGCCGAGCAACTGGGCCTGGTGGCGCATCCACACCAGCGAGGCGGGCACCTACCGGATCGACGTGCACGTGGACAAGAAATGGAGCGTGCACAAGGCCGTACATTATCGGGTACAGGCCAAGGGCAAGGCATACGACAAGACCGTCAACCCCGCCGGCAAGCAGGGCTGGTTGACGTTGGGGCAGTACGCGTTCGCCAAGGGTGGCGAGCAGTGGCTGCGCATCATCGACCAGACCACCAAGACCGTAGCCAAGAATCAGCACATCGTCGCCGACGCGATCCAGGTGGTGCGGGTGGGGGCCTGGTGTGGCAACAAGACCTGCGATGGCGGCGAGACGTGCAAAAGCTGCGTGACCGATTGCGGGGCCTGTGCGAGCTGCGGCGACGGCAAATGCAACGGCGGCGAGAGCTGTACTTCGTGCAAGCAGGATTGCGGCGTCTGTCCGCCCAAATGCGGCGACGGACAGTGCAACGGGGCGGAGACCTGCAGCTCGTGCAAGAAGGACTGTGGCGCCTGCCCGCCCAGCTGTGGCGATGCCAATTGCAACGGCGACGAGTCCTGCGCCACCTGCCCCGCCGACTGCGGGCCATGTCCGCCGGTGGATGCTGGTGAAGCCGACGTGGGCTCCTCGGACAGCCTCGGCCTGGCGGACAGCCTGAATATGGCCGACAGCCCGGCCATGGCAGACGGCAACGACGGGGTCGCCCTGCCCGACGTGGTCACCGCTGGGGAAGACGACGCACAGGACGAGACGAGCGAGGGCGTCGGCGGAGCGGACGAGAACGCCAACGATGGCCTCACTGGCATTGACGTCGGCGGGACACCGGACGCCGTCGCTCAAAACGTCGCCGGGTCATCGAGCGGCTGCACGGCCGGCGGCGGAGGCAGCGGGCGAGCTGGCGGGTGGGGCCTGCTGCTGCTCGTCGCGTTGGCGCTGGCGTCGTGCCGTCGTCGCTGGAGCGATTTCAGTCCGGTCTCTGCGCCTGCCAGGCCACCTTGCCGTCGATGACGGTGACCACGGGTCGGACCTTCAGCCAGCCGCCGACCTGCCCTCGCGGGTCGCCGTCGAAGACCGACACATCAAAGCGTCGGCCCGGCGCGAGGGCACCCAACTCCTCTTCGCGGCCGATGGCGCGTGCGGGCCCCAGACTGAACGCGGCCAGGGCGGCGCTGTCGTCGAGCTTCTGATCGGGCAGCCAGCCGCCGATGGGCTGGCCTTTCTCATCGGTGCGCGTCGTCGCTGCGTGCAGGCCCAGCAAGACCCGCTCGGACTCGACGGGCGCGTCTGAACCGAAGGCCAGGATGGCACCGCTCTTGTGGACCCGCTGCCAGGCGTAGGCACCGGGCAAGCGGGACGCACCCACCCGCGCCTTGGCCCAGCGCATGTCACTGGTGGCGTGTGTGGGCTGCATGGAGGCGACCACGCCCAGCTTCTGCAGGCGGGGCAGGTCATCCAGGTGCAGCAGTTGGGCGTGTTCCAGGCGATGTCGGCGGCTGCGGTCATCGCCCTGGGCGGCGGCGATGGCGTCCAGCGTCACGCGATTGCCGCGATCGCCAATGGCGTGGATGGCCAACTGGGCGCCCAGACCGTGCACCTTACGCGTCAGCGCCTTCAGGCGTTCGACGGGCAGGAGCAGCTGGCCGCGCTGTCCTGGCCGATCGCTGTAATCCGCCAACAGAGCCGCGCCCCGGCTGCCCATGGCGCCATCGGCAAAGAGCTTGATGCCGCGCACCTCGATCCGTGGCGAGCGCACCCGGGCGGCGCCGGTATTGTTGGCCAGCCACTGGTAGGCCTGCTCGTCATCGCCGTCGAGGTAGACGTAGATGCGCAGGGGCAGGGGCCGCGCGGCATCCTCCACCTCCATGGCCGCCAGGGTGGCCAGATCCACGGCCATGTCGTGCACGGCCACCAATCCGCCCCGCGAACTGGCGTCGGCGCCCAGGCGCACCCAGCGCATACGATCGGCGGTCGACGGTTGGGGCAGGTGTTTGCCGATCAGCTCCATGGCCCGGTCGGTGAAGATGCCCGTGGCCGCGCCGTCGTCGCCGCGCAGGATGCGGCCGCCGGCAGGATCGGCCATCGCCGCGGTGATGCCCGCCTTCTTCATCAGCGAGCTGCTGGCCAAACCGGCGTGGCCATCCACCCGCCGGACCCAGACCGGCTTGGCGGTGGCGCCTTCGATGTCGCGCCAGGTGGGATAACGGCGGTCGGCGAAGAGCGATTGGTCCCAACCGCGACCGACGATGGCGGTGGCGGCGGGGTGCGCCTTGTCGAAGTCGACGATGCGCTGACGCAGCTCGGCCGGACTCTTGACGCCGCGCAGGTCGATCTGCTCGCTGCGTCGGCCGATGCCCATGAGGTGCAGGTGGGCGTCGTGCAGGCCAGGAACCGCCAGCTTGCCCCGCAGTTGGACCGTGGCAGCGCCATCGGGTACCCGCTGGTGCACGGCGACGATGCGGCCATCCGGGGCAACTTCCACAGCAGCCGCATCGGGCTGGCCCGGTACGCCGGTGACAAAGCGTGGCCCCACATAGACGGTGGTCGCGGTGCAGCCGGTGGCTGCCAGGGAGAGGATCATCACGAGCACTCCGCGCGTCATGGGTCGCTGGCCGTCCACGAGAATGTGGCAGAGATGGCGGGATGGTCGGAGAGGTCTTCGCCTTCGGCGTCGAGGAAGTCGGGCTCGTTGCGCCAGGCGGTGGCCTTCAAGGTCAACGCCTTGCCGCTGCGGAAGTAGATGCGATCGATGTGATTCGGCTCGCTGCAGGACAGGGCATCACAGGCCGTCTTCATGCCGGTTTCGGCGACGAATCGGTCCAATTGCGGCTTGTCTGGCGGGTCATTCGGTCGCAGGTTGAAGTCGCCCAGGAAGATGACCGCGCGGCCGACTGACTTCTCGGCGATGAAGGCCAGCGCCTCGCCCACCTGGACCTTGCGCGCCTCTTCGTCGCCGGGCTTGCCGCTGGCGTCCATGTGGGTGGTGTACAGGTCCAGCTCGGCCCCTTCGGCGACGGTCAGTCGATTGTAGAGCACGCCCTTGGAGGCGAAGCAGTCGCTGCCGCTATCGACCAGGCCGTGGCAGACGCTGTAATGCCGGCCCTCGTGTTCCACCAGCGGATACTTCGAGAAGGTGGCCAGGCCCGAGCCGTAGACCTTGCCGTCCAACTTGGCGGCGAATCGGGTCCGCGTGGTCAGGGTGCAGGCGTCGGCGAGCACCGTGTGATTGTCGTCGATGAAGTCCTCTTGCACACCGACCACGTCGAAGCCACCCAGCAGCGGGCCGATCTGCTTCATGCGCCCGGCCGTGTCGCCGCCGGCGACGAAGGAGGGCAGGCCGTAGACGTTGTAGGTCAGCGCGCGCAGGGTGCCGCTGGCAGCCGACGAAGGCGTGCCCTTGTCGGTGGAGCCGTCCTCGGAGGCACCGCCGCCGCAGGCGGACACGAAGAGGGGGAGCAGAAGAAGGGTCAGGAGCCTGGGCATGGGGCAGTTGGATAGCATGGAATCGAGGCCGTGCCCACAGTCCGCGGTTTGGAGGGCTCCACGCTTTCGGGTACGCCGGGGAGGCGTCTTGGAGTCAAAGAGTGTCAGGTGTCAATACCTGACCCTCTGGGGCGGGGGGTTGCGGTAGTGCGATGGTGGCAAAAGGTGTCAAGTGCCTATACCTGACCCTCGGGGGGGCTTGCGGGCGGCGGCGGGGCCGGATATCCACGATGGGTTGACGACTCAGACGAGGCCATGCCATGCGGTTTCCGGGTAAGCGTAAGAGCAAGCACTACTTTCCGGTCTCCGAACGGGGGTTGATCTCGTTTGCCGAGGTTCCCGATGACGACAAGGTGTACATCGTTGGCATCGACCAGCTGCTGGTCGACATCGAGGCGCATGTGGGGCCGGAGTGGCTGGCGCGCCTGGGCGTGGCTGCGGGTCAGTCCGAGGTGCTCGATGATGGGCTGGTCGATGAGGTGTATGCGGCCTTGAAGGAAGCCGGGCATGTGGTGGGCGAGTATGCCGGCGGCAGTATTGGCAATACGCTGCATAACTACTCGGTATTGGCGGACAACCGATCGCACTTGCTGGGCGCCATCACGCGGCATATCACGGTGGGCGACTACGCGTTTCACTACATCCGCCATACCAGCGCTCGGGTGGGATTGAACCAGCTGTGGCCGGGCGACGGGCCCATGGGACGGGCGATCTGCCTGGTGACCAGCGATGGCGAACGCAGCTTTGGTATCAGCCGCGGCGTCATGGACGACCTGCCGGCTGCGGCGATTCCGCGGGAGCTGATCTCGGGCGCCTCGGCGCTGGTGCTGACGGCGTACCTGCTACGCGATGAGTCGGCGCCGATCTTCGCCGCGACCATGCGCGCGGTGGAGTTGGCCAATGACGCGGATGTGCCGGTGGTGTTGTCGCTGGGGACAGCGTCGTTGGTGACGCAACGGCGCGAGTTTCTGCACCGGCTGATTCAAGAGCGGGTCTCGGTGCTGGCTGGCAATCTGGACGAGTTCCATGCGCTGACCGGCGAGGCGGATCCCCTGTTGGCGGGGCGGGCGGCGCTGGAGCTGGCCGACCTTGTCTTGCTGACGCGGGATCGACACGGGCTCTATGTCTGCGGCTGGGTGGACGAGACCCAGGCCCGGGAGACGCGCGACCTGATCCACTCCAAGGCGATCCCCGAGTACAATCGCCTGGAGTACAGCCGGGCCATGCCGCGCTCAGCTTGCGAGCGGCCGGAGAAGATCTACTCGCATATCAACCCCTATCACGGCGGCGCCAAGGTGGTGGCCAATACCAACGGCGCCGGCGATGCCGCGCTGGCCGCGTTGCTGCATGACCTGGCCGCCAATGTGCATCATCGGCAGGCGTCGCCCACCTCGCCCAAACATGTGTCGCGCTTCTTGACCTATTCGTCGGTGCACCAGATCTGCAAGTACGCCAATCGGGTCAGCTACGAGGTGCTACGCCGCAACGCGCCGAGGCTGGTGCAGGGCCTGCCCGAGCGGGAAGACAGCCTGGAAGAGTCGTACTGGGATGCCTGAGCAGCGGCCGCTTGATGCCCTCAGCGATGGGGATCAGAGCGCCATCTGGAGCTGCACCCGTACGCGGTTGTCGCCTTCGCCGACGCCGTCCTTATCCCAGAGGCGGAAGTAGTCGGCCTGCAGCTTGAAGGCGTGCTTTGCGATGTACCAGCTGATGGCCGCGCCGGCTTCGTACTTCTCGCTCAAGGCGGATCCGGCGGCGCCACCGATGGGTTTGACCTCGCTGTAGCGACCGGCGAACTCGATGGGGCGTCCCGGCAGCAGGCAGCCGCCCTGGGCGAACCAGCCGTAACCGGCACGGAGTGCCTGCTCAGCGACGAGATTGCCGGCGTCGTCCACCGCCGAGCCGGCGTTGCGCGTACCGCTGCGGTGATAGACCTCGGCCATGGCGGAGCAGCCTGACTGCTTGTAGATGAAGTCGAACTCGGCCACGCCGATGTCGCTGGTGCCGCCGTCGGCCATGGCCTTGCCGCGGTTGCCCTTGTCCTTGCGGGCATCGTCGAAGAAGGCATAGGCAGCGCCGACGGACAGGCGGGGCGAGGGGCTGCGGCTGAGGTCGGCCTCGGCGTAGTCCTTCCATTTCTTGCCGTCGACCTTGACGCCAAAGGGCAGCCACTCGATGCGGGCCAGGCCCATCAGGTCGAAGTCGCTCAACTGGTAGGCGTCGCGGCCCTCACCGGTGAACACGCCGAGGCGGTACTTGAGGCGATTGAGGCCGAAGAGATCCCTGGAGGAGAACTCGAAGCCGATGTCGCGATCGATGTTGAACTCGCCGTTGCCGAGGGAGCGATCCACCATCTGCTGGTTACCGGACGACAGCACCCGCTGGCGGTTGAAGCCCAGCTTGTACTGACCCACGCGAACATTCAGGTCACGGATGTGGGTGAAGTCGATGAGCCAGCTGAGCACGGGCGTCTTGGTGGGGTGGCCATCCTTGAAGCCCAGATCACGGGCAGAGAAGGCGAACTCGGCTTTGTACTTGTAGTGTTTGCCCCACATATTGCCGGCGAATTGCAAGCGCGCGCGGCGCAGAACGAGGGACTGCTGGGCGTCGTCGCCAGGGCTCTTCTGGGCGGTGTAGAGCCACATGGCGCGCGGCCGGATGACCGTGCTGAAGCGGCCGTCGCGGCTGTTGAACTGCAACCCCTTGCCCGGCCGATAGATGGCGGTATCGGGGTCGACGCCCATGGGATTGGCCACCGGTGTGGCGGGGTTGCCCGGCGGGACCGCCGGGGGCGGCGCGGCTTGGGCAGTTGTGGCGAACATCGCCACGGCGGCAACCGCCAGCGGCAGGTGGCACAGACGAAATGGCACGGTGCGGCCAGGCGACTTCGGATGCATGTCGGGTGCTCCAAGTGGGGGGCGTCGCGCCGCGACGGTTTTGCGGGGCAGTCTGCGGCAAGTCGCGGATAGTATATGCCGCGGTTGAGGCGAGTCAGGCTTGATTGCGGTCATCTGCGCGGACGGACCTGTGCCTGGGAACCGCCGGTCGCTACCATCCGCTGCTCACCGGAGCGCCGCGCCATGTCGACAGCCCATTCAGACGCCCTGCCCTGGCGCCGCCTCGCCCTCCTGGCCGGGCTTCTCGGAGCGCTGTGGGCCGTGGGCGCGCTGACGGGCTGGACAGACTCGCTGACGCTGGAGTCTGTGCCCGAGATGGTCCGCGATGCAGGCGTCTGGGGCGTGTTGTTCTACATCGCGGTGTTCAGCGCGGGTGAATTGATCCATGTGCCGGGCTTCGTCTTCGTGCTGGCGGCCATGGTGGTCTGGGGACCTGTGGCAGGCGGCGCCATGGCCTATGTGGGCGGCTTGACCTCGCTGGCGCTCAGCTTCGTCGTGGTCCGCACGGTAGGCGGTAAAGCGCTGAGCAAGGTGCGCAATCGATGGATGGCCAAGGCGTTGACGGCGCTGGACGATCGGCCGGTGCGCACGGTGGCGTTGTTGCGCCTGATCTTCTGGCTGGCGCCGCCGCTGAACTACGCGCTGGCGTTGAGCAATGTGCGGCTGCGCGACTACCTGGTGGGGTCGGCGTTGGGATTCGTACTGCCGGTGATCGGGATCGCGGCGGCGTTTGACGTGGTGCGGGCCTGGTGGATGGGGTCGTAGCAAAGCGGCGGCCTGGACGGCGAGTGGGCCGGGCGTCAGATCTGGTGCGCCCTAGG
>CAYTLW010000050.1:0-47863 GCA_964438735.1 uncultured Enterobacteriaceae bacterium | reverse complement strand
GTATGTCAGGAGGTCTGGACTCCTCGGCCGCAACGGCCACCGCCATCAGGGGCCGCTGCGCAGCTTCCCAAACCCGGTCCCGCGGGCCAGGATGACCATCATGAACCTGGTCTTCCTCGGCACCAGCTCCGGCATCCCCACCCGCCAGCGCGGCCTGTCGGCCATCGCGGTGGAGTTGGCCGGGCGGCGCGAGACCTGGCTGATGGATTGCGGCGAGGGCACATTGCACGCCTTCACCGCCGGCCACGCCAGCCTGGCGAAGCTGCGTCGCATCTTCGTCACCCACCTCCATGGCGACCACGTCTACGGGCTCATGGGCGTGCTCTCCAGCCGCTCCCTGCTGAATCTGACGTCGCCGGTCGACATCTACGGACCGGCTCCCCTGGCGCGCTATATCCGGGTGAGCGCCGAGACCACCCTGCGCGGCTTCGGCTACCCGGTCACGGTGCACGAATTGGAGCCCGGGATCGCCTTCGAGGGCGACGGCTGGCGCGTGCGATGCGCTCACCTGGATCACAGGGTGACGACGCTGGGCTACCGGATCGAGGAACCCGCCCGTCCCGGTCGTTTCGATGTCGACGCGGCGCGTGCCCTGGGCATCCCCGAGGGGCCGCTCTACGGCCGCCTGCAGGATGGCGAGACCGTCACGCTGGACGAAGGCAGGAACATCGACGGCGCCGACCTGCTCGGCCCGCGGCGCCCGGGTCGCGTCTTCGCCCTGTGTACGGACACGACGTTCTGCCAGGCGTCGATCGATCTCGCCCGAGATGCTGACGTGCTGGTGCACGAGGCCACGTACGCCGAGTGTCATCACGACCTGGCGATCCGCCGCAAACACGCCACGGCGTCGATGGCCGCCCAGGTTGCGCTGGACGCGGGCGTGCGCCAGCTGTACCTGACCCACTTCAGCCCACGCTACGAGACCGGGGCGCCCCTGACGGTGGACGAGCTGGTGGCGGAGGCAAGGACCGTCTTCGCACAAACCGAAGCGGCGGCCGATGGCCTGCGGGCGGAGGTGCCGCGCCGGCAAGGGTGAGTCGGCGGGCTACTTGCCGATGCAGACCTTGACGTCGGACTTGCCGGCCTGGCTCTGCTCGTCATCGCAGACCCAGCCGTCGCCGAACTTCGGCGTGCACTCCCCGGTGTCAGCGCAGGCGAGCATGCAGATGCCGCTGCTCTTGCTGATGCAGTGCCAGCCGCTGGGGCAATCCGAATCCGCATCGCACGCCTTGGTGCAGATGCCGTCCGGGAAGCCGCCACCGCTCTGGCACTTGTCCGGGCAGTCTGCGTTGGCGGTGCAATGATCTCCGATGGCCGGCTCGGGTTCGTCGCTGCAGCCGGTCGCCAGAGCAGCGCATAACGCAAGTGAAAACAGTAAGATCAGACTTCTCATGGGTGCCTGTTCAGGCCGGACTCAGCGAATGTAGATCGCGAAGTCCACCTGCAAGATGGCCGACTCGGGGTTGCACTTGTTGCTCCACACCGAGTTGCCGCAGCCGTTGTTATTCTTCCAGTCGTTGCCGAAGCCCATGGGTCCGGGGTGGTAGCCGAAGCTTGGCATGGCCTCGTAGGTCAGCGGATAGCTGTTGCCGCGGTCGTGGTAGCCGCCATAGCCGCCCTGCACGTTGTGACCGTTGCAGCTGACGTGGCCGCAGAGGGGCTTGAAGTCGGTGCCGATGCGCACCCGGTTGTCGGCGTCCGTGCCCGCCTTGCCCGTGGAGTTGATGATGATCGGCAGGCCATGGTCGATGAACACGTCGCCCGCGTTGCGGGTGTAGGCGTTCTTGGCGATGTTGCCGGTCTTCTTGGCCACGGTGGCGATGGTCTTGTTGCTGCCCGAGGCCATGATGGCCTTGAAGGTCTTGCCCTTGTAGCTGGAGTTTAGCGCGTAGCGAGCCCAGGTCGCCTTGCCCTTGTAGTCGTTGCCCTCGGAGTGGGCGACGATCAGGATGTCGGTCACCGGCGCGCCGGCGTAGCCCTTGCCGCTCTTGAAGTCGGTGCCCAGCGGCGCGGTCACGTTGCCGTACTCGTTGTTCGTCAGCCAGAAGTTGGTGTCGAACCAGCTGCGCAATCCGCCATCGTTGGTGTCCAGATTGAAGACCAGCATCCAGCCGCCGCCCTCGCGCACCATGTCGCACCAGGCCTGGAACTTGGGCGCGCTGCCGCCGCTTGTATCCGGGTCGAGCCAGTACACACCGCTGCCCTTGCTGTCGCCGGCGTTGAGGATCGCCTGACAGCTCTTGGCCGGCTTGTTCTCGCTGCCCAGGGGCGCCTTGACCGCCAGGTCGAAGGCCTTGCCGTCGCAGACGTACAGGTTCTTGTCCTTGGTGTTGTAGTAGATGTAGCCGGCGTTGGCCGCGTTGCACGTCTGTGGGTGCTTGTCGGCGATCTGCAAGCGCAGTCCGTTCTTGGCCTCGAGCACGCCCTTGGCCGAGACCTTCTTGCTCGACAGGGTCTTGATGCGCACCGACCAGCTGTTGATCTGGCCGTCCTGGCCATTGTTCTTGAAGCCCGTATCGATGACCTGCAGGCGCCACTTGCCCTTGGGGTTCTTGTTGAGCCACTTGGTCAGATCGCCGCTGACGGTCTTGTCTTTGGAGGGCCAGGTGCCCTTGAGCGAAGTGCCCTTGCCGCCCTTGGCGTAGAGCACGTACTTGACGTTGTTGGGGTCGAAGAGCCAGACGGTCACCGTCGAGATATCCGAGTTGCTCAGGTCGACCAGCACGTCCAACTGCTGCGCCACGCCGATGTCGGGGAAGACCAGCTCATCGCTGATGCCCGTGGGGTTGTTGTCGGCGATGCCGACCTTCTTCTTGCCCCAGGTCTCGTCGATGTACTGATTGGTCAGCAGGCCGTTGCTGATCTCGTCCAGGCCGTCCGGCGGCAGGGCGCTGGGATCCATGGCCTTGATGCAGTCCAGGGTGCCGTCGGGCTTGATGCCCTTGACCACCTCGCCGGCCACCTTGCAGGTGCCCGCGGGGACCTTGATGCCGGTGAGCTTGGAGCCGTCGCCCTGGAAGGTGGATGCAGCTATGGACGTCGCCACCACCTGGCTCGCGGCGACCTTTTTCGCCTTCAACGCGCCGCCCCCCAGGTCCAGGTCGCCGCCGGGCTTGAGCGCGCTGAGGGGCACGCAGCCGGTGCAGGCCAGGCCCTCGGCGACCGCGGCGCGGCGGGCGTAGGAGACTGCGTGGATGGCCTTGCGCGCCATCTCGGGATCGTTGCCCACCTTGATCGACAGCCAGGTGCCGCCCTTGGTGGCGAAGAGGCCGGCGGGGAAGGCCTTGAGGCTGCCCAGCACGTGCCGGAATACGCCCTTGGCCACCTTGACGGTCTGCGGCTCGCTCCACAGCGCGCTGCCGCCGGTCTTGGCGGCAAAAATGGCGAAGGTGACCTGGTAGTCGCCGTCGGCAGCGGGGCCGCCGGCGGCGGACATGAGCGTGCCCTGCAGGGCGATGGTCCCGGGCACATCGGCCGCGGCCTGTCCGCCGGCCAGGAACGTGGCCAGCGCGGCGGTGGCGATTGCGATTGCCAAGCGTTTCGTCTTCATGATTCCCCCGTGCTCCTCGATCTCACTTGCCAAGGAGCCCGCGCAGCCACGCTGCGAAGCCCAGTTCCGCTTTATGTTTGCCCTTGCCGGCCGTCTCGCCGACCGGTCCACCGGCGCCCACAAGCGCGTTCAGCTGCAGCTTGCCGCTGGTGCCGGTGAAGGCGACGCCCGCCTGCGAGGCGGCGAAGTCCACCGGCTTGCAGCCCGTGTCGACCTTGCCATCGCAGGTGTCATCTTTGCCGTTGCAGAGTTCGGATTTGGCCGGCACCACCTGGCCCGTGCAGGGGCCGAAGCTGCCGTCGGCCTTGCAGGTACGCTGGCCCGCCTTGCACTCGCCCTTGCCGGCGGTGTCTTTGGGCCCGTCGTAGCAGGTGTAGGGTTTGTTGGTATCCACCGACGTGACGCAGCCCTTGGCCTTGTCGCATTGATCCTGCGTGCAGACGTTCTTGTCGTCGCAGACCACGGCTTTGCCGGGCTGGCAGCCATGTTTGCCGCCGGCGTCCTTGCCGCAGGCGTCTCCAGCCGTGCAGGCGTCGCCATCATCGCAGCTCTTGCCGGCGCCGATGGCCACCAGGGAACACTTGCCGGTCTTGGCCTGGCACTGGTTGTTGAAGCAGGGGCCGTCTTCTGAGGTGCTGCACTTCACCACCGTCTTGGGGTCGACCTTGCACTGGAAGGGCGCCTTGGCCGTGTCGCAGACCAGGGTGCCATTGCACAGGTCGCCATCTTCCTTGGCGGCGCAGTCGGCGTCCTTCTGGCAGCCGCAGACGTTCTTGCCGGGCACGCAAGCGCCGGCGTTGCAGGCATCGCCGGACGTGCAGGGGTTGCCGTCATCGCAGGCGCCGACCTTGTTCTTGTAGACGCAGCCCGCCTTGGCGTCGCAGCTGTCCAGGGTGCAGGGCTTGGCGTCGTCGCAGACCAGGGGCTTGCCGGCCGCGCAGGTCCCGCCCTTGCACGCATCGCCGGCGGTGCAGGCGCTGCCGTCGGCATCGCAGGGGGCCTTGTCGGGCGCGTTGGTATAGACGCACTTGCCGGTCGACACGCTGCATTTTTCGCTGGTGCAGGAGTTGCCATCGCCGCACAGCTTGGCCTTACCCGGCAGGCAGACCCCCGCCTGGCATTGATCGCCCACGGTGCAGGCGTTGTCGTCGGCGTTGCAGCCCGCGGTGCTGTTGACGTGCACGCAGCCCTTGATCTTGTCGCAGGAGTCGGTCGTGCAGGCGTTGCCGTCGTCGCACTTCACCGCCGCGCCAGCGGTGCAGAGGCCGCCCTTGCAGGCGTCGCCCTTGCTGCAGACGCTGCCGTCGGCGTCGCAGGCCTTGCCGTCCGCCGCAGCGGTGGCCACGCACTTGCCGGTCTTGGGCGCGCAGGCCGTGGCCTTGCAGATCGTGTCGCCCTTGGTATCGCAGGTGACGGGCGTCTTGGGATTGACCTTGCAGCTATAGGGCGCCTTCGCCGTGTCGCAGTACAGCGTGCCATTGCAGAGGTCGCCATCCTCCTTGGCGGCGCAGTCGGCGTCCTTGTTGCAGCCGCAGAGGTTGGCGCCCGAGGTGCACACGCCAGCCTTGCACAGGTCGCCATTGGTGCACGGATTGCCGTCATCGCAGCCCAAGGCGTTGTTGCTGTGCACGCAGCCCGTTTTCGGATCGCAGGTGTCGGTGGTGCAGACCTTCTTGTCGTCACAATCGACGGTCACGTTCAATGGGAGCCCGACGCAGGCGCCGCCCTTGCAGCCGTCTGACTTGGTACACGCGCTGCCGTCGTCGCAGGGCGCGGTGTTGGCGTTGTGTTTGCAGCCGCTGCCCGTCTTGCAGACGTCGGCCGTGCACGGGTTCTTGTCGTCGCAATCCACCGGCTTGCCGCCGCAGAAACCGCCCTCGCAGACGTCGGCCTGGGTGCACGGATTGCCGTCATCGCAGGCGGCGGTCAGGTCCTTGTATGCGCACTTGCCGGTGGCCAGGTTGCACTTGCCCGCCACGCAGGGGTCGCCGGTGCCGCAGGCCTTGGCTTTGCCCGCCTTGCATGCGCCCGCCTTGCAGGTATCGCCCTGGGTGCAGCCGTTGTCGTCGTCGCAGGCCTTGCCGTCGTCGTCGGTGACGGTGCATCCCTTGGCGGGATCGCAGCCGTCCAGGGTGCAGGGATTGTCGTCGTCGCAGGCCTTGGCTTTGCCCGGCGTGCAGATGCCGTCGACGCATTTATCTTTCTCGGTGCAGACCGACCCATCCGCGTCGCAGGCGCCGTCGAGCTTGCTGTGCACGCAGCCATCCTTGCCGCCGCCCGCCTTGCTCGGATCGCACGCATCTGCGGTGCAGCCGTTGCCGTCATTGCAGGTGTTCTCGTCGGTCTTGCCGTCGCAGTCGTTGTCGATGCCATCGCAGGTCTCGAGCTCGGGCGGCGGTCCGATGCAGTCCGACAGGCCGTTCTCGCCGCAGCTTCGGGTGCCCGGGCACAAGCCGATGACCTCGCCCTTGGCGTTCTTGTTCTCGATGGAGCAGGAGGTCTCCAGCTGCTTGGCTTTGGCGCCTTCAGTGCAGGTACACAGGCCCGGCTTGCCGGAGGCGTTATCGGGTTTGCGCACACATTGCTGGCTCACCTTGCCCTCGACCGCTTTGACGGCCTTGCATTCGTAGCCCTGCGGACAGGTGCCATCGTCGACGCAGGGCAGGCCGCAGAACGCGCCGAGGATGCCATAGTCGATGCAGGACGCCTTCTCCAGGCCGATGCCGCGGCACGCCTCGGACTTGTCGCAGGGGTTGCACAGCCGGTCGTAGAGTGGCGCGCAGATGCTGACCACATCGCCGCTGCCGGCAGGAACGCATTGGAAACCCGTTGGACACTCGTCGACGCACTTGGCGGCGCATTGTTTGCCGGCGCCCACCTCGATGCACAGGGCGATGTCGCAGTCGTTGTTGGCTGTGCAGCTACAACCCGGCCCGCCAGGGCAGTCGATGACGGGCGGTACGTCCTCGGACGCGTCCGCAGTCGAATCTCCAGCCGTGTCTGGCCCTGCGTCCACCGGTCCATCCGCGTCTGGCGGCGTCGTCGCGTCCAATACCCCGCCATCTTCGGCCGCGTCATCGGGCGTGATGATGTCGCCTTCGCCCTGGTTGCCACTGTCGGTGGTGACCGGATCGGCGCCTTCGACGGCGGTATCCTCGCCGCAGGCGGGCGGCGCCAGCAGGCAAAGAATCAACAGACTGGAAGGCAACGCCAGGCGTCGCATCATGGTCCCCTCCCCGCATCCATTGGCGAGGCACTCAGACTACGGCTCACGGTTAACGCGCGCAAGGCCGGGAAGCTGGTAGGATTCATTTGCCTGACCTGCCTGGCCGGAACGGGATGCAGCCTTTCCTCTCCGGCCGTTACGAGGAGGCGCTTGAGTCGCTTTGTCGCCATTGTACTCGTCGCCGGCCTGGCCAGCGTCGTGCTGCCGGACCACGTGCAGGCCTGCGGCGGTTGTTTCTCGCCGCCCGACCCCCCCGCTGAGCCGGCGTCGAAGGCCGTCCTGCAGAATGCCGAACGGATCTTCTTCCACCAGGATCCGGACAATCTGCGCATCACCGCCTGGGTGGAGGTGCGCTACACCGGACTGGCGAGCGATTTCGGCTGGGTGCTGCCCGTGCCGGTCAAACCCAAGATCACGGTCGGCACGTCGATTCTCCTGGATCGCCTCGACACCCAGATGGCGCCGGTGCACATCCTCAAGGAGATGGGCACCGAGAACTGTCGGCCGCCCGTCCAGGGTTGCCAGAACCCACCGGTCACCCTGGACAACGACACCGTTGGCATGGATGGTGCCGCCACACACGACGGCGGCGCCATTCACCGCGAGCCCGAAGTCCAGGTCTTGGAGGTCGGCCAGACCGGCCCCTACGACTACGCCATCGTCGCCGCCAAGGACGCCAAGCCGCTGCAGGACTGGCTGAAGAAGCGCAAATACAAGCTGCCGAACAGCGCCTTGCCCATCATCGAGAGCCACGTCGCCAAGGGCGACGTCTTCGTCGCCATCAAGTTGAGCAACGGCGCCGGCGTCGAGCTCATCAAACCCCTGGTCTTGCAGATGGATGACGCCGACCCCTGCGTGCCCCTCCGCCTGACCTCCATCGCTGCTACAGAACATATGGCGGTTGTGGTCACGCTGGCTGGCAAGGGGCGCGCCATCGCCAAGAACCTGATGAACGTGGTGCCCAACCCGCTGCGTATCGACGTCGCTGGCGGCGCCAAGAACTACGACCAGGTGCTCGGCGAAGCCATCGACGAGGCCGGCGGCCGCGCCTTCGCCACCGAGTACGCCGCCCATCCATCCAAAGCCGGGCCAGCGTTCAGCGATTCGGAACTCGACCTGTCCGCGCTCGAAAGCGTAGCCAATCTTCACGCCCTCGCCGGCGCCACGCGCGGCCTGGCCCCCATGTGGCGGCACGCCGATGTGGCCGCCCTCTACAACAAGCACGTCGGCCTGGCCAAGCTGCTGGCCAAGCTCAAGCCCGCCACGGCAACGGACGCCCTTTCCCGCCTCATCGATTGTGGCTTCAACTGGCAGTCGGGCGGCGGCGACCCGTGCACCGCCAACGGGGGCACCATCACGGCGGCCAAGGCCAAGGCCACCAAGGTCAACATCAAGGCACTGCTCGCCGCCCTGCAAAAGGAGATCGCCGCCCCCCTGGCCAGCGCCCGCGACCAGGTCGCCGACAGCGCCCGCGTCACGCGCATGGCCATGCGTATCTCGCCCAAGGAGATGGATCGGGATCCCATCTTCGCCTTCAACGACCAGCTGCCGGACGTCAACAACGTGCACATCTGGCCCTACTGGCGCGTCTGCACCAACGGCTGGCTGCCGGTGGACGCCACCCGCATCGAGTACCCGGGCCTCGGCTCGTGGGTATTCAACGGCACGCTGTCGTGGTCCGGCTTCGACGGCGTCTCCAGCCCCACGGATCCCCGCTTCGCCAAGGCACCCTTCGCCCTGGCCATCGAGCTCCTCGACGAGACCGGCAAGGCCCGCAACATTCACCCCTCGGACATCATCCTGGTCGACACCACCATCATTGGCGCAGTGCCGGGTGATCCCTCGTTGCCCAAGGATGTCAGCCTGCGCGAGGTCACCCCATGGAAGCCGCCCAATAGCGACAAAGCGCTCGAGCGCGCTGGTGACTGGCCACAGCCGGAGGGTTGCACGCCCAAGCCCGGCTACAAGGATGGCTACCCCCCAACCGACCCGCCCGCCGAGGATGACGGCTGCACCGCCGGCCCCGTCGGCCGGCCATCTCCAGCGCCGGCGCTGATCCTGCTGCTCCTCTTCAGCCTGCTGATCGGTCGCTCGCGGACGCGTCCTCGAGTCGAATAGCGTCCTCCGCCACCGTCGCCTCGATTCCCATCGCGACAATGCGCCATTGCACCTCCGCGCCCACGGTCGCCAACGCACGAACCCGAACCCGCTGACCGGCAGGCAGCCCATCCGCCGGCCTCAACAGCTCCGCAGCCTGCCCGCGCCAGCGATAATCCAGGGTGGCAAACAGGTAGGGCCGCTGCCGCGGTGCCGCCAGCAGGCGCACCTGCACCTCCTCGAACTCCCGCTCATGCCATCGAACGGTCACCTCGCCAGGCCCCTGCAACGGCCGGCCCGTCACCACCAGGCGCACCCGCTCCTCCATCGCAAACGTCGCCACCACATCGGTCAGCCCCATCGCCTCCACCGCCAGCAGCTCCAGCTTCTCTCCCCGCTCGTGAAGCGCCGACGCCAGCCGCCGCACAAACCCCCGATCCCGCTCCGCCCCGCCTTCGATCAACGCCAGCGCGTCGACCAGCGCAGACAGCGTCACCAGACCGTCATCGAGCACATCCATCGTCATGCGAGCCCCGTGTTGTGATAGAGAAGTGTCAGACCCTCACATATCATAACGTTGCCATATAACCCCTTGATCACTGGCTGAGCGACTGCCCTAACTCAGCCCCCCGGGAGCGCCCAGCCCAAGGTCTGCTCCAGAATCTGACCCTCGCACTTGGCATGAGACGAGACGAAGTGGTCGGTACCCGGTCCGATGCGACAGCGATGCAAGGGCACCAGGCCTTTGGCGGGCTTGGTGAAGATCCAGCCGACGGGCCCCAGCGGCGTCAGCTTCTCGCAGGTCGGGTCAGCGCTCAGCAGGTTGTGTTTGTCCACCTGGCATTCGAAGAGGAGCTTCGTGCCCGGCTTCTTGTCGCGGTGCAGGCGCCAGGTCTTCTCCTTCTTGAAGCCGGCCGGTAGCAGTCTCGAGCTGGCCCAATGCCCTTTGCCCTTGGCGTAGCCCCGGCGCAACAGGACATATGGCAGGTGTTGGAAGCCGCAGGCGAGCTTGGACGGCTTAAGTTCCTTGCGGTTGCACAGGGCCCAGGTGCTCCAGGCGGGTTTGTTCTTGCCTTTGGCGGTCCAAAGGCCGACACCCAGGCCCTGGGCGACCTCAACGGGATGGTCCTTCATGCGGTGATAGATGTAGTTGGTGATGCCCGGCGTGGCGAGCGCATTGACCAACGAACGGCAGACACCGTCCGCCTGCGCGCTGTTGTTGGATTGGGGGCCGAGCGAATTGACGCCGCTTTCCGTGAACTGAACCTCCCAGGCGCTGGGGACTGACGGGAAGTGTTTGCGCAGCCAGCCGACCAGCACGCCGGGGTTGCCGTACGTCACCTTGCCGTGTTTGTCGTGATCCAGGGCGTCGAATACCGGGCTGAGCAGGTTGGAAGGGTAGGGGTGCCAGGCCACGCGCCAGGCGCGTTTGCCGACCCGCTTGGCGAACCCCTGCAGGAAGGTCTGACCGGACAGGATGGGCGAATCTGCTTTGGGCTTGTCGTGCTTCTTGTCCCACGCGTGCATGAGCGAGATCAGGACGCGGGCTTGCGGCTGATGCTTGGTCACGCGGTCGTAGGCGGCGTTGTAGTTCGCCGCGTAGACGTCGAGCCATTTGGTCACGTCGCATGCCTTGCCGCTGCCGCAGCCGATGTCGAACCAGGTGTTGGCGTTGACCTCATTGTGAATCACGAAGTCGGCGACGCGGCCGACTCCATGGAGGCCGTCGAATCGGTCTGCGATGAATCCCACAAAGCGTCCGAAATCGGCCGCCTTCTTGGGTGCACAGAACTGCTTGAATGCCGGGTTTCCGCCGGCCGGAGAGCAGTTCTTGGCGGCGATTCGTGCCCACTCCGGCACGCCCCAGAAGATGCCGCTGACCACGAGCCCCGCCTTGCTGTAGGCGGCGATTTCTTCCTGCAGATTGGCGTCGATCTTGAAGCACCAGCCGTCGTAGGCGACTTCCTTGCCGGTCTTGCAAGGTGGCTTCTTGGCGACCGGCTGCCAGGCCGACCAGACGATGTTGGCGGCGATTCCGCCGGCCTTGTTGCCGATGATCTCTTTGCGATTGGGCCAGAAGTCCGGCTGGATGGCCTTGATGCTCCACGCGGTGCGCTTTGGGTAGGGCAATGGCGGCGGCTTGGCGCAGACGTTCTTCTTGGCGCCAGCGCCGCAGACCAATGGCAGCTTGCAGTCGGGGCCGTGTACACATCCCTTGGCGGGCACGCACTTGTCGGCCGTGCATGGTTTGCCGTCGTCGCACGGTTTGGCTTTGCCTTTGCATTTGGAGGCGCTGCAGGCGTCGTTGATGGTGCAGGGATTGCCGTCGTTGCACGCGCCGGATTTGGCCTTGTGCTGGCAGCCTGACGAAGGCGCGCAGGCGTCGGTTGTGCAGCTGTTGCCGTCGTTGCAGGAGATCTTCTTGCCGCTGCATTTGGATTTGGCGCAGATGTCCTTGTTCGTGCAGGCGTTGCCGTCATCGCATGGGGCAGAGTTGGCCACGTGCTGGCAGCCGGTCGCGGGGTCGCAGCTGTCGGTCGTGCACGGGTTGCCGTCGCTGCATTGAGCGGGCTGGCATGCCGGTGGTTTGCCGGCGTCTTTCGCGGATGCGCCGGTGTCCGGCTGGGTCGGGGAGCTGTCTTGTGCGCTGGCGGTCTGGTCGGGCGCCGCGCTGATGTCCGGGGCGGGATTCGTGTCCGTGTCTGGCGTGGCGTCGGTGTCGGTGTCGGTGGCGACGGTGGCGTCGGCGGTGGAGTCGGCGGCGGCGGCGTCGATCGTCTCGCTGGGGCCGACATCGGGGGTAGGGCTGGTGTCGGCAGGTTGGCGGGTGACGGCTTCGGAGTCTGACCCGGCGCCGATGGTGTCGGTTTGCGAGCTGGCGGGCGACGATGGATTCGAGCAGGCGGCGAACAGGAGTGCCACGCAGGCGAGTCGGTCCGCGCGGGTCGAGCGGGCCACGAAGGCGAGGTTGGCGCGTAGGTCGATGTGGGCGCGCGGCACGGCGGCTCCTGGCGTGAGACTCGAGGAGCTTAGGCGAGATGGGCGTGGTCAGAAAGACTGAAGACGCACTTCCAGCTTTCGCGTAGGGCCCTCCCCACGGCGCGGGGTGGGCGTCGAACCGCCCAATCCCGCACCACCACCATGGCCGCGACAAACGCCGCCGCCGCGGACCTCGGCCGCTCTCGCAACCGCCCGCCCAGCACCCCGGTGATGGCCGCTCCGCCAGGTACCACCACGGAGCCAGGGGCGCCCGGCCGTTCGACACGCCCCCCGCCGCCAATCAAGGCAACAAGTGTGCCACCTTCACTCGTAACAAAAACAAGCCCTTGCAAGCAGCAAAACCGCCACGAAACAGTGCCACTGTCCCAAGTGGCACACCCAGCAGCGCCGCCTCTATCGATTCGCGTATCGACTACCGCCGGTCACGGTGGAAATCGAACGCATTCGACCCACCAGGCCCGGTCTTGATCTCGCGCTCGAACGCCTTCGAGGCCGACCCCTTGCCGCAGCGGATTACATGCGTGCCCGCCGGCAGGACCAGCTCGACCTTCTCATAGCCGCGAATCTGGCTGTCGACGAACACGTCAGATGCTTCAGGGCAACGCACCGAGACCTTTGCCGAGATGACCGCCCGCGCCAGTCGGGCCGAGATGTCCTTGGGCGGCACGGCCGAGGTGGACTCGACCACGATCTTCTTCTCCGCAAATCCAGGGTAGCTCATCACCAGTTCGGCCCTGCCATATGGAATCAGGATCCTCGTCGGCGTGGGATAGGGCAGCGGATTGCTGTTCAGGACCAGCGTGGCGCCCGGCGGATTGCTGGCCACCTGGATGTTCTTATGCGTCTTGGCCACCGCCTTCATGACCTCGGCCCGGTACTTGAGCACCACCTTGCGCTGTTCGGCGGCGAGGGGCTGCTTGAGCGTCTGTTCGAGGTAGGGATAGGCGTCCGCGTGGCGCTTCAACGTGTACAACATGGAGCCGACATTGAAGATCGCGTTGCTGAGCGGGAACAGCTCCAGCGCCGCCCTGAACTTCACCAGCGCCTTGGCATAGGCGCCCTTGCGCACGAGGACCTTGCCCTCCTCGTTGAGCCGCTCGGCGGCGGTGTCGTCGGATTCGCCCGGACGCTTGTTCGGATTCACCTTCACCACCGGCTTGGCCGGCGCGGCTTTTTTGGCGGGCGCCTCGGCTGCCGGGCCGGGGGCGGGCGTCGCGGCCGCCGCTTCATCTGGTGCCGCTCGGTCTGGCGTTGGAGCCGCGCCTCCGCAAGCACTGGTGATGAAGAACGCAGTTGTGGCGACCACAACCGCGACGGTGGTGAGCATTCGGCGCATGGGGTTCCTCCGATAGGAAACGCTGTAATAAGGCGTCGGCGAGAGGATCGACTCGGGCCGCTCCATGGTCAAGTTCGCGACAAGACCTGCCACAAACGGGCCAGGCTGGCGTCGGGCAGGTAGGGCGCCGCGACCTCCCGCGCCTGGGTTGATAACCGCTCGGCGACCGGCTCGCTCAACTCCCGCAAGGTGTCGGCGATGGCGTCGGGATCTGCGTCCACGACCCAGCCGCCGCCCTTGTCGAGCAGCGCAGGCAGCGCGCCCACCCGGGTGGTGAGCACAGGCAATCCATGCCCCAACGCCTCCAGTACGCTGACCGGCAGGTTGTCGCCAAAGGCGGTCGCCGGACGCGGATCGGGCAGGAAGAGCAGGGCGTCCAGTTCATTCAGGAAGCGACTCTTGGCCGGGCCGACGACCGAGCCGACCAGGCTGGCACGTACGCCGCGATGACGGAGCGCCGCCACCAGCGCTTGCGCACCGCTGCCATCGCCGGCGATTTTCAGCGTGGCATCGGGCAGCCGTTCGACCACGTCCAGCGCACGTTCGAGGCCCTTGTCGGCCATCACGCGGCCCAGGCAGCCCAGGCGCAGCTCGCCGTCCGGTCGCCAGCCCTGCGTCCTCTCCGAGAGCGGCGGTGGGACCACCAGTGGGGTGGTGGGCACCTTGCCGAGGCGACCGATCTGGCTGATGCGCCTCGCCAGGGTGTCGCTCGTCGCGGTGACCACGCCTCTTGCCGCCAGACCGCGCAGCAGGGCTCCGCCGCCCGGCAATCGCCCGAGCAGATGAACATCAGAGCCATGACCCATCGCCAGCAGTTTCGGCCCGCTCCTGCCCTGACCGGCCATTGCCAGCGCGCAGCAGGCCGCGGTGGGTACCATCCAATGGGCGATACAGACGTCGGGCTCGAATTCGGCAATGGCCGAGCGAATCGCCCCGACCATGCTGGCCAACAGCCCCGGCACCACGGACGTCCGGGCCGGACGATTCTTCAGCCGCTGCCACATGCCGTCGCCCCCGGTCAGGCGAAAGCGGGCGCTCGCCACCCCCGGATAGGCGAATCGAACGATGTCGACCCCCTGCCAGCGCTCAGCGCGCGGCACCCCGCTCGCGCCGGTGGCGGGCGTCAGGACCCGCACTCGCCCCCCAGCGTCCGCCAGCGCGACCGCCATGTGGTGCACGAAGAGGGCCCTGAAGTCGGTTCGCGAAAAGGGATAGGACGAGCTGACCAGCAAGACCCGGATGTCGGTCCACGGTCCTGTCATGTTCACGGCACCGGCACGCGCTCACCGCGCCGGATACCCCGGTTCCTGACCCGCTCTTCGACGACCGTGCGCAAGATGATGCGCCCGGCCCGCAAGCCGTACAGGAGGTTGCTGCTGGCCAGGCGAGAGCGACCAAACTCGCGTTCACCGCGCACGGTCACGGGCACCTCTGCGGTCGACAGGCCGGCGAAGGCCGCCAACATCAAGGACTCGTGGGTGTAGGTGAAATCACCGCGCAGCCGCATCTGTTGCAACGCCCGTCGAGAAAAGGCTCGATAACCGCAGGAGACGTCCGCAAATCGTCGTCCCGTCAGAAGCGACACCAAAGACGCGACCAGGGCGTTACCCAGGCGCTTGCCGAGAGGCATCGCGGGCGCACGCCCCGGGTCCAGGAATCGAGAGCCCACGGCGATGTCCACGCCTGCGTCCCGGATGGGTTTCACCAGCAGGCCCAACTCGCTGGCATCAAACTGGTCGTCTGCGTCCAGGTGAGCGAGCACGTCTACCTGATCGCGCAGCGCTGCACGTACGCCGATACGAAAGCTCCGGCCCAATCCCATCCGGCGTCGATTGCGATGCACCACCAGCTCCGGCAGGTCGCCCGCCAGCCGCTCACATACGGCGCTGGTGGCGTCGCTCGAACCGTCGTCGATCACCAGCATGGACAGGCGATCGCGCTCGCCGATCAATTGCCGTCCCGCGGCGCTGGCGTCACGCAATACGCGGGCCAGCGTCGCCGCCTCGTTATGCGCCGGGATTTGGAGGCGCAGGTGCATCGCGCCTACCTCCTGCGGCACTCGAATACCAGGAATCCGCCGAATCGCGCCAGGGGTCCAGAGCGCAACGCCCGCTCACCGCGCCGGATCGCATCGCCGATGACCGGCCAGGCCACCATGCCGGGCAGCGCGGTGAAGACGCGCACGCCGTGCAGGCCGACCACTTCCAGGTTGGCGGGCAAGTTCGCGACCACCTCGTCCGGCCGGTAGAAGCGGAAGAACACCTGATTGTCGTCGATTCCCTTGGCGATCTCGTGGCCGCCGCGGACCAGTCGGGCCAGGTAGCGTAGGGAGTGCTTGTTATACAGCTCCGCGAAGATGGTGCCGCCCGGGCGGGTCACGCGCGCCATCTCGGATAGCGCCACGTCCAACTCGGGTACATGAGACAACACCTTGAACGAGTAGCAGACGTCGAAGCTCGCGTCCTCGAAAGGGAGCTTCGTCGCCGGCGCCTCCTGCACCTCCAGGCCGCGTTCGCGCGCCTTGGCCAGCATACCCGGCGACAGGTCGATGCCCACGGCGCGCTTGGCCACCGCGTCCACGCGACGCAGGATCAGGCCAGTGCCGCAGCCCACCTCGAGCGCCTCTTTGCCCTGGGCCAGCGGCATGACGAGTTCGGACTGCAGGTCATCCAACATGAGGTGATAGCCCCCATGTCGACGCGCCTCGTAGTTATCGGCGAAGCGATCGTAGTAGGCTTTGTTGTCGATGCGCCCGGAATCAGTTGCGGATTTCGCCATGGATCGCTCCGTATTGTCGTGCCGCCCTGGACGCGCCGAAGTGTTCGGCCACGTGCGACTTCAGGATCTCGGCCGCATCTTCCGGCCGCTTGCCGGCGGACCACGTGGCCACCTTCTCAGCAAGTGCCTCGGCGTCTGCCGCCAGCAGTTCGTTGCCGAGTGCAGGCGGCGGGATCTCATTCATGGGCGCCCGGTCCAGGAAAAAGACCGGCTGCCCGTGGGCCATGGCCTCCAAACAGACCAGCGGCGCGTCCACCTTGGTGTACAGGTCCTCGCAGGGCATCACCTGTGCATCCATGGCGGCCAGCAGGGTCGCGAAGTCGGCGTGGTCACGATGAACGACGACGCGATCACCGAAGTTCGCGAGGTGTTCGTCGACGAAGCGCTGCGCCTTCTCGGCCGTCTCGGCTCGCTTGGTGCGGATGGAGAAGTGCAGACAGAGGTTGTCGATCCGGGCCATCAGCGGCGGCACCATTGTCGCCAACTGCTCCAGCCCGCCGCCGTGGTCGACATCGCCCGCAAAGAGCAGGTGGAAAGCCTCTTGCTTCAGGTCGAGAGCGCCGCGTGACGCAGCTCGATCGGTCGCCTGCAATTGCTGCACATCGATGCCAGGCCTGACCAGGCGAGGCGTCGTGCCCGTGGCCTCGGCGATCTGCGTGACGGCGTCCTGTGAACCCACGGTCACCAGGTCGCCAAAGAGCAGGTCGCCGACGCCCGACCACTCCTTGGGACGCGACAATACGGTCTGCACAAATGGCAGGCCAGGGCTCAGACGGCGCAGCCAGCGCAAGGCCGTACAGGTCAGCTTGTTGGGCGCAAAGAAGAAGTGCAGCGCGCTGAAGTCGTAGCGGCTGAGCAGCAGCCAGCCGAACAGGAAGGCGTTGTCCAGCAAGCGACCGCCGAAAGAGCCGCCGCGTAGCCAGGCCCGATGGACCACGACCCCGTCGGGGAGCAACTCGCGGGCCAGCGCCGGTTTGGCCGCCACCACGGCCACATCGTCGCGGTCCAGGTGACCGGCCACCGCGGCCACAAACGTCTTGCCGCCATCGTTCAAGGGCGGCTGCAATGGCTTGGAGACCAGCAGGACGCGCGGCTTGGATGCTGCGCCGGCGCCCGTGGCCACACCGCCGACCACCAGGACGAGGACCTGGGCGGCGAACGCCACGGCGAGGATGATCAGCGTGTACAACCGGCCCTCTGGCAGGACGCCGTCCAGCGACAATGAGATGGCGCCGGCGGCCGTTGCGGCGACGAGCATTGTGGCGAGCGCCCGCAAGGGCACGCGTGTGCCGAAGTTGCGATGTTGCCAGAACAGCACCGCACCGAATGCCAATGTGACGGCGATCGTGGTGCCGGCGGCTGCGCCCGTGATGCCGTACATGGGAATCAGGGTCGAACAGGCGATGCCCTGAGCCACCAGGGCGCCGAGCAGTACCATCGTCGACACGCCGGGACGGCCCGCGCCGCTGACCATGCTCACCGACAGGTTCAACAACGACAGGGCGGCCACGCCGGGCAACAACCAGGCCAGGGCGCCGGCGGCGGCGGCGTACTCAGGCGGGAAGAGGAAGACCAATACGCGATCGGCGATGGGCGCCACGATGGCGCAGATGCCGCTGACCAGGCCGAGCACCATCACGATGGCCCGTGAAGAGACCTCGGAGCGCGCCGCTCGGACCTCGGGCGCATCGCCCTTGAGTCGGGCCAGGGTGGGGAACATGACCAGCGAGGCGGTGACCAGAATGAAATAGGGCAGACGCGCGATGTTCTGCGAGGCACCGTAGAACCCGGCCAGGCGGTCCGCTTCAGACGGATCGGACAGCCGCTTGAGCAGGAAGATGTCGGCCTGCATGGCGAAATTCAGCAACAACGCCACCGCCAGCACCTTGATGCCGAAGCGCGCGAACGTCGCCGGAGGCAGATCGACCTTATCGCTGCCGTCGGGTTTGCCCACCAGCACGAAGGACAGCAGAAAGACCAGGAAGGCGGCGCTGGCGAAGCCGATAATGACGCCCGGGATACCGTGGCCAAGCCAGACCAGCAGGACGATCAGGCCGACCTTGAAGATGGAGAAGGCCACGTCCAGAGACGCTTGCCGCTCGAACCACCTCCGGCCGTTGAGGTAGCCGATGTTGATGGCGTAGAAGGCGTAGATGAGCGTGATGGTCGCGGCCGCGCGCAGCAATGGCGTCAGCGAATCGTCGCGCAGGAAGCCTGCGATCAGCGGCGCACCGATGACGAAGAGCGCGATGGCTGGCAGCGCGAATACCGCCTGGAAGACGAACGCCCGCCGACGCACCGCGGACTCGCTACCCGACTTCGATGCCACGAAATGGCTGACCGTCTGCATCGTGCCGTAGATCAGCACCATGTTGATCAGCGAGACCACCGCGAAGAGCACGCTGTAGACGCCGAACTGTTCCGGCGTCAGCAGGCTGCCCAGGGAGACCACCAATATCCACCCGGCAGCCAGGAAGAGCATCTTGGCGCCAGTGATGGCGATGGTGCCGCGCTTGAAACTTGCCATGAAGTGCAGATGAACCGGTTCGAGGGGCGCGCACGCCTGGGCGACGCTCGGGCAAAAGGCGGCGCAGCATACTGCGCCGAGGTCCGCGGTTCAATGACGAATCATGGACCCGCGAGGGCACCGCTCAGACCGGTCACTGCCAAGCCCACACAGACCAGCACCGCCGCTGGCTCCAGGGTCCTGCGCACGCCTTCAGTCAGCCATCGGCGCACCACCGAACCCAACGTGTTGCCGAGCACCACGGCCAGCGCCAGCCCTGCCGAAATCAGCAGATCCTGCGCTGTCAGGCCGCCGCCCAGGCCGTAGCCGGCCAGCCGACCGGCATGCATGGCCACGGCGCCAGCGGACTGGGTCACGATCCAGGCTTCGCCACTCAGACCGGCAGATAACAGCAGGGGCGCCGTCAGCAAGCCGGCTCCGCCAGAGCAGGCGCAGACCGCACCATTGGCCAGACTGATGGGCCCGATCCAACGCGGCGTCACGTCGAACCGCCGCCAGCCTGCGCGGTGAGCGACCATGAGCATGGCCATAGCCAGCATGGCTCCGTGCAACAGCGCCGCCGGTGCGTTCACGGCGAAGATGGCGCCAAGCAGGCTACCGGGCACGGCGCCTGCGATCAGTGGCCGAGCCAGCCGGATGTCCAGCTGGCGGCGATACATCCACACCCGGTGAAGGTTGCCCGCGAGCAGCGCCGGCGCCGTCCAGGCAAGCGCGGTCTTCGGGTCGGCCAGCAGCCCCAGGATCAGCAGCAACATCATGCCGCCACCAAGTCCCACCACCGTCGTCGTCAACCCTGCAGCGATCCCTGCCAATGCGCACACCATCGCGACCTCCAAGCCTCGCCAACCTGGAGCAGTGCCTTTGTTTTGTATATTGAATTGATTTGATACTTAAGATAGACAATGCTTATGATAGATGAATTACGCCATCTTCTCCTGATCGTAGACGCCGGCACCTACACCGCCGCGGCTCGCCAGGCACACCTGTCCCAGCCGGCCATGACCGCCGCCATCCAGCGCCTGGAACTGGCTGTGGGCGGCCGCCTTCTGGAGCGTGATCGCCGGGGGGCCAGGCCCACGGCGGCAGGACTGGCCATGCTGCCCCATGCGCGTGCGGCTGTAGCCAGTGTCGCGGCCGGCATCGAGGCGGTCGCGCGGGTCCAGGGGCTCAGCACCGGCCACGTACGCATCGGCGCCGGAGCGACGGCCTGTACCTGGCTGATGCCCCCCACGCTGGCCGAGTTTCGGGCGAACTGGTCGGGGATTCGGCTGACCATGCTCGAGGCCACCACCGCTGAGATCTGCAACGGGCTGAGCGCGCGAGAACTGGACCTGGGCATCGTCACCGGCGGGGTGGCCACGCCCTTCGACGTCGTCTGCGAGTCCTGGCTGGCCGATGAGCTCGTCGTCGTCGCCACGCCAGAGCGTGCCCACCTGCACACCTGGGTCGCGTTCCGCGCTGGATCGCCGACCCGCGCGGTGTTGGACCGCTACGAACCGGCGGCCCAGGTCGCCGCCGAACTCGGCACGGTCGCCGCAGTCAAGGCATTTGTCCTGGCTGGCATGGGCCGCGCGCTGCTCAGTCGAACCGCGGTCGGTCGGGAGCTGCGGTCCGGCGAGCTCATCGAGGTGCCCACCGCCTGGACGCCGCAGACCCGCAACCTCGACCTGGCGCACCGCGGAGTGGCCCGGCTGTCGCCAGCGGCCACTCGGCTGCGGGAGCATTTGTTGGCCGGCAAAGGGGGCGCGTCGGCTCGGTCGAGCACATCCAACTCAGCCCCATGAAGAGAACTTCCCAATTCCCAGGACCTTGATGGGCTTTCCCTCGTCGTCATCGGTTCTTTCATGCCACCATGACGACAGCGACCGGGTTCAACATGGCCAATCGGCAACGCCCGGGCAGACATGCCTTCGCCGCGTGAGCGGCCCGACCGACGAGCTTGCCCATGTCATGCCCTGATCTGCCCAGAGTTGCCCTCTTATGTCTGGCCGCCAGCGCCATCTGCCTGGCACCCGCCGTCGTGCACGCCGGCAGCATCGGCTATACCGACAACCGAGGTGTCGGCGCCGCCCTCGGCACCGCGACCAGCGGCGTGACGGCCAAGTACTACCTCAAGACCACCACCGCAGCGCAGGCCACGATCGGCGTGCGTGGCAACTCCGGCATCAGCCTGGGCATCGACTACGTCAAGGACATGCGCTCCATCACCCGCAACAGCTGGGGCAGGGCGTTCTGGGGACTGGGCATCGGCACCGGCTTCTGGCTCTACGCGCCCGGCGATGACACGTCCGCGGTCGGGTGGCTCAACCTCGTCGGGCAGGTCGGCTGGCACTTCGAAGACTGGCCACTGGAGTTCATGGCGGACTGGCGGCCCACGATATTCGCAGGCGGTGGGGACTCGTTGTCCATGTTCGGCTTCCTGGACGCCACGATCGCCTTGCGGTGGTTCTTCTAGTTTGCAAGGGGATTGCGGGCAATCCCCCTCGGCCCGAAAAGCGTCGTTTTCGGCCCTCACCCCAAGCTCCGCTTCGCGATAGCCGCTTGGCGATGCCTGTCAAGGAGTCACGTCTGCGGCCGCCACCTCCCGGCGCAGCCGCTCCAACCGCGCCCTGATCGAGCGTCGAGAGGGCCACATCCACAGGTAGTCCGAGCCCACGAAACGATCGGCGATCTCGTCCAGCTCGGCATCTGGCACGACACCATCGACCTCAAATGTCGCCCGCACCGTCTCGGCGTATGCCCGCCACTCCCACCAGGCCCGCATCGTCAGCCCCACCGGCAGTACGAAGAGGTAGCTGAGCTCGAACAGCACCGGCCACCGTCGCGCATCGCGCAGGTGCACGGCCTCGTGGCGCAGGATCAGCCAGACGTGACGAGGCCCCATCTCAGCTTGCCAGCGCCGGCTGGGAAACCACACCGTGCCAAAGAGCACCGTCGTGTAGTGGGTCAGGTAGGTGTTGTTGAAGGGGCGCAGCAGCGCCGCGATGAAGCGCTGGAGCCGCGACTCATCCTTGTAGCCGATGCGAAAGCCGGGCAGCTCCTCGGCCAGCGCCGCCGCCAGCTCGTCGACATCTCGCTCATGAATCTGTCGAATCACCGCGTTCCCGCTACTGACCACCGACCAACGTGATGAAGATGCCCGCAGCCACCACCGTGCCGATCACCCCGGCCACATTCGGCCCCATGGCGTGCATCAGCAGGTAGCATTTCGGGTTGGCTTCATTGCCCATCTTCTGCGCCACGCGAGCGGCCATGGGCACCGCCGAGACGCCCGCCGAGCCCAGCAGCGGGTTGATCTTCTCCTTCAAGAAAAGGTTCATGATCTTGGCAAAGATCACCCCGCCGGCGGTCGAGAAGCTGAACGCCACCAGGCCCAGCGCATAGATCGCCAAGACATCGGTGGTCAGGAACTGCTCGCCGCGCATGGTCGAGCCCACCCCGATGCCCAGGAAGATGGTGACGATATTCATCAATTCGTTGCGCGCCGCGTCGCGCAGGCGATCGACCACGCCGCTGGTGAAGAAGAGGTTGCCCAACATGAACATGGCGATGAGCGGCGTCGCTTTGGGCACCAGCAGGCAGATGACCAGCCCACCGACGATGGGGAAGAGCACCTTCTCCGTCTTGGTCACCCGGCGCAGCTGCTTCATGGTGATGCCGCGCTCGGCTTTGGTGGTCAGCAGGCGGATGATGGGCGGCTGGATGATGGGCACCATGGCCATATAGGAGTACGCCGAGATGGCGCAGGCGCCCAGGATGGCGTCCGACACCCCCAATGATGTGGCCGTGAAGATGGTCGTCGGCCCGTCGGCGCCGCCGATGATGCCGGTCGCCGCCGCTTCGGGCAGCGTCAGCCCCATGGCCAGCGCACCCAGAAAGGCCGTGAACACGCCCAACTGGGCGGCCGCTCCCAAGAGCAGGGTCTTGGGGTTGGCGATCAGCGGGCCGAAGTCGGTCATGGCGCCGAGCCCCAGGAAGATCAGGCAGGGGATCAGCTCCGTCTTGAGACCGAATTCGTTGAAGTACCAGAGCAGCCCGGCGCCGTGGCCGTCATGGGGGGGATCCATCAGCCCGCCCAGGGGCATGTTCACCATCATCACGGCGAAACCGATGGGCACCAGCAGCAGGGGCTCGATGTTCTTCTTGACCCCGAGCCAGATGAACACGGCGCCGATGAGCCACATCACCGGTGTCTGCCAGCCCATATGGGCCAGGCCGCTGGCCTCGAAGAGCTGCTGGAACTCGCCCATCGTCGCCCCTCGCTCCGCTCAGCCGGTGATCGAACGCAGCGTCAGCATCTGGTGGTGGGGGCAGATGCTGGCCGGGTTCTGGTAGGCGGCGCCGGTGAAGGCCACCAGGTAGTCGCGCAGGTGCTCGAAGCGTACCACCTCGTCGATGAACCCGCGCCGGGCGCAGTACTCGGGCCGCGAGCGGTCGATGTAGAGCTGGGCCAGGTCGTTCATCTTGTCGACGACGGGCTGCAGATCGTTGCCGGCCTTGTTTTCCTTGGCCAGCCGGCGCGAATAGGTCGCCACCGCCGCCGTCTCGCCGTGCATCACGTAGATCTCGGTGGTCGGCAGGCCCAGGGTGAAGGCGTTGTGATCGTTGGCCGTCGGCCCGCCCATGATGTAATGCGCAGCCGCCGTACCCTTGCGCAGGACCACCAGCATCATCGGCACCTGGCTCTGTTGGATGCTGTAGACCAGGCCCTGACCCAGGCCGAGCAGCTCGGCCTTCTCGGCCGGATCGCCCACGTCGATGCCCGAGGTATCCTGCAGCCAGACCAGCGGGATCCGGTCGCGGCTACACAGGGTTACGAACTCGTTGAGCTTGATGAGTCCCTGTCGGTAGAGCTTGCCGCCCACGCCGGGGCCATCGCGATACTCCGGGTAGCCGCGCGGCAGGAAGCCCTGGCGGTTGCCCAGGAAGCCGACCAGGAAGCCATCCACCCGCGCCAGGCCGGTGTAGACCTCAGGGCCGAAGCCGGGCCGGAACTCCAGGTGTTCGCTGGCGTCGAAGAGCCGCGCCATGACCTGTTCCAGCTTGTAGGAAGCCTTCTGATCGTGGGGGATGATCCTGGCCAGTTCAGCCGGCGGGAACGCGGGTTCGGCCGGCGCCGTCAGGCGGAAGAAGTCGGCGTCGTAGGCCGGCAGCTTGTCCATGTAGGCGCGGAGGCCGCTCAGCACCTCCTCTTCGGTCTCGTAGACGTACTTGAAGAAGCCGGTCTCGTCGCGGTGGATCTCCACGCGCCCCGGCGGTTTGCCACGCAGCGTGCCCTGCGCGGCGATGAGCGACTGCGCATCGGCCAGCTCGAAGCCGCCTTTGGGCGCCATGCCGCCGACGATGCCGGCCCCGCCCACGGCGATGTTGGCGTTCTTATGGGCGAAGAGCACTGTCGGGCTGATGCCGTGATAGCCGCCGCCAGCGGGGTTGGTGCCCCAGATGCCGACCAGGATGGGGATGCCAAGCTGGTTGAGCTCGGCGTGGCGGAAGAAGGGCGCGCCGTGGCCGCGACGATCGGGGTAGGTGTTCTCCTGCTCGGTGAGCTTGCAGCCCGAGCAGTTGAGCAGCCAGATGAGCGGCACGCGGAGGCGCTTGGCCAGGTCGGTCACGCGCAGGATGTTCTCGGCCTGACCCGGGATCCAGGCCCCGGCCAGCACCTTGTTATCCGAGGCGATGATCACCGCCCACTTGCCGTTGACCTTGCCCAGGCCGTCGATGACGCCGGTGGTGCCTTCGACGTTCTCTTCCGGGTCGAAGATGGTGTGCAAGGGGCACCAGGTGCCAGGATCCACCAGCGCTTCAATACGCTGCCAGCCGGTCAGCTGGCCGCGACTGTTGATGCGCTCGGTGGGATGGCCGGCGGCTTTGACGCGGGCGACTTCGGCATCCAGGCGGGCCTCGACCTCGCGAATCTGGGCCACCTGCGCCTCGGATCGCTGCAATTCGCGTTTCTTGAGCGGCCGACCGAGGGTCGCCATCTGTTCGACGTAGCGAAACATGCTCTCTCTCCTGGTTGACGGGCGATCAGTCCTCGTCGATCAGCGCCAGCACCGTGTCGCCATCGACCTCCTGGCCGGCGGCGACGCAGATCTTCTCGATGGTCCCGTCCACGGGGCTGACCACCGGCATCTCCATCTTCAGCGCCTCGAGGACCAGCACCGGCTCGTCTTCTTCGACTTCATCGCCTTGCTTCAGCAACACCTTGATGACCTTGCCGACCATGGGCGCATACAGCTCTTCTGCCATTGTCCTTCCCCCCTGCCGGCTAGCTGGCCGGCGCGGTTTCGTCCGAAGGCGTCGCGACCTCTGCGTCGGTCGCGACCGGGGCGATCTCCGCCGCCTTCTTGGCCTTCTTCGCCTTGTTCTTCTTCTTCTTCTTCTTCTTGCCGAAGATCGCGCCCAGCACGTAGACCACCGCCATCAACACCAGCAGGTTCACGAACACCCCGATGATGCCGCCACCGACGATGGTCAGGCCGTCCCCGAGGTTGTTCATGGCGCCCCTCCCGATGGCCCCGATCTGATGCGTGCGCCTAGGCGTACATACCCAGCACGGAGCGCGAGATGATCAGCTTCTGGATGTTCGACGTGCCCTCGACGATCTGGAACGACTTGGCGTCGCGCAGCAGACGGGCGGCCGGGTACTCGGTGGAGTAGCCGTACGAGCCGAAGATCTTCATCGTCATATTGGCCGCGTGGGCGACGGCTTCGGCGGCGAAATACTTGGCCACCGAGGTCTCCAAGGTCACCCGCTTCTGGCCGGCATCGCGTGCTGCCGCGGCCCGGTAGACCAGCAGCTTGGCCGCCTCGTGTTCGACATACATCTCGGCCAGGTCCGACTGGATCATCTGGTAGCTGGCCAGGGGTTTGCCGAACTGGGTTCGCTCCTTGGCATACGTGGCCGCTGCATCCAGACAGGCCTTGCCCACGGCCACCGCGCGGCAGGCGCAACTCAGGCGCGTGCCGTCGAGCATGGTCATGCAGATCTTGAAGCCGGCGTTGAGCTCGCCCAGGAGCGCATCCTCGGGGATGAACGCGTTCTCCATGAAGATCTCGCCCGTCGGCGAGCAGTACAGGCCAAACTTCTTGTCGATGGCCTTGGTGCTCAAGCCCTTGGTCTGCTTCATGTCGACCAGGAAGCAGCTCATGCCGCGATGCTTCTTCTCCTTGTCGGTGTGGGCGAAAATCAGGCCCACGTCGGCCAGTTGGGCCTGGGAGATCCAGGTCTTGGAGCCGTTGAGCAGCCAGCCGCCGTCGACCTTGGTGGCCGTGGTCTTCATGGACGCCACATCGGACCCACTGTTGGGCTCGGTGATGGCGAAGCAGCCCAGAATCTCGCCGGTGACCAGCTTGGGGATGTAGCGCTCTTTTTGCGCCTGGGTGCCCCACTTCTGGATCGTCAGACCGGGGCCGGTCGTCTGCATGTTGAAGGGCAGCCCCCAGGAGGCCTGCACCTGGGCGATCTCCATGGTCATGGCCACCGAGGCGACGAAGCCGGCGTCGGTGCCGCCCCACTCCTCTTCGATGACCGCTCCGAGCAGGCCCATTTCGCCCATCTCGCGTACGATCTCCGGCCGGAAGCGATGGGCCTCCTCATCGGCTTCGGTCAGCGGCGCGATGCGCTCGCGCGCGAACGAGCGCGCCAGTTGACGCATCATCTCCTGTTCTTCATTGAGCTTGAAATCCATATCCGCTCCTCGCCTGTCGGGGCGACCAGATGCTTTGGACGTTCATGCCGCTGTCGGACCTCGAGGTCCGAGCGGCGCGACGGTAGCGGCAAGCGATGTTGGCCGCAAGCGACCGCAGCCGGGGTTGAAGAGGTCAGGCGCGGGGGTCAGGCCCGCAGCGCGGCCGCCAGTTCCGGATGCTGCCAGCGGTAATCTAGGTCTCTGAGCCGGCTTGGCAGCACCATCTGGCCGCCCAGCAGCACCGAGGCCGCTTCGCCGAGCATGGCGCGCAGGGCCAACTCCGGCGCTGGCAGCACGGCAGGACGGTTCAGCACCTCGGCCAGCGTCGACGTAAACACCCGATTACTCACCGGTTCCGGGGCGACCAGGTTGATCGGACCCGTCCAGCGCGGGTCCTCGAGTGCGGCGGTCAGGATCGCCACCACGTCTTCGAGGTGAATCCAGCTCATGGCCTGCTTGCCGCTGCCCAGACGTCCGCCCAATCCCAGCCGGAACAACGGCCCCAGCGTGCCCTGCACGCCGCCTTGTTGGCCGAGCACCAGCCCGATGCGGGCCACCATCACGCGCACGTCCAGTGATTCGGCGGCCAGCGCGGCCGCCTCCCAGCGCTGGCAGACACCAGCGAGCCAATCACCGCCGGGTGCTGAGTCCTCGTCCACCAGCGCGTCGCCACGGTCGCCGTAGATGCCGATGGCGCTGGCCGAGATGAGCACCCGCGGCCGCTGCTCGGCGCCCTCGATGACGGTCACCATGTCCTGCGCCAATCCGACCCGACTGGTCTCGATGCGCCCCTTGCGGGCTGCCGTCCAGCGACCGGGGAGGATGGGCTCGCCGGCCAGGTTGATGATCGCCTCCGCCTGGGTCACCCCGTCGCACAGGCCCGCGGCCGTCGCCGGCACGAGCGTCACGTCATCGCCCAGCAGCTCCTTTGCCCGCCGGTCGTCGCGCACCCAGGCCGTCAGTTCGTGCCCGATCTGCAGCAGGTGGGCCACGAGCGCCTGCCCGATGAAGCCCGTGGCGCCGGTCATGAAGACTTTCATGGGTTCTCCCTGGCGTCGAGAGCGGTCGTCCCGCGATCGTGGCATGCAGATCGCCCATCTCCCGGCTGGCCGGGGCCCTGGAGTGCCGCGATGGGTACCGCGTACGGCGTATCTTCTGCAACTCGAGATTTCTTCAACGCAAAGCCGAATCCCCGGCCCATCGGAGCAGCCGCTGGAGTAGCGCTGGCGGCAGGTCTGGTCGCCCAGGCGCCGGGGTCCAAGGAACGGTGCCTGCGATCCGAACTTCAGCGAATCGTGCCAGCACGTCCTCGTTGGTGGCCGCCGCTACGCTTTCGTCTGCGCAGGTCCCGGACAGGAGGGTCGCCAGCAGTTCGACACCACGGTCGCGAAGCAGGCGGGCGGAGAGGAGCGTGTGGTTGAGGGTGCCCAGCCCGAGTCGACCGACCAGCACGGCCGGTAGACCAGATGCGGCGACCCAGTCCACCGTCAGCACATTGCCGCTGAGCGGGACCAGCAGTCCGCCGGCGCCCTCCACGACCACCACGTCATTGGACGCGACGAGGCGCTGCAAAACGTCGCCCAGGTACGCGAGATCGATCCTGGCGTTGCTGCGCTCGGCGGCGATGGCCGGCGCCAGGGGTTCGGCAAAGCGATAGGGGCAGATGGTGTCGACGGGCAGGCTGCAGTGCGCGGCTTCGGCCAGGGCCAGCGCGTCTGCTGGCGCGTTCAAGTCTTCGCAACCGGTCTCGGCTGGTTTGAAGACCGCTACCTTCAAGCCTCGTCCATGCAGGGCCCGGCACAGGGCAACGGCTACCGTAGTCTTGCCGACCCCGGTATCGGTCCCGGCGACAAAAAGCGCCCGACCTCTCATGCCGCGCTCCCCGGTTGCGGCACGACCGCGGCGATGGCCGCCTCCACGGCGTCGGCCAGCAGGTCCAGCTCGGCCACCGGCATCGCCAGCGGCGGCATCAGGACCACCACATCGCCCAGCGGTCGAATGATCACTCCGGCCTGTCGAGCGTGCAGGGCCGCCTGTCGACCCAGTCGCAGGTGTGCCGGGAAGGAGCGCTTGGTGGCTCGATCCGCGACCAGTTCGAGGCCCACCATCAGGCCCCGTTGGCGGACATCGCCGATGCAGGCGTGGCGGTCGGCCATGTCAGCCAGGCGATCGGCCAGGTGGCGGGCGCGCGCGCGCACACCGGTGAGCAGGTCGTCGCGCTCGAACAGATCCAGGTTGGCCAGCGCGGCGGCGCAGCCGAGCGCGTTCCCGGTGTAGGAATGGCCGTGATAGAAGGTCCGATGCGCATCCCAGGCGCCGCTGAAGGCGCTGTAGACCGCGTCGGTGGTCAGGGTCGCCGCCAGCGGCAGGTAGCCCCCGCTCAGGCCCTTTGCCACGCAGAGGAAGTCCGGCTCGACAGACTCCTGCTCGCAGGCAAATAGGGTGCCCGTACGGCCGAAACCCGTCGCCACCTCATCGCAGATGAGCATGACCCCGTGGGCGCGACAACGGGCCGCCACGCCGGCCAGGAAGCCCTCCGGCGCCGTGATGATGCCCGCAGCGCCCTGGACCAGGGGCTCGATCACCAGGGCGCAGACTTCCTCGCCATTTTGTTCCAATAGCGCGTCCAGCCGGGCCAGGCAGGCATCCTTGCTGTCGGCCGGTGCGGCCCCGGTCGGGCACCGGTAGGGGTGCGAATAGGGCGCGCGCAGGGCGTCGAATAGCAGGGGACGATAGATGCCGTGAAACGTCGAGATGCCGCCCAGGCTGACCGAGCCGACCGTGTCGCCGTGATAGGCGTCCGTGAATGCGACAAAACGCCGCCGGCGGGTCTGGCCCCGCTGCTGGCAGCACTGGTAGGCCATCTTGAGCGCCACCTCCACCGAAGTGGAGCCGCTGTCAGAGTAGAACACACGGTTCAAGCCCTCGGGCGCCAGGCCCGCCAGCCGCTCGGCCAGCTCGATGCTGGGCACGGACGCCTGGCCCAGCAGGGTGCTGTGGGCGACGCGCCCCAGCTGCTCTGTGATGGCGGCGTCGATCTCGGCCACGCGATGGCCGTGCACGTTCACCCAAAGACTCGAGATGCCGTCCAGGTAGCGATTGCCGTCCGTGTCCACCAGCCAGCAGCCGTCGGCTCGCTCGATGACGAGGCTCTCCTCGGCCAGCCACTCATCATGCTGGGTGAACGGATGCCAGAGGTGGCGCCGGTCGGCGGCCACCAGCGCCTTGGTGCGAGATGAGGCGGGGGCGCGGTCCGATGCAGGCTTGCCGGGATTCATCAACTCGCTCCCTCGGCCAGGCGCTCGCGACGTAGCCCGCCCAGCGACCGCACGAGCTCCTCGATTTCAGCCGCTTCATGACTCGCCGAAACGGTGACGCGCAAGCGCGATGTGCCGGCGGGAACGGTCGGCGGACGGATCGGTTGCACCCAGATGCCGCGCTCCCACAAACGCTCACTCCACGCCAGCGCCGCCACGGCGCTGCCGAGCACGACCGGCACGATGGGGGTCGGGTCGTCTCGGACAGAAAACCCCTCGCGGCGCAGGCCCTGACGCAGGGCGTCGACCCGGTCGCGCAAGGCGACCAGGCGCTCAGGCTGACGATCCAGCAGCTCCAGCGCAGCCAGCGTTGCGCCTACAGATGGCGGCGGCGGGGCGGTGGTATAGACCAGGCTGCGAGCGCGCTGAATGAGCAGGTCGTGCACCGCCGTCGTGCACGCCGCGAAAGCGCCAAAAGACCCCAACGCCTTGCCGAAGGTGCCCACGTGCACATCGACGCCATCGGCAACGCCGAGGTGGTGCGCGGTGCCGCGTCCGCCACCGAGTACGCCGGTTGCATGGGCATCGTCTACCACCAGCAGGGCGCCATGAGCCCGCGCCAGCGCGACCAGCGCCGGCAGCGGGGCCAGGTCGCCCTCCATGCTGAACACGCCGTCGGTGACGATGAGCTTGCGGCCCACGTGCCGATTCGCCGCCAGCAGGTCGGCCAGGTGGCCGGCATCGCCGTGGCCGTAGACCTCCACGCGCGCTCGCGCCAGTCGGCAGCCGTCGACGATGGAGGCGTGATTGAGCGCGTCTGAGAAGATGACGCCCTCGTCGGCCAGCGCCTGCAGGACGCCCACGTTGGCCTGGTAGCCGGTGGAGAAGAGCAGCGCGGACTCGGTGCCCTTGAGCGCTGCGAGTTTCGCCTCCAGACGCTCGTGCAGCCCGAGCGTGCCGGTCACCAGGCGGCTGGCCCCGCTGCCACAGCCCCAGGTCCGTGCCGCATCCGCTGCGGCCTCGACCAGGCTCGATTCGCCGGCCAGTCCCAGGTAGTCATTGGACGAGAAGTTGAGCAGTTGGCGCCCATCCACCTGGACGCGCGGCCCGGTCGCGCTCTCCAGGGCGACCAGGTGGCGACGGGCAGCCGCTTCTTCGAGGCGCCGCAACTCCTGGTCGATCCAGGCCGTGGGGCGCTGGCTCCCGGCGGGGCTGTCAGGCTTGGCAGTGGTCGTTGTCGTCATCTCTGGCGGTCCCTCTGGGGCCGGGCAGGCGACCATACGCCCGGCGCGCGGCCTTGCCCAGCGGCAGGGCACCTTCAGTCTGGAAGATGCAGGATCACGCGATGGATTTCGGTGCTGCCCGTCTGGCCTTCGAACCAGGTCAAGTCTGGCCCGTCCGGCGGCGAGGTGTAGTTGTAGACGGCCAGAGTCGCCGCGTCGCCGGGACGCGTCGGCAGGTCGATGGCGCTGACAAAGCAGGTATCTCCCTTGGAGGGCAGGTCGAGCACGAAGTCCACCTTGCGCGCGACGGCGTCCACCTTCCACAAGGCGCAGCGCTTGGGTTTGGTCCAGTAGGCCAGCTGGTACTTCTTGTAGAGATCGCTGTGTACGCCCTCTTCGCCCAGGTCGAAATGGCCGTCATCGGATACGTTTCGGCGCCCGAAGAGCCAGGTCGAATCGCCCACCTGCACGACCAGCGGCGAGTCGTAGCGACGCGGATCGTGGCTGCAGGTCCAGTCTGCCCACTTGCCCGCCGACGCGGTGCAGATCTTGCTGCCAAAGCCGCCGCTGTCGCCCGCCTCGTTGCGGACCACGGCGACCAGGCTGCCGTCGGGGCGGATGGCGAAGTCGCTCTCTGAGCCGCCTCCGATATGGGTGGTCGGCTTGCCCGGCACCAAGGCCTTCCAGGTCCAGCCGTCGTCCGTGGTCAACAGCTTGATAGCGATGGCCGGCGTGTCGCTGCCGCCATAGACCTCGTCGCCGCCGGTGTAGCCGATCATCACGGGTACGCCGTCGATCAGTCGCATCCGCCACGGGATGAAGCCCGGTTCGAGCACCGCCTGTGGCGTCGTCCAGCTGCCATCGGCGAGGCGCTCGGTCGCCATGGTGCCCTGTGGTTCGAAGTCGAGTCGGTTCTTGCCCAGCACGGCGTAGTAGAGCCACAAACGACCCTTCCAGGCGAAGAATCGCGGCTCTCGCAGGTCGGTGCCCATGGACGTCTGCCACTCGTAGCGCCAGTTCTTCTCGTCTGTGGAGCTGACCACGTAGAGCAGGGTCGAACTGCCAGCGAAATGGCTCTTGCTGGTGCGCAGCGCCAGCCAGACGCGGTCCTCGTGACGGATTACGTCCAGGTTGTTGTTGGAGGCCTGCAGAGTGACCTCTGCCGGGAGCCCGACGGAAGGCACGATCCTGCGCGACCCGCCAAGTTCAGCGGCGGCCAGGGGCGTCGGCTCGTGGCCCGGTTCATCAGAGCACGCCCAGAGGCCCGCGAACGCCAACATCAGCAGCGACACGCCGACGGCGCGGGCCGGGCAGGCGGAGAGGATCCGGTTGTGCCACATATGGACTCCACATGGTGACCGCGGCGCTGCCGCGACGGCGGCGTACCAACAGCGATCAAGCGCAGCGTTCTAGGCCGACATGCGATTGATGGCAACCACCCGGGCCTCGTGGTGCCCGCGGCGATCCCAGCACTCGTCGTAATGCACCAGCCGCAGGCCGTTCAACAGGCCTGGCGCCTCGCCCTCCTGGAGGAGGTAGCCAGCGGCATGTTCGTGGCGTTCGCGGTTGCGAACGGTGGGCTGCACGAAGATCAGCTGGCCGCCAGGTGCGAGCAGCTCGTGCACCCGACCGAGCAGGGGCCTGTCGAGATAGAGCACACAGACGATCAGGTCCCAGGGACCGGCGGGCGCGGGCTGCTCCTCCAAGTCCACCTCCAGAGTTTGCACTGAGAGGCCGCTCTCTTCGGCCCGTTCCCTGGCGCGCGCCAGCGCCACTTCGGAGATGTCCGCGATGGTGACATCCAGTCCTCGCTCCGCCAGCCAGAAGGCGTTGCGCCCCTCGCCCCCAGCCAGGTCCAGGACCTTGCCCGTGTCTGGCAGCAGGTGGGCCACCTCTGGCAGGAACGCGCACGGCCCCTTCGCCGGACGGCGGGCGCGATAGCGATCATTCCATCGTTGGCGGTCCTTGTCGGCCAAGTGGTCCCCTCGGGAGTGGAAATCGCGAGATGGTCGGGCAGGGATTGCCGCCCAGATTAGCGGCAAGGCTTTCGATTGACCAGTTCATGCGCGGACGCTGCGCACGCTTGCGTCGATCCCAGCATTGCGGTGTCCTGCGCCGGTCGGGCCGGCGGCCCGTCTTCTTGAGGGGGATCGCATGAAGCTGTTGACCTTCCAGGCGCCCGAGTTCTCCTGGACACCGTTCTCGCAGACGCTCGACGACGCCGACCCGCCTCATGCGGGCACGGTCGAAGGCGCGGTCGTGGTGTTTCTGCACATCGAGGCGGAAGACGAGGCAACCGACGCGCGCAAGCGGGCCTTCCGGCATACGCTCAAGCACATCAAGTGGCTGGCCAACAAGCGCGACCTGCGCAACATCGTGCTGCACTCATTTACCCACCTGGGCGGCGTCAACGCCTCGGCGACGTTCGCGCGGGCGTTCATGGATGACATGGCCGAGCGCCTGTCCGACACCGGCTACGCCGTTCAGCAGACCCCATTCGGCTGGTTTTGCAGCTGGCAGCTCTCCGTCGCCGGCGATTCCCTGGCCAAGGTCTTCAAGCAGATCTGAAGCCGCGTTCCGGCACTTTCATCTTGTCCCGGCCGTCGGCGTTCACTACCCTCCGCCCCCGGGAGAGTGAGGAAGTTCGAGCGCGGCCGCGCGCCGCAACAGGAGGCACCATGCTTCGGTCCACCCGTCTGTTCATCGCTCCACTGCTGGCGGTCGCCCTGACCCTGCCCGCCTCCGCGTTTGCCTGTGGCGGCTTCTTCTGCTTCACCCAGCCGGTCGATCAGAGCGCCGAGCGCATCCTCTACATGCGCCACGACGACAAGATCACCGTGCACATCCAGATCAGCTACACCGGCGACGACGACAAGTTCTCCTGGGTGCTGCCCCTGCTGTCGGTCCCCGAGCTCGGCATCGGCTCGGATTCGGTCTTCCAGATCCTCGAGCAGCAGACCGCGCCGCGCTTCCAGCTGCAATGGCAGAACAAGAACGACTGCTATGGCTACACCCCCTGTGACTACGACAACGCCGTACCCTCCGCCGGCGGTGGTGGCACCAAGGGCGGCGGCGGCGTCGAAGTGCTCAAAAAAGAGAAGGTCGGCCCCTACGACACGGTGGTGATCAAGGGCAATAGCGGCGCCGAACTGGTCAAGTGGCTCAATGACAACGGCTACGTACAGCCCAAGGAGACCACCCCATTGGTCGACACCTACGCCAAGGAGAAGTACGTCTTCCTGGCCCTGAAGCTGCAGAAGACCAGCAGCGCCGGCGACCTGGCGCCCATGGTCGTCACCCTGGACGAAGACAGCCCCTGCCTGCCCATCCGCCTGACCAAGCTCGCCGCCCAGCCCGATATGCCCATCGTCGCCTGGGTGCTGGGCCAGCATCGGGCCATCCCCAAGAACTTCCTGCACGTGGTGCTCAACGAAGCGACCATCGACTGGCTGGCGCCTGGCACCAACTACAAGACCGTCGTCAGCAAGGCGGTCGACCAGGGCTCAGGGCACGCGTTCACCACCGAGTACGCCAAGAAAGCCAGCGAGTTCAAGGGCCAGTTCTTCAACCCCAAGTGGGACGCCAAACCCTTCGAGAAGATCACCGACCCCGGCAAGTTCCTGCAGGCGTTGCTGCAGCAAGGTTGGCCGCGCACCACCCAGATGCAGCAGCTCATCAAGAAGCACATCCCCAAACCCAAAGCCTACGAGGCCGTGGGTGACCAGGAGTTCTACAACTGCATCCAGAACAGCGGCGGCGGCAAAGACTGCCCGAACTGGCTCGCCGCGGTGGCCAAGCAGGGCTTCGATGCGGTCGCTTTCGCCAAGGACCTGGCCGAGCTCATCGCGATCCCGCTGGAGGCGGTGCAGAAGCACTTCAAGTCGCTGTCCTATCTCACTCGCCTGTACACCACGGTGGACCCCTCGGAGATGACCAAGGACCCCATCTTCGCCTTCAACCCCGATCTGGCTGATGTGGACAACCTGCACACCGCCAAGGCCCTGCCCATCTGCAAGGCGGGCAGCAAGCAGGCGCACGAGGTGAAGATCACCTTCGCAGATGGCCACGAGCTCACCGTGCCCATGCCCAAGGACACTGGCGACTGCCCCAACTTCGGTGGCACGGCGGACTTCGGCAAGGGCACCAAGCCCCTCGTCAAGGGCGGCGGTCAGCCAGCCAAGAAGGTGCAGGTCATCGACGAGAAGGGCCAGCCTCTCGATATCCACCCCACCGAAGCAGACAACGTCGACGCCCAACTCAACAGCGCCAAAGTGGGCCAGCCTTCCCTGACCGACGAGTTCATCGCCGGTCTGAGCAAGGAGGTCTGGGATCCCACCAAGTCGGAGTACGTGCCGCCGAAGAAGGATGAGGACGCCGGCGGCGGCCACATCCCGCCCGCCGATGGCGGCGGCGCGGCCGACACGGGCAGCACCACGGGGGGCGGACCACCCGGTGGCAACGCCGCGATCGGTTCGTCGAGCAGCTGCAGCGCGGTGCCGGTGGGCCAGGCTGGAGCGGCGTTGTTGCTCTTGCTCGCCACCCTGGGCCTGCTGTGGCGGCGCCGGAGCGCTGCCCTGTGACAGAACCAGTTGTGGGTGGTCGTCAGAGCATAGGCACGAAGCTGCGCATGTTCGCTTATGGCAAGTTCGTCATCGGCGGCCTGGAGCAGCTGGCCCTGAGCGTGCGCCACCTGCCGCGCAACCGACCCGCCCATCACGGCATCGAGCACATCGCCGCGGTGCCCTACCGCGATGACGCCGGACCGGCGCATCACTTGGACATCTATCGGCCGAAGGACGCCGATGGCCCCCTGCCGGTGGCCGTCTACATTCACGGCGGCGGCTTCAAGTACTTCAGCCGACAGACCCACTGGTCCATGGCCATGGTCCTGGCCCGGGCCGGTTTTCTGGTCTTCAACATCGACTACCGGCTGGCGCCGACACATCCGTTTCCAGCAGCCGTGGAGGATGTGGCGGACGCCTGGTGTTGGCTCGCCGAGCACATCGCCGAGTACGGCGGTGACCCCAAGCGCCTGCTCTGCGCAGGCGAGTCGGCCGGCGCCAACCTGGCCCTGGGGCTGACCATCGGCGCCTGCTGGCAGCACAACGAGCCCTGGGCGGCGCGGGTCTGGCAGACCGGCCTGCGGCCATCGGTGCTGTTGCCGGCCTGCGGTTACCTGCAGGTGAGCCAGCCCGGACGCCACGCGGCGGAGCGACCCATCGCCGGCTGGATGAACGACCGCATTCACCTGGTCACCAGCGACTGGCTGCCCGACCACGCCGCCATGAAGCCCGAAAACGCCTGGGCCGATCCCCTGGTGCTGCTGGAGCAGGCCGGGCCCCCGGACAGGCCCTTGCCAGCCACCTTCGCCCTGGTCGGCGACAAGGATCCGGTCATGGGCGACACCCTGCGCCTGGGCGCGGCGCTGGAGCGCTTCGAAAGCCCGTCCGAAGTGAAGGTCTATCCCGGCGGCATCCACACCTTCCACGCCTTCCGAATCACCGATCTGGCTCGCCAGGCCTGGGATGACCAGCTGGCCTTCGTCGCGGCGTACCTGCCAGGCCGCGATGTCGACTGAGCGCAAGGCGTCGACCGGACCTGCCGGCGCGACCCGGGACACCCACGCCCGCTTGATGCGCTGGTCGGTGGCGCTCGTCTGGGCGGCCACAGGCCTGTTCGTCCTGTCGCCGGACTACCGCATGATCGGCGAGCGATGGCTGGCGCGCTGGGACCTGCCGCCGTGGCTGATGTGGGGCACCTGCGCCTTCGAGCTGGCCCTGGGACTTCGCCTGCTGGCCCTACCCGCTGGACGCGCGTTGAGCGTGCTGCAGATCGGCATGGTGCTCACGTTCACCGCCATCCTGGCGACCCTGGAGCCCATGCTCCTGGTCCACCCGCTGGGCGTGCTCTCCAAGAACCTGCCCTTCATTGGCGTGGTCGCGGTGGTGGCGCTGGTGGAGCGCGGCGGCTGGAACGCACGCGCGCTCTGGCTCCTGCGCGTGGCCATGGCGGTGGTCTGGCTCACCGAGGGCATCGGCCCCAAGATTCTCTTTCAGCAACCCTGGGAGCTGGCCATCGCCACGACCTTGCAGCTGCCGGGCGAGCCGAGCCACCTGGTCGCCGCCCTCGGCGTGGCCCAGGCGCTGTCGGGCGTCGCCGCCCTGACCCTGCGCGGCCGCCCCCTGCGCTGGTTGCTGGCTGCCCAGGTAGCGACCATCCTGGCCCTGTCGGCCATGGTAGGCTGGCTCGAGCCACGGTGGTGGCTGCACCCCTTCGGACCCTTGACCAAGAACCTGCCCATCCTGGCTGGCACGTACGCGGTGTGGCGACGATGCTGATCCTGCTCATCAAGACCGTGCACATCCTGTCGGCCATCGTCTTCCTGGGCGTCGGCGCGGGCGTGGCCTGGACCAAGCTACGGGCCGACCGCAGCGGCGACTTGCGCGTCATCGCCTGGGCACAAGCCCACATCGTCCTGGCCGACTGGCTGTTCACCGTGCCCTCGGCGATCCTGCTGCCCGCCACCGGCGCCTGGCTCGTGGTCACCTACAGCCTGCCCTGGACCACCCCCTGGATCCTCTTCGGCATCGGAGGCTACATCGCCGCCGGCGCCTTCTGGCTCCCCGCCGTCCGCCTGCAGATGCAAATGCGAGACATGGCCGAAACCGCCCTGGCCGAAGGCACCGAACTACCGCAAGCCTTCCGAACCGCCAGCCGCCGCTGGGCCATGCTCGGCGTGCCGTCCTTCACCATGGCCCTGCTGACCATCTGGGCGATGGTGGCCCGCTGGCCCTGGTGAGCCAGGGTCGGTTTGTCGAAACTTGACACCTTTAGATCCAAACGCAGCACTGCTCTGCCATCGAAGAGGGGGTCAGGTATTGACACTTGACACCTTTTGCAGACGGCCAACTCGCGGCCGGATTCCCGCTTTGTCCCAGCCCGACCTGGCGATACCCTGATCCTCGTCCACCCGCTGGGGGCGGGGAATCGACATGGGTACTCTCAGCCGGTGTCTGGCCGCAGCGTGCGCCTTCCTGGCCGTGTGCGCCGTCGCCAGTTGTGAGTTTCTCGAGCCCGAACCGGTCGGCCGTCAGGTATTCCTGCCCGAGTACATCGACCATCGCAGTCGCCCCATGCCCGTTCGATGGATGTCCGGGCTGAAGGCTGGCCCCCACGAACTGCTCTTCGAAGTCGGCGCCGGTCAGATCGGCGTCTGGACGACTGAGGTGGAGGCGCGATTCCGGCACTCGGTGCAACTCGCCCACGTCGATGGCCAGCGGGGGCGTGTCGATGTGCATTTCGAAGCGGTGGGGGATCTGCCGGCATTTCGCCTCATGCGGGTGGTTGCCCACCTGGACCGTCCGGGCAGTTGGGTTGTGCTGCTGCAGGGCTGGATTGCCCAACACGGTCTCTCGGTGCACTACGTGCCGAGGGGCGATACAGGCCGGCGAATCATCGAAGACCCGACGTCTGGTTGGGTCTTCCTGCGCACGGTCGGACTTTGTCCCTACCCGACCTGGATCGAACGAATCGACCCTGGTGCCAGCGGTCCGCGGGGCTTTCGGGTGCATCTGAGCGAGCACGTTGCGCCCCGCACCGGGGTTCGACTGGATGCGGAGGTCACCGAGTCGGCGCGGGATTTGTATGGTGGCGACTGCGGGTTGAGCGCAGACGTGTTCGCTGATCGGCTGGAGGCGACCCTGCCGGGGGAGTGCAGCGCTGCATTGGACGACTTTGTCGCGCTGACGATTCCAGCCAGCGTCGGTCTGGCCAGCCAGTTCGTCGGTAGGTGGGATTGTCGGGTCGGGCCGACCCGGGTGAATCTCTGCGACCAGCACATGGAGGGCTGGCGCTGGGATTGCGCGGACAATCCTCAATGGAACGAACACTGCGGGCTTTGGCATGTGCCCTTGGATGTGCCGGCCGAGGCGGCGTTTGGCGATGAGGCCGAACAATCGAAGGCGATGGGCGTGCAGCCGCGGCGGCCCTGAAAGGCAAAGGGACGGCAAAAAATCACCTAGCTAAATTTCTTGGACCGCCGTCCGCGATCGCGGCCAGGACTGGCAAAAGGTGTCAAGTGTCAATACCTGACCCCCTTTTTGATGGCGGGGTAGTGCTTCGATTGGGGCAAAAGGTGTCAAGTGTCAATACCTGACCCTCAGCGCTAGGCAGGTGCTGCTGCGGCCCCCACGATCTCCTCCAACCGCCCCCGATCCTCCAGCTGGTGGTAGCGATACGCCGCCACCAACGCCGCGCCGATCGCCCCGGCCAGGATCGAATGCTCGTGCGCCCGCAGGCGCAACTTCGGCGCGTGCTTGCGGCGCTTGCCGCGGCTTTCCAGCTGCTCGGCCAGCGCCGCGACCAGGCCGTCGTCCATGGCCATGCCGCCCGTCAGCGCGACGACATCCTCCGCCTTGACCGCGCGCAGCAGCCTGGCCAGTCGGTTGGCGATGGACAGGTGGATGCCCTTGAGGATGTCCGGCGTGTCGATGCCGCGGCTGACCATGTTGATGACGTCGGTCTCGGCCAGCACGGCGCAGATGCTGGAGCACTTCTCGGGCTCCTTGGCCTGCAGCGACAGTCGGCCGACATCCTCCTGGGGTACGCCGAGGTAGCGGCCGATATTCTCCAGGAACTGACCGCTGCCGCTGGCGCATTGGCTGGTCATGCGATGACCGAGCACCTTGCCGCGGTGGTCGATGCGCAGGGCCCGGGCGTGCAGGGCGCCCACATCGAGCACGGCCCGCGCCTCAGGCTCCAAGAAGAGGGCGCCGCGGGCGTGGGTCGTCATGCCGTAGAAGTGACCGGTGCGCATGGAGACCGTGTCGCCATCGCCGGTGCTGGCGATGTAGTCGAAGTCGTCTTCGTTGGCGCCAGCGTTCTTGCAGGCCTCGGCGAAGGCGCTCTGAACGACGTCGGTGACGATGCGGCGGCGGATGCGCTGGCTGGCGTGGCCGAGCAGTTGACCGTCATTGCCGGCCTGGCTGCGCATGACGGCGACTTTGACGGCGCCGGAGCCCGCGTCGACGCCGGCTGTCAGGTGGGTTTTCGGCATTGTGACTCTCCAGGGGATTCAGTCAGATAGCGGCGACCTGCAACATGTTCGACTTGCCGGCACGCACATCGTCCAGGCCAAACAACGCCCCGCCCAACGCACCCATGAAGATGGAGTCCGGGTGGGCATTGAGCGTGATGTCTGCGCTGTAGTTCTCGGTCGTCAGTTCGCGCAGGATCTGCGTCGCCATGGGATTCTTGCAGACGCCGCCCGTGAAGGTGAATTCGTCCCGGATGCCGCCTGAGCGGGCCAGCAGACTCATGGCACGCAACATGATGGCGCGGTGCAGACCGGCCAGGATGTCCTCACGGCGCTGCCCCAACGACAGCCTCTCGCGCAGCTCGGCGCCGGCGAAGACGGTGCAGGTGGAGTTGACCCGCACCTGGCGCTCAGCTTTCAGGGCCAGCGGGCCCAGCTCGTGCAGACCCAGGTTGAGCTCATCGGCGATGTAGCCCAGGTAGCGACCGCAACCGGCGGCGCAGCGGTCGTTCATCTGGAAGGAGGTGACCACGCCGTGTTCGTCGACTTGGATGGCCTTGGTGTCCTGGCCACCGATGTCCAGCACGGTGCGGGTGCCGGGGAAGACGCGGTGGGCGCCGCGGCCGTGGCAGAGGATCTCCGAGCGCACCGCGGCTTTCGGGAAAGGCAGCGTCTGGCGTCCGTAGCCGGTGCCGACGAAGGAGAGCTCCTCGATGTTGGTGGCGGCGACCTTGTTGACCACGTCCAGCAACAGGCTCTCCACCTGTTCGGTCGGCATCATGGTGGTGCCCGGCGCCGCCCACCTCAAGGCGGTGACCCGCTTGCTGGCCCGGCCGAGCAGGGCGGCGAAGTCGCGCGGCACCACGCGGGTCTCCACGTCGAGGATGGCCCGATCGTACAGGCCCACCAGGCGCTCGAAGCTGACCGCACCGTCCTTGCAGATCTGCTCGGCGCCGCTCATGAAGGCCGCACCGGCGAGGTCGCGGAAGAAGTCACTGCGTCGTTCTGCGCCGCCCAGGAAGAGCATGGACGCGCCCTTGGCCATCTGGTCGAGCACCTCGGTGGCGGCGGGTTCGAGCTCGTCGCGATGCATCTTCAGGTGCGGTTGCTCCAGCAGGCCCAGGATCTCCTCGCGCAGTCCGACCATCTCAGCCAGGTAGAGCTCCAGCCGGAACGCCTCGGACAGGCGCGTCTGTAGGGATGACAGGGCATCGGAGGCCTCGCCTTGCAGTGCTTCGATGGCCCGTTCGAGCATGTCGAAGCGCACGGCGGTGAGCGCTTCCTGGCGGGCGATCGCGCACGCCACCTCGTAGTTGGAGCGGCTGTTCGTGATGCCCCGGCCCACCAGCCGGCCGTCGGGATCGACGAGCACTGCCTTGGTGGTGGTGGAGCCGAGATCGATGCCGACAATGACCTGCATGGCAATCTCCTGGACTGTTCAGACCGTCGCTGCGGGCAGATGGGCGCTGCCACCGGGTCGCGCCTGGCGGGCTTCGAGCATCTGCAGGTAGGACTGGACGCGGTTTTCGATGTTCGACTTGCCGAAGTATCGCGGGTCGACCAGGTCGGACTCGATGAAGCCGCCGGGTACGCCGGTGCGCTCCTCGATCTGGCGCAGCATCAACAGCTGGCCGGCCGAGAACGAGTTGCACGACTTGACGCTGTGGATCAGCAGGCCGTCGGCCTCGTACTCGCGCACGTACTTTTCGAGCAGGTCGACGCGGCTGGGCAGACCCAGGTTGGTGTAACAACCCAGGCAGTAGTCGGCCAGGGTCTCCAGCGGTCGCGATGGATCGTGGCGGAAGCCCTGGTCGTAGAGCCCGCCGACGCGGGTGTAGGAGCTGGACACGGCGACGGCGCCCTCGTTGGCGAACATGCGCCAGAAGTCGTTGAAGCTGGTCCAGTTGGGCGGTCCTTCGACCACAAGTCGGTACTTCTGCTCGCGCAGCTCGCCGTCTGGGGTCATGCAGCCAGCGCCGGTGCGGACGCGCTCTTCGACCTCGGCGCGCAGGGCGCTGTAGTAGTCGACGCAATCCTGGGTGCCGCGGAAGGCGGTAAAGATGGGCCCGATGTAGTAGACGCCGCCGAAATAGCCGTCGATGGGCGAGGGGCGATTGCGGGCCGACTCCCAGACGGCGACCAGGTCATCTTCTGCCTGGGCCGAGCGCTTCAAACGCTCGGCGAGGTCATCCATGTCGAGCTTGCGCCCGGCCACCTCCTCCATCTTTGGGATCACCTTGCGCTCGAGCTGGCGCACGATGTAGTCGCGCATCTCCGGGGTGATCTCGCCGTCGGCCTGGTAGGGCACATGCAGCATGGCGACGGGGCAGTCGTACTCCTCCTTGAGCAGCTCGAACCACTTCAGGAAGGTGAAGCAGCCCGTGTACGACAGCAGCAGCAGATCCGGCTCGGGCAGGCGCTGACCGGTGGGGCCGATGTTGCCGTTGCGGGACATGCCGATGTCGCATTTGACGTAGGTGCAGACATCCTCGGAGTGACCGCTCTTTTCGGCGTCGGCGATGTAGCCGGCGGACTTGCCGCGCATGGCCGACTGCAGGGCGTTGATCTCCGGCAATACCGGCAACATACCCAGCGAAGTGATCAGCTCGCAGATGTTGCCCGGCACGAAGGTATAGACGACCTTTTTGCCGTCCTCTTTCGCCGTCGACAGGGCGTCGAAGTGGTTGGCGATCATGCGCTTCTGCCGAAGTTGGCTGTTGTCCTTGCGCACGCCCGCATCGGCGGCCAGCGTTCCAATGGCGTCGCTCATACGGAACCTCCCCACAGTTTGACCGAGTCAGAGAAGGCGCCCGCCTGTTCTCGGATGCCGTTGAACTGGCCCGTATTCTCGGAGAACTTGAAGCTGGTCCAGGGCACCTTGGCGCGGTCCAGGGCGGCCTCCAACATGGGCTGGTCCAGCAGCGCCGGATCGCAGAAGGACGCCGCACCGAAGAGCACGCCATCGGCGCGACAGGCGGCCACTCGGTCGATGAGCGCCTGACCTTTGACGTCGTCGTCGATGTAGCGCGAGGCGCAGGCGATGCCCTTTTCCAGGAAGGCTTGCGACAGGGCGTGCACCGGATCGGGATCGTTGGCGTCGATGTCGCCGACGATGGTGCGCAGGCCCAGCTGGAAGTCGTCCTCGACGATGTCGCAGCCGGCCCGCTCCAGGGTGCGGATGAGGCCCAGCGGCGGCTGCTCGCAGAAGGAGCCGGCCAGCACCACCCGCACGTTGTCCAGCGGGCGGACATTTCGAATGGCGACGGCGTTGAGCAGGTCCTGCAGCAGTGCGCAGTGGTCCATGGCCGGCATCTGGGCGCCGGCGCGGCTGACCAGCCAGGCTTCGGATGCGGACAGCCGCCACGGTTGCTCAATGCGCAGCTCGTCCAGCTCGAAGAGCAGCTTGCGGCGGTAGTTTTCGTCGACAATGGCCTGGCGCAGGTTCTGGGTCGTCAGCGGCTGGGCGCCGCGCTTTTCCAGGTCGCTGGCGATGCGACGCAGCTCGCTCTCGTAGAAGAAGCCACCGATCTCGGTGTCGAAGTTCTGCGGCAGGTCCAGGTAGGTGCTGTAGCGGTCCGGGAAGAGCATCTGCCACATGCCCGTCAGGTTGCGGATCACGTCGCAGATGGACGGGAAGATCATCCCGTCGATGGGGTCCAGGTCGCCGGCGAGCCCGATCTCGATGGTGCTGCGCGGGATGTGGCAGATGTAGCTCTGGTAGTACGAGTCGCCGCGGATGATGTCGACCTGGTCGCCGCCGCCGAAGATGGCCACGGGCAGGCAACCGATGGCTTCGATGAGGGGCCGCGGTGTGTAGACCGGCATGTGGCCGATGGCCAGGCCGCCCGGGTTGGCCTTCTTCCAGTCGCGGACCACGGTGAGGTTGCGGTCTTCGATGATCGCTTCACAACGACGCAAAATCGGCGCGGCCGGATCCCCGACCGACGCCGCCGCCGGCGCTAATCCCATGGCTAACTCCCCTGACCGTGCGTACGGCTCAGCGGTGCTGCCACTCCGGGCTGCGCCGCTGCAGGAATGCCTCGATTCCCTCGTTGCCGTCGTGGCTGCTCACCACCTCGTCGACGTACTGTTTCTCGGCCTGGTCGAGTACCTCGCCGAGCGCGGCGAGCATGCCCGAGGATCGGCGCGAGACCTGCACAGTTTGTCGTAACGCATGGGCGGAGAGGCCGGAAAGGTGGTCGCGGTACCACGCCGAGGCGGCGTCATCGAGATCGGTTTCGCCGTCAATCAACGCCGCCAGCCAGCCGATTCGTAAGCCCTCGGCGGCGGTCATATTCGCCCCGGTGAGCAACAACCGCTCCGCCGTGGCGCCGCCCAGCCGGAGGTGGCCGATGGCAGCAAGGACCGGCGGGAAGACGCCGAGCTTGATCTCCGGGCAGGCGAATACGGCCCGCTCGGTGGCGATGACCACATGGCAGAGCAGGGCGAGCTCGAAGGCGCCGCCCAGGCAGGGCCCGTCCACAGCCGCCATGATGGGCACCGGGTAGGCGGCCAGCTTGCGGCTGAAGGCGTGGAAGGAGGCCAGCATATCCGCCGCCTGGTCGCGTTGATGCTCGGCCACAGAGGCGCCGAACGAGAACGCCCGCCCGGCGCCGCGAATGACGACCAGCCGCAGCTCGCGATCGTCGCGATGCAGGTCCAGGGCGGTGCCCAGGTCAGCCATCATGGCCATGGACAGGATGTTGGCCTTGGGCTGGTTCAACGTCAGCCGCACCACCGCGCCATCTTCCAGTCGCTCACCGATGATGGTGTCGAACTCCCGTCTGTCGGCCATTCGTTCCCCCTTACATCGATGTTTCTCGGTCGCCTGGCTAGCCGCGATCCTTGGCCCGATTCGCCCGCGACGACGGCGACAGCACGGCCTGGATCATCTCTTCATCCCAGCGCTCGCCAGCGGCCAGGCGCTTGCGGTAGGCCACAAAATCGATCTCGCGCTCGCCGCGGTCGCCATAGTGGAACGCCGGGAAGCCGGCCGAACCCTCGGCGTTCTGGTTCAGCGACAGCCAGGACCGGTTGGTCTCGGCGTTCTGCGTCCAGTGCATCAGCTTCTTTTTGCGCAGGCCTTCGAGAGTCTTCCGGGTGCAGTCGGGGAAGGTGTAGAGCAGCTTGGTGATCATCTTGTTGACCGTGGCGTCCAGCTCGGTCAGGTCGATGGTCAATTCCTTGAGGGCTGCCTTGGCCTCGGTTCTGGCGGCGCCGGTCTTGTAATCGCCGTAGACCAGCCGGCCGAACTCGTCGACGTAGCGATCGGTGACCACGAAGGGGTTGGGCACCCAGTTGCCGTCCGCGTCCTTGTAGACCGGCGCGATGTCATTGATGAGGCCGATGCGCATGGCGTAGTGGGCCGACCAGGGATCGCACAGCGCCAGGGACTCGCCGGCGCGGGCGAAGCCGACGTAGCAGTCGAGCATGTCGGTGGAGCCGCCGTCGGGGGCCGAGCCGTGGATGGGGCCGGCCTGGCCGAAGCGTGCGTGGTCGCCCGAGACGGTGAAGTCGCAGGCCATGCCGATCTCCTGACCGCCGGCGATGCGCATGCCGTTGACCCGGCAGATGGTCGGCTTGTCGGAGAGCAGGATGGCCGTGACCATGTCGTTGAACAGGCGCATGTACTGCAGGTACTCGAGCGGCCGGTTGGCGTAGTACGTGGCGTACTCGGCGGTATTGCCGCCGGTGCAGAAGGAGCGCGTACCCACCGCGGTGAACACCGTCGCCACGCAGGAGCGATCGCAGCTGGCCCGTCGGAAGGCCAGAACGACCTCCTTGACCGCCTCGGTGGTGTAGGAGTTCAGCTGGCGTTCGTTGTCCAGCGAGATCCACACCTGGTGCAGGCCGTCGACCGGGTTGCCGGCGCGATCGAGTACGGGCTTCTCCTCGTAGCCGATGTGGGTGAACTCGTGGTCGGGAAGCAACTCATGGCTGATGAGGTCGGCGGTCATGGGATTCTCCTTGCTTGTTGGTATTCGAAACTCTGAGGTGGTGGATTCCAGCCGAAGCGCGGCTGGGTCGCAGGTGGGCTACGCCTTCGGGTCGAGGACCATCCTGCGCGTCAGGCGATGGTTGGCCATGTCGTCGAGCAGCTGGTTGATCTGCGACATGGGCGCGTGGGCGGAGGTGGAGGCGATGTCCACCTTGCCGCTGTAGATGAGCTCCAGCACCGGCGCGTATTCTTCCGGCGGGCAGCCCCAGCTGCCGTGAATCGTGGCGTCGAAGGCCATGATGTTGGACAGACGAAGGTTGACTTTGGCCGGTGTGTAGCCCAGCTGGACCATCACGGCACCGCGACCCAGGAGCGAGAACGCCAACTCCTGACCCGGCGGGCTGCCGCTGGCCTCGATGATGCGCCAGTTCAGCGTGCCGATGCCCCAGCCCTTGGCCAGGCCGCGCAGCTGCTTTTTGACATCGCGTGGCGACAGGTCGCGCACGTTGATGGTCTCGTCGGCGCCGGCTTCCCTGGCGGCTGCCAGGCGATCGTCGCTGATGTCCAGGGCGACCACCTTGGCGCCCAGCGCGGTGGCGATCTGGGCTGCGTAGCCACCCACGCCGCCAGCACCGACCACGAAGCAGGCGTCGCCGGCGGCCAGGCCGCTGCGTCGAATGCCCTGCCAGGCTGTAGACACCGCATCGGCGACCACGGCCAGCAGCCGGATGTCGATGTGATCGGGCGCGTCCTCGACGTCCACCAGCGGCGCACCGGGCACCAGCATGTGGGTGGCGAATCCGCCGTGGATGTCGTTGCCCGGCATGGCCTGGCGCGTGCACGCGTTGCCGCGGCCAGCCCGGCAGAAGCCGCAATCGCCGCAGGGCAGGACGGCGGGCACGATGACTTTGTGGCCGACCAGGTGGGCGAAATCGGCGCCGGCGGCGACGACCGTGCCCACGGCCTCGTGACCCAGCACCAGGGGCAGGCCGAGCTTGGGCGGTACGGAGCCGTCAGCGAAACCGAGGTCTGTATGGCATAGGCCACAGGCGAGCACTTCGACCACAGCCTCGTGGGCTGCGGGATCGGCGATGGTGTGGTCGCGCTGGACCAGCGCTTCGCCGGCGGTTTCGAGAACCCAGGCGCTTGCTGCAATGGACACGGATGGCCTCCACTTCGATGGGGGTGGGCGCGGGCCGTGATGGCCCGGCGGGGCCGTCGGATCGCGGTCCCCGAGAATCTAGGCAGTTCGGCGACTGGATCAACGGCGGATCGGCGTTGGAATCCGCGCCCGGATCAGCTGGCCGATCGCTCGCTTGCGCCGCCGTCCCAGACCTCGCCCTGCTGCCTCTTCGACAGCGGGCCTCGCATGGCAGCGTGCACCTCCGCGGCGTGTTCGGCCAACGTCTCGACTGCCCAGTCTGTGGTGTCGATGGGCTCGAGCACCTCAACCCGGGCCTTGCTTGGCCGGACCGAAAGGCTGCCGTGCGGCCAGATCAGGTCCGCGTCGTGGGTGATGACTGGTACGATGGGCAGCCGGGTGGCGATCGCCATGTGGATGACGCCCTTCTTCAAGGGCCGCAGCACGCCGTCTCGGCTGCGCGTGCCCTCGGGCCACATCCACAGGCCCAGGCGATAGCGTTCGACCACCTCGGCCACCCGGGCCATGGACTCGATGGCCCGCTGACGATTGCCACGATCAATCAGCAGATGACCGGATAACAGGTAGGCCAGGCCGAAGAAGGGGACCCAGACGATCTCCTTCTTGGCGATGCCGCAGACCCCGGGCAGGTTGAGCGCCATGACCATCCACATGTCCAGGGTGGAGGTGTGATTGGCGACATACAGCGCCGGTGCATGCTGCGTAATGCGCTGCCGATCGATGACTTCCAGGCTCAACCCGGCCAGCGGCATCATGGGCGCGGAGATGATCCAGCCGTAGAGATTGCCCGCCCGGATGCGCAGGCCGCGCCAGGGCAGCAGGAGGATGCACGCCCCCACGTAGAGCAGCGAAACGGGCGCGATGATCGCGAATATCGCGATCGTGCGCACGATCACGGAGGGCAGAGAGTGGGGGGGATTGAGGTCGGGGGCGTCCACGGACGGCGAGGGTACCAGAATGTGGCCGCGAACGCGTGACCGCTGGGACTGGTTCGACGGACCGTAGGTACTTCCCCAGTTTCCTGGACTCGGGAAGAGGTGTGCC
>CAYTLW010000049.1:0-48474 GCA_964438735.1 uncultured Enterobacteriaceae bacterium | reverse complement strand
GAAATCGAACACCTCGGCGACTCGCGCCGTGTCGCTGTCGCGGACGCACACGGCGCTGCAGCCGCCGATCGCCCGCGCCAGCCGGCTGGCGCCCGAGAACATCGAGTACCGTCAGCGCCTCGCTGAGGCACGGGCCCAGCTCGAGGTACAGGGCAAGCTGGCCGCCCGTCACAAGCAGGCAAAGGCGGCCGCCAAGAAGGCGAAAGCGGCGCATGTAGCCAAACCGGTCGCGAAGCCGAAGCCGAGCCCCAAGCCCAAACCCAAGCCCAAACCCAAGGCAGACGACGAGGTCGCGCCGCAGTTCGCCGACTGAAGCCGGCTCGTGTTCAGATGGGGTGATGCAGGCGGTTCAGAAACGCAACTGCAGCGCCGCGCCACGTAGATCGGCGGTCGGCGCGAACGAGACCTTGGCGGGCTCGCTGGTGTTCATCATCCGGTAGACGCCAAAGCCGATGCCCGCCAGGCCGACGCCCATGAGTGCGCCGCCGATGATGCGCGTCTTCTGCACCGATGCGGCAGCCTGGTCGGCCTTGGCCGGTGACAGGACCTTGGTCTGCCCCTTCTTGGGGCTGCCGTCGGCGTTTGGGATCGACTTGCTGGCCTCGCTCCAATCCGCCTCGCCCATGAGGAGGACCACGGTGCCGGCCACCAGCGCGGCACCGCCGCCGCCGACTGCGCCCAACGCCACCAGGTCGGTCTGTGGCGGCTTGGGAGCCGCCTTGCGCTTCGCCTCGCGCGCTTCGGCGTCCTTGCGAGCCTTCTCCGCCTTGGCGAGCTGGGTCTTCAGGGCGCGCTCCTTGCGGGTGCTCTCGATCTCCACCAGGCGTCGTTTGGCCTTCTCACGCAGGGGAGCGAGCTCCGGGCCGGCCTTCTTCAGGAACTGCTTGTAGCCGGCCTCCGCCTGGTCGAGCTTGTCTGCCCTCTGGCGGGCCCGTGCGGCGCTGTACAGGTAACCGAGTGTGGCCGGATCCGCCTCGTACGCGCTGTCATAGAGTTTGGCGGCCATCTCATATTCGCCCTTGTCCAACGAGGTCCGCGCCGACACCGAGATGATCGCGGCCTTCTTCTTGCCGGTCGGAGCTTTGGCGACCGCGATCGCCGAGCTCCCCATGACGAGCAGGACGGCGATGCCGAGGAGGCCAGGCAAGCGATGCCCGGTGGGTCGGAGTGAGGCGAAATAGCGTGCTGTGCGGGGTGTGCTGGCCATGACGGGCGGGAGCATGGCACGGCCCCGCGGCGACCACAACTCGTTGCGCGAGGTCGCCAATATGGTGGCGGCGGCGCTGCGCAAACCGAGATGGCGGCCGGGGACTGCCCTGGTGGCATGTGCGCATGTAGGGCAGAATCGCCAGCGTCATTGAGACCATGCGATCCGAACCCTGGCCGATTGACCATTTGCACGCGCACCCTGTGCGGCGAACATACCCCGCCGCACCCCCGGCCATCATCGTCCTCGCGCGGCCCGCCCAACATGGAGTCCAACGTGAATCTCAGTACCACGTCACAGTCGTCTCTTTGCCCGCCGCGGCGCCTCTCAATGGCCGTCGTGGTCACCGTTGCCGCCGCGTGCATGGCGTGGGGTGCCATGGGCGAGGCCCACGCCAAGAAGGCCAGGTGGGCCGGGCCCTTCTTCGTCATCGCGCCCGGCTATGCCTTCGACGGTGGCAGCCAGGGCACCAAGCTGCCCAACGCTGCCGGCAGCGGCAAGACCATCGAGCTCGACCAGCTGCCGGCTGCTGACTACGACCGCGCGGTACGCAATGACAAGGGCGGCGGGCTCGGCGTCTGGCTGCAGTTCGGCTACAACATCATGGGCTACGCGTCGTTGTTCGCCGACCTGGCCTGGCATGGCTCCTTCGGCGACAAAATCGACACCGCCGGCGTCGGCGCAGGCAGCTTCATGCTCGGTCTGCACCCGCTGCGCTTCTGGCGCGACGATCTGGACTACGATTTGCGCCTGTATGGCGGCTACGGCGTCTACGAGATCAACTACTACAACGAGGATGGCACCCAGCCTGAGGTCAAGGGCAAGTCCTGGACCGGCACCAACTTCGCCATGGGCGCCTCGTTCGAATACCGGCTGCCGGAGTCGGCCATCGCCTTCGGACTCGACGCTCGACAGGTCATGGGCCGCTATGACACCTGGGTCTACAACTTCGACGACGACATCACCGCCACGGCGGACCCGGCAGCGGAGAAGGATCGGCTCGAATTGCACCTGCTGATCTCCTTCCATCTCTGAGCCGGAAGCGCCCTCGTCGGCGAATCCACCATTGCACCTGAATATCCCGGATCTCGCGAGACGAGATCCCTATTATTGGCGCGTGCGCGGCGACATCGCCCGGCAAAACGGGCCGCGTCGACGCATCATCCGACCGACCTTCGACCCACCGGGGTCGCGATCCAGTCGCACAACGCGGTTGGTTTCCGCTCGGAGTGCGCGCCATGAGCCAGCCGTTCGAAAACGCCTCGCCCCAGGCCCGGGCGCCGGATGCCCTGGCTGGTGGTCTGCGCGAAATCCGGCTCATCGGCCGCGGCGGCCAGGGGGTGGTCACCGCCGGTGAGCTGCTGGGCGGCGCGGTGGTAAACGAAGGCCGGCACGCCCAATCCCTGCCCACATTTGGCCCCGAACGTCGCGGCGCGCTCTGTTCGGCCATGCTGCGCATCAGCGACGAGCCCATCCTGCTCAAGTGCACCTCCGCCCGACCCGACGTGCTGCTGATCATGGATCCCACGATCTGGCATCACGCCAATGTGCTGCTGGGTGTCGGCGAGGGTGCGACCCTGATCTTCAACAGCGCACAAGCGCCGGAGGCCATCGAGGCCGAGCTTCGTTCGGGTCGACATGGCTACAAGCTCGGGCTGCAGAACTACCGCGTACTGACGGTCGATGGCACATCCATCGCCCTGCGCTGCCTCGGCCGGCCGATCCCGAACACGGCGATGATGGGCGCGCTGGCCGGGGCCACGGGGCTCATCGGTCAGGAGGCCATCGAGGCCTCGTTGCGACGACGATTTGGCGCCCGAGCGGACGTGAACATCGAAGCGGCACGCCAGGCGCGGGCCGCGCTGGTCGGGGTCGGGCACGCGGCCGACGGCGACCCGGCAGAGGCCTGAGGGGGCACGACCATGGGCATGGAGAAGTACGAAGCCTATGTGCGCCGGGCCATGAACACGCTCACCTATGAGCCCGGCTGGAGCCTGGATAACCGCACCGGCTCCTGGCGCACCGACCGCCCCATCCTCGACGAAGACAAGTGCAACGGCTGCAAGCTTTGCTGGCTGTACTGCCCCGAGGGCTGCATCGAAGCCGGCACCTTCGCCATCGACCTGGGCTACTGCAAGGGCTGCGGCATCTGCGCCACCGAGTGCCCCGCCGACGCCATCGAGATGAAGCGAGAAGGCGAAGCGCTGGCCGACGACGCGCAGAACGCCGACAAGGAGGCCGGCTGATGGCCGAATTCTGGAACGGCAACATGGCCGCCGCCCGGGCGGTGCAACAGGCCGCCGCGCAGGTGATCGCCGCCTATCCCATCACGCCGCAGACCCACACGGTGGAGTACCTGTCGCAGTTCGTCGCCGATGGCGATCTGGACGCCCGCCTGATCAAGGTGGAGTCCGAGCACTCGGCGCTGTCGGCCTGTGCCGGTGCGGCTGTGGTCGGCGCGCGCACGTTCACCGCCAGCTGTTCACAAGGCCTGGCCCTGATGACCGAGGTGGTCTACTTCACCTCCGGGATGCGCTTTCCGGTGGTGATGGCGGTGGCCAATCGAACCATGAGCGTGCCGGTGAACATCTGGCCCGACCACCAGGACACCCTGGTCCTGCGAGATAGTGGTTGGTTGCAGCTGTACGCCAGCAACGTGCAGGAGATCTACGACCTGATGCTCTGCGCCTTCCGCATCGCCGAAGACGACGCGGTCGCCCTGCCCTGCATGGTCTCCTACGACGGCTTCATCCTGTCGCACGCCTCCGAACCCGTCACCCCGCTGCCGTCCGATGTCGCCAGCGCCTTCGTGCCGCTGCGCACCGAACACAACCGGCCGCTCATGGATCCGGCCAGCCCGCAGCAGTTTGGCGAGGTGCTCTTTCCGGACTACTACCCCGACTTCGAGCTCAAGAAGCATCGCGCCCTGGCCGACGCCGACGCGGTCATCGAGCGGGTCTTTGGCGAATACGCCACCATCTCCGGCCGCGACTATGGCCTGATCGACTGCCACGACACCGCCGACGCCGAGATCGTGCTGGTGGGTATCGGCTCCATGATGCAGACCGCTCGCGTGGCCATGGCCCAGCTGCGGGCCCAGGGAGTGAAGGTGGGCATCGTCAACCTGCGCGCCTTCCGGCCCTTCCCGGCCCGGGCGCTGCTCGACGCCATCGGCGGCGCGCGCGTGGTCTGCGTGCTCGACCGCGACATCGGCTATGGCACCTCGGGCATGGTCTACCCCGACGTGACGCGCAGCCTCTTCCACCAGGAGAAGCGGCCGGACGTGCTGAACTTCATCATCGGCACCGGTGGCAAGGACATCACGCCGGCGACCATCACCCGTTGCGTCGAGCTGGCGCAGCCGGGTTACCAGGGTCAGGCGGTCTTCTGGCCAGACGCCCGCGGCGCGGCGGAGGGCATCCCCTACACCGAAGGACTGAGTATCTGAACGATGGCAGTCAAACTGAAAAAGCTGACCGATACCGAGCACCTGCACACCGGCAACCTGGCCTGCTCCGGCTGCATGGAGGTGCTGGGCTTCCGCCACGCCCTGAAGATCCTCGGCGAGAACACCATCGTCATCAACCAGACCGGCTGCCTGGCCGTGGTGATGCAGATGGGGGTGCCCAAGGTGCCCCACTTCCACGTGCTCTTCGAGAACGCCGCGGCGGTCATCTCGGGCATCGACGACGCGCTCAAGGCCCAGGGTCGGCGCGAGGGGGTCAACCTGCTGGTGGTGGCCGGCGACGGCGGCACCGCGGACATCGGCCTGTCGGCGCTGTCGGGCGCCATCGAGCGCAACCAGGACTTCATCTACATCTGCTTCGACAACGAGAGCTACATGAACACGGGCGGCCAGCGCAGCGGCACCACGCCCTTCGGCGCCCGCACCTCCACCACTCCGGTGGGCAAGGAGACGGCCGGCGAGCCGCGTCTGCCCGACCTGCGCAAGGACATGGTGGAGATCATCGCCGCCCACCAGATCCCGTATGTGGCCTCGGCGTCCATGGGCTACCCGCTGGACTTCATGAGCAAGGTCGAGCGCGCCGCCCAGGTGCGCGGGCCCTCGTACATCCACTGCCACGCGCCCTGCCCGACCGGCTGGGGCGTGGAGAGCTGCGAGATGGTCAACGTGGCGCGACTGGCCGTACAAACCGGCTGCGTGCTGCTCTACGAGGTCAGCCAGGGACAGCGAAAACTGACCAAGCGATTCGGCAGACGCCGCCCCGTGAAGGACTATCTTGTCCACCAGGCTCGGTTCCGCCACGTCCTGAACGACGACGAGGCGCTCGCGGCCATCCAACAGGGCGTCGACGATCGCTACGAGACGGTCGCCAACACCATGGCCTGAACCGGCCGGTGAATCGGAGGAAGGGAGATGGCGAAGAAGGGTAGAGTCATCATCGACGAAGACCGGTGCAAGGGCTGTGCGCTCTGCGTGCCCGCCTGTCCGCCCGAGATCCTGCGCATGTCCGAGGATCGCTTCAACGCCAAGGGCTACCGGCCGGTGGAAGACATCAATCCGGAGGCCTGCACCGGCTGCAGCCTGTGCGCCATCGTCTGCCCGGACGTGGTGTTCACGGTGTTCAAGGAGCGCAAGAAAGTGAAAGTGCGCCCCGTAGCGGCCACCGCCTGATCCCCCACACGGCTCCCAGGGAGACCCCAATGTCCAAGGTACTCATCGACGGCAACACCGCCATCGCCGAAGCCGCCATCCGCGCCGGCGTCGAGGCCTTCTTCGGCTACCCCATCACGCCGCAGACCGAGGTGCTCGAGCACTTCTCGGTGCGCATGCCGGAAGAAGATCGCGTCTTCCTGCAGGCCGAGAGCGAGCTGGCCTCCATCAACATGGTCTACGGCGCCGCCTGCGCCGGTGCACGGACCATGACCTCTTCGTCCAGCCCGGGCATCAGCCTGATGCAGGAGGGGCTGTCCTATATCGCCTGCTCCGAGGTGCCAGCGGTCATCGTCAACATCATGCGCGGGGGTCCAGGGCTGGGCAATGTGCAGCCCTCGCAGTCGGACTACTTCCAGGCGGTGAAGTCGGCCGGCCACGGCGACTTCCACATGATCGTGCTGGCGCCAGCCACCGTGCAGGAGGCCATCGACCAGGTGGTGCTGGCCTTCGACCTGGCCGACAAGTACCGCACCATCGCCATGATCGCCGCCGACGGCGCCATCGGCCAGATGATGGAGCCGGCCGTGCTGCCGCCCATGCGCCCCCTGCGCACCCCCGAAGAGCGGGCCGCGTGGTCGCTGACGGGCGCCGAGGGCCGCGAGAACAACATCATCACCTCGCTCTACCTTGGCGCCGAGAACCTGGAGAAGGTCAACGACCGACTGCAGGCCAAAATCGCCACCATCAAGGCCGAAGAGCAGCTCTGGAAGGAGTACTCCACCGAGGATGCCGACTACCTGCTGGTGGCTTTTGGCACCGTCGGCCGCACCTGTCAGACCGCCGTGCAGATGGCCCGCGCCAAGGGCATCAAGGTCGGTCTGCTGCGCCCCATTACCCTGTGGCCTTTCCCCGAACCCCGCCTGGCCGAACTCTGCGGCCAGGTCAAGGGAGCCCTGGTGGTCGAGATGAACGCTGGCCAGATGGTCGAAGACGTTCGTCTCGCCGCCGGGGGCCAATGCCCTGTGGCCCAATATGGCCGCACGGGCGGCGTCTTCCCGCTGCCCGACCACATCCTGCCCGAACTGGACAAGCTGATCGCCGCGGCCGGCAGCGAACAGGAGGCCAAACATGTCTACGCCTGAAAGCAGCCCCCCCGACAACAACGGCTGCGGCGCGGCCGATTTTGAGCCCGGCGACGACTGGGAGTTGACCTACGAACGGCCAGAGAGCCTCAAAGAGGTCAGCACCCACTACTGCCCCGGCTGTACCCACGGCACCATCCACCGCCTGGTGGCCGAGGTCCTGGACGAGCTGGGCGTGCGCGAAAAGACCATCGGCATCGCGCCGGTGGGCTGCGCCGTGCTGGCCTACAACTACTTCAACGTGGACATCGCCGAAGCCGCCCACGGACGCGCGCCGGCCATGGCCACGGGCGTCAAGCGCGTGTCACCAGACAAGGTGGTCTTCACCTACCAGGGTGACGGTGACCTGGCCTCCATCGGCATCGCCGAGGCCATCCACGCGGCCAACCGGGGCGAGCTGTTCACGACCATCTTCGTCAACAACGCCATCTACGGCATGACCGGCGGCCAGATGGCGCCGACCACCCTGCCCGGCCAGGTCACCACCTCGAGCCAGTCCGGGCGCAATGTGCAGAACGACGGCCACCCCATGAAGATGGCCAACATGATGGCCGAGCTGCCGGGCGTGGTCTACATGACGCGCCAGGCGGTCCTGGACGCCAAGGGCATTCGGCGGACCAAGAAGGCGCTGAAGCTGGCCTTCAAGGCACAGATCGCCGGCCTGGGCTTCTCCATGGTCGAGATCCTGTCCACCTGCCCGGTCAACTGGCGCATGCAGCCTCAGGAGGCGGTCGAGTGGGCCAAGGACAACCTGGTGCCCTACTATGAGCTCGGCGATACACGCATGACCGACGACGTCAAAGCCCTGTCCAAGCAGCGGTGAGCGGGAGACAACCATGCGGCACGAAGTGATCATCTCCGGATTTGGCGGCCAGGGTGCGTTGTTCGCCGGCCAGCTGTTGGCCCACGCGGCCATGGATGGCGGCCTGCACGTCACCTGGATCCCCTCCTACGGCCCCGAGATGCGCGGCGGCAAGGCACGCTGCACCGTCGTGGTCTCCGACGAGGAGATCGGCTCCCCCCTGGTGGCCCGACCGGGCGCCGCGGTGGTCTTGAACCTGCCCTCCATGGAAGCCTTCGAGCCGGCCGTGCAACCGGGCGGCGTGCTGGTGGTCAACAGCTCCCTGGCGCCGCAGCGCAGCGAGCGCGATGACATCCAGGCGATCCACATCCCGGCCACCACCGTGGCCGAGGAGATGGGCGATACGCGGCTGGCCAATGTCATCTGCCTGGGCGCGCTGGCCAAGGCCACGGGCGTGGTGTCGTTGCAGGCGCTGGAGACTGCGCTGGCCAACAACCTGCCCAAGCGGCATCACCACCTGTTGGATCTGAACAAACAGGCGCTGGCCCGTGGGGCGGCTGCGGTGGCTTGATTCAGCGCCTCAGCGCTCCGCATCCAAATGCCGCAAATCGACGCATAACTGCCGCCAGTCATGCGCCTGCGCCGGCACCTCCAACATGACCGTCGGCCCGCGCTCATCGGCCGCCAGGCGCATCTCCTGGATCTTGCCGACCCGACCCGCGGTCAGCTCGTGCAGCAGCTTGTCGTTGGAGTGCACCCGCAGCCGGGCGCCGCCGTAGCGGGACTTGGGGGACAGGCCGTAGCGCAACACCAGCGGGCCGGGTGGCACGTCGAAGGTGATGGTCTTGCGCACCCCAGGGTTGGGGTGCATCCAGAGCCAGCCATCCGAGCCGTCTTCAAACTCGCATTCGGCGCCCACCGGGTAGCCCCAGCGATGCCAGATCTCGCGCTCGACGATGGCGCACTCCCAGCGGCCGCAGCGTGGGTTGAAGTAGTCGCAAGGGATGGCCCGGGGGCCGTCGCCGCGCACCACTTTCGCCGTCAGCAGGTGGTCCACCGCCCGCCAGGGTCGCGGGGCATGGCGCACAGCCAGGCCGACGCCGATGGCCACCAGTGCAGCCACGAGCACCGCCGCCACCACGCCGCGCGTGCCCAGCCGGGCCAGCAGCCGGTCCATGGGGCCGCGCAGGGGCCGGCACAGGACCATCAGCCTGTCGATGGATACGGCCAGGGGCACCGCCAACAGCACCGCCCAGGGCATGAAGAAGCGGGCGTAGGTGTATTCAAAGGGCATGTAGATGGCCAGGTAGCCGGCCATGGAGATGGGGATCAGCAGGGCCAGCCCGGGCGCCACCCGCGCCAGCGGCACCAGTCCGGGAATGCCCAGCAGGGCCAGGGCGGCGTTGTGGGACAGACCCTCGTGACGGTCGCCCCAGATGGCCTTCAGGCCCATGAGCCAGCCGCGGTTGAAGTTGTCTGTGTGGCTGTGCACGACCGCCACGCCGCCCTTCATCACCAGGATGCGGTGGTAGGAGGTCACCAGGGGGTGGCCGAACATGACCGCGTTCATGGCCAGGTGGATGGCCACGGGGATGGCCGCGACGCCGGTCAGCACCGCGAAGTCCCGCCAGCGACGTCGCATGAGCAGCGCCGCGCCCATGGGCAGGGCGAAGATGGCGTTGGTGCCCTTGGCCCAGAGCGCCATGCCCAGCAGCATTCCGGCCCAGCCCATCTTGCCGGCCAGCCAGCGCTCGATAGCCCAGGCGATGAGCGCGGCGTAGAAGATGTCGTTGGAGTAGGCGTAGGCGCTGCGGGTGAAGATGGGCAGCGTCGCCAGGGCGAGAACCACGGCCGCCGCCACCTCGGGCGGCACATAACGAGCCGAGATGCGAAAGCCGGCCCATAAGGCCAGCATCAAGAAGAGCACGTTCGCCAGCAGCAGCCCATCCCAGCCGAAGAGGGCGTACAGCGGCGTGGTCACCAGGGGCATGATGATGGCGTGCTTGGGATAGAACTCGCCGTCGGCGCCGAGGGCGATGTTGCTCCAGCCCGGATCCAGCTCGTGATTCCAGCCCAGCTGCTTTTCGTACCAGCTGGCCGGCTGGTAGTCGCGCTGCTCCAGGGTGCCGTCCAGCAGGGAACGATTGGTCTTGGCGTAGAACGAGCCGTCGCCGTGCAGGAAGTTCCAGGGCTGGTACTCGCTGATCACCACAGCGCCGTACATCACGGCGAGGCCGAACAGGATGAGCAGATGCCAGCGCAGGGAGGGGGATGGCCGCATGTTGGTCAGGGCCTACAGGTCCTTCACGCAGCGGAAGCCGATGTTGACGTGAGATGAGCCACTCTTACCCGGCTTGCCGCGAGAGGCGGCGCGCAGGTCGGGGACCGCCGAAAGCCAGCCGCCGCCGCGAACGACGACCTCGGAAGAGACCACCTTGTTGATGGGGTTCTTCGCCGTGGCGCCGGACTTGCTGTAGAAGTCCGCGTCCCAGTAGTCGATGGTCCACTCGCGCACGTTTCCGGCCAGGTCCCAGATGCCATAGACGCTCACATCTGTGTCGTACCGTGATCCCACGGGCGCGGTGGATCCGGCGCCGCAGCCGGTCTTGCCATTGGCGGGATCCTTCATGATGGCCATCTGGCAGTCGGCCTTGGGAACGTTGCCCCAGACCCACCTGGGCATGTCGTCGGCGCAGTTCTTCGGGTCATCGTCCTCACAGCCACCGCGAGCGGCCTTCTCCCACTCCGCCTCTGTGGGCAGGCGGAACCCCGGGCCGCGCCACTTGCAGTAGGCCTTGGCCTGGTTCCAGGACACGCAGTTGATTGGGTGGGGGTTCTTGGCCGCGATGCCGTAGTTGCACGCCTTGTCCTTGTTGCTCGGCGCCTTGCACTTGCCTGCCTTGACGCAATCGGCGAACACATCGGCTCGCGCCTCGAAGGTGTCCATCCAGAATGCGGATACGGTCACCTTGTGCTGCTTTTCCTTGGGGAACTTGCCGCAGTTCTCTTCGGCCGGGTTGCAGCCCATGTAAAATTCGCCGCCCGGCACCATGGCCATGCCCTGCGGCGCCTTGACGGGCTTGCCGGCGATGCAGACCTGATAGCCGCCCGATTCGCCGGCCGGGGTGCCGTCGGGGGCAGATTCGAGTTTGCATTTGCCCGCATCGGGGCCGTTCAGGGAGCAGACCCCCTTGGTGCAGGCCTTGCCATCGGCACAACCGCCGCCGTCGATCTTCTCGCACTTGCCAGTCTTGGGGTTGCAGTCGCTCTCGATGCAGGAGCCGGGTTTCGGCGGCGGGCATTTGATCTTGCTGCCGGGCTTGGGCGCACAGACGCTGAACGGAGGGTTGGACTTGTCGCAGAAGAGCTTGCCGTCGCACAGACTCCCGCCGTCCACCGCCGCGCAATCCTGATCGGTTGCGCAGGCGCAGGTATTGGCCCCCGGCTGGCATGAACCGCCCACACACACGTCGAATTTGGTGCATGGACTGTCGTCGTCGCAGGGCGTGCCAAAGTCGGCGACTGCAGCGAGTTCGCACTTGCCGGTCTTGGCGTTGCACTCGTTTTTGGAGCACTGGGTGCTCTTGCCGGGATCGCACTTCACCACCGTGCCCGGCTTGATGACACACATGCCCGACCCCTTGTCGCAGTGGAGGGTGCCCGTGCAAGCGTTGCCATCCTCGAACGGCTGACAATCCCCGTCCGCTTTGCACTGGCAGGTATCCGTGGCGCCTGTGCAAACACCGGAATTGCAGGTCGAAGAGGGCGTACACGGGTCGAGGTCATCACAGAGGAGGTTCTCAGCCACCGGAGTCATCTTGCAGATGCCGGTCTTCTTGTTGCAGACGTTCTTCTCGCACTGGCTGTCGCCGGCGGCGCTGCACTTGACTACAGTGGTCGGATTGACCAGGCACTTGCCGGCGGATTTGTCGCAGTACAACGTGCCGTTGCAGACGTCGCCGTCCTCCTCGGGCTTGCAGTCTGCATCGCTGGCACATTGGCAGATGTAGGTGACGCTGGCCTGACTGCACACCCCTTTGACGCAGCTTTCGTTCACGGTGCAGGCATCACCGTCGTCGCAGATCTTGCCCTCTTTGGCCGAAGTGTTCTTGCAAATGCCGGTCTTCGGTTCACACGCGGTCGAAACGCATTGGCTGTCCTGCGGCGGCGGGCAGGTCTTCACCGTGGCCGGGTTGACCTTGCACTTGCCGTCGCTCTTGTCGCAGAAGAGCGTTCCATTGCAGAGGTCGCCGTCGTCCTGGCCCTTGCACTCCGAATCCGATTGGCAGGCGCAAGCGTTGACGTTTCCGGGCGCGCAACTGGTGCCTGAGCAGGAGTCGTTCACGGTGCATGCGTTGCCGTCGTTGCAGGCGACGAAGGACTGCACCTTGTACGGAAACGGCTGCTGCTTGATGATCTTGACCTGTTGTCCGGACGCGGTCTTGGTGATGATGGTCGTCTTGATGTTCTCGGTCGGGACCATCACGCACTTGCCGCTCTTGGGCATACAGAAATTGACCACGCAGGCCGTGTCGTTGACCGTTGGGCAGTCGACGACAGAGGCGGGATTCGTGGCGCAGTGATTCTTGCCCTGGCTCTTGTCGCAAAACAGCGTGCCGTTGCAGGCATTGCCATCATCTTTCTGGACGCAGTCTTCATCCTTGGCGCAGGAACAGATATTGGTCGGTCCCGACACGCAGGCGCCCTTGACGCACTTGTCGTTGGGCGTGCAGCTATCGCCGTCCTCGCAGAACACGGTGCCGCCGGGAATGGCTGGCTCTGTCGGCACCATGCTGCACTTGCCGGACTTGGCCTCGCATAGATTCTTCAAGCAGCCGGTGTTCTTGGACGGGTCACAGAGGACCTGGCTCGCCTGGGCGCACTTGGGATCGATGATGCTCTTGCCGGTGAAATTGGCGCAGTAGACGATGCCATCACACGGATTGGAGCCGAGTTCGTTGTAACAATTGTCGAGGTAGGTTGGGGTGCACTTGCAGAGCAGGCTCGACTTGATGTCGGTGATCGAGCATTTGCCAGAGATGCACGTCTCACCCTTGGTGCAGATGTCGCCGTCTTCGCAGGGCTCGCCGTTCTTGGACTGCACCACACCGCAGGTGCCCGTCTTGGGATCGCAGAGGTTCTTGCTGCACTCCGAGTCGTTCTTGGTATTGCAGGTCTCGATGGTAGCGGGGTTGGGCGCGCAGCTGTACATGCTGGTAGGGGATTTCTTGCAGTACATCTGCCCCTGGCATTTGTCGTTCTCGTCTGCCCACTCCGAGCACTTCGGAGTCAACGGATCATCGTCCGATTCCCATTCAGGATGGCATTTGCACGTGGCCGTGATGCCCTTGCAGGCGCCGGCGTTACATTGACCGCCTCCCCAGCATTCGTCCTGACCGGGCGTACACATGGTGCCGTCCTTGACCGGCGTGAAGACGCAATCGCCAGTGCCAGGGGCACAGGAGTCTGTCGTGCAGGAACTGGCGTCGTCGCATTCCTTGTGGACTCCGCCGGTGCACTTGCCCGCCGAGCACGTCTCTCCCTTGGTGCAACCGTCTCCGTCATCGCAGACCTTGGTGATCGGCTTGAATACGCAGCCCTTGCCAGATTCGCAGGCATCCTCCGTACACTGATTCCCGTCGTCGCAGCTCTTGGGTTTACCACCCACACAATCGGCCGCCTTGCACTGACCACCGCTCATGCACGTGGCGAGGTTCTCGCAAATCACGCCATCGGCCACGTCCGTCATGGCGCACGCGACCGTGGTGGGGTCGCAGAGATTCTTGCGACAGCCGGTATCGTTGCCGCTGTTGCACTGAATGATCGTTGGCGGATTGGGCAGGCACTCGTAGGACCCTTTCGGGTCGTGGCAGTAGTTCTTGCCCAGGCACTTGTTCTCCGGCACGACCCACTCTGGACACTTGGGGGTCTCGTCGTCGTCGTCCACCTCCCAGTCCGGGTGGCACTTGCAGATGGGGGTGGAACCGACGCAGACGCCCGCCTTGCAGACCGCGGATTGCCAGCAGCCGGCCGGCTTTGCGGTGCAGTCTTCCCCTTCCGAAGTCGGCGTATGGGTGCACTGGCCGATGTCGGGCGAACATGCATCGATCGTGCATGGACTGCCGTCCTCGCAGTCGAGGTCGCTATTGCAATGCTCGACGATATCGACATCCGTCGCGTCGCCGCCGCCATCCTCAACCGTCGAATCAAACCCGGCGAACGCCTCGTCGCCGGGGATGTCTTCCGTGCACGACCCGACGATTCCTAGCAGCGCCACGGCCACGAAACTGGATAAGTGCTTGCTCATGTGGCTCTTCTGCGCTGGCAATGGCCGCGCTGGACTAGGAGCTTGATTCGCACTCCGGTCCGACCGCTGAACGCCGATCTGACGGCGGCCTGCGCGTCCCGCAAGAGCTTGAATTGACTACGGCCAGTCCTGCGCCTTGCAGAACACACATGCCTTGCACCTCGACGTCCATCGGCCAAACCTCCGTAGCGAATCAAGCTCCTAGGCGTAGAGATAGCCGCAGGCCACGTCCATCGAGTGTGGGTGCGAGGGCAACCGGCGCCTGCGGTGCGCTCATCCACAGCCACGCGCCGAGCCCCAGGGCCACGACGCTGGCGCCGGCCATGGCCGCCGATATCGTCTTGCTATCCTCGATGTCGTCAGCCCGCTCTCGCGCGTCCTGCTTGTTGATGCCGATGATCTTGCCCTTGTCGTTCTTCTGCTCGAGAAGCTCGTCGAGCTCGGACCGCTCGCCCGCGGCGATCAGGTACAAGGAGCCGCTCGCCACCGCGAGCAGGGCGCCGCCGCCCAGCGCGACCCATGCTGCCGTCGGCGTGCCCGATGTACTGGCTCGCTTGCCGGCGGTGATGGGCGCCGAGGTCGCCGGACGGTTCTTGTCGGCCGCTGCCTTCTTCTGAGCTGCAGCGCGCTCGGCAGCCTGATTGGCCTTCAACGCGGCCATTTCGGCTTCCTTCTTGGCCAGCGCCTCCTTCATCTTCAACTCGCGGGCCTTGCGGACCTCCAGCAGGTACCCCTTGGTCTTGTCGGCCAGCTTGCCCTTCTTGTCCTTGTTCAACTCCAGGAACTCGGAGTAGTCCTGTTCGGCGGTGTCCAGGTCACCGCCGCGATGGGCCGCCCGAGCGGAACTGAACAGATAGCCGAGCACGCTGGGGTCGAGCTTCCAGGCTTCCTTGTAGAACTGCGCCGCCTTGTCGAACTCGCCGCGCTTGAGTGCCGCGTGCGCCACATGCGAGGCCATGGCCGCCTCTTTGCGCGCCGCCTTGCGGCTCTTCTTGCTGCGTTTTGGCGCCTTCTTGGCGGCCGCCTTCTTGGGCGCGGCCCGCACAACTGGAGCGGCCAGGCCGACGACGACCAGCGCGGCGATCAGGGCGATGGCGAGTCCCCAGCGCGAAGCCGGGCTACTCGGCGAAGATGGGCTGAACTTCACCCGGGGCCTCCTTCTTGACCGGCGCAGGTTTGGGCTTGGCGGCCTTCCTGCGCGTCTTCGCCTTGCGCCTGGCTTCTGCTTCCGCGGCCTTCTTTGCCTCCATCCTGTGCAGGATGTTCTTCTCGGCTCTCCATTCGCTCAACAAGGTGGCGTACTCCTCGTTGGCCGGATCGAGTTTGGCGGCTTCGGCCATGAATTCAATTTCTTCTCCAGGGCTTGCGCCTTCTTACCCATGTTCGCCGCGACGCGCGCCTCGACCTGGGCCGTGGTGGGCGCTGGCGTGGCCGCCGCCCCGGCCGGGTGGATCGAACCCGGCGCTGGCGCCTTCGCAGCCTTGTCGGGGTCGGGCGCCGCCTTGTCGGCTGGAGTTGCCTTTGCGGCCACCTGCTTGTCGGCGGCCAGCGACTCCTTGGACGGCGGGGGCTCGGCCTCCGGCGCGGCAAGTGTCGCGGGCTCCGGCGGCGGGTCACCGCCCAGGCCGATGACCAGACCGACCGCCACAGCGACCACGACAGCCGCGGTGAGGACCCATTTCATGGGGCTGCGACGCTTGGCCGTGTCTTGCGCCGGGGCGGGCTCCTGCACCTCGGGGACGAGGGCGTCCACCACTTTGGACGTGGTTTCGCCAAGCGCGCCCAGCTCATCCAGCGAGTCGGTGCTGGGCGCCTCCTGGTTGTCACGAACGGGCGACGTGGTACGCGAAGAGGGCAGCGACGCCGTGGGGTCGGGGTCGTGCGGTGGTTTGTACTCCCCTTCCTCCTCGACGGACGGCTGGCTGGTGGTGCTCGCTTCGGAGGGCGGATCCGGTTGCTCTCCCGCTGCCGCTGCGCGCAGGTCCGAATCGGTACCCGACACCTCGATCACGTCGAATGAGGTGCCCGTATCCATGGCGAACAGTGGCGCGTCCGGCCAGGTATCCCGGCGGATGGTACTCAGCGCGGTGCGCATGGCGCGCGCATCGGCGAATCGTTCATCGGGCAACTTGGCCAGGGCCCGCATCAGCACCTCGACGAAACCGTCGCTCAGCGGCGCATTGGTCCACTCCCGTGGATCCAGGGGCGGTTCGCTGCACTGCATGTACATCAGCGCCAGCGGATCGCGGCTCTGGAAGGGCAGACGCCCGGTCACGCAGAGGTAGGCCAGGATCGCGACCGAGTACAGGTCACTGCGACCGTCCAGCGGCTTGCCCTGGCACTGCTCTGGACTCATGTACGCCGGGGTGCCGAGCGAGTTTCCGGTGGCCGTTAGCGACGAATCCACCGTGCGAGCGATGCCAAAGTCCAGCAGCTTGGCGACCGTCTCGCCCTCAGGCCCCGTGGACAAGATGATGTTGCCCGGTTTGATGTCGCGATGGACCAGCCCGGCTGTGTGGGCCTCGGCCAGGCTGCCCAGCAGCGGCGTGATCACGTCGATGGTCGCCAGCTCGGACATGGCCTCGCCGGACTGCATCAGGTGGACCAGATACTGGGCCATGGAGGGGCCGTTGAGCAGCTCCATGGCGATGTACAGCGGCCCGTCTTCCGCCTGGCCGACGTCGAAAACCCGGATCGTGTTCTGGTGCCGCAGCGAGGCGGTCACCCGGGCCTCCTGGAAGAAGCGCCGCGTGACGTCGTCGCCGGCGCCCTGCGGGTCGAGCGCCAGCAACTTGATGGCGCAGGGCTGACCGGTGCCCGTGTGCTGAGCCGAGTAGACCGCGCCATAGGCGCCCTTGCCCAGGATTCCCGTGATCCGGTAGCGGTCGATCAGATCCCCTGCGCCATAGGACAGCGCGTCCTTGCCGAAGCGCCGCTTGCGCACCGTCGCAACGCCATCGGCTTCGCAATGCATCGCCGCGGTCTCGGTGCCGCATACCGGGCAGTATCTGGTGTCTGCTTCTTGGCTCATGGTCGCATGGGTCAGAAAACGGGGCCGTCATGGTTGCATGGCCCGGCGGTCGTCGCAACCGCGCGTGCGCATGGCTCGGGCAACCGCGCATGCGCACGAGGCGAAGCGACCGCCCGATGGCATCCGGGGACCACGAGGCCCGCTCCAGGCGGAGCGTGTCAGCGTGGCTCGGTGCGCTCCTGGTGGGCGACCGAGAAACGTAGGACTGTTCGGAAGATGTCGGCCAGCGCGTCGGGGTCGAGGCCATGTTCAACCGCCAACGCCCGCCGGTCGGCCAGGAGCTGTCGCTCTCGCTCCGGATCGCGCACACCACTGCCCAACTCGTCCTTGGCCTGCAGCGCCCTGCGCGCGAGCCCCGCCCGGCGCGCCAGCAAGGCGATCAGTTCGCGATCCACCTCGTCGATGAGATCGCGGGCCTGGCGCAGCTCCGGCGACCGTTGCCCCAGGTCCGGAATGGTCAGCGCCGGATCATCGGCGATGGCCTGCTCTTCGGGTTGCTGCAAGCGCTCGTGAAGGGCGCTGAGGGCGTCGATCAGACGGACGCGCAGCGGCTCGGCGTAGGGATTGGATCGATGCAGCACCGACAGCAGATGGCCGGCATCGGAGCGCACGGCGCGCAGCGTGCGAGCCAACCCGCGAGCCGAGGGGGGCGCATGCGGCACATCGAACGCGGCGCCGGCGTCCAGCAGGCCCTTGGCCACGAAGAAGGCCAGGGCGTGGGTGGCGGCCATGAGGCGATCGTGCTCGTGGGCGTCCTGTTGCAGCACCTCGCAGCCCAGTTGACGCCACAATGAGATGGTCCGCGTCACGGCCTGTGCATGATGGCGGTTGGGGCAGACCACCACCCGTAGCGGCCGCTCGCCCAGTGCCAGGCTGGCGGGGCCAAAGAGCGGGTGGGTGGCAACCCAAGGGATATGGGCACCGAGAACGGCCTCGAGATCCTCACTTGGGCCGGTCTTGACGCTGCCCACATCCAACACGACCTGGTGGGGTCGAAGATGCGGCCGCAGAGCCTGCAGCACGGCCCGGGTCGCCGGCACCGGCACGCTGACCACCAGCCAGTTCACGCCGGCCACAAGATCAGCCAGAGATGGGGCATGCTGTACCGGCGGTCGGGGTTCGGCCTTCTCCGCCACGTCCCAGACGAGCACGCGATGCCCCGCGTCGGCCAGCAGTTGGCCCAGGGCGCGGCCGAAACGACCGTGCCCGACGATGCCCAGGGACTGCGGCGTGGTTGCCATGGTGTGCCTCCGATGGCGATGCTGGCGCCGGCGGGACAACGCGTCAATGGCGCAGGAACGGGGCATGGATCCCCCAGGCGCGCAAGTCCTCGCATGCGCGGGACATTGAGATCCCGGCCGGCGGGTGCTTTGATGACGGTGCAGTCGTGCGCCACGTCAACGCCAGTTCGATGGCTGACAGGATCGGCGCCGCTGCCGGAGCGAATCATGGCCATCGGACACGCCGGCCCCCAACAGAACCACCGCAACCAGCGCAACAACCAGGTCGACGACGCCCCGGGCGGCGGCCCTGATGTTCAGCGCGAGGTCCAGCATCCCAACGCCCCGGGCGGTGGTGCGCTGACCAACTCGGCGTTCAGCGGCGACCACGTCCTGGAGACCGTAGCCAAGGGCGGCGCGCTGTTGCGCCAGGGTGCTCGTGGCCCCGCGGTGCGGGCCATCCAGCAATTCCTCATCGGCGCCGGCTATGACCTGGGCCGCTGGGGGGCCGACGGCAGCTGGGGCAAGAAGACCACCGCTGCGGTCAAGTCGTGGCAGACCGATCACGGCCTGAGCTCGGACGGCATCATCGGCAAGAACACGCTCGGCGCCATGGACTCCTCTGGCGGCGGCGGGGCCACCGACACCGGGCCGACGACCGACGACAACGCCGACGCCCAGCCCGGCGGCAACGACACCACGCCGGAGCCAGACGATAACAGCGCCGACGTGGTCGATGACACGGCCGATGGCGGTGGCAGCGACGCCAACGCCGATCTGGCGCCGGCCGAGATCACCATCCCATCGTCGGTGACCAACCTGAACATGCGCGACTTCGCCAGCGCCCTGGATCCTGTCCTTGCCGGCGCCGCGCTGCTGCCCGGTTCGGCCAAACGGGCCCACGTCTACGGCGTGCAACGCGCGCTCGGCGCCTCCGGCTACGACACCAACGGCGTCGACGGCCAGTACGGTGGCGGCACCAAGGGCGCCGTGGAGAAGCTGCAGAAGGACAAGAACCTGCTCGAGCCCGGCCAGTCCAGCGGCACGGTGTATGCGAGAACCCTGGCGTGGCTGGACCAGAACGCGCCCATGCACCAGCAGGTGCTGAGCAAGACCAAGCTGAACTACGACAAGTTGTTCAGCGACAAGCTCGCCGAGTTCGGCCTCTTCGTCGGCTATGACGAGGGCATCGGCGGCCACTGGTACCAGGATGTGGCCTACGCCAGGAACGAGCTGCAGGCCATGGGCTTCAAGCAGGATCCCTCGGGCGCGGCCAAGGCTTACGAGGAGTCCGGCAAGGCCATGCCGGATGGCCCCGGTGAGATGTGGGTGCACGACGCCTTCACCACCTACCTGGGCAAGAACATCAAGGGCGTCTTCCGCCTGGTGCACTCCGACATGGAGGGGAACATCGGTGAGGAGTTCAAGGAGTCCATGCTCAACAACGAGGTGACCATGTACAGCGGCCACGGCCGCTATGGCTCGGGGCCCGACTTCGACCGCAACTACAACATCGAGGTCGAGGGCCAGCGCATGAGTTACGACGAGTGCAAGCACTACGTCGCGCAGAAGACAGGCAAGGAGCACCCCTCCCAAGCCGAAAAGGCCGCCATGCTCAAGAAGCTGTCCGCTCAGGGCATCATCAAGGTCACCGGCAACAACAGCGGCAACGCGGTCATGAACGACACGGACGTGCAGAACACTTTCGGGTCAGCGCTGATGTACCTGGCCTTGGAGAATGGCACCGACGGCAAGAACTCGCGCAAGCGGTTCACCGCGGACTACAAGGAAAAGGCCAACGACCAGTACAAGGTGTGGATGTTCGATGGCTGCTCGACCCAGAACTACATGGGCAGCATTCGTCGCGACGTATCCAAGAAGGATGTCGCCGTCATGGGTACCGGCACGTCGATCACCATGTGCACCTCCATGGAGCTGGTCAAGGGCATGATGAGCCAGTTGACGGGCGCCCAGATCGCTAAGAACATGGACAAGTCGCATAACGAGCGCCATGCGGACGGCGCGCGGGGTGGTGGCAAGCACTTCATCGACGGCTGATCCGTTCCGACCCGGACGGTGACCGTCACGATTTGACGGGAACCCAACGGAGCGCAGCCAGATGACCGCCGAAGAGTCTGCGCAGACCCGTCAGTGTCCCAATTGCGGCCGCACAACCACCGAAAAGCGCTGCCCGGATGATGACGCGCCGACCGTGGTGCTGTCTGGATTCGCCCGCGGTGCGCTGAGTTTCGAGCCTGGCGACCTGGTCAACGACCGCTACCGGATCACCGGCGCGCTGGGATTGGGCGGCTATGGCGCTGTGTACGCGGCGACTCAGTTGGCTACCGGCCAGCAAATGGCGCTGAAGCTGCTCAGCGTGGACCCGGGACGTGTCGACCAGAAGATCGTGCGCCGGTTCTACCGCGAAGCCCAGATCACCGCCCAGTTGACCTGTCCGCATACGGTGCGGGTCTTTGATGTCGGCCAGGTGGAGGATGGGCCGCTCTTCATCGCCATGGAGATGCTGCACGGACATTCGCTCGATCGGCTGCTGCTCAACCTGATGGAGAAGCAGAGCGCGCTCAGCGAGAAGGAGTCCGTCAACATCGCCATCCCGGTGTTGCGCAGCCTGGCCGAGGCCCACAAGCGCGAGCTCGTTCATCGCGATCTGAAGCCGGGCAACATCATGATCGCCTCCATGGGCGACGATGAAACCGTGGTCAAGGTGCTCGACTTCGGCATCGCTCGAACGCACGACTCCTCGCTCACCGGCGAGGGGCGCACCCTCGGCACCCCCGCCTACATGAGCCCAGAGCAGTTCCGCGGCGGCGATATCGATGGCCGCAGCGACCTGTATGCGCTCGGCGTGATTCTCTTCCTCTGCGTCACCGGCAGGATGCCTTATGTCAGCGAAGACCTCTTCGCGCTTGGGCATATGCACATCTTCGAGCCGGTGCCCGATCCGCGGGACTTGGTCGCACGACCGGTCAGCGAACGCTTCTGCCGCCTGGTGATGAAAGCCATGGCCAAGGTGCCGGATGATCGTTTCCAAGACGCAAAGGAGATGCGCAAGGCCCTGGAGTCCTTGCAATCGGGCGTGTTCGACAGCCAGGCGTTGACCCCGCTGCGCCTGGACTCACAAACCCTGCAGACCATCGCCGCCATGACGCCACCGAATCCAGGCAGCGCGTCCATGGAGGAAACCCCGGGCTCCGAAGCTCCGACCGAAGAGACCCCCGTAACCCCGGTCCGCCGCATCTCAGCCGCCGCGCCAGCTCCCGAACCTGAGCCTGAACCCAAACCTGAGCCCGAGCCTGAACCCGAACCCACCTCCGAGGGTGATGAAATATCACCCCCGTCGGCTCGCTCCGCTCACCCCGAACCCACCTCCGAGGGTGATGAAATATCACCCCCGTCGGCTCGCTCCGCTCACCCTGAACCTGAACTCCAACCCCAACCCGCACCCGCTCCGCAATCGTCAAAGAAAGTCGTCTGGATCGCCACTGCGGCCCTCGCCTTCGCCGCGCTCGCCGCCGGCGCCGCGCTGTTCAACTTGCAAGAGGAGAGCAGAGAGCACGAGTGGCACGAACGCCATGGTGACCACGCCGACCACGACGAACATGCCGCACCCGCCCCACGCGCAGCCGCTCCTGCAGCGGCCCCGCCCAAAGCAGGCGCCAAGGAAGCCCCTCGCGCCGACTCTGAAACCCCGGCGCCCGTCATCAGTGCCGCCGATCGCCATGCCGCCGACAAGGCCGTCGCCGAGGCGTTGCGCGAGCCCGATGTGGCGCGCAAGGTTACCCTCCTGGAGCGGGCCACGAAGTTGGACCCGGACAACCCCGCCTACGCCACGATGCTGCAGGAGGCGCGGCGTCGGGCCAGACCCAAGCCGCCGTCGGGCCGCACAGCACGCAAGGCCCGGCCCGCCAGGGGCTCTGAGCCATTGGTCGAGGTGAAGCCCAAGACGGCAATCGCCGCCCCGCCGGCTGCAGATGCTCCGCCGGCGCCACAGGCCGCGCCGCCGCCAGAAGACAAACCGGTCGAGGCTCCGCCCCCGCCGCCCGTGGCTGCCGGCGACCCACCCGACAAGGCGAGCGACAAAGCCATCGCGCCGAAACCGGACAAGAAGGAGGCCGGCCGTGTCGGCAGTGACAAGACGATCCTGGACTTCTAGTGGCGCCCGCATCGCGGCCGTGCTGGTCTGCGCCGGCTGCCTGACCTTCGCCTTTGCGGGGCACGCGCAGCCCAAGGAAGACGCGGCCCGGGCCCTGGAGTACGCCACCCTGGGCAAGGACCTGGCCACCCGTGGCAAATACGCGATGGCCGCCAAGATGTTTCGCGAGGCCATGGCCCTGGACCCGGACGACTTCAACTACCTCTACAGCGCCGCCCGCGCCAGCCATCTGGCGGGTGATCTCGGGTGGGCGAGAGGTTGCTATGCGGGCTTTCTCGACCGAGCACCGAAGGACCATCGGATGCGCGAGCGGGCGCAGCGATTCCTGAACGAAATCCCGGCAGCAACCAAATCGGGGCCGCCGGCCAAAGCGCCCGCCGCCGCAAAGTTCCCGGCCCATGAGTTCGGGCCCATGGTGGACAGCGCCCACGACTGGAAGCGCCCGTGGAGCTGGGTCTGCATCGTCACGGGCGCGCTCGCCGCAGGCACTGGCACCTGGCTGGCGGTCACCGGCTCGCAGGCCAAGGACGAGTTGGCCGAGGACCTGGAGAAGAAGGACGACCAGGGATTGGTCATCGGCGACCGCGACGACGCGCTCGAGCGGGAGAGCGCAGCCAATCTGCGACTGGGCGTGGGCGGCGGGCTGCTGGGGGTTGGTGCGCTGGCCGTCGGTGCCGGGCTGTGGATGCTTGCGACCTCGCCGGGGTCGCGTCGTGCACAGTGGCGATCGCGTCCAGGCGGCGGTGAACTGCTGCTCGCCTGGCGCTTCTGAAGGTGCTATCGCAACGCTTCGGTGGCCCTCGCACGCACGGCGCCATCTTCGTCGGCGCAGGCCCGTTCCAGTAGCGGCCGCCAGCGCGCCGCGCCGTTGTCGGCCATCGCCCGCACCGCACGAATCCGCACCATGGTCGACGTGTCGCCAAGAGCGTTGTCGAAGATGGTGGCCACATCATCGGTCGGGGACTGCAGAACCACCGCGGCCACGACGGCGGCGCGTACTGCTTCATTGGCATCGCCCTGCCAGGCACCCAGAGAGGGCAACCACGCCGGCCGCGGGAAGGCGCGCATGAACATGGCCAACGCGACCCGATCGTCGCCGGTGGCATCGGCGGCCAGCCACGGTACCGCTGCCTCGAGACCATTGCGCATGGCGTCGCCATAGAGGTCGGCACGGGCGTCGGGATCACGACTCAGCGCTGCATTGCGCAAGGTCTGCATATGCTGCTCTCGATCGGTTGCCATGATGGCTCCTCTCAGGGGGTCTTCAGGGCCCTGTGGATGGTGACGATGACGGCCTTGTCCTTTTCGACCTTCGAGCGGCGCCGGAGGATCTCCCTGGCATCATCCCCGCCGATCTCGATCAGCGATCTGGCCGCCTTCAAGCGTACGTTCTCGTTGTCATGATCGATGGCCCGGTCCAGCAGCGCGATGGCTTCGGGCACCGGCCCGTAGGCGCCCAACCCGCCAGCCACGGCGTGATGTACCCGCCCGAAGGGGGACTTCAGGGCCAGGTCGTAGACGTCGAAATGGCGCGCGCGCAGGTTGCGATTGGCGTGGTAGACGATGGCCATCCAGCGATCACTTTCCGTCGTCGCCCCCGCCAGCGACGGCAGCGATTCGTTGGCATCCAGGCCTTTCAGAAGTTTGAATGTGCACTCCCGCGCCTGCTCGTCGCGACGGAACTCGAAGGCCAGGTCCAGCGCCGGACCGAGCAATGCGGCATCGCGCGGCAACTTTATCCGAGCGGCCAGGTCGCAAATCGCCGTCCCGCGGGCCGTCTTCAAATCGGCGGCCAGCGGGCTCTGTAGCGCCGGAGCGGCGGCGGGCTTCACAGGCGTTGCGGGCGGCTTGGCGGCGGTCGGCTCAGCGGAGACGGCGGGGGCGCGTTGTTCTGGCTGGCTTCGGCTGCAGGCGAGGAGACCCACCATGACAAGCAGCGTGCACACCCGCCGCGCCTGCAGCTGCCGTGCGATGGTCGAGAGATGAATCATGGCTGAACCTCCGCCCGCGGGCGCATCAACGCACGAAAATCCATCCGTTGCCACCGCCGCTGCCGTCCGGCTTGCCATCCGCGTTGGCCGAGCCGGTCCAGTACGCCGCATTTTGGTAGCCATTGCCGCCCTGGCCGCCGCCGTTGATGTTGCCGCTCCAGCAGGCCGTGTACCACCAGGGTGAGCCCGAGTAGTGGCTGGCACAGTTCTGGCCGTAGGTGTCGTTATCCTTGTCGCTGGTGGTGAACTTCTTGCCGTTATGGGCCGCCACCAGGCCGGGCGCCACCTTGCCAACGAGCTGCTTGCAACCGCTGAAACTGATTGTGTAGGCGTTTTTCGGATCCAGCTTGAAATTGCAGCGATAGCTCTGGTCGATGGGCTTGCCGAAGTTGTGCGCCCAGGTGTAGCGAAGCTGTGCACCCGTGGCGATGTCGATCCAGTGCTTGAGGCCGGTGTAGACCTGGAACTTCTCCAGATCCTCGCCAAGCGCCCCCACCGTCAGCGGTGGCGTGTTGATGGCGGTGTTCCACTTCATATTGGTCTCGTGTTTGCCGGTGCCACCGCGGCGGTTGCTCCAGACCAGGGTCCAGCCGCCGCCATCGGTGACCATGTCGCAGTAGGCGCGGAAGGGCGCCGTCGGGCCCTTGCCGTCGGGGTCGAGCCAGTACACGCCGGTGGCCGATAGCGGCACTTTGGCGAGCAGGTCCTTGCAGCTGGCCGCCGGCACCGCCTTGGTGCCCAGGGTAATCAGGGAGATGGGATAGAAGGCGTCGCCATTGCAGACGAAGATGCTCTTGGTCTCCGGATTGGCGTAAAGGAAGCCGAAATGGGCGGCATCGCAGGCCACCGGCGCCTTGGTGGCGCTGAGCAGCTGCAGTCCGCCCGAGGTCAGCAACAGGCCCTTGGCCTCGACCTTCTTGTTGGACAGGGTCTGCACGGCGATGGACCAGGACTTGATGGCGCCGTCGCTGCCGTTGTTGACGAATTTGCTGTCGACCACCTTCAGACGCCAGGTGCCCTTGGGGTTCTTGCCGATCCAGCCGCTCAGGTCGCCGCTGACGGTCTTGGTGGGTGTCGGCCACGAGCTCTTGAGCACCTTGCCTTTGCCGGTCTTGCTGTGCAGCACGAACTTGCCCTTGTTGGGGTCGAAGACCGTCACCTCCACCTGCGAGATGTCGGAGCTGGCGATGTCGACGGAGATCACGATGCCCTTGGCGGTGCCTACATCGGGCAACACGATGTCGCTGCTGGCGCCGATGGGGTTGTTGTCCGGTATTGGCACGGCCTTGGTATTGGAGGTCTCGTGCAGGAACTCGGTGGTGAGTTGACCGTTGGAGATCTCGTCCAGGGCGTCCGCCGGCAAAGCGTCGGCGTTGGTGCCGGGGATGCAGGACAGGCTGCCGTCGGGGTTGATGCCCTTGACCACCTCGCCCTTGTTCTTGCACATGCCCGCCGGGACCTTGATGCCGGTGAGTTTGGAGCCGTCGCCCACGAAGGTGGTCGCTGCGACCTGGCCGGCGGCGATGGCTGTAGCGGCGATCTTGGCGGCCTTGAGCGCGTTGCCGCCCAGGTCCAGGTCGCCGTCGATTTTGAGCTCTGCGACCGAGACGCAGCCGGTGCACTTCAGGTCAGTGGCGACCTTGGCCGAGGTGGCGGGGCCGCCCTTGGTCGACGAACCGGCGTAGGTGAAGCCGACCTTGCTGGCGCTGATGCTGCCACCTGCGAGATGACCGTCACCGATGCAGCCGGAACAGGCGACCGCGTCGGCCTCGCTGGCGCGCAGGGCCCAGGCGACCGCATGCAGGGGACGGGCAGGCAGCGGCGGATCGTTGCCCACCTGGACCGTCAACCAGCCCTGCTTGGCACCGGCCAGGATCTTGGCGGTCAGCGGCTTGGAGGAGCCGAGGGCATGGCCGAAGCGGCCGCTGGCGACGGTCACATCCAGGGGCCCCTCCTGCCACAACACCTTGCCGCCCAGGGCGCTGGCAAAGAGTCGGAAGGTGAGCTTGTAGGTCCCGTCGGCCACCGGGCCCGCGCCGCTGCTCAGGCTGCCGCTGAGGCCGAGGGTGGTGGGTCCGGCGGCGAAGGCCGGGCCAGCCAGCAGGATCGGCAGCAGCAGCATGGCCAATCGGGTGCCGTTGTGGGGTCGAGAACGCATGACTGAACCTCCCGCTGGGATCGTTGGACGCGGGCAGACTAACATGTTCGGGCGGTCGCGGCGCCCTGCGAAAGGCATGGCGCGTGGGCCGCCCGAAGGGTGGATGGTGAGCAGGCGAGGGGGGATCGGCGCGCCGACGACGCCGTTGTCGGGTGCGCTCTTGTGCGGGGTGCTGGCGCTCTGTGCCGGCATGGCGGCATGCGAAGAGGCCCAGCCGACGACCGAACCGGACGCTGCGGGACCAGTGACGGTCTCGGATGCGACTGCCGAGGACTCCACCGACGCCGAATCAGCCGACGGGGGGCCACCGTCGACGGCTTTCCGCTGCTGTAAATCCGAGGGCGCCGAGGATTGCTCCGCCTGCTACCTCAATATCGGCAAGTGCTGCTACCAGGATCCCTCGATCCTGAGCATGGGCCCCTATCTCGCCGCACGCTGCAGCACCTGGCCGGCCTGCCGCTCCTGCTGCAACGAATGCGCCTCGGCCACCTGCGAACAGCTGCTGGCCTGGCATAGCTGCCCCAACGAGTGAGGGAGATGTACGACGGTGGGACCCGTGTGAATGGCAAGACGAGCCGCGAGAGGCGGCGTTTGTCGTTTGTTGTGCCGCTGGTCGTGGCGACGCTGGTGAACCTGCTGGCAGGCTGCGACCAGCGGCGTGCGACCCCAACGACCAGCGTGACCATCGCCTCGGCGCCCGTATTGGCGAACACCACGACGACCAACGCGATGAAGTGGCAGGACCTGGTCGGCCACCCCCTGTCCACCGAGTCCCTCGCCGGGGCGCAATTCGCCGACCTGCTGAAGAACGACTGGAACCTGCGCTCGCTGATGAAGTACTTCGTCGAGTGCGCCCTGCCCCAGGGTCAATCGGTGAGTATGGAATTGGGCGGCGAGAAGCTGACCATCGAGGGCTGGTCCGGCCTGGCGCCGCAGTGGCAGAGCGGGCCGTGCGACAAGAGCTGCCAGCGCTGGGTCTCGGCATGCCTGCTGGCGCGCACCAACGCCTACGGCATCCCGGTGCGTATTCAGATGCGGGCGCCCAGCCCGACCCATTACGACGACACCGGCAAGGCGCCCGAGGAGCTCTTCGTGGTCGAGGAGGGCGCCTTCTTCGGCAACATCTTCAAGCACCCCATGCGCCGTTACTCCTGCCGCGGGCGGGGATTCGACCCCTTCATGATGACCTTCCGCAACTGCGCCATGGCCGACAACGGCTGCGGAATCATGCACCTGGGCACCTGCGGCGACCACGACGGCACCATCGGAGGCCCGGGCGATCGCGTCGTCTGCGAGGACTTCGACGCCAAGCAGGGGGTCTACAAGCGCTGTCACAACCGATCCGCCGACGCCGGGACCGGCGCCTTTCCCGCCGAGGGCGAGGTCTACGAGGAGGTGGTCACCCTGTGGGTCAAGCGGACGCGCTTTGTGCAGGAGCAGACGGCGCCCACCTGCGCCGATCCACCGAGCCCCGGACCGGCGCCCTACATGGGTCCGGCCAAGGCGACCGGCGCAGGCAGCAAGGCCGGCCAGCACTGCACCACCGAGGACGACTGCGATGGCGGCGCCCAGGTGTGCAGTCGGCAGTCCACCTACGGCGTGTGCACCCAACCCTGCAATCACATCGACGACTCCGCGGCCGAGGCCAAACAATGCGGCGGCGCCGGCACCACCTGCCTCAACCAGATCGGTGGCGGTCTGTGCACCCGCACCTGCAAGAAAGGGCTGCCCTCGGGCGCCGAGGGCGGCTGTTCCAAGTACCAGGTCTGCACCGGGCTGTGGCTGTTCAACAATCCCAACGATGCGCCCGGCTGCTATGTGCACTGCTCCGACAACACCGATTGCTGGCCCTTCATCCCCTGCAACAGGCGCACCGGTGCCTGCGGCGCGGTGGCTGACGAGAGCGCCCTGCCCGACGGCCAGCGCTGCAGCCTCTTCGACAAGGAGGGCAACCAGCAGAACGAGTGTCGCGGCTTCTGCTGGCCGGTGGGTTCGAACATGACCAAGGGCATCTGCGCCAGCTGGATCAACCGCGCCCGCACCAAGGACTGCCCCGACGACCCCGAACACATCAAGCCGGCCGCGCCCGAGGGTGACGACATGGCCCTGTGCGCGTTCCGCGCCTGCCAGTTCGACGTCACCTGTCCCTGGCCGCTGAAGTGCATGTACAACTGGATCGCCGACAAGAAGGTGTGCACCAACCCTTGAGCGCCACCGGATCGGCCGACGGAGAATCCTGCGTCTGCACGGGGCGGTGGCGGCGAACCCCTCGACCGACCCTGCGGCATTGGCTACCCCACATGCGCGCCGCTTCCCACGCGCGCACAGGCGGATGCATGAAGGTCAGCAAGCACACGATGATCGGTCTCCTGGCGGCGATGGTCGCGCTCGGCGGCTGCGCCAGCGAGGACGACGGCGAAGACGAGGCGCCCAAATACGCCAGCGACGGGCCGGTGCGCTTCTACGAGCACGTCGCCCCCATCTACAAGGACAACTGCACCTCCTGTCACGTCGAGGGCGGGATCGCGCCCTTCCGCCTGGACGACCTGGACGCGGCCCGCAAGTACGGCCTGGCCTCCAAGGTGGCGGTCAAGGCGCGCACCATGCCGCCGTGGGGCGTGCTCGACGACGGCAGCTGCAGCACCTACAAGCACAGCCGCTGGCTGTCCGAAGCCGACGTGGAGACCATCGCCGACTGGGTCGACGGCAAGATGCCCGCTGGCGACGCCAGCAAGGACCCCGGCAAGGCCGACCCCTCGCCGCCGCTGAAGGGGGGCGTGGAGTACATCATGCCGGTGACCTATACGCCGCAAGATGACCTGCACGGTGGCCATCACGAAGGTGAAGCGGTCAAGGAGTTCGACGACTACCGCTGCTTCGCCATCCCGCTGGGCCAGGACAAGGATCGCTTCATCACCGCCGTCGAGGTGGTCCCGGGCGAGCCCAAGGTGGTGCACCACGTGGTCGCCTTCGCGGTCAATCCCAACGGCATCCCCATGGCGTTCAAGAAGTATGGCACCAACCAGCAGGTCATCGACGCGCTGGTCAAGGCCGAGGGCGATCGACCCGGCTGGCCCTGCTATGGCGCGGTCGGCGAAGGCGTCGCGCCCGGTCCACTGCTGGTCGCATGGGCGCCCGGCGGCGGCGTGAACAAGTATCCTGAAGGCACCGGTCTGCGAGTCCGCAAGGGCGACATGCTGGTCGTGCAGATGCACTACAACGTCACCGGCAAGCCGCTGCCCGATCGCTCCAAGATCCGCATCAAGTGGGCCGACACCGTCGATCGCGAGGCCTGGATCGTGCTGCACGATCCCTTCCTCTTCACCGAGATCTTCGCCGGCAAGGGCCACCCCCTCGAGGCGGGCAAGGCCGAGGTGCCCTTCAACTGGAAGGCCACACTGGACAACCTGAGCCATACCTTGCCCAAAGAGGCCGGCACCGACCTGCAGATGTACGGCGTCTTCCCGCATATGCACAAACGCGGCCGCGGCATGGACGTGATGATCCAGCAGGATGGCGGGCCGCAAAAGTGCGCCACCAAGCTGCATCATTGGGACTTCAACTGGCAGCAGATGTACTGGTTCCAGGAGCCGCTGACCTTCAACGCCAAGACGAAGCTCGACGCCACCTGCACCTTCGACACATCCAAGGAGACCCACCCGGTCCTGCCCGGCCTCGGCTCCGACGATGAGATGTGCCTGCTGGGCATGTACCTGGTGAAGAAGTAGGGCGTTTGCAAAGACACCTCCAGGTGCGTTGAACCCCGATCGCGGACGGCCTACCCTTGCGGCCATGAACGCAAGCCACACCGCCCAGCTTTCACCCGCCGTCCGCGCCGACCTCAACAAGTTCAAGGCCGAGGTCGGCCGCTTTCAGGACGGCCACTTCACCGACCGCATGTTCAAGGCCCTGCGCGTGCCGCGTGGCTTCTACGAGCAGCGAACCAGCCACACCTACATGGCCCGGGTGCGCATCCCCGGCGGCACCGTGAGCACGACGCAGCTTCGCGCTGTCGCCCGTACGGCCCGAAAATACGGCAGCGGGCTGGTCCACCTGACCACCCGCCAGGACCTGCAGATTCACTATGTCGGCGTGGCCGAGATGCCCGACCTGGTCGACGCCCTGGCCGAAGTGGGCCTGTCGGCCAAAGGCGGCGGCGGCAATACGGTGCGCAATATCACCGGCTGCTTCCTGGCCGGCGTGTGCGCCGACGAGGTCTTCGACGTGCGGCCGACCGTGGTCGCCCTGACCGAGCACCTGCTGGACCAGCCGGACTCCTTCAACCTGCCCCGCAAGTTCAAGATCGCCGCCTCGGGCTGCGCCACCGACTGCGCGCTGGCGACCTTCAATGACGTGGGCCTGGTGGCGCGGCAGGTCGACGGCGTGCGCGGCTACGAGGTCTGGGCAGCCGGCGGTATGGGCCAGATGTCGCGGGCGGCGACGCGCCTGGAGACCTTCGTGCCCGAGACCGATATCGGTCACGTGGTGATGGCCCTCAAGCGCCTCTTCCAGGATCACGGCGACCGGCGCAATCGCAGCCAGGCGCGCCTGCGATTCGTCATCGAGCGCATGGGCGAAGGGCCGTTCGAGGCGCTCTATCGGGAGTACCTGGCCCGGGAGCAGAAGCTGCCCAGCGCGACGGCGGCGGTTCGCGCGTTCCCACCAGCGGCCAATGGCGAAGTTGCCGCGGTCAAGCACTCGGCCGATGGCGCCGAAGCGCCGGAAAACTCGGGCGCCTCGAGTGACAACACATTCGAGCGCTGGCGGCGCCTCAACGTGCGCCAACAGCGCCAGCCGGATCGCGTCAGCGCCATCGTGGGCGTGCCATTGGGCCACATCATGGCCGAGCAGCTGGTTGCGTTCGCAGACCTGGTGGATGGCCACGAAGGCGCCGAAGTGCGGGTCACGCCGCGCCAGGACTTCGCCCTGGTTGGTTTGCGACCCGAGGCCCTGCCCGAGCTGCACCGCGACCTGGGCACGCTGGATGGAGGGCTGGACCGGGCCGACGACTCGCGGGCCGTGGTCGCCTGTACCGGTGCCGATACCTGCCGCTTGGGCATCTGTCTCAGCGGCGGGCTGGCCAGCGCCATCGAAGCGGAGGTTGCCGAGTTCGACAAGGTGGTTCCGATCCACGTCAACGGCTGCCCGAATGCGTGCGGTCAGCACCCGGTGGCGGCGATTGGCCTGCAGGGCAAGGCGCAGCGATTGCACGGCAAGCTGGTGCCCTCATACCGGGTAGGACTGGGCGGGCGGGCCGGCCCTGGTCGGGCGCGACAATCAGAACCCATTGGCGACATCGCCGCTCGCGACGTGCCGACCTGGTTGCAGGACACGCTATCGGCCTGGGAGTCGGCTTCGGGGGCAGACTTCCACGACTGGCTCGACGCCGGCGGCCGGCAACAGGCCCAGGCCTTGCTGGAGCGCCACGCAGACCGCTCCGGACGCTCCGGGGAGACCGATCTACACGTCGACTGGGGCGCCGACCGCCCCTTCTCGTTGGCCGGTCGGGGAGAAGGCGAATGCGGCGCCGGCACGCTGGCGTTGATCGAAGACGACCTTCGCCTGGCCCAGGGCCGGCTGCGCAAGGCGAAGCGCTCCAAAGAGCCGGCGCCGCTGTTGCTCGAGGCGGTCCTGGCCGCGGCGCGCGCCCTGTTGGTCACCCGTAGCGTCGAGGGCAGCAGTCCGGCGGGCACCTTCTTGCTCTTCGCCGAACACTTTGTTGCTCGGCAGCTGGTGGATCCGGCCGTGCTGCGCCTGTTCCGTCGTGCTCTGGAGCGGCCGGAGGATTTGCCCCAGGCCCGCGAGCAGATCGAAGCCCTGGTCGACCGGGTGCGGGAGCTCTACGAGTCGCTGGATGCCGCCAGCCTGGAATTCTCCGCCGCGCCGGTGGCCCTGTCTGGCGACGTGGTCCAGCGCCTGCCGCCGCGCAAGGTCGAGCAGGCGGTGACCTCGGGACGCTGGCGCGTGCTCGATGTGCGCGACGTCGACGAGTGGCGGGGCGGACGACTACTGCAGGCGAAGCTGCTGCCCTGGAATGGCGGCGAGTTGCAGGCCGCCGCCGCCGATCTGCCATCTGACGATTCGCTGCTGCTGGTCTGTGCCTCGGGCGTTCGTAGCCTGCGCGCGGCCATGTGGCTGGCCGAGCAGGGGTTCACCAGCGTGGCCACCCTCGATGGCGGCCTGGACGCGTGGCGGGAGGCCGGATTCCCGGTGGAAAAGGCGGACTGACCGGCACGGCCGATGTCGCCACCGGGAGCGAACAACCCGGCGTCAATCCTCGCTGCTGCACTTCTTGTCGAGCCGGATCCAGCACTTCTTGTTGGCGGGGTCACACTTCTGGAAGGTGCATTTATCCTTGTCGTTGCAGACGTCGTCGTTGGCGCACTCCGGCACCGGACCACACTTGCCGGACTGGGCGTACCAGCACTTCTTGGTCATGGTGTGGCAGAACTCCTCGGTGCACGGGTCGAAGTCGTCGCATTGCGCGTTGGCGGTGCAATCCTCGACCTTGCCGCCGCAGCCCTTGACCTTGTCGTGGCTGCACTTGCCGGTGCCTACGTCGCACTTGTCGACCGTGCACTTGTTGCTGTCATCGCATGAGCTGTCGCCCTTGCACTTGCTGGACACACAACCCTGTACGTCGATGTACTTGCAGACGCCCTGGCCCTTGTCGCAGTACTCGCTGGTGCACTTGTTGCTGTCATCGCACTCGTTATCGCCGGTGCACTTCTTGTCGTCGTTGCCGGTCTTGCAGCCGGGGATCTTGTTGTAGATGCACACCTTGTTGGACTCGTGGCAGTACTCGTCGGTGCATTTGTTGCCGTCGTTGCAGTCCGCCGCGCCCACACAGTTTCCCTTGCCGCAGTCCGGCACCTGCAGCACCTTGCACACGCCGGTTTTGACCTCGCAGACGTTCTTGGTGCACTTGTTGCCGTCGTCGCAGTTCTTGTCGGAGCCGCATACACCCTGGCTGCAGCCGGCGATCTTGGCATTGCTGCACTTACCGGTCTTCGGGTCGCAGACGTCCTTGGTGCAGTTATCCTTGTCGACGCAATCCGCGCTGGCCTTGCAGCCACCTACCTCGCCACAGCCGACGATGGGTTCGTACTTGCACTTGCCGCTGCTGCAGCCGTCAGAGGTACACGGGTTCTGGTCGTCGCATTCAGACGCCTTCTTGCATTTCGCACAGGTGCTCTTGGGATAGTGGCTGCATTTGCCGGTCTGGTCGTCGCAGAAGTCGTCGGTGCAGTCATCCTTGTCATCGCAGGCGCCCTTCTCCTTGCACTTGTCGCCCGGTTCGGTGCAGTTCGCTATGGGCGTGTGCTTGCAGTTGCCGTCCTTGCACGAATCGGTCGTGCACGCCTTGTCGTCGTCGCAGTCCTTGCCCGTACAGGAGCCGGGCGTGCAGCCCTTGATGGGCTCGTGCACGCACTTGTCGTCTTTGCAGGAGTCAGCGGTGCAGCCGTCCTTGTCGTCACAATCCTTGCCAGCGCACGGGCCGCCGCAACCGGGAATGGGCGTGTGGGCGCACTGACCGTCCTTGCAGGCGTCGGCGGTGCAGTTGTTGCCATCGGCGCAATCCTTGGCCTTGCCGACGCATTGACCTGTTTTGCAGGCATCGTCGGTGGTGCAGGAATCGTCGTCGTCGCAGCCCTGACCGTCGATGGCGGGCGCCACCATGCACTTGCCCTCGATGCAGTGCACCTCGACAGCACAAGCGGGCAGCGCGCACTGGTTGCCGGCGCTGCAGGGGCCGTTGTCCACAGGCGCCACGTCGGCGGCGGGTACATCCACGCCTGACTCGCCATCCACCATGGACCCGGCATCCCCCGCGGTCGCGTCATGAATCGGCTTCACGCCCCCATCCACAGGGTCCGGCGTGCCAGCATCCGCCACCGGCTGCGCGACGTCGTCTGCCGGACCGGCCGTGTCGACCACAGCCACATCTGACGACGGTGCATCCGCGCCGCCTTCGCTCGCGTCGCCCGCGCCGGCATCCACCGCCGCATCCGCGCCGGGCGTCGTCTTGTCGTCATCCTGTCCGGCGCTGCAGCCAGCCGTTGCCAGCATCAATGCCACGCATACCGCGATGAAGTTGTTCATCAGCAACTCCTGAAGACCGACCAGCGCTCTCTCTGCAGGCCGTGACAACGAAGCATGCAGGAAACCTCCGACTCGGACCAGAACCTGTTAGTCTCCGCCCCCGAACGGCCGCTCGCTGCGGCGCTTTGTGACAGAAGGAGCCCCCCGGAATGAAGTCCGCGCCCGCCCCGGAAGCCAAACCCGACTGGACCGGCCCCTTCATGCGCCTGTTCTGGCTGATCACCGTCGCCTCAGCCGCGCTCGACCTGTTGACCAAGGCCTGGGCCGAGAGCGCGCTCAGCGACCTGCCGGGCCGCACGATGGCCGTCATCGCGCCGTGGATTGAGTTCTCGCTCAGCTACAACCAGGGCACCGCGTTCAGCCTCGTGCGCGACCTGGGCGCCGCGCGATGGTTCTTCGGTGTTCTGTCGTTCGTAGTCCTCGGCGTGCTCTCCTGGATGGCCGCGCGCAGTCGCATCCGACTCGAGATCATCGCCCTGGGCATCCTGGCCGGCGGCGCCATCGGCAACGGCTGGGATCGGGTCATGCGCCAGGCACCGCAGGGCGGAACGGGCGTGGTCGACTTCGTCAAGGTGAACTATCCGTGGGGCGGCAGCTGGCCCACCTTCAACGTCGCCGACGCCTGGCTGGTGATCGGCGTGGCCTTGCTGCTGATCCTGATCCTGCGCCAGCGAAAGGCCAGCTGAAGGCTCACCGCAATCGTTCGAGGAAGGCGAATAGCGCCTGCAGGTAGGCGGCGTGGTTGACCGAGAAGATGCTGTTGTGATCGCCGCGCTCGAAGACCAGCAGGCGCTTGTCTTCACCGGCCGCCCAGTCATGCAGGCGCTGGCCGTGATCCAGGTCGACGATGCCATCATGGCGTGTGTGCAGCACCAGGGTCGGTCCAGGCCAGCCGGCCAGCTTCTGACGATGATCCAGATGCTGCGCCGCGGCGTCCGCCAGGTCCTCTTCGCTGGCCCCGAGCTCCTCGGGCAACACCCGCAGGAGCACGCGCTGTAGGGGATCGGCGATGCCGCTCTCCAGCACCAGCCCACGAGCCGCCGGTCGTCTCGCGGCCGCATGCACCGCGTAGATCGATCCCACCGAACGACCGAAGAAGACCAGCCGGTCGTCGGGCACCTCCAGGGCAGCCAAGGTGCGTTCGACGTCGCCCAGCATCGCCTCCAGCGCCGGCCGTCCGCTGCTGCCGCCATACCCTCGATACTCGGCCAGCAGGGAATTGTAGCCCGCCGTCGCCATCAACTCCGGCCACCAGGGCAGGTAGTCGGCCACGATCTCGCCATTGCCATGCCAGTGCACCACCCACGGCGCGTCGGCCGCCACCTCGTGTCGATGGCAGGCCAGCACTTCGTCCTCTACCGGCACTTCGAACACCTCGAAGGGCGGGCTCTGGCGGGGAAAGAAGTAGCGGCTTGAGATGATGGGATGATCGAGCAGGGACATAGCACGCCTCCACCCCAACGTCTTGCCACGTCCGCCCGCCGACGTCGATCTCCGCCCCGCCCTGTCCTTCTTTGGCAACAGCCTCCACCCGCACTACCATGAGTCGGTTGCCAGCGCCCACGCCTGTCGGGAGGGGCCATGCCCATCGTCGTCGTCACGCTCAAAGGCCGCGAATTGCAGCGCGTGCCTATTCGGAGCCTGACCACGACCATCGGCCGCGACCACCACTGCGACATCTTCGTCGACAACGCCGCCCTGTCCCGCCACCACGCCACCATCCACTGCCACCGCGGCATGTTCGGCGTGCGCGACGAGGGCAGCGCCAACGGCATCTTCGTCAACGGTCAGCGCGTGCAGGGCTGCCGCCTGAACGACGGCGACGAGATCGCCCTGGGCAAGTTCCGCCTCCACTTCCAGGCCGAAGGCGGCCCACCCATCGACACCCTCAGGGAAGCCGGCAGCGCGCCGCCCGCCCTGGCCACCAGCAACCCCGAACAGACCACCGCCATCTCGCTGGTCGACCTGCAGCGAATGGCCGCCCAGAAGGAAGCGGAAAGAGCCGCAGCCGCCCCAACCCGAGCCGAACGCCCCGCGCGCCGCCCCCCCCGCAACCGCCAACCGCAAGCCCAGCGCACCGGACAAACCTGATCGCACGCTTCTATTTGCCGTGGTCGGCCTCGGCGGATTGGTGATCCTGCTCTCGGCCGGCCTGCTGCTGGTGCTCCTGCTGCGATAGAGTGTGATAGAGGGGTGTCAGACCCTCACATATTAGAACATTGCAATGTAACTCCTTGTTCATTGTAAAATAGCTCGAATATAAATGGAATTATGAGTCAACTTCCAGGCCGATTCGCTTGAACTGGAGTCCAATGGCCGGAACTCACCACTAACGGTCAATGAGTTATGTGGCAACATTGTGATATGTGAGGGTCTGACACCTCCCAGGTTGCCCCGGCAGCCGGGTTGGCTGGAGCCCTGTGGGGGGATCGCTTCTTCACTGCGGTCGGCAGGTCGCGACTCTGGGACATCGTTCGCGAAACCATCGATTGGTTCTGAGCGGCGGGGCCCGTCGGATCGCTGGGAACCACAGCGACGAACGCAAGTCGTGATTGCCCACGACGCTGGGCCGATGCTAGGTTTCTCACCTCGAACTCTGAAATCCAACGGCGCCGCTGACCCCGCCCCTGCGCCGCCAGGAGGCGTCCATGAGTCACCGTCCCGCCGGTCGCCGACCGTTGCTCGTGCTCGTCCTGGTGACCGCCTTCTGCGTTGCCTGTGGCGATGACGGAGCCACCGATCAGCCCGCCGGTGTCGACGCCAGCGTGGGCCCGGATGGCCAACTGTTAGACGACGGAGCGACGCTCGCCGATGGCGCCGGTGGCGATGTCAGCGGCGATGCGGCGCTGGACGATGCGCCGGAGGACGGCGGCGAAGCCACGGATGCGGTCGACGCGGTTGCCGACGACGCTGCAGCGGACACCGGACCGAGTTGCCCGGGCGGCGACGGCTGTATGTGCACCTTCAACGGCGATTGCTACGGCGGCCTATGTGCCGACACCTCGGAGGGTAAGCTCTGTCTTGCGAAATGCATCGAGAATTGTGCACAGGACGGATACTCATGCTTCTTGTGGTCAGGCCCGGGCGCCGACATGGAGAGCTTCTGCGCCCCCACCTGGGGCTTCATCTGCAACCCATGCACCGAGTCGTACCCGTGCACGACCAAGGTCGGCAAGGAAGCCGCCTGCGTGCAACACGGCAACGCCGGCGCCTTCTGCGGCCCCAAGTGCTCCAAAGACGCCGAATGCCCCACCGGGCACGGCTGCACGGACCTGCCCACGGTCGAAGGCAAAACGGCCAAGGTCTGCGCGCCCCTGTCCCCCTCCGGCAAAGGCGTCGGCGCCTGCAAATGCTCCAAGATGGCCGTCAACCAGTCCCTGTCGACCACCTGCACCAAGGTACTCAAGGGCAGCGACGGCAGCGTGCTGGCCACCTGCAAGGGCCAGCGCACCTGCGGCAAGACGGGGCTGACCGACTGCAACGCACCGACCCCCGGCTTCGAGACCTGCGACGGCGTCGACAACGACTGCGATGGCGACACCGACGAGGGCACCTGCGACGACGACAATCCCTGCACCATGGACGCCTGCGCTGGCGCTGCGGGCTGCTCGTACAATAAGCTGAATGCCGGCGACTGCGACGCCGACGGCAACCCCTGCACCGTCGGCGATTCGTGCAAGAACGGCGTCTGCGTCAAGGGCACGGGCACCTGCGATGACGGCAACGCCTGCACCAAGGATGTCTGCGATCCGGCCAAGGGCTGCACGGCTACGGACGACGACGGCGCGACCTGCGACGATGATGGCGACCCGTGCACGCTGGCCGGCAAGTGCATCGGCGGCGGCTGTCAGCCAGGAGCGAAGAAGAACTGCGATGACGCCAACGGCTGCACCATCGACAGCTGCGATGCCAAGACCGGCAACTGCCTGCACAAGAACGACGAGGGCGCGCCCTGCACCGATGGCAACAAGTGTACCGGCGCCGATGCCTGCAAGGATGGCAAGTGCAACCCGGGCTCGCCCAAACTCTGCGAAGGCGGCCCCACCTGCAACTGGGGCAGCTGCGATCCATCGACCGGAAAGTGCGCCTGGAAGGTCCAGCAGGATGGCTTGCCCTGCGACGATGGCATTGGCTGCACCAAAGCCGACGTCTGCAAGGGCGGCAGCTGCAGCGGATCGGTGCTGGTCTGCAATGACGGCGACCCCTGCACCATCGACTTCTGCGACCCCAAGCAGGGTCAGTGCAAGACCGAAGCGGCCCAGGGCGGCTGCGATGACAAGGACGCCTGCACCGGGCCCGACCTGTGCAAGCAGGGCGCCTGCGTGGGCCTGGCCAAGTCGGCGACCGTCTGCAACGACGGCAACCCCTGCACCGCCGACAGCTGCGACAAGGCCCTGGGCTGCGTCAACGTGCCCAACAGCGCCAGCTGCGACGACGGCAACTCGTGCACCAAGGGTGATACCTGCAAGGGCGGCAAATGCGTCGGCAGCCAGACCATCTGCGAGTGCGTCCAGGATGGCGACTGCGCGGCCAAGGATGACGGCAACGCCTGCAATGGGGTGCTCTTCTGCGACAAGTCCAAGCAGCCCTTCGCCTGCAAGAAGAAGGCGTTCTCCGAGGTCAAGTGCGACGCCAGCGGCAACAGCGCCTGCCTGGAGAATCAATGCGTGCCAAAGACCGGCAAATGCCTCTTCGTGGCGGTCAAGCAGGGCCAGGTCTGCAGCGATAACAACGCCTGCACCGCCGGCGAGACGTGCCAGGGCGGCAAGTGCACCGGCGGCGTGGGCAAGACATGCGATGACAAGAACGCCTGCACCGCCGACAGTTGTGACATAGCCAAGGGCTGCGTCTTCCTGGCCAAGACCGGGGCCAAGTGCGACGACGGCAAGCCGTGTACGGTGGCCGACAAGTGTGTGCTCATCAAGGCGGCCGCCGTCTGCGCCGGCGCGGCCAAGAACTGCAGCGACGGCAACGCCTGCACCAAGGACGTCTGCAACAGCAAGACGGGCGAATGTGGCCACGTCAACTACAAGCTCAACACGCCCTGCAACGACGGCAATCAGTGCACATTGAGCGACGTCTGCAAGTCCGGCAAGGCGGGCCTGTACTGCGCCGCCGGCAAGCTGAAGAACTGCAACGACGGCAACGTCTGCAGCAGCGACGGCTGCAATAGCAAGACGGGGGCGTGTGCGTACAGCTACGCCAAGGTCGGCACCAAGTGCAACGACAACAAGATCTGCACGGTGTCGGACTCCTGCCAGAAGGCCAAGGTGGGCACGGCGTGTACCGGCAAGCTGAAGAACTGCAGCGACGGCAACCCCTGCTCCATCGACTCCTGCGTCGCGGTCAATGGCGCCTGCGTGCACGTGGCGACCACCGACGGCACGCCCTGCGCCAAGGGCAAGCAGTGCTCCGGCGGCGCCTGCCTCAAGAAAGCGCCGGTACCGCCGTCGACCATGGTGACCATCAAGAGCGCCGGCTTCCGCATGGGCTGTCACGCGCAGGTGGACAACCAATGCAATGCTGGCACCGAAAAGCCCCATCACGACGTGATCCTGTCGACCTACTACATCGACAAGTACGAGGTGTCGTCGGGCAACTACAAGAAGTGCGTCGCGGCCAAGAAGTGCCCGGCGCCCATCTTCACCAACGGCAAGGGGTTGTCCACGTACTACACGACCACCACGAAGTACGACAAACGACCCGTTAATTTCGTCCGCTACGGCTACGCGGAGGCGTACTGCAAGTGGGTCGGCTCACGGCTGTGCACCGAAGCCGAGTGGGAGTACGCCGCGCGCACCAAGAGCGGCTACAAGTACCCGTGGGGCAACAAGGAACCAACTTGCAGCTATGCCAACTTCTACGACGCGCCCAAAAAGAAATACTGCTTTGTCGAGAAGCGGCCGGGCAACATCGATGGCTGGCCCGCCGGCAAGAGCAAGTTCGGCGTGTACAACATGGCCGGCAACGTCGCCGAGTGGATCGGCGATCGCTGGGGCAGCAAGACCTACTACGACACGCCGATTCGGGATCCGCAGGGGCCAGACAAGGGCGGCAGCCGGATGTATCGCGGCGGCAGCTACAAGAGCAGCCAGGCCAATCTGCGCACCTCGGCCCGCTTCAGCGGCTCCACGTCCACCTACAGCGCCGGCATCGGCTTCCGCTGCTGTCGGTCGGCGTTCGTCAAGCCGCAGAGCTGCGTCGGCGTGGTCGGCTACTGCGACGACGGGCAGCTGTGCACCACCGACGTCTGCGACAAGGGCACTGGCGAGTGCCTGCACATCGCCATCGCCGACAATACGCCCTGCGCCAAGGGCAAGCGCTGCGACACCGGCAAGTGCATCGCCCTGGCGCCCATCAACCGGGTCAAGATCGGCGCCTCCAGCCACAAGCAGGGCTGCAACGCGGCCATGGACAACCAGTGCAGCAACAACGAGCGGCCGCATCACGAGGTCAAGTTGTCGGCGTACTACATCGATCGCTACCCGGTGCAGTCCTGGGAGTACAAGGTCTGCTACGAGGCCGGCAAATGCACCATCCCGTCGGCGGGCGACGGCAAGAGCCTGAGTACGTTCGACAGCTTCCTCCCGGTCAACAAACAGAAGCATCCCATCAACTGGGTCCATCGCAGCCAGGCGGAGAAGTACTGCGCGTGGGCCGGCGCCCGGCTGTGCACCGAGGCTGAGTGGGAGTTCGCCGCCCGCGGGCCCAAGGGCTACAAGTACCCGTGGGGCAACAATGAGCCCAACTGCGCGCACGCCAACTTCATGTACAACAACAAGTACTGTGCCGTGTCCAAGGCCACCATGAGCGTGCTCGCCCACCCTGCCGGCAAGTCGGTCATGGGGGTGTACGAGATGGCCGGCAACGTCTGGGAGATGCTCGACGACCGCTGGGGCGCCTACAACTGGACCTACCCGATCCTCGACCCGCCCGGCCCGGACAAGGGGGGCAGCCGGGTCATGCGCGGCGGGGCCTACAACAGCAAGGTGACCTCGTTGCGCGCCTCGGCGCGGAGCTCCACCAGCGGCACCGCCAGCTACGCGCGGGGCTTCCGCTGCTGCCGCAAGGTCTCACCCAAGCCCGCCAAGTGCACCAGTCACAGCCATTGTGACGACGGCCAGCCGTGCACCAAGGACAGCTGCGTCACGTCCACCGGCAACTGCCTGAACATCCACCTGGCCGACAACACGTCCTGCGGTAAAGGCAAGCGCTGCGATACGGGTCGCTGCATCGCCATCGGCAGCATCGGCTGGACCAAGGTGGCCGGCGGCACCTTCACCATGGGCTGCAACCCCAAGGTCGACAAGGAGTGTGCGACCAACGAAAAGCCGGCCCACGCGGTCAGCCTGTCGACCTTCTACATGGGCACCTACCCGGTGACCGCGGCGCAGTACAAGATCTGCTATGAGGCCGGCAAGTGCCTGCTGCCGGCAGCGGTCGGTGGTGGGGCCAACAGCAACTTCGACGCCTTCCTGCCCAAGAACCGGCAAAACCACCCCGTCAACTGGGTCAGTTGGACCCGGGCGGGCACCTACTGCAAGTACGTCGGCGGCCGGCTGTGTACCGAAGCGGAGTGGGAGTATGCGGCGCGAGGCAAGGATGGGCGCAAGTACCCATGGGGCAACAAGGCGCCCACCTGCGCGCACGCCAACTTCAAGTACTACTCCGTCAGCCCGAAGACCAATCCCAAGGGGCCGACGAAGGGTGGCAGCAAGGTGATGCGCGGTGGCTCGTACGCCAATACGGCGACGTATATGCGGGCGGGCAGAAGGCAGTCCGTCTCCGCTGGCTCATCGTCCTATGCTCACGGGATTCGCTGTTGCAAGTAGCCTGCGAGGTGTCAGACCCTCACATATCACAATATCGCCACTTAACCCATTGACATCAGGTCGGCCGCCAAAGTCTGTGAATCGGGTGGCACCTCACCCTCAGCACCTCACCCTCAACTACCAGGTCACGGGCAGCGTGCCCGCGGGCGCCGGACAGAGATGGCCGGACTGGACCTTGGCGCACGACAGCGACGCGCATTCGTTGCAGCAGTCCCGGCAGCTCGGGTTGCCCTGGCAGTTCTGGACCACTGAGCCGAATGACTCGGGGCTCTTGAAGGTCAGTTCGGCGTTGCAGCACTTCTCGAGATTGCGATAGCAGGCGGTGCAGTCCTCGTCGGTCTCGGGTTCACAGCAGACGGGCCCCGGCTTGTTGCCGCCCGGTCCGGCGTCGTCACCTGTGTCGTCGCCGGGTTCGCCCTGGACCTCGCCCTGGAAGGTGTCGTTCCCTGCGCTGGCAGGGCCGCCATTGCTGGCGGACTTGTCGTCGCAGGCGGCCGCCAGGGTGAGCACTGCGATGGCCAACGCCGCCCACCCTCGCCTTGACCCCCGTTTGAACATCCTGCTACTTTCGCCGCCCACGTCCATGAACGCAACCCCTCAACGAGACGGCGTTATGAAGCTGCGGCAGATGCCGTTCAGAACGTCGGTCATCGCGCGCGGCGTAGGCTTCGGGATGGCCCTGCTGCTGGGCGCGGGCGGGTGCAAGGAGTCGCCCCGTACACCCGCCGCCGCGGTCGACAGACAATCGGCCCTGCCGCGGTCCAGCGGCGTGCCGCCACGTCACGCTGGGGTCAACGGCGTCACGCGGTTCAACGGCCTCAACAGCCTCAACGCCCTCAACGGCCTCAACGGCCTCAACGGTCCGCCCTTGCAGGACCTGATCGCCGGCTCGCTGTCGACCAAGTCCCTGAATGCTGGCTCGGTCGCTGCCTGGCTGCGCGGTTCGGCCGCGGCGCGCTACTACATGAACTACATCGTGCGCTGCGCCCTGCCGGAAGGTCGCTCCATCACGCTCGACCACAACGGCGAGACGCAGACGTACAAGGGCGGCTCGGGCTACGCGCCGCAATGGGAGTTCGCCCCCTGCGACACGACCTGCCAGGAGTGGATCACGTCCTGCATGCTGGCCAATACGAACACCTACGCCATCAACGTGCTCGTCAACTGGCGGGCGCCGAATCACCCGACCATGGTCGACAAGATCGACGACAAGTGGCTGTCCCCATTGCAGGTCGAGGAGGGGGCGTTCTTTGGCAATATGTTCATCAACCCGCCGCGTACCTACTCCTGTCGCGGGCGGGACTTCGACCGCTTCTCCTCCACCTGGCGGGTATGCACCACGCCCTACAACGACTGCGGCATCCAGCCCGTGGGCGCATGCGGCGATCTGGACGGCTGGACGGGCCAGCCCAACGTCAGCCCCGCCTGCGACGTGCGCGACGACAAGACCGGCTCCTATACCAGCTGTCACACCCGTCCCGGCGTCGACGACAAAGGCAAACCACACGCCGGCGACCAGGTCTACAAACACGTCACGACCGTGTACATCGCCCGCACGCACGTCTTCGCGCCGCCAAAACCGCCTGCCACCGTCGCCTGTGCCCCGGCCACCGGCACCCTGCCCAAACCCATGCCGGCGGGTGACGGCCAGGCCGGCAGCGCTTGCTCGCTGGACGTTCACTGTCTGCCCTCTCAATTCTGCATGACGTCCAGCGCCCACGGCTTCTGCACCGGTAGCTGCAAGGATGGCAACAAGGCTTCCGAGGAGGCGCAATGTGGCGGTCCGGGGTCGACCTGCGTGACCAGCGGCGATGGCGAGTTCGCGGTGTCCTTATGCCGCCGCGCGTGCGACGTCAACGCCGCCATCGGGGAGTTGGGCGCCTGCCCCCCGCACCAGGTCTGCACCGGCTTCTGGAATACCCACAGCAACTGGACGCCCGACACGCCCGGCTGCCACAACACCTGCAGCAAGGACGCCGACTGCCTGCCAGGCCGCCATTGCAACCCCTACAACGGCGTCTGCTGGCGCGACCCGCCCGACGAGACGAAAAAGAAGAACGGCGAGCCCTGCGAGCTCTTCGTCAAGGGCAAGACGGACGCCACCGACCCCTGCCGCGGCTTCTGCATGCCCATCATCGGCGACCCCTTCAAACGTGGCATTTGCGCCAGCGCCATCAACCTGGCGGTCGTCGCCGCCTGCCCCGACCCGCCGAGCAAGTACCGCCGCCACCCCAACGACAACCTGGCCCTGTGCGTCTACCGCGGCTGCAAGACCGACGCCGACTGTACGGCGCCGCACGAGTGCATGGCCGGGATCCCGCAGGAACCCGGCAAGGTCTGCGCCTATCCGCCGATCTGAGTTTGGGCAAGTGGACGAAACGATGATCGCCGCCACCCGTGCCCATGGTATCCGCTGCTGCAACTGACCGATCGCTCGACCCGGGGCCGACTCAGCGACCGACCAGCTTGCGCACCTTGCCGTAATCCGGCGGTCGCACCGATCCCAGGCGAGCACAACGCAGGTTGCCATTGGGATCGACCAGCATCTGAATCGGCAGCACCGCCTCGCGATCCAGGCCCAACCCCTCCAGGTAGTCGCCCAGCGGCTCCGCACCGGCCACATGCCACACCGGACCGGGCACGCCGGTCTTCAAGCGCGCATCCAGGGCCGCCTGATCCTCGTCCACGCTCCATAGCTCGAGCGCGAAGGGATGCCCCTCTTTGACCAGCGCATCGCGCCAGCGCCCCAGCATGGGCATCTCCTCCAGGCAAGGCTTGCACCACGTCGCCCAGAAGTTGATCCAGCGCCACTTGCCGGCGTGATTCGCCTTGGAGTCCAGCGCCCGAGCCGCCGGTCCCGCGCCAAATGGCTTCACATCCGGCCCGCTGCCAGGCCAGTGCTTGTCGCAGAACCCGGCCACCAGCTTCGGATCAAGCGCCACGGCGGCCGTACCGGCGACGCCAGCGGCCCTGCCAGCCGGCGCCACGCCAGCCGTTCGACCGGCCGCCGCGCCCGGCGTGCCACCCGTGCCAGACGACTTGTCGGCATCCTTGCCGCAGCCGGGGGCGGCGAGCAGGGCAAGTACAGCGATGAGAACAACTAAATCGAGCAGTCGATCCATGCGATGAACGCGCTCCGGTTGATGGTCTTGGCGTCACAGGGCTGGTCCACCCGGCTGCGCGACCAGTCGCAGAAGTCTTCGGGCAGCTGGGCAAACTCCTCGCCCAGCCACAGCAGACCCACCTGGCGCTCGATGTCCGGATCCTGGAAGCGGTGCCGCAGGTGGCCCATCACCGCCTTGGCCCGTGCTTCGGACAGCGCCCTGTTGGTCTCGGCTTTGCCGTCCGGGCTGGCGCGGGCGACGACGAAGAAGAAGCTGGCCCCTCGTCGGTCGGCCCAGGCCGATTCGATGGCTTCCGCGGCGGGGTCGTCGATATTGGCCTCGTTGACGTCGTACTCGACGATACGGACCCGATCGGACAGGGGCATGAAGAGGGCGTTGAAGTCGTCGCCATCGAGCGAGACCACCTTGGCGGCATCGGCCGGCTGGCAACCGCGCCCTTCCTGCTGGATCAGGCCGCAGGCGCCGGCCACACGGCGGACGATCTTCTTGAGCTCGGGCGTGCAGTACTCGGCTTCGGCGGCGCTGGCTACAGCCACCGCTGCGGCTGAGCGCGGTTCACCCAGGTTGGCGCGCGCCTCGGCCAGCCAGCCGGAGATCAGGAAGGCCGGCACCGAGAGGCCGGCTGCGATGGCGATACTGTGGGCGGCCCAGCTCATGGTCGACCTCCCGCGTGGCCATGGGGCACGGCTGCGCCGCCCGCCTCGCCACGGATCAACATCTGGCCCAGGGTGTACTCCAGGCCGAGGTCCGTATCTTCGTCACACAGCCGCGTGCCGTCGACGAAAAGCTGCGGCGTCAGCACCTGCAAGGCGTTGGCGACCGCGAATCGCAAGCTCTTGTTGACCTTGGCTTTGGCTTTGGCGCTGCCCAGGCAGCGGCCGACGGCCGGGAAGCGGGCTTTGACTTCCTTGCGCAGCGCCTTGTCGTCCTTCTTGCCCAGCTCCAGCAGGCGCGGCTGGTGCTGGAAGGCCCAGGCCAGGATCTGGCGGGCTGAACCCGGGGCGCAGAGCACCGCCTCGGACAGGGCACAGGCGCCCGGATGCAAGGAGTCCTTGACCATCCAGTTGCACTTGGAATCGAGCGGGAAGAGCAACAGATCGATGGCCAGGCGCGACTCCAGACCGCTCTGTTTGAGCCGCTCGTCGAATGCTCGACAGGCCGGGCAGAGGGGGTCGATGGCCATCAACGCGGGGCGGGCGCCGGGGGCGCGCGGCAGGGGCACCAGCACCTTGGCCTTGTCTTCGGCCACCAGGGTGCCGCAGCCGGCCATGGTCGGCCGTTCCGTGGGCGCCGACGAGGTCCACAACCAGCCGATCATGGCGACGAAAGCGACGCCCTCGACGGTCCAGAGGAGCCAGCGTCCCCATGGCAGCGGGCCGAATGCGCCAGGGGTGCGCAGGTGAGCGATCCAGGCGAACACCCAGGTCGCGCCCGAGGCGGCGTAGATGCCGACGCAGACGGTGCAGAAGGAGCCCACCTTCTCCGACGACAACCAGGCGAAGTAGGCGCTGGTGACCACGGGCAGTGTGGCCGCCAGGAGCAGGTAGCCGGTGTCGCGGGTCGATCGCTCCTTGGAGAGCGCCTGGCCAAACGCCAGGGCCGCCAGGAAGGCGAAGACAGCCAGGCCACCCAACGCCACCGGCACGCCGCCCCAGTAGCGATCCCGCATGACCGAGCTGAAGGGCGAGAGCATGGCCTCTTTGCATCCAGACGCGCCCAGCGTGCCCTGCGCACCCGGCATCACCGAGCAGGTCAGGGCGTGCACCTGGCCGTCGAGGTGGGCGGCAAAATCCTTGGTCGAGGTACCGGCGAGCCAGGCGCCAGCGATGGCCGAGGCCATGACCAGCAGCAGCGCGAGTGCGCCAGGTGGGAACCCGCGAGAGGGCGCGTCGGGATAGGGGCTGGCGTTGTCGGCCCGTCGTTCATAGGGGCCACGCGGCGCGCCAGGCGCGTCTGTCTGCACGGCTTTCGGTGGGCCGGCGGGCAGTACCTCGGTTTGCGCCTGGTGCACGGTCTGCGAGGCGGCGGGTACGTGTACCGTCTGGGCATCGCGCGCGTCTTCGGGGGCGGCGGCCGCCTCGTCGGCGTCCATCTCCCAGGGCATCCGTTCAACATCCTTGGGGGGCCCGTCTCGCCGGTGCATGGTGGCCTCGTGCTGCGGATCGTCCCGGTCTTCGGATGCTCGTCCGCCTCCCTGACGCTAGCCCGGGATGGGCGGCTGCTCAAGGAAACGGGGCAATTGCGCGAGTTGTTCCCCGCGCTCGTTTCACGGCCGTTTCACCTGATCGCCACGATGGGGCCATCTGGCTCTGGCCTGATGGTTGCTGTTGCGCGTTCGTCAGCGGTTCACCGCGACGTGCGCCCGACGTGGCCACAGGGCCCGGAGGCGTTCCATGGAGGTCTTGCTTGTTCTTGTGATTCTCGGCGTGCTGGCCGGACTGGTCTTTCTGGTCGGTCCCATCGCGCTGATCAAAGCCATCAACGCCAGCCAGCGGGTTGCCGCCCTGCAACGACAGCTGGACGAGCTGCAAGCGCAATTCGCCCTGTCACAGCGCAGTCCCGCCGCACAGGGAGGCAGCGAAGCCCGGGAGCCGGTAGAGCAGGCGGCCCCAGAGCCGACGACTTCATCTGCGGCGCCGACACCCGCGCCGGTAGCGACACAGACACGGACACCGACACAGACACAGACACCGACACGGACGCCGACACCGACACAGACACAGACACAGACACAGACACAGACACAGACACAGACACCGCCACA